>NZ_LSRP01000101.1 GCF_001885585.1 Pararhizobium antarcticum
GCCGAAGAAGACCGAGCGCCTGCGCATCACGCCGACGCCGATGCATTCCAACGCCGACATCGACCACCTCGTCGGCGCGCTCCACCAGCTCTGGTCGCGCTGCGCACTGGCAAGGGCCGTCGCGTAGGCCACAGGTGCCGGACAGCGAATGCCGGAAACCCTTCGCCACCAAGGCAGCGAAGGGGCTGTTCAATGCCGTTGTCGGCAGGCCTCAGTTCTTGACGGTGTCTTCCAGGAAGAAGCGGCCGAGCGGGTTCTGGTAGAAATTCTCGACGGTTTTGCGCGAGACATTGATGTAGGGGCTGTAATAGAGGTCGATCCAGTGAACGTCGTCCTTGGCCGCCTTCTGGATCTCGATATAGAGGGCCTCGCGCTTGGCCGCGTCGAGTTCGAGGCGCGCCGCGGCGACCATGTCCTTGACTGTGTCGCTCTTGTAGCGGGTCATGTAGTTCATGTTGGTGTCGTGGCCGAGAACGAAGGTGGTCTTCTGGTCAGCATCGAGGATGTCGTTGGTCCAGTACATGACTGAGATATCGTAGTCGCCGGCCACCAGCATGTCCCAACTCTGGCTCGGATCGACCTTTTGCAGGTTGACGGTGATGCCGGCCTTCGCCAGTTGCTGCTGCAGGAGAACGGCGATCTGCTCGTCCACCTCGCTGCCGGCATTGACGATATAGTCCAGCGACAGATCGGCAGCACCGGCTTCCGCCAGCATCGCCTTGGCCTTGGCCGGATCATAGGGATACTGGTAGTTGTCGGCGTAGTGATAGAGCGAACCCTTGGGGATATAGGAATTCGCGACTTCGCCAAGCCCGAAGGTGACGGTATCGACGATCGCCTTCTTGTCGATCGCCATGTCCAGAGCCTGGCGGACCTCCTTCTTGGCGAGCGCGCCCCGTTCGTGGTTGATCAAAAGGTGGTCCTCGCGGGTCGAGGTGTCGATGTGCACTGCAAGGTTCGGATCCTTCTTCAGTTCCTCGACGCGCGAGAACGGCACGAAGATCGCCGTATCCAGTTCGCCGGCCTGCACGTTCAGCATGCGGGTATTGTCGTCCGGCACCGAGATCCACTCGACACCATCAAGCTTCACCCGGTCCGCCTGCCAGAAATTCGGGTTCTTTTCGAGGATGACGCGGTCGCCGCGGCGCCATTCCTTGACTGTGAAGGCGCCCGACGAGGCGATCGGCATTTCGGCGAAGGCTTCCTCACCGGCGGATTCGAGGCCTTTCTTCGACAGCACCGAGACGTTCGGCAATGCCAGTGTCGACAGGAACGGCGCCGACGGCGTCTTCAGCTTGACGACCAGCGTCTTGTCATCGGCGGCTTCCGCCGTCTCGACCACCTTGTAGCTGTCGCTCCACAGCGATCCTTCATTGTCGCGGATACGCAGGAGGCTGAAGGCGGCATCGCCGGCGGTGATCGGCGAACCGTCGGAGAACTTCGCATCACGCATCGTGAAGGTATAGGTCAGTCCGTCATCGGAAATGGTCCAGCTTTCCGCAAGGCCGGGCTCCAGCTTGGTGCCGGTCTTGTCGACGCGCACCAGCACGTCGAAGACGTTGGAGAATACCCAGTTATCGACGTTCTGGGCCGTCTTGATCGGGTCGAAGGTGGTTGAATCCTCGCGCCGGCCGATGGTCAATACGCCAGCCGCTTCGGCCAGCGACGATCCCAGAGACAGCATCGCCAGCACGGTTGCCACGCTGATGGTCTTCCATTTGCTTGTCATGTCGTTCGTTCCCTTGTTGTTGTTGTCAGGCAGTCAGGAGATGCGGAGAAGCGCCCGCCGGCAGGCCGCCCAGAAGAGGCTTGTCGGGGTCGATATCGGGGATGGCGGCGATCAGCGCTGCGGTATAGGCATGCTGTGGCCGGGCAAAGACGTCGTCGCACAGGCCTTCTTCAACGATCCGGCCGCGATACATCACCACCACCCGGTCGCAGAGATTGCGCACGATGGCGAGGTCATGGGCGATGAACAGCAGCGTCAGGTTCATGGCGCTCTTCAAATCTCGGAAGAGATCGATGATCTGCGCCTGAATGGTGACGTCCAGCGCCGCCACGCATTCATCGGCGATGATCAGTTTCGGATCGACGGCGAGAGCCCTTGCGATGCCGGCACGCTGGCACTGGCCGCCGCTCATCGACAGGGGACGACGGGTGGCAAATTCACGGTCCAGCCCCACCAGATCCAGCAGTTCGTCGATGCGCGCCGGAATCCGGCCAGCCGGTATCTTTCTCTGCACGTGGAGAACTTCCGCGAGCATGGCGCCGATCGTCAGGCGTGGATTGAGGGCATTGTAGGGGTCCTGGAACACCATCGCCGCCTGCGTGCGGATCTGCGCCAGCGTCTGCCGGCGCTGTTGGGCAAGGTCGAGGCCATCGAAGCTGATATGTCCGGATGTGAGCGGCGTCAGACCGAGAATGGCGCGCGCAAGCGTACTCTTGCCGGAGCCGCTTTCGCCGACGATGCCGACGGTTTCGCCAGGCATGACACGCAGGCTGATACCATCGACGGCGGCGACCTCTGCCTTGCCGCGTGCAAACAGCCCAAGGCCGGGTGCCGGAAAACGGACCACGAGATCGTCGATCTCCAGCAGGGGGCGTACCGAAAGTGCCGGTGTTCCCGTCTTGAGACCTGGAAGGCCACCCTCCTCGGGCATCGATGGATGGCTCTTGAGCAAGCTGATCGTATAGGGATGCTTCGGTGCAGACAGAACCTGCCGCTTCTCGCCGATCTCCAGAAGCTGGCCATGCCGCAGAACGGCGATCCGGTCGCAGGTCTGGGCAACGATGCCGAGATCGTGGGTGATCAGGATGATCGACAGGCCGCGACGGTCGCGCAGGTCCATCAGGAGTTTGAGGATCTGCGCCTGGATCGTGACGTCGAGCGCTGTCGTCGGTTCGTCGGCGATCAGGATGTCCGGATTGCAGGCGAGCGCCACCGCGATCATTGCGCGCTGCCGCATGCCGCCGGAAAATTCGTGCGGATAACCGTCATACTGGCGGTGCGGATCGGGAAAGCCGACCTGCCGGAGGATGTCGACCGCCATGGCTCTCGCCTCCCTGCGGTCAAGGCCCTGGTGATAGCGGATGCCTTCGGAAATCTGGTCGCCGATGCGCATGACAGGATCAAGATGGCTGGTCGGGTTCTGGAACACCATGCCAATGTCGGCGCCGCGCACCGCGCGCATGCCATCCTCGTCCATCCGTGTCAGGTCGCGCGTGCCAAGCATGACGGAACCGCCGGTAATCGCGATCGCCGTCGACGGCAGCAGCCGCACCAGCGCCCGGCAGATCATGCTCTTGCCCGAGCCGCTTTCGCCAACGAGGCCGAGAATTTCGCCGCGACCGAGATCGAAGGAGACGCCATCGATCAGCCTGCGCGTCTCGCCGTCGAGCCGGGCATCGACCGTGAGGTCGCGGATGGAGAGAACAGGCTCGCTCATTCGCGCACCCCCAGCCATGCGCCGAGCCCATCGCCGAGCAGGCTGAAACCGAAGGCCAGAACGACGATGGAAAGGCCGGGAAAAAGCGTGATCCACCAGGCGGTGGTGATGAAGCTCTGGCCTTCGGCAACCATGACGCCCCATTCGGCGACCGGCGGCTGCACGCCCAGCCCGAGATAGCTGATGGCCGCGCCGCTGAGCAGGACGAGCACCGCATCGGACATGGAAAACACGATCGATCCGGCAATGGCATTCGGCAGCAGATGCCGGAACATGATGCGGCTGCGGCTGAAGCCGAGGCTGACGGCGGCCACCGCATAATCGCTGCTTTTCAGCACCAGTATCTGGGCCCGGATCAACCGCGCATAGGAGACCCAGCCGACCAGCGCCATGGCAATGTAGAAGCTCCAGAGGCCCGGCCCGAGAATGGCGATGATCGACAGCATCAGGACCAGGAAGGGAAAAGCGAGGATGACGTCGACCAGCCGCATGAAGACCGTATCCACGATGCCGCCGAAAAAGCCGGCGATCGTGCCGATGAAAGTACCGATCAGGAAGGGAAAGACAACGCCGATGACAGCGATCTGCAGGTCAATGCGCGTGCCCCACAGCACCCGCGAGAAGATGTCGCGACCGAAATTGTCGGTGCCGAACGGATGGGTGAAGGACGGTGTGGCCAGCCGGACGGCGGCGTCCTGATAGATCGGATCGTAGGGCGCGATCAGCGGTGCCGTCAGCGCGACCAACAGGAACAACCCCAGAATACAGGCCCCGGCGCCAAGCGTCAGGTTGCGGCCGAAAAAGCGGCTCCAGGGGAGAGCCAAATGGGTGGTCGCGGTGGCGCCCGTCATAGCCGCACCCTCGGATCAAGCGTCACGGTGACGATGTCGGCCAGAAAATTGACCAGCACGGTAGCGCAGGCAAACACCATGGCCACACCCTGGACGACCATGTAGTCGCGCGAGAAGATGGCGCGCACCAGAAGCTGTCCCATGCCGGGGATGGCAAAGACGGTCTCGACCACGACGGTGCCGCCGATCAGCCAGCCGATGTTGACGGCCAGAAGATTGATGGTCGGCACCAGCGAGTTCGGCAGCACGTGACGCCAGAAAACGATGTTTTCCGGCATGCCGCGCGCCCGTGCCGCTGTCGCCAGATCCGATTGCAATTCGACGATCATCGCCGCCCGCAGGCTGCGTGTCAGAACCGCCGATAACGACAGCGCGATGGTCAGGCTCGGCAGCACCAGATGCGCCGCCTTGTCGAAAAGACTGTCACCATACCCGGACACCGGAAAAATGCCGAGCTTGACGGAAAACAGGATGATCAGCATCAGCGCCAGCCAGAAAGGCGGAAAGCCGATGCCCAGCGTCGAGACGATGCGCACCGCATGATCGGGCAGGCGGCCGCTGTTGCGCGCCGCAAGGGCTGCCATCGGCACGGCGATCAGGATCGACAGCAGCACACTGGTCAGGACCAGAACCAGCGTCGGCTCGATGCGCGTGAGGATCAGCTTCAGCACATCGATCTTGTAGAGGATCGACTTGCCCATCTCGCCCTTGCCGAGGTTCTCCAGGAAATAGAAATATTGCAGCCAGATCGGCTCGTCGAGGCCGTACTGCGCACGGATGCGGGCAATCGCCGTCGGGGTCGAGCGGGCGCCGAGCAGCACGCGGGCCGGGTCTCCGGGGACCAGCCGGACAAGTACGAAAGTGATGATGCTGATGCCGAACAGCACCGGCAGGAACTGCAAGGGGCGAAACAGCACAAACCTATAGCGGTGCATGGACCAGCCCCTTTCCGGCCTGAGGGGCGTAGACCTGATGTCGCGCGCTGCCGATCATGCCACCGTCCTGTGACGTGCCAGAAAATCGAGAAGCACCGGATAGTAGCCATCCGGATTCTCAAAGAACGGCATGTGGCTGGCATTGTCGATGACGTGCAGTTCGGCATCGGGAAGGTTCAGCTTCATGCGCAGCGCGCAGGCCGGCGTCAGTTCGTCGTGTTCGCCGCAGGTGATCAGAACCGGGACGGTGATCTTCGGCAGGTCCGCCACCCGGTTCCAGTCCTTCAGATTGCCGATATAGAGAAATTCGTTCGGCCCCTGCATCGTGCCATAGGGTCCCATGTTCCAGTCGGCGAGCGAGCGCTGGATCGGCGCCGGCCAGTCCGAAAGCCGGCAGACATGGCGATAATTCAGGATCGTGATCGCCGCCAGATATTCCGGGTGATCGATGGTGCCGCGCGCCTCGTGTTTCTGCATCATCGCCACGGTTTCCGGCCCCAGCGCTGCCCGCAGTCGCTCGAGTTCCAGGATCAGATGGGGCATGTCCGCGACCGTGTCTTCGAGGATCAGCGTCTTCAGGTTTTCCGGATAGGTCAGGGCATAGTCGATTGCGAGCCAGCCGCCCCAGGAGTGGCCGAGCATGTGCACTTTGCCGAGCCCGAGGGCGTTGCGGACCGTCTCGGTTTCCGCGACATAGCGGTCGATGGTCCAGAGCGCCGGATCGGTGGGGCGGTCTGACGCACCGGTGCCGAGCTGGTCGAAGGCAACGACGCGGTAGCCCTGGTCGACGAGGCAGGAATGGGACTCGCGCAGGTAGTCGCAGGGCAGGCCCGGACCGCCATTGAGGCAGAATACGGTCTCGGTGCCCGTGCCGAAACTGTAGGCGACGACCTTGTAGCCCATCACATCGATCTCGATACGGTCATCCGGTTCCATCTCGCGCCACATCGGCCGTCTCCTGCCTTCTGCAAACAATGCTCATCTTTTCAGCATGACTAATTTTTAGCGTATTATCGGTTCCGCACCAGCTATAAGAAGTGATAGGATGGGTCGCTCGCGGCTTTACAGATCCCGGTCCGACGTTAGGATTTGCGCATGTTTGACGATATAGGTTCGATCCGGTCGCGGCTCACTGCGGGCGACACGCTGGACGGCCGGATCGATACCGCATTCGAGGTCATCAAGGGTTTCGGCTTCGACGCCCTGATCTACGATTACACGCCGGTTCCCTATGATCTCGACGGCGCATTGATGTTGCCTTCGCTCCTGAAGCTGCGCAACATTTCCGAGGACATGCGGGAATACTGGTTCGATCGCGAATATTTCCGCATCGATCCCGTGCAACTTCTGGCAATGCGCACGACCACGCCATTCTTCTGGAACTACGATCAGACGGCCGGGACGCAGATCAACCGTTTTCTCGACGAGCGCAGCGCGCCGGTGTCGCGCTATCTCTACGAGCGCAACATGTCCTGCGGCGTGACCGTGCCGGTCCACCTGCCGCGCGGCGACTGTGCCACCGTGACGGGTGTTCGCTTCGGTGCAGGAAAGGGATTTCAGGGCGACGCCGAGCGCCATATGGCCGATTTCGGGCTCATGGCCCATGTTTTCCACGAGGCTGCCTATGCGGCCTTCGATGACACAGCGAAAACCGGAACGCGGGCGCACCTGACCAATCGCGAGCGGGAATGCCTGCGCCACTCGGCCGACGGACTGTCGGCCAAGGAGATTTCCCGTGTCATCGGTCGCGCGGTTCCGACCGTCGTCATGCACCTCAACGCCGCCGCCAAGAAGCTCGGGGCGAAGAACCGGACACAGGCGGTGGTGCGTGCCACCCATTATCGCCTGCTGGAAGAGCCGCCATCCTATTACTTGTGATAGCTGCCGCCGCCTGAATCCGGACAGTATGCTTTCTCCATCGGAACAACCGCATGGAGATGAGACGTGGCATCGGTCGAAGTTCAGGAATCCTATCTGCCATTTCGCGACTACCGGACCTGGTACCGCATCACCGGGTCGCTGGCTTCGCCGCTCCTGCCGCTTGTCATCGCCCATGGCGGACCGGGCTGCACCCATGACTATGTCGATAGCTTCAAGGACATCGCGGCGCTCGATGGCCGCCCCGTCATCCATTACGACCAGCTTGGAAACGGCAATTCGACGCGCCTGCCGGACAAGGGGCCGGAGTTCTGGACCGTTTCGCTGTTTCTCGAAGAACTGGACGCCCTCCTCGTCCATCTCGGGATCGCGGATCGTTATGCCTTTCTCGGGCAGTCCTGGGGCGGCATGCTCGGCGCCGAACACGCGGTGCGCCGGCCGAAGGGCCTGAAGGCGCTTGTCATCGCCAACTCGCCGGCCAACATGCACACCTGGGTCGCCGAGGCCAACCGGTTGCGTCGCGAACTGCCGGGCGATGTCCAGGCTATGCTCCTGAAGCATGAGGACGCCGGTACGATCACTCATCCCGACTATATCGCTGCTTCGCGTGTCTTCTATGACCGCCATGTCTGCCGCGTCTCGCCCTGGCCGCCCGAGGTGGCGCGAACCTTTGCGATCATGGACGAGGATAATACCGTCTATCGCAATATGAACGGGCCGACCGAGTTCCATGTGATCGGCACGATGAAGGACTGGACGATCGAGGATCGCCTGCCGCAGATCGAAGCCCCGACACTGCTGATCTCCGGCCGCCATGACGAGGCAACGCCGGAGGTCGTCCGTCCCTATGTCGAACGTGTGCCCGGATGCCGCTGGGTGGTGTTCGAAAATTCCAGCCACATGCCGCATGTCGAGGAAAAAGCGCTGTGCCTTGCGACAGTGTCAGAGTTTCTGAAGCCGCTCGACGTGGTATGAACGCCTGTGCGCTGCGGGCTTAAAGCCGATGCTCACTTGACCCGCCGTGTGTCCTCGCGGCGGCCATTGTAGCCGAGTTTCTCGGACAGGGCGCGGGCGGCGCCCAAAAGGCTGTCGAGATGTGTCCGCCAATGCCGCAAGCCGTCTTCCTTGGGGGCAACAAGGCACAGGGTCGCCACGCATTGACCGTCGGACTGGCGTACCGGCACGGCGAAACAATGGGTAAAATTCGCCACTTCGCTGTTGAAGGTGAAATAGCCGTCCAGCGCGGCCTGGCGGACTTCGGCGATGAAGCGCGAGGGATCGAGCCGCTGGCCGTTCGGCAGCATGAAATCCTCTTCCGGAATGAAGGCGACGATCTCCTCGTCGGTCAGATGCGCCAGGAGCAGGCGGCCCGACGCCGTCCACGGGATCGGCACGAGTTCGCCGATATTCGACGAGATCCGGAAGGCGCGGCTACCCTCGCGCATCATGGCAACGGTATATTTGTGACCCTCGAGAAGGCACATCTGCGCGGTTTCGCGGGTTTCCTCCGCAAGATGCGCCAGGACATCCTCGGATTCGCGCATCAGGTCGAATTGCTCGGCATGGGCGGTGCCGAGGAAATAGAGCTTGCGCCCGAGAAAGACCCGGCCGTCGCCGCCCTGGTAGTCGAGCATGCCGTGGCGCAGCAGGAGGTTGACCAGTTCGTAGACCGACGAGCGCGGCGCGCCGATCTCGACGGCAATTTCGTTGGGCCGCATCGGCTGGCGTTTGATGCGCAGGAATTCGAGGATCTCGAAGGCGCGATCAAGGCCCCGCGTGCGCCGCGATACGATGTCTTCTGCGCCGTCAGCCATTCCGTCTGTCCCTGTCAAAACGATGAGCGCGACCTTTGCAAGCCGCGCCCGGCATTTCAAGTCCTGTCGGCGCGATAGGCGACGCAATCGACTTCGACCTTGCAATCCACCATCATTCGCGACTGAACGCAGGCGCGGGCCGGCGGGTTCGCGCCGAAATAGTCGGCATAGACGGCGTTGAAACTCCAGAAATCACGGGGATCGTCGATCCAGACGCCGACGCGCACCACATCCTCGATGCCGTAGCCTGCCTCGTGCAGGATGGCGATCAGGTTTTCGATGGCCTTGCGGCTCTCGGCAATGATGCCGCCGCGGACGATCTCGCCGTTTTCCATCGGCACCTGGCCGGAGACGTAGAGCCAGCCATTGGCCTCCACAGCGCGGGCGAAGGGAAGGGGCTGTCCGCCTGCGCCGGTTTCGCCGGCGCCATAACGTTTAATCGTCATCAGTCTTTTCTCTCTTTTGCTTGGAACGGGATGCGAACGCAAAACCACGTCTCGCCTTTCCGCATTCCCTTCAGTTGAAGCTGGATGTCTTGAGGAACTCCGCGAGCCGTTCTGTCCTTGGTTTCGCGAACATCTCCTTCGGGTCGCCTTCCTCGCAGATCACGCCCTGGTTCATGAAAATCACCCGCGAGGAAACCTCATAGGCAAAGCGCATTTCATGGGTGACGAGCAGCATGCTCATGCCGTCTGCGGCCAGTGCCTTGATCACCTGCAGAACTTCGCCGACCAGTTCCGGGTCAAGCGCCGAGGTGACCTCGTCAAACAGCATGAGGCGCGGCGCCATGGCGATGGCCCTGGCAATCGCCACGCGCTGCTGCTGACCGCCGGACAACTGGCCGGGATAGGTATCGGCGCGGGCTGACAGGCCAACCCGGTCAAGCCACTTTTCCGCCAGAACACGGGCCTCGTCGTGGGACATTTTCTTGACCTTGACCAGGCCGAGCATGACGTTCTGCGCTGCCGTCATGTGCGGGAAGAGGTTGAACTGCTGGAAGGCCATGCCGGTCAGCGCCCGCTGGCGGGCAATTTCCTTTTCGCTCTTGCGCCGTCGGGAGGAACCGCTGTGCTCATAGCCAATCTCCTCGCCCTCGAGCCGGATGTGGCCTCCCTGGAAGTCCTCCAGCATGTTGATGCAGCGCAGCATTGTCGTCTTACCGGAGCCGGAGGAGCCGATGATCGAGATCACCTCGCCTTCCCGCATCGTGCAATCGACGCCCTTCAGCACCTCGACGATGCCGTACTGCTTTCGCAAACCCTGTATTTCGAGAAGTACCTTGCTCATGTCTGACGGCCTTACGAGGGAACGGCGGTCTTGCGCTCGACATATTTGCCGAACTGCTCGATCCCGTAATTGATGACGAAGTAGAGAAAGCCGGCCAGGAAATAGAATTGCAGGCTCATGAAATTGCGCGAGATGATTTCCTGCGTCCGCAGCAAAAGCTCGGCGACGCCGATCACCGACAGCAGCGTCGAGGCCTTGACCATCTCGGCGGCTGTATTGACCCAGGCCGGCAGGATTTGCCGCAGGGCCTGCGGCCAGAGCACATAGGCAAAGGTCTGGTTGAAGGTCAGCCCGATCGCCTTGGCGGCTTCCGTCTGGCCCTTGGGGATCGCCTGCAGGCCGCCGCGCACGATTTCGCCGACATGCGACGAGCAGAACACCGCAAGCGCAAACACGCCGGCCTGGAAAGGTCCAAGATCGATGCCGATGGTGGAGAGAACGTAATAGCTGGCAAGGACAAGCACGAGAACAGGCGTGCCCCGGATGAAATCCGTATAGACGCGCACGACGAACCGCAGTGCGCGATTGCCATAGACAAGCGATAGCCCGACAAGCACGCCCAGCAGCGAACCGACGATGATCGAGAGCGCCGAGATCGAGATCGTGATGCCGAGGCCCTTGAGGATGGCAAGACGGGCAATCCAGATCTGGTCTAGAAAAGCGGAAAGATCCATCATGGCATCACCTCGGAACCGACAGGCGGCGTTCGGCGAAACGCATCAGCGCAGCCAGAACGGAGCAGGTGGCGACATAGAGACCGGATGCGACTATCCATGTCTCGATAACCCGAAAACTCTCGACATTGATCTTGCGTGCCTCGAAGGTCAGTTCCGGCACGGCGATGGCGGCAGCCAGCGATGTATCCTTGAACAGCGAGATCACCGTCGAGGAAAGCGATGGCAGCACGTTGCGCAGCATCAGCGGCACGATGATCGATGTCCGGATCTGCATGGGCGTCAGCCCGATCGCCAGCCCGGCCTCTGTCAGGCCTTTCGGGATCGAGATCAGGCCCGCGCGAAACACTTCGGCCAGATAGGCCCCGGAATAGATCGACAGCACGGCGACAAAGCTTTCCAGCTTGCCGAGGCGAACGCCCATCTGCGGCAGGGCGAAATAGGCAAAAAGCACAAGCACCAGAATCGGCAGGTTGCGGATAACAGTCACATAGGTGGCCGCGGGCCGCTTGATCCAGCCGCTTTTGGCGATCAGCGCAAAGGCAACCAGAAGCCCGATCGCAGCGCCGATCAGGATGGAGACGAAAGCCAGCCCGAGACTGAGGGCGAGGCCTTCGAGAAGCTGGTCGAAGTTGCGCCAGACGACGGCAAAATTGAGGGTATAACCCATGGCGGCATCCTGCCGGAGAGGGTGGAGGAAGGACGAAGGGCAAACCCTTCGTCCCGATGGTCTTGGTCCGCTGTTACTGGAACTCGACCGGGAAGCCGATGGTCGGCGGTGCCAGTTCCTTGCCGAACCAGGTCTTGTAGGATGTCGCATAGAAATCGAACTCGACGCCGGTCATCGCCTCATGCAGGGCGGTGTTGACGAAGTTCAGCCAATCCTGATCGCCGCGCTTGACGCCGCAGGCATAGGTCTGCGGGTTCCAGCCATAGCCGGCATCGGTGTAGCGACCGGGGTTCTGCGTCATGTACCAGGCGAGGGAAGACTGGTCGGTCGCCACCGTGTCGGCACGGCCGGATTCGAGCGCCTGATAGATCAGGTCGACCGATTCATACTGGTCAACGGTCGCCTCGGGCAGGGCGGCATGCACCATCGCCTCGGCATAGACGTTCTGCAGCACGGCAACCGTGACGGATGAGCCGCCGGCCTTCAGGGCCGCATGATCGGCATATTTGCCGTCTGCCTTCAGCATCAGGCCGACGCCTTCGCGGTAGTAGGGAATGGTGAAAGCAATCTGTTGGGCGCGTTCACCGGTCACGGTCATGAACTGGCAGGTCAGATCCACCTTGTCCGTCGTGATGTTCGGGATGCGCGCATCGGAGGACTGATTGACATATTCGATCTTGTCGGGATCGCCGAACAGCGCCTTGGCAACGATGCGGCCCATGTCGACGTCAAACCCCTGCAACTTGTCTTCGGCACTCTTGAAATGCCAAGGCGCATTGGTGCTGCCGGTGCCCAGAACGAGATGACCGCGTGCAAGCACCTCGTCGAGCCTGCTGGTTGCCTGCTGTGCTGTGGCCGGAAGGGCGGAAAGGAGGAAGGCTGCTGCCAGCGAAAGCGCGCTGGTTCGGACTGAAACTGTCATGATGATCCCCTTTGATCGATTGTTATGTCCAGTATTGCGGACATGCGTCTGTTTTACCGGATTGACGTATTCAGTGACAGGACGCATAAATTGTCAAGACTCGGTCGGCCGGGAATCTGCACAACAGCGATGCAGCGTCTCCTTCCGCCTGAAATTGCATCGAACTTTCTTTTGGAGGATCCCATGGACAAGGCGCAATCGGCATTAGAGACCGCAAACACTCCGGCCGTTCTCATCGATCTCGAGATCGTCCGCCGCAACATCGAGCGCTTCCAGGCCTATGCCGATAAGCACGGGCTGAAGGTTCGCCCGCACATCAAGACACACAAGCTGCCGCAACTGGCCGAGATGCAACTGTCGGCCGGCGCCATCGGCATCACCTGCCAGAAGGTCTCGGAAGCCGAGGCGATGGTGGCCGGCAGCCCTGATATTCGCGACGTGCTGATCACCTACAACATCCTTGGCGAGGAGAAACGCGATGCTCTGGCAGCCCTTGCCCGCAAGGTGGCGCTGAGCGTCGTCGCCGACAACGAGACCGTGCTTGACGGACTGTCGTCGACATTCGCATCGGAACCCGCACCCCTGACGGTTCTGGTCGAATGCAACACCGGTGCCGATCGTTGCGGCGTGTCGAGCCCGCAAGAAGCGGCAGCCCTTGCCCGGCGGATTGCCGATGCGCCCGGCCTGGTGTTTGGCGGCCTGATGACCTATCCCCCGGCCGGCGGTGCATTGGCCGTCCAGACGTTCATGACGCATGCGAAAAGCCTGATCGAGGCGGCCGGGATTGCGGTTCCGGTGATCACCTCCGGCGGCACGCCCTCGATGATGGCGGCGGCCGAGGCACCGGTGAGCACAGAATATCGCCCCGGAACCTACATCTACAACGACCGCTCGCTCGTCTCGCGCGGTGTCTGCAGCTGGGACGACTGCGCCCTGACGGTGCTGGCCACCGTCGTTTCGGTGCCATCACGCAACCGCGCCATCATCGATGCCGGCTCCAAGACGCTGACCTCCGATCTGCTTGGCCTGTCGGGCTACGGCCACGTGCTGGGCCGGGACGACATCACCATCGACCAGCTCTCGGAGGAACACGGGCGTCTCGTCAGCGATGGCGCGATCAATCTGAAGGTCGGCGACCGGCTGCGCATCGTGCCGAACCATGCGTGCGTTGTTACCAACATGGTCGATGCGGTTCATATCGTCGAACACGGCGCGATTTCCGCCGTCTGGCCGGTCGCCGCCCGTGGGCGGATCATTTGACGGTTGCGCAGACGGTGCTGAACCATTCCTGCCTGATTGTCTTGCATGCAGAAAAAATGTAGAGAATCCGCTGAAGGTTTCGAGGCGGCATCGCCGTCCAGCGGGAGGTTTCGATGGATCACGGGATGTCAGACTGCAAGGCCCTGCTGGCGCAGACCTGCCCGATCCGGGCGCGCATACTCGAGGTGATTTCAACATTGCCCTGGGATGGCCTGAATGTTCGACATCAGGTTCCGGGGCTATCGCTGTACCGTCTCGTCGAGCCTGCCGGGCCGTTTTCCAGCGTCTACGAACCAAGCCTGTCGCTGATCATCAAGGGTCGGAAATTCGTCGAGGTTGGCGACGAAGCGATGGTTTATGACGAGAGTGCCTTCTTCCTCACCGCCGTCGGCATGCCGATGAAAGGCCAGATCCGGACGGCGACTGTCGATGAGCCCTACGTTGCCGCGACGCTGCGCCTGAACCTGGACACGATGCGGCGCCTGATCGTCGACCACAATCTGCAGCCGGCCGACATCACCAATCGTGATCGCGGCGTTGCGGTGGGGGTGGCCACTCCAGAGCTGTTCGATGCCTTTCTAAGGTTGATTTCATTGACGAATTCCCCTGATGATCTGCCTTTCATGGCTGCTCACATCCAGGCTGAGATCTTCTATCGGCTGCTGACCGGCGATCAGGGTGCCCGGTTGCGCCGTTTTGTGCTCTCCGGGACAAACAGCAACCGCGTTGCGAAAGCCGTCGCCTGGGTGAAGGATAACTACACGGCACAGCTCCGCATCGATGACCTTGCCGACCTGGCCGGAATGGGCATCTCCACATTGCACCACCAATTCCGGGCCATGACCGGCATGAGCCCGCTCCAGTTCCAGAAACATCTGCGGCTGCACCATGCGCGGGAACTGATGCTTGCCGGATCGATAGACGTTGCGACGGCCGCGCTCACGGTCGGCTATGAGAGCCCGACGCAATTCAGTCGGGAATATCGCCGCATGTTCGGCCATCCTCCGCTTCGCGATATGAAGGGGATCATGAGCACCGACATCGCCATCCGGGCTGGCTCCGTCGCATAGATTTTCGTTTCCCGCGGCCATAGCGGACCCGGTTCTGTCCCTGATCCTCGCACATTGAAGAATACGAAGTCGTCCAATCTGACAGGATTGGGCAATAAAAAAGCAGGATTGCGCCTGTTCCCCCACGCCACGGTCTTATAGGCTTCCTGCAGCTCGGCATAACCATGGCCGGAGGCACAGAGATCAGGCGTTGAAACGCAGGGAGAACACCATGGTGACTTTAACCATCAATGGCACGGCGCATGAGATCGAGGCCGAAGCGGATATGCCGCTCCTGTGGGCGATCCGTGATCTGGTCGGGCTGACGGGTACGAAATTCGGCTGCGGCATGGCACAATGCGGCGCCTGCACGGTTCACCTGGACGGTTCGCCCGTGCGCTCCTGCCAGACCTTCGTTGGGGATATCGGCGAATCCAGGATCACCACCATTGAAGGATTGTCCGGAAAGGTCGCTGAGACGGTGCAAACGGTCTGGGCCGATCTCGATGTTCCGCAATGCGGCTACTGTCAGTCGGGACAGATCATGTCGGTGACCGATCTGTTGACCAACAATCCGAAGCCCACCGACGACGATATCGACGCCGCGATGACCGGCAATCTCTGTCGTTGCGCCACCTATCACAGGATCCGCGCCGGGATTCACGAAGCTTCGAAACGCTTGGAGGCCTAAGTCATGATCCCGAAACTGATGCAATCCCTTCATCTGCCTGGGCAAAAAATCCAGGCATCCCGACGCCAGTTCCTGCTCGGCGCGCTTGCCGCCGGCAGCGGCGTCGCCATTGGTTATCACGTGCTTGCCGCAACGCCTGCCGCCGCCAGCGGGACGGCCGGCTCGGGAGCCGATGCCCTTGCCTTTACGCCCTATTTGACAATCGATGCCGATGGCAAGGTCACCGTTCTGTCGTCCCAGTTCGAGATGGGGCAGGGATCCTATAATGGTCTTGCCACGCTGGTCGCCGAAGAACTCGATGCCGACTGGTCGACCATCGAGGTTCTCGGCGTCGCCGGCAATGTGAAGGCCTATGGCAATATCGCGTTCGGCGGCACGCTCCAGGGGACCGGCGGTTCGACATCGATGTTTACCTCCTTTGAGCGCTATCGCACAGCAGGGGCAACGGCTCGGGCGATGCTGGTTGCTGCGGCCGCGTCCGACTGGGGAGTATCCGCATCGGACATCACCGTCGAAAATGGCGTTCTGTCCCATGTCTCGGGCAAGAGCGGCGGCTTCGGCACCTTTGCCGCCAAGGCAGCGACCCTGCCTGCACCGGCCGAGGTAACGCTCAAGGCGCCGGCCGACTGGAAGCTGATCGGCAATGAAAAGCTCAAACGCTTCGACAGCGCCCGCAAGGCAAACGGCACGGAACAGTACACGATCGACGTCAAACTGCCCGGCATGCTGACGGCCGTCATGATCCACCCGCCTTTGTTCGGGGCAACGCTCAAGTCCTTCGATGCGACGGCGGCGCGATCCGTCAAGGGTGTCGTCGATGTGGTCGAGACGCCGCGCGGCGTGGCTGTGGTTGCCGAGACGATGTGGGCTGCGATCAAGGGTCGCGAGGCCGTCACTGCGGTTTGGGACGAGAGCGCTGCCGAAAAACGCGGCACACCCGAACTCATGGCGATGTACAAGGACATTGCCGGCAAGGCACCGGCGGCGATCGCGCGCAAGGATGGCGATGCCGATGCCGGTTTTGCGTCGTCCGCCAGGGTCATGGAGGCCACGTTCGAATTCCCGTATCTGTCGCATGCGGCGATCGAGCCGTTGAATGCCGTGGCGCGCAAGAATGATGACGGCACGCTGGAAATCTGGGGTGGCCATCAGTTCCCCGATGTTTACCAGATGCTTGCCAGCCAGATCGCCGGCGTGACGCCGGACAAGGTTCAGTTGCATGTCATGAAAACGGGCGGCAGCTTCGGCCGTCGGGCGGTGTTCGATGGCGACGTCGTCGTCGAGTCGGTCTATGTCGCCAAGGCGATCGGCTACAGGGCGCCGGTCAAGGTGCAATGGACCCGTGAAGACGACATGCGTGCAGGGCGCTACCGCCCCGCCTATGTCCACCAGATGAAAGCCGGGATCGACGCAGACGGACAACTGGTTGCCTGGAGCGATCATGTGGTGGGCCAGTCGATCATGGGCAAGACCATGTTTGACGGCATGGTCAAGAACGGGGTCGATCCGACATCCGTCGAAGGCGCGAACAACCTGCCCTATGCCATCCCCAATCAGACGATCGGCCTGACGACGACAGAGGTCGGCGTTCCCGTTCTCTGGTGGCGTTCGGTTGGCTCCACCCACACGGCTTTTGCCGCCGAAGTGTTTCTCGACGAAATCGCCGAGGCCACCGGCAAGGATCCGATCGCATTCCGCCTGTCTATGCTTGAGCCGGATTCGCGCCATGCGGTTATTCTGAAGATGGTTGCGGAAAAGGCGGAATGGGAAAAACCCGTGGCTGCCGGGCGTTTCCGTGGGGTCTCCGTCGCCGAAAGTTTCGGTACGGTCGTTGCGCAGATCGCCGAGGTCTCGCTGAATGACAGTGGCGGCATCAAGGTCGAGCGTGTCGTTGCCGCAGTCGATTGCGGTCTGGTGATCAATCCGGATCAGGTTCGCGCACAGGTCGAGGGCGGCATAGGGTTCGGTCTGGGCGCCATTCTTGCCGAGGAAATCACCCTGTCCGGTGGCACTGTCGATCAGGCAAACTTCGACATGTACACGCCGCTTCGGATCGACGCGATGCCCTCCGTCGAGGTTCATATCCTCGCCTCGGCCAATCCGCCGTCCGGTATCGGTGAACCGGGCGTTCCGCCCATCGGCCCTGCCGTTGCCAATGCCATCTACAAGGCGCTTGGAAAGCGGATCCGCGTGATGCCGTTTGCCAAGTCGCTCAGCGCCTGACGCCTTGTCCAAGCGTACTCCCCGGTTATGACAGGCCGGGGAGTACGCGCTTGGCCGCACTGGCGGCAACGACACGGTTCTTACGGAGATGTTTCCCATGCAAATGAACAGGGTTTTCGGGCCATTGCTGACACTGACGCTCGCCGTGGCAGGGTCGGCCGATGCGCAGGAACTGGATGCCGGCGCCAGGTTTTTCAAGCAGAGATGCCAGGCGTGTCACTCTCTCACGCCCGGCAAGAATTCTCCCGCCGGTCCAAATCTTGTCGGCGTGGTGGGACGCGCCAGTGCTGCAACCGACTTCAAATATTCAGCCGCGCTCAAAGCCTCAGGCCTGACCTGGGATGTAGCGACGCTCGACCAGTTCCTCGCCGCTCCGGCAAAGCTGGTGCCGGGAACGCGCATGGCGATCGGCGTCCCGAACGGCGAGCAGCGCAAAGAGATCATCGCCTATCTGGCGAGCGTGACGAACTAGCACCTCAGGCCCGGGGCGCACTTCGCTCACACATGCCGCGCCGGCAGCGATCCGACGCGGCGACTTCGGCCGAAATGCCATTGGGGCAGATAACCTCTTCTTGATCACGAGTTGATCACGCCTCTTGCAACGAATGCCACATTGTCGGGTTTCTGTTTCGACATGCGCATCCGCGCGAGGAACGACAGGAGACATTTTATGCGATCGAAGACCCTTCTCATTGGCGGAACCATGCTGTCCGTGTTTCTGGCGGGCCAGGTCTTGGCCCAGTCGTCCAGTGGCCCGGTCGAGACCCGCCAGCCGAACGGCACCGACCAGAAGCCCGCCTTTGAAGGCCAGACGCGCGCGTCCCAGCCGGCACAGATGCCGACGATCGAGACGCAGGTTGTGGCCGAAGGCCTGCCGCATCTCTGGTCGATGGAGTTCCTGCCGGATGGCCGCATGCTCGTCACAGCCAAGGAAGGCACGATGCACATCGTCGGCACGGACGGCAAGGCCAGTGCCGCGCTCGCAGGCGTGCCAGCGGTCGACGCCGCCGGCCAGGGCGGCCTGCTCGACGTTGCACTGGCACCTGATTTCGACAGGTCCGGACTGATCTTCTTCTCCTTCTCCGAGCCGCGCGATGGTGGCAACGGCACCTCGGTGGCCTCAGCAAAGCTTGTGCTGTCTGGGGATGGCGCAGAACTCCAGGATGCCAAGGTCATCTTCCGGCAGATGCCGACCTATGATGGCGACAAGCACTACGGATCGCGCCTCGTCTTCGGTCCGGCAGGTGAACTTTACGTCACGGTTGGCGAGCGCTCGGACCGGCAGACACGGGTCCAGTCGCAGGATGTGAAAAGCGGCTTCGGCAAGGTCTTCCGCATCGATACGACCGGCAAGGCACTGGCCGACAATCCTCTGGTCGGCACAGATGGCGCGATGCCGGAAATCTGGAGCTACGGTCACCGAAACCTGCAGGCAGCAGCCCTTGATGGGCAGGGCCGGCTATGGACAGTCGAACATGGCCCGAAAGGCGGCGACGAGCTGAACCGGCCGGAAGCCGGCAAGAATTACGGCTGGCCGAAGGTGACCTACGGGATCGAATACAGCGGCGGCGAGATCGGCGATGGTATCACCGCGCTTTCGGGCACCGAACAGCCGGTCTATTATTGGGATCCGGTCATTGGCCCGTCCGGCATGGTGTTTTATGACGACGATGCCGTGCCGGAATGGAAGGGCGCCTTTCTCATCGGCGGCCTTGTGACGCAGGGCCTGGTGGTACTGCACATGGAGAATGACCGGGTGACGTTCGAGGAGCATGTGCCGCTCGATGCACGCATCCGCGATGTCAAGGTCGGACCGGACGGGAGCATTTATGCCGTCACCGAAAGCCGTGGCGGCGGGTCGACGATCCTCAAGCTGACAAAAGCCTGATCCCAGGCGCTGCCTGACCTTCTCCCCGTCGCGATGGACAGAAGGTCAGGCCGCTGAGGGGAAATGCCGTCTATCGCAGTTTCGCCTTCAGCGACGTGTCCGGGAAACATGTCGGTTCGATGCCGGTCTTCGCCTGCCAGTCGCCCAGCGCCCGGCGCGTCTTGTAGCCCGGCAACCCGTCCGAGCCGCCGACATCATACCCCTTGGCCTCGAGGGCCCGCTGCATCGCGGCGACATCCGAACGCAACATCTTGCCGACATCGCCCCAAGGCCCCTTGAAGGCTCCGCCGCCGCCGGAAATCCGGTCGGCGAGATTGCCGATGAACAGGGCATAGAGGTCGGAATTGTTGTATTCCTTGATCACGTAGAAATTCGGCGTGACGATGAACTCAGGACCATTGCGGCCGGCGGGCACCAGCATCATGCCGCTCGCCCGCGCTTCGCCTGATGGAAACGCTTTGCCGGAGGCCCGCTCGATGCCGTCGGAAACCCAGCTGGAAATCGGCTTTGCCAGATCGGGGCCTTCCTGCGCGCAGGAGATATTGGCCGGGATATAGACTTCGAAGCCCCAGTCGCGGCCGCGCTGCCAGCCCTTCTTCGACAGGTAGTGTCCGATCGACCCCAGCGTATCGGGAACCGAATTCCAGATGTCACGGCGGCCGTCTCCGTCGAAATCGACGGCATATTCGAGAAAGCTCGACGGCAGGAACTGCGGCTGGCCCATGGCACCGGCCCAGGAGCCGCGCATGTCTGCTTCCTTCACATCCTTGCTGTCGAGAATATGCAGGGCGGCGATCAACTCGCGCCGGAAAAGCTCCGGCCGTGTCGAGAGAAAGGCCTTGGTGGCGAGAACGTCGATGATCGGATGCGGAATCTTTGCCCGCCCGAAGCCAGATTCGCGGCCCCAGATGGCAACGACGATCCCGGCGGGAACGCCATAGGTCTTTTCCACCCGTCGCAGCGTTGCCGCATGCGTCTTCGCCAGCGACCGGCCCGTCGCCGCCAGACCCTGGAGGCGCTTTTCGGAGAAATAGGAGCCGGGAGAGGAGAACTCAGCCTGGCTCTGCTTGCGGTCGCCGGCCGGCTTGGATCCGGGCAGGACGAGATCGGGCAGGTCCCAGTTGAGCTTGACGCCGGCAAAGGCAGATTTGAAGGCATCTGCCGCAATGCCGGTCTTTTGCGCTTCCGGCCAGAGCTCCGTCTGAAGCCAGTTCCGAAACTGCGCTTCTGTCTCGGCTTTTGTCGCCGCCTGCGACGGCAGAGGCAGGAGCGCCAACAGGCTCGCCAGCACCGTTGCCATTGCGGGTGCCCGCCATCTTTGCATCATCATCTTCAAATCGCCGTCCTCGCTCTCAGCGCTGCCGTCAGCGTGCCTTCGTCCAGATAGTCCAGTTCGCCGCCCACAGGCACACCATGCGCGAGCCGCGTGATCTTGACGCCAAGGCCTTCCAGCTGGTCGGTGATGTAATGCGCCGTCGTCTGGCCCTCGACGGTGGCGTTGACCGCGATGATCAGTTCGCGCACGCCACCCTTGGTGATGCGCTCCACCAGCCCGCGAATATTGATATCGTCAGGGCCAACGCCGTCGAGTGGCGACAATGTTCCGCCCAGCACATGATAGGCGGTGTTCATCGTGCTCGCCCGCTCCAGCGCCCAGAGATCGGACACATCCTCGACGACGATGATGACGCTGTTGTCGCGGCGCTCGTCCGAACAGACGCTGCAGGGATCGATCGTATCGACATTGCCGCAGCAGGAGCAGATCCGGACCTTGCGGTGCGCTTCCCCCATGGCATCGGCAAGCGGCCCCAGCAGCTGGTCCTTCTTCTTGACGAGGTGCAGCGCTGCCCGCCGTGCCGAGCGCGGTCCAAGCCCCGGCACCTTTGCCAGGAGCTGGATCAGTTTTTCGATTTCCGGACCGGTGACTCGCTTTGCCATGCGGGGTTTCTATCCCATATCTGTTGCGAACGGAATCGCTACAGGCGGTTTTCCATCATCCGAACGAGGCCAGAAGCAATGCCATCCATGTCCATCCTTGCCGTCTGCACCGGCAGTGCCGAGAGGCTGCCCGGCAAGTCCTACAAGACGGGCATTTTCAAGCATCCGGTCGAGACACCGGTGATGGTCGATCGCCAAGGACTGATCGGCGACGCGATCTGCAATCGCAAGCACCACGGCGGTGTCGATCAGGCTATCTATGGCATGGGCTCGATTGATCTCGACTGGTGGTCGGCTGAACTTGGCGACAGTCTGGTCCCGGGAACGTTCGGCGAAAACCTGGTGATCGAGGGCGTCGACAGTCGCAGCATATCGGTTGGCGACCGGTTCGCGACCGGACATATCCTGCTCGAGGTGACCTCGACGCGCATCCCCTGCGCCACCTTCGCCGCCAGAATGCGGGATCCCGGTTTTGCCAAGCGTTTCTACAAGGCTGCACGGCCGGGATTTTACTGTCGCGTCCTGAAGGAGGGAAGCGTCCAGGCCGGCGAAGCCGTCACTTACGCCCCCTTTTCCGGCGACCGTATCTGTATGCCGGAAATGCTCGAAACCTATGGACGCAATTTGTCCGGTGCCGATCGCGCCCGGTATCTTGCCGCTCCGATCCACCACAAACTGCGCGCAAAGCTGTCAGGCGGGTGATTGGCTGCAGCACAAACCGCGACACAAACCGCGGCACCCGGACCTTAACCATTCCATCAAGTCCCGCTTTATTTCAGCGCTTTCTTTTTCTATGAGAGAGCCTGTCGCGACGCCCTGATCCCTATCAGTCGGTCGCGAGAAATTGATGATCAAGCATGCCTTGCACCCACCAATCACCTCGGCTTTCGCCGTTGTAGAGGGCGTGCGCGTTGTCATGCAAAACAGCACCGGGATGGGGTCGTCATGCAGGAATTCGCGAAACAGGCAGGCAAGGTGTTCAGGCTTCCGGTGATGGTTGTTGCCGTCGCGTTGTCCCTTGCCGTTCCGGCTGTCGCCGGGGCTGGCAACTGTTCGGCGACACCGGTCGCGTCCTCTGCCGGCCGCAGCACCGAAGCCGCAAGCCTGCGCCGCCAGATTAAAGCCAATCAGGCGCTCGGCGACAAATACGGCTGCACCTTGGGAAAATCATCCCTGGCTTGCCGTGAGATCTCAGGCCGCATATCGCAGGCCGGCCAGCGGCTCGCGAAAATCTCTGGACGGACGGCACTGGCGGCTCGCTGCGCACGCCCGGCCGGCGAAGCGAAGATGTTCGCCACCGCGGTGAAGCAGCCTCGCGCAGAGCAGCCTGAAAAATCACGCAGCATCCGGGCGCAAGCCAACCCGATGCACCGTGCGACGTCCGTTCAATCCGCAAGCATGGAAACCATGTGCGTCCGGCTGTCGGATGGCTATTATTTCCCATCCCCGAATTCCGGCTACGGCCGCTCGCGCGACACGGACAAGATCGTCGTGCAATGCCAGTTCATTTGCGAGGATGCGGAGATGGACGTCTTCCGGATGGCCGGGGCGGAGCGGGTTGCCGATGACATGGTCTCGCTGACGACGGGCAAGCGCTACGCCGATCTGCCGGGCGCCGGGGCCTATCGTGTCGCGGTGCCGGTCCGGACCTGCGACATGGCGCGCTACTACAAGACCGTGCTCGCCCGCAGCCCGGTCAACGAGGCCGTCGATCTCGGTGTTTCTGCCGACAATCCTGTCGTGCCGGTGCCGATGCTCGCCATGAATATGAGCCTGATGAGCGATGTCGGCCTGCGCGGCAGCCGCAGCCTGGTCACCGATCGGCCGCGCAAGGTCCGCATCGTCGGCCCGTCCTTCCTGCCGATGCAGGATTGACGCAAGATCCCGGTCACGACTGGCTTGTGAAGCCGCTGATCAGAAAGGCAGTTTCATGCCGGGCGGGATCGGCAGGCCGGCGGTCAGTTCGCGGGTCTTTTCGGCAGTGATCGCCTCGGCCTTGTCCTTGCCGTCCTTGTGGGCAGCGACGATCAGGTCTTCGAGGATCTCGACGTCGTCCTCCTTAAAGAGCGACGGATCGATCTTGATGCCCTTGAGGTTGCCCTTGCCATCCATGCGGACGGAAACAAGGCCACCACCGGACTGGCCGTCGACTTCGAGAGCGGAGATTTCCTCCTGCATCTTCTCCATCTTGGCCTGCATTTCCTTGACCTTGCCCATCATGCCCATGATGTCACGCATCGCGATCTCCTGCTTGTCTCGATAGGGATTAACTTAGTGCTCGATGTCGTCGCCGGGAAGGATGTCGCCTTCGTCGGATTCCGCCACGGAAAGGGCCACGGGGGCCAGCTCCGATTCGGGCTCCGGCCCCTTGATGCGAACGTCGGTGATCTTGGCGCCGGGAAACCGGGCCAGAATGGCGGCGACATCCGGGTCCTGCCGGGCATCGCTGACGCGCCGTTCCTGCGCCTGCGTTTCCGCCTCGATCAGCGTCTGCTGGCCTGGCTCGCGGCTGAGGATGACCATCCAGCGGGTGCCGGTCCATTCGTCGAGTTTTTTCTGCAGATCTCCGACCAGCGTTTTCGGCGCATCGTCCGGCAGGTTGATTTGCAGCCGTCCGGGCTCGATGCTGACGAGGCGCACGAAGCCCCGCACCAGTGTCTTCAGCCGAATATCGCGATTGGTGGCGCAGAGGTCGGCGATATCGCTCACCGAGCGGATCGGAACCTTCGGCTCGAGCCTGACGATCGGCGCTTCAACCGGTCTGGCTTCGGTCTTTCCCAAAATTGCCGCCGGCTGTTCGACGATATCAGGAACTGCTCGCAGCATGGTCGCGCCGTTTCCGGTCACGCGCTGGGCAGGCTGGGTGTCGATCGGACGTGCCTGAGCCGGGGTGTTGCCCGAGGCTGTCGGCGAATGGCCGCTACTTGCGCCATTCGGCGCAGGCGGTTGCCTTTGCGGCTCTGCGCCGGAAAGCTCCAGAAGCCGGCGCGCTGCATCTTCGGGCGAGGGCAGGTGTGCCGCATGTGCAAGCCGGATGATGACCATCTCCGCAGCCCCTGCCGGCCGCGACGAGCTTTCGGTCTCCGGAATGCCCTTAAGCAGCATCTGCCAGATGCGCGACAGCGTGGTCACCGCAATGCTGCCGGCGAATTCCGCCCCGCGAATGCGTTCGATCTCGCTCAGGGACTGGTCGCCGCTTGCATCCGGGACGTATTTGAGCCGGGTGACGAGATGGGTGAAATCGGCAAGGTCTGTCAGCACCACGGCGGGGCTGGCGCCGGCCTCGTACTGGCCGCCAAATTCCTGCAGCGCTGCAGCAACGTCGCCCGTGACGATGTGCTGGAAGAGATCGACGATCCGGGCCCGGTCCGCAAGCCCAAGCATGGAGCGCACGGCCTCGACTTCGACCACGCCGCCGCCATGGGCGATGGCCTGATCGAGCAATGAGAGGCCATCGCGCGCCGAACCTTCAGCCGCGCGCGCAATCATCGCCATGGCATCGGGATCGGCGGAAATGCCTTCCTTGCCGAGAATGGTGGTAAACAGGCCGACAAGATCGGATGCGCCGATGCGGCGCAGGTCGAAGCGCTGGCAGCGCGACAGGACGGTGATCGGTACTTTTCGGATTTCGGTCGTGGCGAAGATGAACTTCACATGCTCCGGCGGCTCTTCGAGCGTCTTCAACAGGCCGTTGAAGGCCTGGGTCGAGAGCATATGCACTTCGTCGATAATGTAGACTTTATAGCGTGCCGAAACAGGGCGGTAGCGCACCTGCTCGATGATCTCTCTGATATCGTCAATGCCGGTATGCGAGGCAGCGTCCATCTCGATCACGTCGACATGGCGTCCTTCCATGATCGCCTGGCAATGCTCGCCGGGGATGCGCAGGTCGATGGTCGGCTTGTCGATTTCGGCGGTCTTGTAGTTCAGCGCGCGTGCAAGGATGCGGGCGGTCGTCGTCTTGCCGACGCCGCGCACGCCGGTCAGCATATAGGCCTGGGCGATGCGGCCGGTCTCGAAGGCGTTGGTGAGCGTGCGCACCATCGGCTCCTGGCCGACCATGAGATCGGAGAAATCCTTCGGGCGATACTTGCGCGCCAGCACTCGGTAGGCGGCAGGCTTTTCGGCGGGTGGGATCAGGATATCTTCGCTCATCGCCCTTTTTTTCCCCGGTATGGGGCCGCTCGGCTTCAAGTCGTGTCCAGAAAGGACAGAAGGAAAAGGGTGGGAGGCTGGCACGATGACCCGTGCCTGGCTCGTTGGGGCTGCTTCCTTCCGGACCTGACCCGGTTGGCGAGTGGCTCGTCCACCACCAACCTCCCGCTCTTCATATCGGCAATATCGAAACCAAATGCAAGCCAAGCCTTCAAAAAACTGCTATCGGTTTCCAAAACAACGAGAATACTGCTCGGCACATCGCAGTGCCGCTACGGGAGAACTTCTTGCCTGCCTTTGATCTCGACGAACGTCTCGCCCGCGACAGCCTCCTGGTCGCACCGATCGGCCTGTGCCAGTTGCGGCTGCTGAATGATCGCCGCTGGCCTTGGCTGGTGCTGGTCCCCCAGCGCGACGGCATATCGGAAGTTTTCGACCTGACGCCTCTCGATCAGGTCATGCTCTCCTTCGAGACCAACCTCGTCGCAACGGCATTGAAAAAGGTCACCGGTGCGACCAAGATCAACATCGGTGCGCTGGGCAACATCGTCCGCCAGCTTCATGTCCACGTCATCGCCCGCAACGAGGGCGATGCCAACTGGCCGGGTCCGGTCTGGGGATATGGAACGGCGGAGCCATGGCAGACGGCGGACCGCGAGAAATTGGCCGCACAGATACTGGAAAACATCTGAACATGACGAAATCGATCTTCGACCTGCGCAGCCCGCATCCCGAACCGAGCACGCTCGTCGCCTTTGCCGAAAACCCTCTGGATCGACAGTCCGAACATCGTGCCGAGGATTGCGTCGAGGCTGCGTTCAAGGTGGAGGGCGCGCATGTCTTTGCCTTTTCAGGCGGCAGGCTGGTCGTCAAACACGACGAAAAGATCATCGACCCACTGTTTGCGCCCTATGAGCTGGCCGGTCTCGAACCGCAGCTGGACGATGCCATCCTGCTCGGTTTCCTGCCGAACGGCGAGCCGCGTCTTGCCGTACCGATCGGTCTTACCGAAGAAACCCTGCCCGCTCCCTTCAAACTCGCCGATGGCCGCACGCTCTATCGCCAGCAGATGCTGCCCGACGCCGTGCTGGGCCAGTTCGCGCAGGCTTCCAGCCTCCTCACCTGGAACGCGACAAACCGCTTCTGCGGCAAGTGTGGCTCGGTCATGGAAGGAAAGGCCGGCGGCTATCGTCGGGTCTGCACCGCCTGCGAACACATGGTGTTTCCGCGCACTGACCCTGTGGTCATCATGTTGACGATCGATCTGGAGCGCGACCTCTGCCTGCTCGGCCGCAGCCCGCATTTTCCCGAAGGCATGTATTCCTGTCTCGCCGGCTTCCTGGAGCCAGGAGAAACGATCGAGCACGCCGTGCGCCGCGAAACCCAGGAGGAATCCGGTATCCGCATCGGCCGCGTGCGCTATCACGCCTCGCAGCCCTGGCCGATGCCGCACACGCTGATGATCGGATGTTTCGCCGAGGCGAAGTCACGCGATATCCACTGTGATGATCGGGAGCTGGAGGATTGCCGCTGGTTCACGCGCGACGAGACGGCCGCCATGCTGGCCCGCAACACCGGCGTCTCGCAGGATCCGGGCGAACAGGTATCGCCGCCCAAGGGGGCGATCGCCCACCAGCTGATGCGCGACTGGCTCGACTGGGACATGCCGTCTTGAAAGCTGGCTGAGGGATTGGCGCGTTGATATCGGTTAATGGCGGACATTTCCGATCAGCGCGTGTCTCTGTTTCCTTGGAAACGATCAGGTTCTTTGGGCCGGATTAGACTGGCTGTCTGGTTTGCCCTTTCGGGCGATCTCCGCCTGTGCAATGGCGGAAATGATCGCGAGCATCGCTGACTGGAGGGCAGCGTTTTGGGATCAGCGGCCGTAGACGGCGCTGTTGATTTCGGAGCGCGAAATGCCGAGGTCGCTGAGGGTGTGGTCGCTGAGGCGGCTCAGTTCGCGAACGGCGCGGCGATTGACTGCATACTGTACGAGCTTCTGACGAATGTTCATGGTGTCTCTCCTTGTTCGGTTGAAAAGAAGATACGCATTTGCACAAAAAATAAGTAGCGCAATGATTGCAGATTAGGCATGCGCCGGACGCGGAGCAGTGGACATGATCGCGCCGGAATCCTTCTGTTTCAGTCCCTGGGGCCGCATTTCGGCACAGAAGCGCCGCAAAGATTAACGCTTCCCTAAAATGCCCATAAAAGCGGCATCGACCTTAAAGCGTCCTGCGCATGGGATGGGCGGCATAGGTGCCGAGAACACGAACCTGTTCCGAGAAGAATTTCAATTCCTCCAGCGCCCGGGCAACATTCGCGTCGGACGGATGACCCTCGATGTCGGCATAAAACTGCGTTGCAATGAACTTGCCGCCGAGCTGGTAGCTTTCGAGCTTTGTCATGTTGATGCCGTTGGTGGCGAAGCCGCCGAGTGCCTTGTAGAGCGCGGCCGGAATATTGCGGACATTGAAGACGAAGGTGGTGACAATCACCTCTTCTGATGTCGATCGGTCGATAGGCTGCTCCTCGAGCGACAGGACGACGAACCGCGTGACGTTGCTTTCCGTGTCCTCGACGTTCTCGGCGATGATGTCGAGGCCATAGAGGTCGGCGGCAAGACGCGGCGCAAGCGCTGCCATCGAGCGATCGCCCAGTTCCTGCACCAGTTTGGCAGCGCCGGCCGTATCGCCGGCAACGACCGGTTTCCAGCCATTGGCGCGGACGATCTTGCGGCATTGGCCAAGCGCATGGATGTGGCTGTGCACGGTGCGGATCTCGTCACGCGAAACGCCCGGCAGCACCATCAGCTGGAAGCGGATCGGCATGAAATACTCGCCGACGATATGCAGGCGCGATTCCGGCAGGAGGTGATGGATGTCGGCGACACGACCGGCAATCGTGTTCTCGATCGGGATCATCGCCAGATCGGCTTCGCCGTTTTCCACAGCGAGGAAGGCATCCTCGAAGGTCTGGCAGGGCAACGGTTCCATGTCCGGGAACATGTCGCGGCAGGCCATGTCGGAATTGGCGCCGTAGTCGCCCTGAAAGGAAATCCGGTTTGTCTTGGTATGCATTGCGTGGTCCGATCAGGCTTTTGCGGAAAGAAGGCGGCGTGCCTTCTCGAGGTCGGCCGGCGTATCGACGCCGAGCGGAATGGACTGGACGATCTCGACATCGATGCGCATGCCGGCTTCGAGCGCCCGCAGTTGTTCCAGCGATTCGCGTCGTTCAAGGGCCGATGGCGGCAGCGAGACAAAGCGTTCCAGCGCCTTGCGGCGATAGGCGTAGAGCCCGATGTGGTGATACAGCGGCCCGGGGCCG
Organism: Pararhizobium antarcticum; assembly: GCF_001885585.1. GTDB lineage: Bacteria > Pseudomonadota > Alphaproteobacteria > Rhizobiales > Rhizobiaceae > Pararhizobium > Pararhizobium antarcticum. Next base: position 29,009 of record NZ_LSRP01000101.1, read on the forward strand.
TGCGGCGCCGTCGTCCGTGTGAAGTAGAGCGCGCGCATACGGCTGGCCGAGATGGGTGAGCCGACGACCTTCACGACGTTCGGGTTGCGCTTTTCGTCCTCGTCCTCGATCTCGACGGTCAGGGTGGCGATGTCGACTGCAGGATCCTCCAGCGGGCGCAACGCGGCCCGGATCGTCTGCGGCTCGATGGTCGGCAGGTCACCCTGCACGTTGATGATAGTTTGCACCTTGCCGTCCGGGTCGCTCTTCGTCAGCGCCTCGTAGATCCTGTCGGAGCCGGATTGATGATCCATGCGGGTCATGACGGCTTCGAAACCCGACGTTGTCACCGCGTCGAACGTGTCCTGATGATCGACGGCGACAACAATACGGCCAACATTCGCATCCTTCGCCCGCAGCGCCACTTGCACGATCATCGGCAAGCCGCAAATATCGGCAAGCGGCTTGCCGGGCAGGCGGGCCGATGCCATGCGTGCCGGAATGAGAATGAGGGTTTGACCCAAAATATCGTGATTCATGCTTTGGCCTTCAAAACGCGCCGGAAAAGTGTCAAAAGGTCTCAGTCCGGCGTGGATAATCTTTGTTGCAACGCAGAGCCAAAAGACATAGGTTCCGCGCGATTTCAAGATGGGCCGGTGTATGTTTGTGCCAGCCGCAAGGGGAGCGTTTGCAGATGAACTCGTATGTGAACATGGGTGTGGGTGCCTTTCTTGGTACGGTCTTCGTGCTGATGTCCGTATCGATCGCATCGGAAGGCGTGTTCCACTCGGAAGTTCCCGAGAAGGAAGGTTTCGCGATCATCGCTGAAGAGGGCGCGTCCGAGGCCGGCGGCGCCGCTGAAGTTGCCGAAGTCGATATCAAGCCGCTTCTTGCCTCTGCCGACGCCACCGCCGGTGCCAACGTCTTCAAGAAATGTGCGAGCTGTCATAGCATCGAGAAGGGCGGGCCCAATAAGGTCGGCCCGGGTCTCTGGGGCATTGTCGACCACGCGATCGCCGCGCATGAAGGATTTTCCTATTCGGCTGGCATGAAGACCTTTGCCGAGGCCAACAAGACCTGGTCCTATGATCACCTGAGCTACTTTATCGAGGCGCCGAAGAAACATGTCCCAGGCACCGCAATGGGCTTTGCCGGTGTGAAGAAGCCGGATGAGCGCGCCAATCTGATCGCCTATCTGCGCGAACAGTCTGACACACCGTCACCGCTGCCAGAGGCCATGGCCGCTGCGGCGCCTGCCGCCGAAGGCGATGCCGCAACGCCTGCTGCAGAGGGCGATGCGGCATCGCCTGCCGTAGCAGGCGATGCCATGACGCCTGCAGCGGAAGGCGAGAAGCCGGCTGCAGAAACAACGGCGCCGGCGAACTGATCGGCCTAAACGTTCACTCCGCTAAAACGAAGCCCGGTCTACGCCGGGCTTTTTGCTTTTTAGGATTGCTGGCTGATCGTCTCGCGAAGCGGAAACAAGGCCGCCCGGTTACAGAAGGATGTAGGCCCAGGCGGAGACCGACAGGACGCCGAGTGCCGTGGTCAGCGTAATGGTCGAGGAGGCGAGACCGTGCCCGACATTGAAGTGGTTGGCGATCAGCCAGGCATTGACGCCGGTCGGCACGGCCGAGGTTAGCACCAGGGCAGCCGTCCAAGTCTGGTTGAGGCCGAGCACGTGGCAGGCGCCGTAGACCGTAGCCGGGAAAACAACGAGCTTCAGCAGGCTGGTGACGGACGCCATGCCGATGTTTCCGGAAAGGCCATACTTGTCGAGCGCCATGCCGATCGAGATGAGTGCGGCCGGTGCTGCGACACCGGCGATCTGGTCGACGACGATTTTGATCGGACCGCCGAGCGGCACGCCAGTCAGATGCGCCGCTGCCCCGCAGGCAAGGCCAATGACCAGCGGATTGCGCACGAGGTTGCGCCCGATGCCCCTCAGAAGGGTCAGCGGGCTCTGGCCGGGTCTGCCGCTGACCTTGCGCTCGGCCCGCTCCATCAGGATCGTGCCGGCGATCATCATCACCGGCAGATGGACGGAGAGGAGGATCGAGATCGCGACGATGCCCTCTTCGCCGAGCGTGCGGGAAACCAGGGGAAGACCGATGAAGACGGTATTGGCAAAGGCGGAGGAAACGCCGGCGAGAACCCCGATCCGCGCATCCCTGTCGAAAAACAGCGTCGCTGCGAGATGACCCAGCGTCCAGGTGATGGCGACGCCGGAAAAATAGGCGGCCCAGAGCGGCCAGGGCGATCCATCGCGGAAATCGGCCTCGGCAATCGTGCGAAACAGCAGCACCGGGACCGCAACCCGGAAGACGAAATCGCCAAGCGCATCACCGACCGAGGCTTGCAGGTAATGGCACCGCACGATCAGCCATCCAACCAGAATGAGGATGAAGATCGGTACGACATTGAGAAAGACATCGGACATCAGGCAGGTTTCCGTAAAAAGCAGGTCCTACCGGCTTAACCCCCTTCGATCACGCGCGGCAAGCGCAGGATGACGGCAATCGGTTCCGGATCGGACAATGCGGCTTCCCTTTCCGCATGGCGAGCGGCAGGCTTGCGCGTTGCCGACGTGCCCCATGTCTTTCCCGGATACTTCGCAAACGTGGTCGCCAGCGCCTGCGTTTAGAACGAGGCTTTCAGCTGGCCACCGATATCCAGTTTCGGCTTGTCGCCCTCGCGAAATGTGGCCGAGAGCGTAGCGTCGACCTTCCAGCGTTCGTCGAATTTCCATCCGAGCCGTCCGCCAATCGCGGCGAAGTCCCGGTCCTGCGAGCGGCCGTCGATCGAACCGACCCAGGCGATGTCGGCACGGGCGCCAGCGCTTGTGCCGAATGTGCGGCCGAGCGCTGCCGACAGCGTATAATCCAGCTTGCCGCCGGTATCGTGCGTCCAGCCGATCTCGGCGGCCACTGTGTCCGTGATGGTGCGCTGCCCGGCCACGGTCGCTGCAAACAGATTGGCTCTCGAGGCCGCCTCGCTATAGCCGTCAAGATCAAGCCAGCTGCGTGTATAGCGAGCCGATAGGGCCAGTTCGTTGGCGTTGTCAGGCGCGTAAATGGCACCGATGCGGCCATAGGTGCTGAACAGCGTGCCCTCGTCCGTCCCGGTGGAGGATACCATCCGGCCAGTGTCGAAATAGGAGCGGCTGAAGCGGATTGCCATGTCGGGTGAACCCCAGGCGCCGATTTCGCCAAAGGCCCGCAGCGGCAAACCGCTCTCGGGAGAAAGGTAACGTACGCCCCCGGCCATCAGCAGCGCGCTGTCGCGATCGATATCTGTATTTCCGGACGCCGAAAGAGCGGCGCCACCAAGCAGAGTGAAGCCGTTGCCAGCCTCCCAGCGCCCGTTGAAGCCGGCAGCGGGCCCATTCGAACTGCCAAACAGCGAAAGGCTGGTCTCGCCCTGGATGCTCTGGTAACCGCCGAGCATCAGTTGTGCGGTATCCATGAGGTCGATTGCGACCGCCTGTCTCTGGTTGGCCAGTTGATCAAGCGAGGCCGTAACCGAATCAATGGTGGTGAAGCCGATCCGGGCGAAGTCGATGGTATCGAGGAAGAGGCCGGCTGCAAAATCCGTCTCGTTGATCGGACCTTCGGCGATAATCGTCACGCCGAGCTGCACCGTGTCCGAACCAAAGCTGCCAATCTGCTCCCCGGTCTGGAAGTCTTCCTGTGTCGCGCCGTCAATGTTGGTGCGGATGGTTTTCTGTTCACCCGGTTTGCCGCTGGTGATTGTCGCTGTCTGCCCGTTTTCAACGGTCACGAAGCCGCGATAATCGACCGCGAACACGCTGTATCCCTTTGGCTGTGTCACGGCGATGCTGAGATTGCAGGTCGTGGTTGCGCGTGCGATGCCCGCCGTGCCGCCAGCGCCGACGGAGAAGTCGTCGAAGAGAACGCTTGTCGCATTGCCATCCGGCGATGTCACTGTACTCGACGTCCCGGGCGCACAGCCATCGGCTGCCTGTGCGGGTGAAAAGCCAAGCGGAAAAACGGTCAGGACAAGACCGGCGGCAAGGGGAACAGGAAGACGCAAGACACTCTCCTCAAGGCGGCAGGCGGCGGGCAGTGCCGCCTGCATTTTCGGGTGGAATTACCGGCAGGTACGCCACTGCAGGCGATAGACGATGGCTGCCTTGACGTCCTGGGTATCGACCGTCGCCATGGCCTCCTGGCCGCGCGTGGTGTTGACCCGGATGCTGGAATTCGTGCGCAGGTTGACGTCGGTGCCGCAGGGAGACCAGACGAGCGCGTCGGCGACCAGCTTGTTGGAGATCAGGTAATCCTTCTCCTTTGGACCGGTAAAGCTCTGTATGAATGTCGGGCCGCGGGCGCCGGCAAAGAAATACTCGACATTGAACTGCGAGCGGGCGCCGCGCGGCAGCTGGTTGAAGCCGCGATAATCGACGGCCAGGACCGAGACGCTACGCCCCTGCGGCACATGCACGGGAATGGCGACATTGCAGGTCTTGCGGTCGAAGGACTTGCCCGTCTCGCCGCCGGCCTGGACGATATACTCGTCGAACAGCAGGCTGAGTGCCTTGGCATCGGGGCTGAGCGTAGCGGAAACACTGTTCGACGGGCAACCACTGCCACCATAGCCGGGAATTCCGAGCGAGATATCATCGGCATAGGCAACCGAACTCATGAAGACGGTGGAGAGCAGAACGGCAAGAGCTTTCATGGATTTTTCCTCGATACGGCCAACGAGGGTCTCCTCGTTCGGCTTTCATCTTATTCAATGTTGCTGAACGCCTGCTGAGTGCAGCGTTCAGATACAATTCAGCGACTTTCAGACCTGTTTCTAGCGTAATCACGTAAATAAATTTTTAACCAAATGTGGTCGAAACGGCCCCGGTTTACGGCCAAATTCCGACAGCCTCGCAGTCTTCGCACAAGCATTGCATGCGATTGTTCGTCCGTGTGGTTTCCGTAAACCGGTCAGATCATGCAGCAGATTCATGGGTGTTGCAGCGTTGCTGCGATGGGAGGCGCCTGCGTTGAACGAGAAATGGTGGCAGGAGCCCGTAGCGCTGGAGCTCGACGGGATCGGCAAGTACAGCTTCATTCACAACACCCGCGAAGCCGCGGAATGCCTGCTTGATCGTTGGCCGGTGCATGACGGGAAAGCCTACAAGGCCGCTATCCGGATGTGCAGCTACGTGCTCAACGGCAAGCAGCCGGCAGATTACGCGCGTCAGGATTTCATCGCAGCGGCGGTCGAAGCGCTCATCCATGTCAGGCCGCCGCACTAAAGGTCCGCGCCCTGTCTGGAAACGGAACATTCGGTCTTAGGGTGCGTTCACTCCATACAGGCAAGGGAGTGGCGTCATGGTTCCGAATATTCAGGGTTTTTCCCATACGGATGACGATCCGCATCTCTCCGGCGATGATCTCGCGCAAAAGGTCCTGCGCTACATACGCTACGTCGCGCTTGTGGATACATCAGAGCTTTCCGTCTATGCGTTGGATCGGATGGTCGTCCTGACCGGCTATGTGTCCTGCGAGGCCGAGTTGGGCTGCATAGAGGATGCGGCTGCATCCGTGATCGGCGTTCATCTTGTCGAAAACCGTGTCGAAGTTCGTGCAAAGCCGAACTGACGGACTGCTTTGAGGGCCGGGTACCAATCTCAGATAGCATCGGCATGCCGGCTTCCTGCGCCGCGCTTTTGCTTTGCCGCGAGACGCACGCTAAGACACAGCGAAGGCAAGGCGCAACCCTTGCGTCACTCGCCCACCACCTGTCTGGCACTGCCTTGCGTACTGGGGGTGTGCTAAGCGAGAAAGCCCAGGAAGAAACAGGGAAGGGAGACACGAATGAGCGCTATCGTGGCCGGGCGGTCCTGCGACAGCTGCTCGCTGTGCTGCATCCTGCCCGATATCGATGCGCTGGAGAAACCGGCCAATACCGTCTGCCGCCATTGTGCTCCCGAAAGCAGATGCCTGATATACCTCGATCGGCCGCAGCTCTGCGCCGATTTTCATTGTGCCTGGATGACGGATGGCGCGATGACCGCCGAATGGGAACCGTCCCGCGCGCATATGATGGTCTATAGCCAGGGGCCGCAGATTACCGTGCTTGTCGACCCAGCCTATCCGGAAGCCCACCGGCAGACGCCCTATCGCGAGCAACTGGCGCAATGGGCTTCAAGCGCCGCCCCGTCGGGAGGCTTCGTGATCGTCTTTGTCGGCGATACCGCCATCAAGATCGAACCCCGGTCCCACGGGATCAATGCCACAGCCCATGACAGCATCAGACGAAGAGATCGGGAACTTTCCGGCGCCGGGACCATTGCTGGCTCTGACCCAAAGGAGTTTGCATGAACCGCGAAGAGATTTTCAGTCCCCTTGATGATATCGATCTGAACAGGCTGCGGCGTCTGCGTCTTCTCGCCCGGATGATGGACACCGCCATCCGCGTGCCGGGGACGAGCATCCGGTTCGGGGCAGATTCGATCGTCGGGTTGCTGCCGGTTGTTGGCGACGCCGGAGGCGCACTCGTCGGGCTGTATATCGTCAACGAGGCCCGCAGGCTGGGCGTGCCCTCACACAAGCTGACGCGCATGGTCTCCAACGTCGCGCTTGACGGCCTGGTCGGCAGCGTTCCGCTCCTGGGCGACCTGTTCGACGTCTACTTCAAATCGCACCGCCGCAACGTCAAGATCATCCTTGATCATTTCGGGATACCCGACACCGATTGACGGGCTTGCCGAACGATCGGCGTTTTTCGGGCATAGGGCCGGACAGCGCGCAGTCTTGGGGGGAACCGGAAGATCAATCTCTTGGAAAAGAGAATGGCGGACAGGGCGGGATTCGAACCCGCGGTACGCTCTCACGCACACACACTTTCCAGGCGTGCGCCTTAAACCACTCGGCCACCTGTCCGTTTTATCGATCCGCCGGTGGTTGGCCGGGGGATTTGAAGCAAAGCTGCGGGCTTTCTTCGGAATGTTCGGGCGGCCAGTGGCAGCCCGTTCTGTGTCGCATGGTAGAAACCAGCGGACCGGCGCGATATATACCGATCAATTCCCGCGGATCAACTGAATTCTGACAGTTATTTGCGTTCTTGTGAGAGTGACCGCGCGCGGTGCGCATTGCACTTGCTGCATGGTGTGCCTATTTCTTGTCGTGACGAGGGCGCGCGGCGGTTCAAACGGTGACCGCAGGACGCGGCGGAGTGAAGATGTCATGCGTTTCCTGCTGAGGGTCTTGAGTTTTCTATTGCTGGTCACCGGGGTGCTGGTTGCATCGGTGGATGCGATCCAGTCCGTTTCTGCATCCGACGTCGTGCTGACCCCGCTGGGTGTTGCACTGGCATCGGTCGGGCCGGATGCCTCGGACACCATCCAGTCCCTGGAAAAGCTGCAGGCCGATCCGATGCCGTGGAGCGTCGCTTCGCGCTGGCTGCTTCTCCAGCCGGCCTTTGCGGTCCTGCTCGGGGGCGCGTTCCTGCTCTGGATGCTTGCCTATAGGCGGCCGGCGGCGGCCGGACGGTTTGCTGCCTGAACGCCTGCGGGATGCGGCAGATTTAAGATTTGATGGTGCCGGCGCAATGACCGGCCGCAAGAACAACAAGAGTGAAAAGGAGACAGCCATGTTCCTGATCGACATGTTCAATAAGAAGACGGCGATGCCGGATGCGCAGACGGCCCTTCCGGGGCGGGAGACCGCAATGCCGACATCGGTGACGCATTTCGTCAACGGACGTGCCCTGAAGGGGCCTTATCCGGAGGGTTACAAGGAGGTTGCGCTTGGCATGGGGTGCTTCTGGGGCGCGGAGCGCCTGCTCTGGCAGATCCCCGGCGTTTACGTGACGGCCGTCGGCTATGCCGGTGGCTATACCAGGAACCCCACCTACCAGGAAACCACGACGGGGCTCACAGGCCATACGGAAGTGGTGCTGGTGGTCTACGATCCCTCGACGGTGGCTTTTGCCGATATCCTCAAGGTCTTTTTCGAGGAGCATGATCCGACCCAGGGCATGCGTCAGGGCAATGATATCGGCACCACCTACCGGTCGGCGATCTACGTCTATGATGATGCGCAACTGGCTGAGGCAAAGGCGGCGCGCGATCTGTTCCAGGCGGCGTTGAGCAATTCAGGACATACCGGCAAGGTGACGACCGAGATCGGCACGGCCGGTGCCTTCTATTTCGCCGAGGCCGAACACCAACAGTATCTGGCCAAGAACCCACGCGGCTATTGCGGTCTCAAAGGCACGGGCGTCACGTGCCCGATCGGGGCCTGAAGGGTCAAAATTTGATCGAAAAGACCAAAAAACCGGCATTTCGCCGGTTTTTCGGATTGTCGATCTTTTTTTACCAATTGAAAAATTTCGGGTGAATTT
>NZ_LSRP01000102.1 GCF_001885585.1 Pararhizobium antarcticum
GTTTAATATTAAACTACCTGTCAAGATGCGTGGCATGTGAAAACGCCCACGCTGGTTTCCCGGCATGGGCGTCTATCATCTGCTCCATCAGCGATGCCTGCTAGGCAGCGCGGCGGGTATAGCCCTGCTGGCGCGTCACCGACGGATCGCCGCCGCCCAGTTTGAACTGCGCCAGCAGGGCATTGAGCGCCGCTGCTTCCGCGGCAAGGCCGTGGCTGGCGGCGGTCTGTTCCTCGACCATGGCGGCGTTCTGCTGGGTGCCCTGGTCCATGGTGTTGACGGCCGTGTTGATCTCCTGCAGGCCAACCGACTGTTCGCGTGTGGCCGTGACGATGGCGTTGATATGGCCGTTGATCTCCTGGACTTCCGACACGATGACTTCCAGCGCCTTGCCAGTCTCGCCGACCAGCGTGACGCCCGAGCGGACCTGTTCGCCGGACGTGTTGATCAGCGCCTTGATCTCCTTCGCAGCCTTGGCCGAGCGCTGTGCCAGTTCGCGCACTTCCTGTGCAACGACTGCAAAGCCCTTGCCGGCATCGCCGGCGCGGGCTGCTTCGACGCCTGCGTTCAGCGCAAGCAGGTTGGTCTGGAACGCGATTTCATCGATGACGCCGATAATGTTGGAAATCTCGCCGGACGACTTCTCGATGCCCTGCATGGCATTGACCGCGTCGCGGACCACTTCGCCGGATTTTTCCGCGCCGGCGCGGGTGCGTGCCACGAGCGCGCCGACTTCCTCCGCACGGTGGGCCGAATCCTTGACCGTCGTGGTGATTTCCTCGAGTGCTGCCGCCGTTTCCTCGACGGAGGCGGCCTGCTGCTCGGTGCGGCGGGCCAGATCGTCGGCGGCATGGCGGATTTCGCTGGCACCGGCATCGATGGCGCGGGCATTGGTGCCGACCGCCTGCAGTGCATGGTGCAGTTTGGCGACCGAATTGTTGAAGTCGGCACGCAGGCGATCCAGATGCAGCACGAAGGGCGTGTCGATCCGGTAGCCCAGATCGCCATCGGCAAGCCGGCCGAGACCGGTTGCCAGCGCATCGACGGCCTGCTGGATGTCGGCGGTTTCCTTTGCCTTCAGCGCCTCCCGCTCCATGTGCTCGCGTTCCGACAGCGAACGTCCCGTCATGGCATCGCGCTCGAGGCGGACGCGCTCGACGGCATTGGTCCGGAAAACGGCCACAGCCGCCGCCATGGAACCGATCTGGTCACGGCGGTCCTGTCCGGGGATTTCAGCCTCCAGATTGCCGGCGGCAAGGTTCTCCATCGCCGCAGTCATTTCCGTGACCGGACGGATGACGAGACGGCTGAGCAGCGTGGCGAGGAAGGCGATCATCACGCCGACGGCCAGAATCGTTGCGATCGTGGCGGCGATACGGAACTTGCCGATGGCGGAATAGGCCATGTCGGCATCGACGGCAAAACCGACATACCATTCGACAGAGGGCAGACCGGCAACCGGGACGAACGAGACCAGCATCGGCTTGCCGTCAAGTTCGGTGCGCGTGATGTCGGCACCGATCGAAGGTGTTGTCGTCGGGAAGGCATCGGCAAGCGACTTGGTGACGAGGGCCGCATCGGGATGAACGAGGATCTGGCCGCTCTTGTTGACGAGGAAGGCAAAGCCCCTTCCGCCGAGATCGACCGAGGTGATCATATCGACAAGGGTCTTCAGCGAGAAATCGCTGCCGGCGACGCCGACCAGTTTGCCGTCCTTCTTGACCGGGACGGCCGCGCTGATGATCAGGTCGCCGCTGGAGGCGTCGATATAGGGATCGGTGAGGAGGCTGGCATCGGCCTTGACGGCACCAATGTACCAGGGACGCTGGCGGGGATCATAATCTGCCGGCATGGGGGACTCCGGCCACATGGTGAACGTGCCGGCTTCGTCGCCGACATAGGTGCTCATGAATTCCTTGACGAGAACGTCGTTCTTCAGAGCGCCTTTCAGGCCGGCCGGATCGGCCGCATTGCCGGCCGCATTTGCGGCCATCGCGGTCAGCGTCACGCGGCCGTTCAACCAGTTGGCAATGCTCTGCGCCGCCTGCTTGCCGGAGGATGAGATGCTCTCCTCGACGGAGCGCGTCGTGGTGGCGTGCTGCAGCGTGTCGATATAGACGGAGAAGCCGCCAAGGGCAGCGACGACCACGAGCGACGCTGCAACGAGAATACGTGTCATGAGGTTCGATCGTTTTGTGGACAAGGGAGCATTCCTTACGGCGGTCCGGCATTGTGCCGGGCGGGGCTCGATCTGTGACTTCCGCGCAGAAAGAGCCCCCAGCCCTGCGGCGGCGGTTTCTCTGGCTGACGGAAAAGGCGGGACATGCCACGAGGGCGAAATGCGCGGCCAGCGTCATGCTGCCGTTGCGAGGCCCGGCGGTGCCGGATCCTGCTGTAGCACTGATCGTAGATCGACGTGTTTAAGAGGGTGTTAAAATGGCAAGAATTCAAGGGTGCAACACCCCCCATTTCGGTCATTTCAACGCGCGACGGTCTTCAGCGCCGAAAGAAGGTCCGGTTTTTTCAGCCCCCATCCCGTTGCAAGGTGCATGGAGGAGGAAATCCCGGCGTCGAGCATGAACGGCCCCGGCGTGTCCGCCTTCGTCCGAGAGGCGGCGCGGGGCTTCAGCGGCGTGCCATGGCCCATGCCCTCGATGATGTAGAGTTCGACCTTGATTTCGCCCGCGGCATTGCGCCAGAGACGCTTCAAATGCCCATCGACCCGGCTTTCAACATAGGTGTCCGCGTCGAGCCCGTGCAGATCCAGCCATTGGGCAAGCAAAGCCTGGGCATTGCTGATCGATACCGTCGTATCCTTCGTCCCGTGCCAGATCGAAACGCTGGGCCAGACCCTGGTGGCGGGGGCAGCTGCCCGAACCAGGTCACTCCAATCCGACACGGCCCGTTCCGGCGCCTGGCGCATTGCGTCGAGTGCGCGGCGCACGTCACGGGCGGCGCCAAAGGGCAAGCCGGCAATGATGCCGCCGCCGGCAAACAGGTCCGGATAGGTTGCCAGCATGGCAGCGGTCATCGCGCCGCCCGCCGAAAGACCGGTGACGAACACGCGCTTGCGGTCGATGCCATGCAGCGCGGCCATCTTCGTGACCATCTGGCGGATCGACATGACCTCGCCGCGGTCACGCGTGACGCTGCTCGGGCGGAACCAGTTGAAACAGAGATTGCCGTTGTTGCTGCGGGTCTGCTCGGCATAAACGACGGCAAAGCCGCGCTCGCGGGCCAGCGTCGACCAGCCGCTGCCCTGGTCATAGGCCTGCGCCGTTTGCCGACAACCATGCAGCACGACGACGAGCGGCGCCTTCTTCGGCAGCCTCGGCGGCACGTAATGCAGCATGCGCAGGCGCCCGGGATTGGTTCCGAAGGTCGCGACCTCTTCAAGCCGCCCGGTGGCCGCCGCGCGCGGCGCAGCCTTCGGCCGGGATGCCGCAGTCGTCGTCAGGACCGTGCGGGAGATTTTCACCGCCTTGATCAGCGTCTTTTCCCAACGACGATGCTGCTTCAGCAATCCCGAAAACGGCAGTTTGAATCTTGAACGCATGGCAGGATCAGCTCTTTCCAATCAGGACGTTTCCCCCCGAAACGCCGTATTCCTCCACACATGCCTGCAATATGGGTCGCGACCGCCCATCCGGCAAGGATGGAAAGTGCAGCAGTCACTCTGCCATTGGCGAAAGAGATGCGACCAGATGATCGAACACGGCGCGCATGCGCGGGCTGCGATTGAGATCGTCATGGGCGACGATCCACATCGGCAGGCTTGCCACCGCAATCTCGGGAAAAATGCGGATCAGGTCCGGATCGCGACCGGCGATCCAGGTGAAAACGGGTCCGATCCCGATGCCTGCCCGCAGGGCGGCCATCTGGCATGGCATCGAGGCTGCCCGGAACCGGACATCGCCCTTGCCGATCGGCACCGAACGCTCGACACCGAAGGCGATGGCACGCAGCGCATGTTCCTCGCCGATCACCAGGTGTCCCTTGATGTCCGCAGGTGTCAGCGGCAGCGGCAGGCCGGTGCGCGCGAAATAGGCGCGGCTGGCAAACAGCCCCATGGAGAGCTGGCCGAGATTGACCGCGATCAGATCCTCCTGGGTGGGGCGGAAAAACCGCACGGCAATGTCGGCCTCGCGCCGCAGCAGATTGTCCGCGTCGTCGCGCACCGACAGCTCGATTTCCAGCTGCGGATGCCGGTGCAAGAGATCACAGAGCACCGCCGGCATGATCTCGGAGCCGAAGATCTGGCTCGTGGTCAGCCGTACCGGCCCGACAAGACCGGGCCTTTCGCCGCGCAGCGAGCGGCTGAAGGCAGCAACCGCGTCATCCAGCGTCTTGGCGGTTTCATAGAGTTCCGTTGCCCGCGCGGTGGGCCGGAAGCCGCCCGGAATGCGGTCGAACAACACGTCACCGGTCAGGTCTTCGAGCTTGCGGATATGCCGGCCGACGGTTGGCTGGGTCGTTCTGAGCAAGCGTGCAGCACGCGTCAGATTGCCGGTCCGGACAACGGCTGCAAAGGAGCGGATCAACGTCCAGTCTATGGCGGAGAGGTCAAATGTTCCGGATGGGCGGCGGGTCTTTTCCATGCACTGATGCATGCAGCCCATGCAGTTCCTGTCAAGTTCCAAACATCAAAAGTCGATCTATGTTTGCCGCCACTGCTGTTACGACGTCACCAGACCAAGGAGGCCGGCGCGATGAACGCCGATATGTTGTTTTCGCTCAGTTCAACGCTGGCGCTTGGCGGGTGGATCTGCCTGTCGATCAGCGTCTTGACGCAGCGGTTTAATTTCCTGCGCGACACGGTTGCGCGCCTGCTCATCCCCTTTGTCTTTGCCGGACTTTACACCGCCCTGATCGCCGGCTTCTTCATGGGCGCGAAGGGCGGCTATAACAGCCTTTCGGACGTGGCGGCACTGTTCGAGACCCGCGAGATCCTGTTGGCGGGCTGGATCCACTATCTCGCTTTCGATCTCTTCGTCGGCAGCTATCTGGCCGAACGCGGCGCGCGCGACGGCATGCCACGCCTTGTCCTTTTGCCGATCCTGGCGACGACCTTTCTGTTCGGACCGGCCGGCCTGCTCGCCTATTTCGCCATTCTTCCTTTTGTGCGGCCACAGGCCATTGTCGCCTTTTCGACACGCAGCAATCCGGAGCCGAACCATGGATGACAAGATGACCCCGTCCAAGCTCCGATCATCGGGCGACCGGGCGGTGTTTCAGCCGCTTTCCTGGACGGCAGAGCGCAATCTGATGAACGGCGCGATTTTCCTGTGTCTGCTGAGCCTGCCGCTGGCGCTTCTGATCCAGAGCGACATGCGCCTGGTCTATGGCGTGTCCACCTGGATGAAGCCGTGGAAATTCTCGCTCTCGCTTGGCCTTCATCTCGCCAGCATCGCAATCTTCTGGCCCTGGCTTTCGCCTGCACCACGCGATCGCTGGACGGGCGGCCTGATGATCCGCCTCCTGCTGGCCATGAGCTTTTTCGAACTGTTCTACATCGCCAGCCAGGCGGCGATCGGTCAAGACTCGCACTACAATGTCTCGACGCCCTTCACGCAAATAATGTTTCAGTTGATGGGCCTGGGTGCGGTTATCCTCGTTGCGACCACCTTCATCGCCGGCATTGCCGTCCTGCGCGCACCTGCGGACGGCAATCCGGTCCTGCGCCGCGCCATCGGGCTTGGCCTCGTTCTCTCCGGTGCGCTCGGCATGATCACCGGGGCAGCGCTGGGTTCAAACGATGGCCATCTCGTCGGCGTGCCCGGAAATCCCGCAGATGTGGTGCCTTTGTTCAACTGGTCCCGCGAGGTCGGCGATTTGCGCATTGGCCATTTCTTCGGCCTGCATGCGCTGCAGATCGTGCCCCTCGTGGGCTGGATCGTTGCGCGTCACGCGAACACGAAAATGGCACTCCACACGGTGCATGCGGCAGCGGCTCTCACAACACTCGTGTCACTGGCGACGCTGGGCCTTGCCCTGTCCGGCAGGCCGATATTCTAGCACGGACATGGCCTAACGGCGCATGAAGGCTTCGAAGGCTGCGCGGGCTTCGGCGCTCTTCAGCTGGCTGGCGAAGTGACCGGCCTCCTCGTCGATGCGCGCCAGCACATCCGATCGGTCGCCGCGGATCAGGTTGCGGGCGATGCGCAAGGCTTCCGGCGGCTTTTTCGCAAGGCTCGTGGCAAGCGACAGCGTTTCGTCCTCGACGACCTCCGGAGCGACGATCTTCCAGATCAGCCCCGCGTCCAGCGCCTCCGGCGCCGTCATCGGCTGACCGGCGGCCAGAAGCGCAAAGGCCCGCTGATGCCCCATGAGGCGCGGCACGAGCAGACTGGAGGCCGCTTCCGGCACCAGCGCCAGATCGACGAAGGGTGTCTTGAAGACCGACCGCGCCGAGGCGAGCGTCAGGTCGCAATGCAGGTGGATGGTCGTGCCGATGCCGATCGCCAGGCCATCGACGCCGGACACGACCGGTTTCGATGCGGTCGCCAGGGCGCGCAGGAATTCGATGACCTCCTGCCCCATGCTGCCGCCCATGGCAAAGGCCATGAAATCGGCCATATCGTTGCCGGCCGAAAAACAGCCGTCGGTGCCGAGGAAGGCCGTGACCCGCACCTCCGGATCGGACCCCGCGACCGTCAGCGCATTGGTCATCTTGGCGTACATCGCCTTGGTGATGGCGTTCTTCTTTTCCGGCCGGTTGAAGCGGATCACCTGCACGCCGGGATGGCTTTGCGGACGTTCGATCGTCACATGGTCGGTCATCGGAGCATCCTTCACTTCGGCGCAATCAGTTCAACAGGGTCAGTTCGGGACGATCAGTTCAGGACGACGCGGGCAGCGGCCAGACTGGCCGCGCCTGAGATCACCCGGTCTCTGAGCGACGCCGTTTCGGAAATCAGGTTTTCGGCTGCAAAGCGGCAAAGCGCGATGCGCGCCGGCTGCCTGTCATCGCCGCCATCGGCAAGTCCACCCTTGGCGAGATAGACGCCGCTCAGGGCAAGCCCGAAAAGCCGCAGATAGGCTGTCGCACCCGACAGCGCGTCCTCCATCCGACCCTCGTCCAGAGCCGTCAGCAACCACTCCGTCGTCGCTTCGAGATCGGCCAGCGTTGTTTCCAGCCGTTCGCCCGTCTCACTGAAACCGTCGAGATTGGACGTGGCAACGGCCTGCGCAACCGCCTTCATTTCGGCAATCAACCCGCGCACCTGTTGTCCGCCGGACAGCGGCAGCTTGCGGCTGACCAGATCGATCGCCTGGATGCCGTTGGTGCCTTCATAGATCGGCGCGATGCGCGCGTCGCGCAACAGGCGGGCAGCACCCGTTTCCTCGATGAACCCCATGCCGCCATGTACCTGCACGCCCATCGAGGCGACATCGACGCCGACATCGGTGCCGAAGGCCTTGGCGATCGGGGTGAGCAGGCTGGATCGTTCCTGCCAGTGGCGGGCGGTGTCACCTTCCGTCGAATGGCCGAGATCGACGGCATGGGCACAGGCATAGGTAATGGCGCGGGCGCCCTGCGTCAGCGCCTTCATGGTCAACAGCGTGCGGGCAATATCGGGGTGCTCGATGATCGGGCTCATGCCGGCGCCCTGCCAGCCCGGCGCCTTTCCCTGGGTGCGGTCCTTGGCAAAGGCGATCGCCTTCTGGGTTGCGGCATCGGCCATGGCGACGCCCTGCGTTCCGACCGTCAGACGCGCATTGTTCATCATCGTGAACATGCAGGCCAGTCCGCGATTCTCCTCGCCGATCAGATAGCCGACCGCGCCTTTTTCGGCGCCGAAACGGCCATCGCCGTAGATCATCGTGCAGGTCGGCGATGCATGGATGCCGAGCTTGTGTTCCAGCGCGTGGCAGAAGAGATCATTGCGCGCGCCGAGTGATCCGTCGTCGTTGACCAGGACTTTCGGCACGAGAAAGAGCGAGATGCCGCGTGTGCCGGCCGGCGCATCCGGCAGGCGCGCCAGCACCAGATGGATGATGTTGTCGGTGAAATCATGTTCACCCCAGGTGATGTAGATCTTCTGGCCGAAAATGCGGTAGGTGCCGTCGTCGCGGCGTTCGGCGCGCGCCTTGAGCACGCCGAGATCGGAGCCCGCATGCGGCTCCGTCAGGTTCATGGTTCCGGTCCAGGTGCCGGCGATCATCTTTTCGAGAAAGACCGCCTTCAACGCATCGGAGCCGTGTTTCTCCAGCGATTCAACTGCGCCCATGGTCAGCATCGGGCCAAGTGCAAACGCCATGGAGCCGGCATTCCACATTTCCATCGCCGCCACATGCAGCATGTGCGGCAGGTTCTGGCCGCCGAATTCCTCCGGAGCCGTCAGGCTGTTCCAGCCGCCGCCGATCCAGTCGTGGTAGAGATCACGCCAGCCATCCGGGGTCTTGACTTCGCCATCGACGAGACGCGAGCCCTGCTTGTCGCCGATGGCGGCCAGCGGCGCGACGGCGTCGGAGGCAAAGCGCCCTGCCTCGGCGATGATCGCCTCGACCAGATCGGCACTGAGATCGCCGAATGCCCCCTCATCGAGCGAGGCCTCCATGCCTGCCACATGCTTCAGCGTGAACAGGATGTCTTCCACCGGTGCCTTGTACATTGTCGATTCCTCCCATCCCAGCATGACAGCATCACCGGTCAACCGTCCAGCAAGCGTCATTTCCTTTCCGCGAAAAATATTGATTTTTACGTAAACGTCAATCGTCGATTGTCACGTCCTGCCGGGAAAGCATGCGGGACGGCGGGCCCTGACTGCAACAAAACTGTCATGGAAACCTCATAAAGCGAAGGCTGACCTTCTCCCGGGATCCCTCCATGAACCTCGTCTCGCCTGAAATACCCGGCCTTGTCTGGGGCTACCGCTTCCTGCCCGGGGAAAGCCAGTGCGTTAGCATCGCGGCGGATGCCTCGATCGACGCGCTTACGCAGGGCGAAGGCTGGCTCTGGCTGCACCTCGCCTTGAGCGATGCCCGGACGCCGGGGCTGATCGAGCGTATCGGCAACCTGCCGCAAGCCGCGCTCTCCACCCTCTCAAGCCACGATACGCAGGCTGCCGTCACCGTGGCCGACGACATGATCCACGGCACGCTGGTCGATTTCGAGCGCACCTTCGACGCCGTCACCCAGACCATCGGCTGGCTCCATTTCGCCGTCACCGACAAGATCATCATCACCACGCGCCTGCATCCGCTGCGCAGCATCGACCGGGTGAAGGTTGCGATCGAGAAGAACGCCCGCTGCACGCGACCAATCGACCTGTTCGAAATGCTGGTGATGGAATTCCAGCGCACGCTGATCACGCTGGTGCTGGAATTGACGGAAGAACTCAACGTCATCGAAGACGACGTCTACGGCGAACAGGGACATAACCACCAGCCCGGTCTTGCGCCGCTGCGCCGGACCGCGGTGCGCCTGCACAGGCACCTGCGCACGCTCCTCGCACTTCTGCGCCGGGCGGGCACGTCAGAGGAGGATGAAGTGCCCACGGGTTTCCTCGACGTTGCCGAGCGGCTGTCGGACCGGCTCGAGGCCGTCGACCGGGATGTCTTTGCACTGCAGGAGCGGGCGCGCCTGCTGCACGAGGAAATCGACAGCAAACTGTCGTCGGAAACCAACCGCCATCTCTATATCCTCTCGCTGATGACGGCCTTTCTTCTGCCGCCGACGCTGGTCACCGGGTTTTTCGGCATGAACACAAGCAACCTGCCGTTCGCGGAAGGCACCGGCGGCACCCTTGTCGCGGGACTGTTCATCCTGATTTCAATGGGGCTCGCCTGGACCATCCTCAAGCGCATCGGCATTCTTTGACGCATACAAAAACAGACGAACGCGCAAAAAAGGCCGGGATTGCTCCCGGCCTTCGAGTTGATGCTGAAGTTTGGACCGATCAGTACGGCGAATTGCACGCACGGCGCGGGCCGGAATTCGGCTGATAGCTGTTGTCCGATACGCGATAGGAGCGATAACGGTTCTGGCACCAACCGACATGGCTGCCACCATAACGGACCGGACGATCAGCAATCGCGCCACCGATAATCGCACCGGCTGCAAAGGCGCCCAACGGGAACCAGACGCCATTGTGCTGACGATAACCGGGGCGACGCTCGCGATAGCCGCGATGGCCGTTGTAATAGGCATTGCCGCCCTGACGGTAGTAGCCACGCTGGCGCAGGATACGGCGTTCCCGCACACCGGGGCGACGATAATTGCGGTTGTTGCGGTCACGCCAGGACTGCTGCACGTTGATCACGTCGGAGGCACGTTCGGTCGAAACCTGAGCGGGCACAAACGGTGCGGCCTGCAGGGGCACGACGGATGTCATCATGACAACGGCGGAAAGCGCCACCGGGATCATTCTCTTTGTAAATGCAAACACGTGGTTTCTCCTTGGGAAACAGAGTATCGCGAGGATAACGGGGGGAGGCCGCGATTGTTCCCTGCTGCCGCGCCGGGCAACCTGAAGAAAACTTCGCGATAGCGGTCTTTACCTTTGGTTAACCATGTTTGCGCACCCTCTCTCCCATGGAAAAGCGCAGGATCCTCACCTTCACGACGTTGCTCCGCCTGGTTTCAGTCTGCGGCGCACTGCTCGTCGGCGCCGAGACACAGGCACTTGACGTAGCTCCCTGGCTGCGTCCCGGCCACGCGATCGTCATCGATGCCTATGAGATGAACATTATCGACTGGGATGCCATGGCCGGAGACAAGAAGATTGCCGCCTTCATTTCGAAAGCATCGGACGGGCTTCCCGAAAGTTTCGACTGCAAGGGCGCGCATCGCGGCGACACCCTTAATCACTGCAAGACCATGTGGCGGAAATATGCTGTCAGCCGCGAACTCTACCAGGCAAGGCGTCTGATCGCGCGCAGTCGCGGCCTGCTCTGGGGGGCCTATCACCTCGCCCGCCCCGGCAATCCGATCGACCAGGCCAATCACTTCCTCGACTATGCGAAGCCGCGCGCCGACGAACTCATGGTTCTCGATCTCGAAGGCATCGACGCGGAGAAATACATGTCGCTGGCGGATGCCGCGATCTTTGCCGGACATATTAAGTCCCGCACAGGTCGCTATCCGATGCTCTACACCAACCACGCGACGGCGAAACACATCGCTGCAAACCGCGCCGACCATCGTCTCCTGTCGCGCCTGCCGCTCTGGTACGCCCGCTACAAGCCCGGCATCCGCAATGTCTTCCCCATGGGCAACTGGGAAAACTATGCGCTTTGGCAGTTCTCTTCCGGCTCCAACTGCGGCAAGCGCCGCTGCCCCTACCGCGTGCCCGGAACCTTGACCGACATCGACGTCAACGTCGCGCCACTGGATGCGTCGGCCCTGAAGGCCGTCTGGGCAAAGGGCGATCTGCTGCCCGAGAAACCGCTGGAGTTTCCGCTCATGATCGCCAGCGGTCGCGGGCAGATTTCCGCCGGCGCCGGCATCGGGGTGGACATGACGTTGACCGCATCGATCCGCCGGCCGGTCACCAAGGCATCCGCGAGCCGTCATGCCATCCCGATCCACACGGAGCGTTCACCATGGCGCGCGGAATATCGGCGCCCCTAGCCAACATTAAGACTCCCTGAAGCCATTGCCCCTATGACCGGCAGCAACTGAACTGCACATGATGAGCAGGTATGACCAAAACCGTGATCAGCAAAAATCGCACGACATCCGTGTCGATTTCAGGCCAAGACGATATTCTCATCGTCGACAAGGGCATTGTCGTATCGACGTCCGGGACAGCGTTGTCCGCCGCCGGCACGGCGACCGGGCGCGAGATCTACATCAACGGTTCACTCGCCTCCCGCTCCGGCGTGGCCGTAAAGTTCGGTGCAACCTCAGCCATCGATAGCGACAGCCTTTTCGTCGTCGGCAGCGCCGGCAAGATTTCCGCCGGCGGCATCGGCCTCGACATCAAGAGTACAGGCTTCGATCTCGTCAACCACGGAACGATCGAAAGTGTCCAGACCGCCGTAGCGGCAAGCGGCCCCTCGTTTTCGATCGTCAACAACGGTCTCCTCACATCCTCCGCCGGCATTGCTGTTTCGGCGTCCGGCAAGAGCGCCCTTGTCGTCAACAACGGAACCTTCGCGGCGTCGGGCAATGCCGTCGTGCTTTCCGGACAGCGGGCCAACCTGACGAACAATGGCGAGATCAGTTCGCTGAAGACCACGGCCATCCTTTCCTCCGGCAGCCTTGCGATCCTCACCAACCATGGCACGGCAAAGGCCGACGGCACTGTGATCGCAACATCCGGCAGCGGCGTGAAACTCACCAATGACGGCGCGATTACCTCCGCGAAGGGCACGGCGATCACAGCCAGCGGCGCCACGGCAATCATCACCAACAGCGGCACGATCACGGCCGCCAAGGATGCCATTATCCTGTCCGGCGATGACGGCAAGGTGACCAATAGCGGGCTGATCAAAGCGGCAGCCTATGCCATCAGCGTCAGCGCCGACGATGCCATTGTCACCAACTACAAGACCATCCAGGCGGGTGGTGGCATCAAGATGGCGGGAACCGGCGAGACGGTGGCCAATTACGGCACGATCACCGGAACGCTGGCGGCCCTTGCGACCATCGACCTGTCCAAGGCGACGGCGTCGAGCCTGCACAATTACGGCTTGATCAGCGCGAAAGGCATCGCCTTCCTCGGGGGGAGCGGCACGCAATCGCTGTTCAACAGCGGCACGATCAGCGGCGCCATCGATCTCGGTTCCGGCAACGACTATTTCGACGGCACCGCTGGCAAGGTCATCGGCACCGTCTCCGGCGGCACAGGCAACGATGTCTTTGTGATCAGCGATGCGGCGATCAAGCTGGTCGAAAAGGTGGGCGGCGGCACGGATCTCGTGAAATCGACCGTCAGCTTCACGTTGCCGGACAACATCGAGAACATGACCCTGAACGGCACCGCCGCGATCAAGGCGACCGGCAACGGGCTCGCCAACCAGATCCACGGCAATAGCGGCGCCAACACGATCGACGGCAAGGCCGGAAACGACACGCTCTGGGGCCACCGCGGCGCGGATCTGCTGACCGGCGGGACCGGTGCCGACCAGTTCGTGTTCGCAACCGGCGACGGCAAGGATACGATCACAGACTTTGCAGCAACGGGTAGCGCCCACGACATTCTCGACCTGACCGGGCTTGCCAGCATCACCGACTACAAGGATCTCGTTTCAAACCATATGACACAGGTCGGCAGCGACGTGCTGATCAACGGACTGAGCGGCGACAGCATCCTCTTGAAGGGCGTAAAGCTCTCGACGCTGGATGCCGGCGATTTTTACTTTTGATCGGTCGCAGGACGCCGCATTCATCCATCAATCAGAAGGCAAAGCCTGCGCCTGCCACATGAAGGCGGGCGCAGCACGTCTTGCGCGTAAGTTCGTCGCAGTTGCTCACGCCTCGATCTGTACATCTCCGAGCGGGCGCGAGCAGCAGGCGAGGATGTAGCCTTCGTCGATCTCGTCGTCGAGAATGCCGCCATTGTGGCTCATCTCGACCTCGCCGGAAATCTTCATCACCCGGCAGGTGCCGCAGAGACCGCCTTCGCAGGCCGCGCCAATGCGCACGCCATTGGCCCGCGCCGTCTGCAGGATCGTCTGGCCGGGCTGGCATTGTGCCTGTTTGCCGGCCATCGTGAAGGTGATGGTGGAAACGGACGCGGGATCGACCGCTGCTGCCGTTGCGCCGGCACGGATTGCGAGCTCCGCCGGGTCCGGCGCATTGGCCGGCTGGAAGCTTTCCTCGTGATACTGCGCCATGTCGAAGCCGGCCGACAGCAGCGTCTCTCGCACGCCGCGCATGAAGGGTTCCGGCCCGCAGCAGAACACAGTGCGCTCCATGAAGTCCGGCGCGAGCAGCGAAAGCTTGGTACCATCGACGCGGCCGCGCAGGCCGTGCCAGCTGTCCCGGGGCGAATGCCCTTCGACGATGAAGCCGAGCGACATGTTGGGCATGTGTGCCGACAGCACCTCGAGTTCGCCGCGGAACAGGAGATCATCCGGGCGTCGGGCGCAGGAGATGAAGGCGACATCGCCCTGCGGCGTGCAATCGGCCATCCAGCGGGTCATCGACATCATCGGCGTGACGCCGGAGCCGGCCGAGATGAACAGGTATTTTTCTGCCGGATAGCGCACGAAGGTGAAATCGCCGAGCGCGCCGAAGGCCTTGAGCGTCATGCCCGGCTTCAGGTTGTCGAACATCCAGCGCGTACCGATACTTTCCTTCTGCGCCTTGACCGTGACCGCGACCGAGAAGGGGCGCGACGGGCTCGACGACAGCGTGTAGGTGCGCATCACAGGCTCTTCCGGCGTGACCGGCAGTTCCAGCGTGACAAACTGGCCCGGCAGGTAGCGGAACCAGCCGGGCTTGTTGGAGCGAAACGCAAACGTCATCACGTCAGGCGCCTCGGCGGTCACCGAGATGCACTCCAGAAGGTGCTGGCGGTCATTCCATGGTTTCAGCTCGTCGAGATGCTGGAAGGCTGCTGCAATGGTCATGTCAGGCAACCCGGACCAGAGACGGAGATGCGGTTGCGCCCTTCAGGCGGTCGGCCATGAAATTCGTGTACCATTCGACGAACTGCATGACGCCGCCTTCGTGTTCCGGTGAATAGGGACCGGGCTGATAGGCCGGCGAGCGGATGCCGAAGGCATTTTCCTCGACGATCTGGCGGTCCTGGTCGTTGGTCTCGGTCCAGACATGGGTGAGTTCTTCGATCGTGTAGTCGACGCCTTCGACCGCATCCTTGTGGACCAGCCACTTGGTCGTCACCTGCGTCAGTTCCGGCCCGAGCGGCAGAACACGGAAGGTGATGGCGTGGTCGGCCAGCACATGGTTCCAGGTGGACGGATAATGGAACAGCAGCAGCGTGCCGATATGGCTCTGGCTGACGGCGTCGGACAGCTGGCGGCGCACGGCGCGGGCGCCGGACATGGTGTAGCTCTCTGCGCCTTCGATCAACGGCATGCGGGCAACGCGGAACTGGCCGCTCGGATCGAGCTTGAATTCGCTCGGCAGGCCGGAGGATTGGCAATGTTCCCAATGGGCGGCGATGACGGGATCATCCTTGGCACCCTGCACGCCGGTTGCCGTCGGGGCTTCCGGATAGGTGCGGCAGAGTTCGGGATGGTTTGCGGCGCAGTGATAACACTCGCGGTTGTTTTCCCAGACGAGCTTCCAGTTGCCCTTCTCGATGATCGTGCTTTCGAAGGCGACCTTGGTGTCCTTGAGATTGTGCGGCGTCACATAGGACGAGACCATGTCGCGCACCGGCTGGAAATCCATGGCGTGTTCGGCGAGGCAGATGAAGATGTAGCCACCGATGGTTTCGCAATGGATGGGCTTCAGGCCATGCTGGTTCTTGTCGAAGTCCTCGCCCATCTGGCGGGCGAACAGCAGCGTGCCATCAAGCTCATAGGTCCACTGGTGATAGGGACAGACCAGCTTTGCGGACGAGCCCTTGGCACTGGCGCAGACGCGCGATCCGCGATGGCGGCAGGAATTGTGCAGGGCGCGCACCGTGCCGGTGCGGTCACGGACGATGACGACGGGGTATTCGCCAACCTGGACGGTGAAATAATTGCCGGATTTCGGGATTTCGCAGTCGTGGCCGATGAACAGCCAGTCCTTGTACCAGATCTGCTCCATATCGATCTTGAACAGGTCCGGATCGGTATAGAAAGCCTGCTCGAGGCTGTGGCCGGGACGGCGGTTCTTGAGCTTGCGAAGAACGTCGCTGCGGAGATCCATGTTCGTTTCCTTAAAACCCGCTGAATGCGCGGTGCTCGCCACTTTTTAACGGATGCGCCGGGCAGGAAAGGAACCGCCGTTGCGCCGCCAGACGCTTCGGATCACAGGTTCGCCTTCCGGTCGCCCGCCGCGACCAAGACATCTGTTTCGTGACAAGGCTGGTTTCCGGGCTCAAGAGCTGTCCTTGCGGACGGCTGCGGCGCCTTCCCGGGCTCCCCGCCCAGTGGCTCTTTGCCGAAGCACACACTCCACCACCGTTGCGGGGGCAGCGCCGGGATCTGACCGGCTTCCCAATTCTCCGCCCTCCCGTTCAGAGCGACACCTTGAGTGATCCCATCTAACCTTCCGGCAGAAGAAAAGAGACGCCGGAAAGCGACATCGGATTCCAGAATGACGACACCGCCACAGTTCATCCACAAAGAACGGAGCCTGGTTATTTGGCGAACAGAAACAAGGTGATGGACTTATTTTTCAGCAGGATGCACAAATTCTGGCAGCTGGCCTGAAAACGGTGCGCAAGACTGTCGTTTTGCGACATGTCGAAGACAAGACCGGCATCGTTGACGCAAGCCTCGCATCATAGCCAGCCGATATAGCTTCTAAAGATTGCGTTAACCCTGACGGTGTAGCCTTCGCGAAAGAGGACTTCGGCCTCTTGCGCGCATTTGCTTCGGACACGTCTTGCAACGCGACCAAAGTGTGGGACCGGCCATTGTCTAAACTCAGATATTACGATGCAGCCACAGTCAGAAAACCGGAACCGCCGCCAAAAGCGGCGATCTATACCGAATTCCTGCGCACCGGCCGGATCAACCGGCGCGCTTCCGACTGGAACCCGCTCGAAAAACGCTACCTGACGCATGACGAGGTCGCCGCCCGCACCGCCAAGAAGCTCGAGACCGCCGGCGATACGACGCATCAGCGGATAAACGCCTTCCATCCGTCGATCCGTTTTCCAAAGCTGCTTTTCCAGCGCACCCTGAAGGGCAGCCCGCATCTCGGCTATTGCCACGTCACGGCGGCAAAGACCCAGTTCTCGCCGCTGAAGGACATCAAATGGTCTTTCTACATTGCCAATTTCTACGCCGACATCGGTGACAGCGAACAGTTCTTCGAGCGGATCAATCTGGGCTATTCGCGCATGTATTTCGCCGTGGCGATCGACGAGGGCGAGGAGATCGGCCGGATGGTGATCAACCGCAGCCTGCGCAGCGACGGGCTTCTGTTTCGCACCCATGATCCGAAAGTGGCGCTGAAAAACGTGCTTCAGCTCGGCGCCCGCAACGAACAGCTGCGCAAGATCATTCGTAGCCTCTGAGATTAGCGACCGCAGCGACGGCAGCCGGAATTCGTCCGGACAGAAAAACATTCTGTTTTGCGGCCGTCTGGTCTAAAGAGGCGGACATCACGCAAGCGGAAGACACCTGGGCATGGCCGACATCATCGATACGCGACAAGAGCCGGAAAGCGCCCTGGCGCGGGCCTGCGCCGTGCTCGCCGAAGGCCTGCCGGTGGCGATCCCGACAGAAACGGTCTACGGCCTTGCCGCCGACGCCACCAATCCGGAGGCGATCAGCCGCATCTACGAAATCAAGGGCCGGCCGCGCTTCAATCCGCTGATCTGCCACGTCTCCGATTTCGAGATGGCCGACCTGCATGTCGAATTCGACCCTTTGTCGCGCTGGCTGGCCGAGGCCTTCTGGCCGGGACCGCTGACGCTGATCCTGCCGCTCAAATCCGACAGCACCGTGCACGCCCTCGCCTCCGCCGGGCTCGATACGCTGGGTGTGCGCATGCCGGACGGTTTTTCGCGCGGCGTCATCGCCCGCTTCGGCAAGCCGCTGGCAGCACCGAGCGCCAACACCTCCGGCCGCATCAGCCCGACCACGGCCGCACATGTCGCGGCTGATCTCGGCGACAAGCTCAGGCTTATCCTTGACGACGGTGCCGCTGGCATCGGGCTTGAATCGACGATCATCAAGGTCGGGGGCGGCGAAATCCATCTGTTGCGGCCGGGTGGTCTGGATGTCGCAGCAATCGAGGACCTGACCGGCAAGGCGGTGCTTCGGCCCGAGGCCGCCGGTGCGGTCATCGAGGCGCCCGGCATGCTCACTTCGCATTATGCGCCGTCGGCCGGTGTTCGCCTGGGCGCAACCGAGGTCCGGCCCGGCGAGGCGCTGATCCGCTTTGGCGGCCTGCCGCTTCCTGGCGAAGACAAGGCGGCGATCGTGCTCGACCTCAGCCCGACAGGCAACCTGCGCGAAGCGGCGGCCAATCTCTTTGCCTTCATGAAACAGGCCGATGCAACGGGTGCACCGTCGATCGCCTTCGGTGCGATCCCGATGGAGGGACTGGGCGAAGCGATTAACGACCGGATCGAACGGGCGGCAGCGGCGCGGGATTAACGGGTAGAAAGCACACCACTGATGACCAACACGCTTCCCTCAACCGATCTCCTTGCCCGCTTCACCGCCATTGTCGGCGCGCAGCATGCCGTCACCGATCCGGCCGCACAGGCGGCCTATCTCGTCGAATCCCGTGGCCTTTATAGAGGCACGACGCCGGTCGTTCTGAAGCCCGGTTCGGTTGCGGAGGTTTCCGCGATCCTGAAACTGGCGACGGAGACAGGGGTCGCCATCGTGCCGCAGGGGGGCAATACCGGGCATGTGGCTGGCCAGATCCCACGACCGGATGCCGGCGATATCGTGCTGTCGCTGGAGCGGCTGAACAGGATCCGCGCCATCGATCCCGTCGGCAATGTCATTGTCTGCGATGCCGGCTGCATCCTTGCGGACATCCAGCAGGCGGCGGAAGCGCAGGACCGGCTGTTTCCGCTGTCGCTTGGCTCCGAAGGCTCCTGCCGGATCGGCGGCAACCTGTCGACCAATGCCGGCGGCACGGCGGTGCTCGCCTATGGCAATATGCGCCAGCTTTGCCTCGGGCTGGAAGTGGTCTTGCCGACCGGCGAAATCTGGGATGGGCTGCGCAGCCTGAAGAAGGACAATACCGGTTATGACCTGCGCGACCTGTTCATCGGTGCCGAGGGCACGCTCGGTATCATCACCGGCGCGGTTTTGAAGCTTTTCCCGAGGCCGGCCGGTCATCAGGTGGCCTTTGCCGGGCTGAATTCCGTGGCGCAGGCGCTCGCCCTGTTCGACCGGGCCTCCAGCCTCTGCGGACCGGCGCTGACCGGCTTCGAGCTGATGCCACGGATCGGCGTCGATTTCACGACGCGACATATCCCCGGCGTCCGCGATCCGATGCCGACGCAGCATGCCTGGTATGTGCTGATCGATATCTCGACCACCGACACGGCCGAGCGCGCCGAACAGATGATGCAGGATCTTCTGACACGCGGAATGGAGGATGGGCTGGTCGAAAACGCCATCATCGCCAGCAGCGAAGCGCAACGCAAAAGCCTGTGGCACATGCGCGAAAGCATGTCGCCGGCGCAGAAGCCCGAGGGCGGATCGATCAAGCATGACGTCTCCGTGCCGGTCTCCGCAATTCCGGCTTTCATGGCGCAGGCGGACGCGGCTGTCATGGCGGCCATTCCGGGCGCGCGCATCTGCGCCTTCGGGCATATGGGCGACGGCAATATTCATTATAACATTTCCCAGCCCATCGGCGTCGACAAGCAGGATTTCATCGACCGCTGGCGCGAGATCAACGCCATCGTCCACGGCATCGTGCTGACCTTTAACGGCTCGATTTCGGCCGAACATGGCATCGGCCAGTTGAAGCGGGACGAACTGGCAGAGGTGCGGCCATCGATCGAGATCGACCTGATGCAGCGCATCAAGCACGCGTTTGACCCCGCCGGCATCATGAACCCCGACAAGGTGCTGAAGGCGCGGACGGCGTAGGGCTTACAGCCCGCCTGAGCGCAACTGGCTCAGGCTCAGCAGCGTATCGGCACTAATGCCGCCGCCGCCGCTGCCCGAAAGGATCAACTCGCCGGCGGATACGTCGATATTGTTTTCGATGTCGTACAGCGCGGTAAAGCGAACGAGCAGCTTGTTCAGCGCCTCCGGATCGTGCAGGTCCTCGACGTCGAGCACACGATTGATGTAGTCGTACTGCAGATCGACGTCTGCACTCGACATTTCCGAGGGGATGTTGAACGTCGTCTGGATGACCTGCAACAGGGCGCTGTCGGCGAGAAGGTCATAGGCATTGTTGACGCTCGACGCCATGCGTTGGAAATAGAGCGCCAGGCGCACGCCGGCATTGTCCTCGCCTTCGGTCTCTTCCAGTGTCTGGTTGAGATAGAGGTCCATCGTGTCGATGAGGCCGCGCCGCGACTGGATCTGCCCCGACGTTGGTTTCTCGATCTGCCCCGCGACATTGAAATTGAAGGAGGCGACCAGCTCGCGGTAGCGCGTATCCGGCTCGGTGTTGACGAAGCTGTCCGGATCGTCGAGATCGGATTCGAACATCTGGCGGACATAATCGGTCTCGATCTCTTCGGGATCGATGCCGGCAGCGACCAGGATGAAATCGACGAGCCTGCGGTTGTCCAGGAGATCGTCGAGGGACGCCAGCTTCCCGACCTCGGCGCTGTAATATTTCGATTCCGCCGTCGCCGCCGTCTTGTCTTCCTCGGTGCCAAAGCGGCTCTTCTGCACGACGTAACCCGAGGCCGTGTTGAGGATATCGGATTCCGACTGCGCCATAAGCGGCGTGCCGAGCGTGCCGTCCGCGTTGAAATTGAACGCTTTCGCCAGTTCGACGTAGCGGCTGTCCTTCAGGCTGTTGGCATAGCTCTTGGGATCGTTGAGATCGCTGGTCAGCACCTTCTTCAGCTTACGGATGCTGTCACCTTCGTTCTCCAGCCCGAAGGCCTGGAGAACCAGCGTCATGATCTTTTTGTCGTCCAGCATGTCGTCGACATCGACGACGAGGCTCATCAGCGTCTTGTAGGAGGAGATCAGCGCCGTGTCGGCCGCCTCGTAGCTGTCATTGTAGCGGTCGATATAGCCACCGGAGGTCGCGGCCATCTGCGTTGCGGTCTGCGGCGTATCGCCGGACGCCAGCGTGCCGTCGGACTGGAAGTTATACGCGCGGGCGATCTCCTGGAAAATCGACTTGTTCTTGTCGGTGGACGTGTTGACATAGCTGGCCGGATCGTCGGGATCGCTGGTCATCACATTGTTCAGCGTTGCGATCAGCGTCGTCGACGGCAGGCCGTAGGCAACGACGATGTAGTTCAGCATGCGGCGGTTGGAGAGCAGGCTGTCGACCGTGGTGATCGTGTCGATCGTCGTCTCGTAATAGAGCTTGTCGAGCAGCGCGGCGCTGGTCGACAGGCGCGGCTGCTGGAAGACATAGGCTTCGTTGGTGGCGGCCTTCTGGGCATCGGCCATCGGCAGATCGCCGGAAGCCAGCGTTCCGTCCAGCTGGAAATTGAAGGCGGCGGCCAGCGGCGTGTAGTCCGGTGCGTTGTCGATCTTCGACTGGTAGCTGACGATCAGCTTGTAGGCGGCGCTGCTGGGATTGGCCAGATCCTCCGGCGTTGCCGTCGCCTGGACATTGGCGATCTTGTCCAGAAAGCCCTGTTTGTAAGCCGCCGCCTGGACGTTGACGAAGCTGGCGGGATCGCTGACATCGCTGGTGATGACGCCCTTGAACTGTTCATAGGACGTGTATTTCGAATCCAGACCGAAGGCCTGGAACACGTAGTTCTTAAGACGGTCGTTCTGCCAGATCTCGTCAGCATTGGTCACACGGTCGATCGCTGCGTTAAAATAGGCCGAGTCGCTCCGGACGGCCGCATCTTGGTTGACGTAGCTCTGGCTGTAGAGACCGATGACGGCATCTTCCTGTGCATCACTTTGAACCACCGATGTCGAGGTCGAGAAGCTGAAGGCTTCCGCGAACTTGCGGTAGCGTTCGTCGGTGAGCATGTTGGCATAGCTGTCTTCGTCGCTGAGATCGCTTTCCAGAACCTTGCGCATGAAGGCCTTGGCATAGGCCATGTCCTCCAGCCCATGCGCTTTCATCGCATAATTGAACAGCCGGTAATCATCCATGAATGCGTCGACGGATGTGACGTTGCCGATATTGGCCTTGTAATAATCGGCCTCACGCTTGACGAGCACCTGTTCCGACGTGCGCTGAAGGCTGAGCTTCATGTCGCGCGTGATGAGGTTGTAGTCGATGAACGTCGATACCATTTCGCCCTGCCAGACTTTCCGCGAAGCGTCCCCGTCGGGTGCTTCCAGACCATATTTTCCATGCTTTGCGGCAGGCCGCGGATGACGGCCGGGCAGCAAAAGCGCTGGTGCGAGCATCGACGTGTTTGCTTGTGCGTGGCTTTTGCCTTTTCAAGGTGCTGCTGCCGGGCTCGCCAAATGCGGCCATTTTTCTTCACACATGGGAAACCGTGACCCGTCGGTCTTTGCTAACCATCAGGAACTGCAAAGTTTTTTTAACTGCGATTTTTAAGCGGTCTGGAAGGGGCGGCGCCTATCTTGAGATCACAGAGGACGAAAAGTCCCAAAGAGAAGACCGGAAACCGGCTCTCAAGGAAAACAAGGGCGATATGAAATGGCGAAGTCACTTTCTCAACCGGCGTGGGTCGAAACCACGCTCCGGCTCGATCCGAAGCGCTTTCCGCAGCAGGTCAGCTATGCCTTGCACGGCGGGACCAGCAATGTCACGATCAGCCTGGACGAACGCGGCGCCGTGATGCGCAAGATCCTGCCCTCCAGCGGCCTGCCCTTGTCGATCGCACTGCCGTCGCGGGCTTTCAAAGGGGTTGCTGCCCGGGCGATCGATCACGGAGACGGAGACGTTACGGTGACGCTTGAACTGCATCACGAAGATCCGGACCTCTGCATCCCGCTTCTGGTCGCCCACGACCTGTCCGATATTGCCGCCGACTGGCGCACCTGGGCGGAAGCCTATCGCATCCCGATGCTGATGGTCGAGGCTGATGGCATTGCCCGGCCGCTTGAACAGCATCTCGGCGATGTCCAGACCCGCGACGTCAAGCCGCGCCGCCGCCATTCGCTTTTCGCCGACCGCCGCCCGCGGTTCCTGGTGCGCCGTTCGACCGGCAGCCTCGGCATCCAGATGAAGATCAACGGCCGGGAAATCATAGCCCGCAACTGATTTTCGACACAATCTGAAACCTGTTCTCCAGTGCAGAAAGCCGACCGTTCCCTGCGGTCGGTTTTTTGTTTTTTGTTACAGCGACTTACCCTGTTCCCGCGGAAACATCGGCGAAGCCTTCTTCATGCCATATGCAGCGCACATCCTGCATGGAAGACAAGGAGACAATCCGATGCGCAAATCCATTCTTGCCGCCCTCGCCGCATTTTTTGCCGGGCCCGCCGAGACCGTCCCTAAACGCGATGATGAATTGAGCTGGGCCTGACCCCAAAGTTCCGAGCGGCGGACCCCTTGCCCTCCGGCCCGGCCGGAGGGTTTTTTCGTCCGACCCTGGTGACTGTCCCCCCTGAAAGCGGGTTCGATCTCAGAGGAGGCGAGCGGCCAGCGAAAGCACAAGCCCGCCGAACACGATCAAGCCGACAACGCCGTTGAACTTGAACAGCGCCAGGCATTGCGCGGCATCCCGAATGTCGAGAACGAGGATCTGGTAGGCGAGAAGGACAGCGGCGACGATCAGGCCGAGATAGGCCAGAAAGCCGGCCCCGGCCGCCAGGAAAGAAATCCCCAGCAAGACGACCGTCAGGCCGTAGAGACCAATCAGCCAGGGACGCGGATTGTCGCCGAAGCGGCGCGCGGTGGAGCGGACGCCGATCAGTTCGTCATCCTCCTTGTCCTGATAGGCATAGATCGTGTCGTAGCCGACGGTCCAGGCCACGGCTGCCAGATAAAGAACCAGCGGCGCGACATCCAGCCGTCCGAATTCGCCGGACCAGCCCATCAGCGCCCCCCAGGAAAAGGCAAGGCCGAGAAAGAACTGCGGCCAGTCGGTGAAGCGCTTGGCAAAGGGATAGATGGCGACCAGCACCAGCGACAGCATGCCGAGCACGATCGAAAATCCGTTGAACTGCAAAAGCACGATCAGCCCGACAAGTGCCTGCAGCACGGTGAAGATCTTGGCCTGCAGCCGCGACACCCGCCCCGACGGGAGCGGTCGCGAGCGGGTGCGGGCCACTTCCATGTCGATCCTGTGGTCGATGACGTCATTATAGGTACAGCCGGCCCCGCGCATGGCGACCGCGCCGATGAAGAACAGCAGCAGGTGAAAGAGGAAGCGGCCGAGCGAAAAGCTTCCGGAGAGCGCGGCGCTGTTGGCCGCCAGTCCCGCCGACCAGAAACACGGCCACAACAGAAGTTGCCAGCCGATCGGCCGATCCCAGCGGGCAAGCTGCGCATAGGGCCACAGCGGCCTTGGCAGGACCCGGTAGACCCAGTTCTTGGACGGCGCATCGGAGACGCGCCCGGAATCGGCGGCAGGACGATTGTTCATACCGCCTGTTTGCAGCCGGAAAAGGCGGCGGTCAAGCGGCGGCCGATCAAGCTCTCATCGTAGTCCCGGATGCAACGACGGTCAGTCCAGCGTAAAATCGAAGCGATAGGTTGCCGACAGGCCAACGAGGAACTGGTTGCGCGTGCCGCGTTCCTTAACGAGGCTGGAATCGGCTGCGGGGCCCATCAGCCGCTTGTATTCGGCGAATGCGCTGGCCTCGATCTTTTCCGTTGCCTGCCAGGTGATCGCCGTGCCGAGGCCAACAGATTGAAGGCCGCCCGACGGCTTGTACTGGCTCAGCCCCGAGGCTGCCGCCTCGCCGGCATCGACGCCGTAATAGGCATCGAAATAATCGCTCGTGGCCGCCGCGACCCGCGGTCCGCCGGAGATGCGGACCGTGTCGGAAACATCGACGAAGGCATCGGCCGCGAGATCGCCGACCAGACCGTCATGGCTGCGGATGCCGTGCCGCAACTCGCCGCGCAGACGCAGCCAGTCTGTCGGATAGACTTCCGCAAAGGCACCGAGTTCGCCGCCGAAGCGCACCGGGTCGAGCCCCTTCAGGTCATCGGACGTATCGCCGTCGCGGGTGAGGATCAGCTTTCCGGACAGACCGGCCCGGAAGGCACCGGTGTCAACGAAGGCAAAGGCAGGATTGTCGTTTCGCGAGGAGAAGCGGACCGTGCTGCCGGCCCGACCAAGGGAAATCAGCGGCGCCGCCTGCAGCAAACGTTTCGACGAGCCATCATATTTGGCCCCGAGAAAACCCGTCGCACCGACCTTCAGATACCAGTCTCCCGACCAGAAGTGCTGCGCGTCCTGCGCCTGGGCGGCGTGCGGCATGGCGATCAGAAGACCAACGGAAAGGGCGAGCAGTGAATGACGCAAGACAATACTCCAAACTGGTCAATACCGGGCTGGCAACAGAGCGCAACCGGGTCGGATTCGTCGAAACTGCGCGAATCATACCACAGGCTGCCCACAGGCTGCATTGAAGATCTTATAGCCCGCGGCCTTTTACCAACGCGTTAACCATCGACATCCACAGAGCGTTTACCCTGCGCATTGTTTTTTCCGATTGCACTTCTCCTGGAGTGCAATCGCCCTATAACGAGAAAGGAGCAATCACTGACACCTGTGATTGAAATGGGATTCGAGGATGGAAAAAACCCGTAATATCCTAGAGTTGCCAAGCCCTGCATTCGGAGTACCATCTTGACCGGGCGGAGCGATGACAGAACGCTTTTCGGAAAGTGTCGACCAAAGCTGCGCACCGTTGAAAAGAGCCAGCCTGACACGACGA
This sequence comes from Pararhizobium antarcticum, assembly GCF_001885585.1. Lineage (GTDB taxonomy): Bacteria > Pseudomonadota > Alphaproteobacteria > Rhizobiales > Rhizobiaceae > Pararhizobium > Pararhizobium antarcticum. The sequence goes on from NZ_LSRP01000102.1 coordinate 25,522, forward strand.
TCGAATGCGTCCGTTGCAAGATCGAGGTCAAACCATGGCAGACCACAGCATACCAGTATGGGCTGTGTGATGCGTGCCTTTGCGGAGGTTTTTCATGAACTATCCTATCTTGAAGTCCCGCCGGAAAAATAGCCCGGCCCCCCTGCCGACAGAGTTCCTGCCGATGGAAAGCGCGCCGCGCGACGGCACCAAGATCATGCTGCATCTGGTGCGACATACAGACACCGGTCACAGCGACGTCTGCACACAGGGCTATTACTGGCCGATCCAGGCCAATGAATACGGCCACCACTGGTATCTGACGGACTACACCCACGGCCGATTCGTGGAGAGCGATCTGAAGGGCTGGGCACCCTCCCCCTTCAATCGTGCCGAGCTTTGAGACCGGGGGTCAATCGGCGCGGCCCTTGAGATAGAGGCTGGGCGAATGTCCCAGCATGCGGCGGAACATCGTCGTGAAGGCCGAGATATTCTCATACCCCGCATCCAAGGCGACATTCGTCACCGTCTCTCCTTCGGCCAATCGCGGCAGCGAGGCAAAGATGCAGGCCTGCTGGCGCCAGGTGACGAAACTGACCCCTGTTTCCGCTCTGAACAGCCGGGTAAAAGAGCGGCGGCTCATGCCAAGTTCCCGGGCCCAATCGTCAATGCCTGTGTTGGCGGCCGGCATCTTCAGGAACCGGCGGCACAGAACGGCCAAACGCGCATGGGCGGGAAACGGCAGGCCGAGCGGCCGCTCCGGCAACTGTTCAATTTCATCGAGCAGCAAATCCATCAGCAGCCGCTTGCGTCGGGGGCTGGGCGGGTTCTGCTCGGCAAGCAGCAATTCGTCCATCAGGCTGCCGGCAAGGGGCGTCACCTCGAGGACCTTCGGTCGATCATTGTCGATCACGGAACGCTCGACATAGATCGAGTGCATCTCGACATCGCTGATCATTTCGCTGAAATGTTCCAGACCCGCCGGGATCAGCAATCCGTGGCCGGGTGGAATCATCCATCGCCCGTGCGCCGTACTGACCAGCACGACGCCGCGACGGGCGCACCAGATCTGCGTCTTGGCATGGCTGTGCGGCAGGCCCCTTGAGCCGGCGGGATAGAGCCGTCCGAGCATGGCGAGCGGCTCGTTCGTGCTATCGATCCAGGACAGGTTTGCTAAATGCGTGTCCTCATCCGAATGTCCGGCAATTTTCAATTCGATTTTTCGCATTTGGCCCACTCTCGAAAGAATGCGACCAAAGCACAAAGGCAGGCCAATCTCAAGCAGGCTAAGAGGCTAGCAGGCCTTCGTATAGGCAATGGCATTGATACCGCCGGAGGCATTCGCCCGGCAAGGAACAGCAGCATGGCAACCATCTCCTCGATCACCCCTGAACACACCGAGAAGACGGCGGTTTCCGTGATCGTGGCGGTCAGCTTTTGCCATATGCTGAACGATATCATGCAGTCGCTTCTGACCTCGCTCTACCCCTTGCTGAAAGACAACTACGCACTCGACTTTGTGCAGATCGGTCTTTTGACCTTTGCCTTCCAGGTCACGGCATCGCTGCTGCAGCCGGCAGTCGGCGTCGTCACCGACAAATGGCCGATGCCGTTCTCGCTGCCGACGGCCATGCTGTCGACCTGCGCCGGCCTGATCACGCTTGCCAATGCGCATCACTTTTATGTTCTGGTCATCGGCGCCAGCCTGATCGGCATCGGCTCGGCGATCTTCCACCCGGAGGCATCGCGCGTTGCCCGTCTTGCGTCGGGCGGGCGCCATGGTCTTGCCCAGTCGCTGTTTCAGGTCGGCGGCAACACCGGAACGGCAATCGGTCCGCTGCTGGCCGCGTTCATCGTCATCCCGCGCGGCCAGGGCAGCCTGAGCTGGTTTTCGATCATCGCCCTCACCGGCTTCATGGTCTTGTCCTGGGTCAGCGTCTGGTATTCGCGTCACCGGCGCAGCACCGCCGGCCGCAAGCCGGTCAGCCGTACCCTGCCCCTGCCGCGCAACACGGTGATCTGGACCTTGATCGTGCTGGTCATCCTGACGGCGACGAAGAATGCTTATCTTTCCAGCCTGTCGAGCTATTTCACCTTCTACACGATCGAGAAATTCGGCGTTGGCGTGCAGGACGCGCAATTGCTGCTGTTTCTCTTCCTTGGCGCGTCGGCTGCCGGGGTGATCTTCGGCGGCCCGATCGGCGACCGGTTCGGCGCGCGCTTCGTCATCTGGTTCTCGATCCTCGGCGTCATCCCCTTTGCGCTTCTGCTGCCCTATGCCAATCTGTTCTGGACGGCGGCGCTCGTGATCATCATCGGCTTCATCTTCTCCTCGGCCTTTTCGGCCATCGTCGTCTTCGCGCAGGAGCTGGTGCCGGGCCGGGTCGGTCTGATCGCCGGCATGTTCTTCGGCTTTGCCTTCGGCTTCGGCGGCATCGGCGCTGCGGTGCTCGGGGTCTTCGCCGATCGAAACGGCATCGAATTCGTCTATACGATCTGCTCCTACATGCCGCTGCTGGGCCTCTTGACGGTGTTCCTGCCGAATCTTCCCCGTCACCGGTGACAATCTCGCGCCTGGCCGGAATGCCTTCTCCTGGTTTCCGGCCAGGCCACATCTGGCATATCTCGTTGTAAGTATTCATCAAGCATTGCACAGTATGGTTTCCCGGTGAGCTTCCCGGGGTGTTTCGATGCGCGTAAGAACTTTGGCGATTTCAGCGACACTGGCAGGCTTTCTCGTTTCAACGGCAGCGCATGCAGAAACGCTGAACCTTTTGATCTGGGAATCCTACATCGACCAGAAGATACTGGATCGTTTTACCGAAACGACCGGTGTTGCGGTCAACCAGATCTTCTACGACAGCGGCGATGCGCGTGACGAAATCCTCTCCGATCCGAACAGCAACATCGATCTTGCGGTCGTTGGCGAAAACGGTGCCGAACTGTTCGGCAAGCGCGGCATTCTCGAAGGGCTGACGCAAGCCAACGTGCCGTCGCTGACCGGCTACCGCCCCGACTGGAACGCCCGGTGCGCCGGTTATGGGCTTCCCTATCTCTGGGGCACGATGGGCATCGTCTACCGCTCCGACAAGGTGAAGACGACGCCGACGTCCTGGACCGACCTGATGGTGCCGGCGCCGGAGCTGAAGAAGCACATCGCCATGTATGACGATCACAACGAGGCCTTCATCGCCCCGCTCGTGCTTTTGGGGAAGTCGATCAACGCCAATGACACGGAAACGCTGAAGGCGGCATTCGAGGTGATGAAGACGCAGGCGCCGTTCGTTTTGACCTACGACTACGTCATCACCTCCATCCAGAATCCCGATACCGGCAAGGAGATCTACATGGCGATCGCCTACAGCGGCGATCAGCATGTTCTCAACGAAAAGGCAGGGACACCCGGCGTCTGGCGTTATGCCGTGCCGAAGGAAGGGACATTGTCCTGGCTCGACTGCCTGGCTGTCACGGCGGATTCGCCGCGCAAGGCGCAGGCGCTGCAATTGCTCGACTTTATCGGCTCTCCCGAGAACGCGGCCGCCAATGCTCTGGCGCTGACGATGCCGACCGCCAGCGAAGCCGCATTGCCGCTCATTCCGGCCGACATGCTCAACGATCCTGAAATCTATACGCCGGCGGACATCCTGGCGAAAAGCCAGTACCAGAAGGAGCTCTCCGTTCAATCGATCCAGACCCGGCGGCGCATCATCAGCGCGATGGCGAACTTCCAGTGACGCTCGGCAGACGGGCGTTTCTCCTCATCTTCCCGGTCGTGCTGGCGGGCTACCTGGTGGCGGCGGTCTCCGTTTACATCGCGCAGGGCAATTCAATATTGGCGCTGGAGCGCGCCCGCCTGACCCAGCGGCTGGATCATGCGGCAGCGCTTTTCCGCAACGAGGTCAGCCAGAGCCGAAGCTTTCTCTATTCGCTGCTCGAAGGCAATGCAGTCCGGCTTTTCGTGTCAGAGGCCGACGTAACCTACCGCAGCAATGCTTTGGCCTTGCGCCTCCAGCAGAGCATTCGCTCGCTTTCCGACGACCCGAAGAAGTTCATCGCCTTTGCCGTCATCAATCCCGACCTGACCCCCGGCTACTATTTCGAAAACAGCGAGGACCCCTTCGCCGAATTGAGCGCGCCGCAAATACAACTGGCCCGCAGGCTTGTCAGCGGAAGCCAGCTGCGCGACTGGACCTTCCTGCATCAAGACCGGGCGAGGCCGCTGATCGTCTATTCGGAATTCATCGACCCGGTCACATTCGCGCGTCCGGTGCCGAGCGCAAAGCGCACGGCGCTGCTTGTCCAGGTCGCCATCGAACCCACCCAGTTCCTGGAAATGCAGAAGGCGCTGCAGCAGGAATATGGGACCGAGCTGCAGTTCGACACGACACCGACGGTTCAGCCGGACAACAGGCTTGCCGCCTCCATCAGGCTTGCACCATCGCTGTTTGCGACGCTGAGCGTGGATGCCGACCGCGACGTCGGCTACATGTCGCACTTGAAAGTGCTGCTCGGCCTTGGTGCGCTGGCCATGAGCCTGTTCTCCGTCGGCCTGATGTTCGTGCTGATCCGCCGGTTCATCACCGACCCGATCTCGGCGCTCGACCTGCAGGTCACCGCCGTGATGAGCGGGCACAACGAAACCATCAAGGAAACCGCAGGCGGCGGGGAAATCGCTCGCCTGACAGGCAATATCCGGCAGTTGCATGACCAGTCGCGCACGGCGCTGCACCAGGTGCAACGCGCCTCGTGGACCGATACCCTCACGGGCATCAGCAACCGGGCCCATTTCAACCTGGTGGCAGCAGGCATAGTTGAGGATACGCAGGCGCGCGACGGGCATTGCGCCCTGCTTTTCATCGACATCGACAACTTCAAATTCGTCAATGACAAATACGGCCACGAGGTCGGTGATGACCTGTTGAAGACGCTGGCGATGCGCATCGACGCCGCCGTGCGTTCGATCACCGCACGCCGCGCAATGCCCGAGGCGGTGCTTGCCCGCCTGTCCGGCGACGAATTCGCGGTACTCCTGCAATCGAAACCCGGCGACGGCACCACCCGCGAGATCTGCGCCGCGATCATCGCGCTGTTCTCCAGTGGTTTCGAGGTCCGCGGCAAGCACTATCCGGTTACTGCCAGCATCGGCGTGGCCATCTGCCCCGATGATGCCAACGACCTTGCAGAGCTCATCTCCAACGCTGATGCCGCGATGTATCAGGCCAAGACCAACGGCAAGAACCGGTCCTCCCGCTTTTCGCGCGCGCTGCAGGACAAGCGCGACCGGATCCGCCAGATCCAGGAGGAGCTCCGCGGCATCGATGCCGATGAGCAGTTTCATCTGGTCTACATGCCGATCGTCGATGCCCGGGGCCGGGTTACCGGATGCGAGGCACTTCTGCGCTGGATTTCGCCGACACTCGGCAATGTGACACCGGACGAATTCGTGCCGATCGCCGAGAGTTCCGGCCTGTTCACCAAGATCGACTGGTGGGTGATCAACCGCGCCATGGGCGAACACTGGCGCCTGAAGGAACTGTTCGGCCCCGAAACGGTGCTGGCCATCAACATCTCCTCGGCCGAACTCTACTCGAAATCGATCAGCGATTATTTCTGCGACTGCCTCGACCGGCATGGGCTCGAGGCAAAATTCATCGAGATCGAACTGACCGAAACCTTCGCCGTCAAGCTCGGCGACCAGCTTCACCGGAATATCCAGTCCCTGCGCGATAAGGGCTTCCGTATCTCGATCGATGATTTTGGCGCCGGATATACCTCGGTCCAGCAGATCATCGAATACACCGCGGACACGATCAAGCTCGATCGGGCGCTGGTCCAGAACCTGACGGGCGAACACTCGCTGCCGGCGTTGAAAGCCGTCATCGCCCTTTGCCACGCGCAGAACATGGCTGTCGTCGGCGAAGGCGTCGATACGACGCGCAAGATGGCGATGCTGACCGAAGCAGGATGCGACCACTTCCAGGGCTATCTCATCAGCAAACCGCTCAATCTCACCGATCTTGCAAGCTGGGCAATCCACAATGCCACGGTAACGGCCGGGGAGATTGCCCAGACGCATGTCCCTGCGCGCCGCGCCGGCGCCACGAAATTGCTCTGACCGCCTTTCATGCCGCCGGAATCGAGCTTTTTCCTTGACCTCGAACCGCCATCCGCTTTACGGCAGCGCAACACTGCAGGAGTAGGCGATGAAGGTTCTTTTGATCGGTTCGGGCGGCCGCGAGCATGCGCTGGCGTGGAAGCTGGCGCAGTCGCCGCGCCTGACGAAGCTCTATGCCGCGCCGGGCAATCCCGGCATCGCCGAAGAGGCAACGCTTGTCGCCATCGACACGGATGACCAGCAGGCCGTTCTGGCCTTCTGCCAGGCGGAAGCGATCGATTTCATCGTCGTCGGGCCGGAAGCGCCGCTGGTCGCGGGTCTTGCGGACACGTTGCGCGCGGCAGGCTTTGCCGTGTTCGGGCCGTCGGCAGCGGCAGCGCAGCTCGAAGGCTCCAAGGGCTTCACCAAGGACATCTGCGCGAAATATTCCATTCCGACCGGTGCCTATCAGCGTTTCACCGAGGCTGCGCCGGCCAAGGCCTATATCCGTGCGCAGGGCGCACCGATCGTCATCAAGGCCGACGGGCTTGCCGCCGGCAAGGGCGTGACGGTGGCGATGGCGCTCGACGAGGCTCTTGCCGCCGTTGACAGCTGCTTCGACGGCGCCTTTGGCGCGGCCGGTGCCGAAGTCGTGGTCGAGGCCTATCTCGATGGCGAGGAAGCGAGCTTCTTCTGCCTCTGCGACGGAACGCATGCTTTGGCGCTCGCCTCTGCACAGGATCACAAACGCGTCGGCGATGGCGATACAGGCCCGAACACCGGCGGCATGGGCGCCTATTCGCCGGCACCGGTGATGACCGAGGAGATGGTGGCACGGACGATGAAGGAGATCATCGAACCGACCATTCGCGGCATGGCCGACAGCGGCCATCCGTTCTCCGGCGTTCTCTTCGCCGGCCTGATGATCACCCGGAAAGGGCCGGAACTGATCGAATACAATGTGCGCTTCGGCGATCCGGAAACGCAGGTGCTGATGATGCGCCTTAAGAGCGACCTGCTGCCGCTGCTCCATGCGGCTGCGACCGGCACGCTTGATCAGGTCGACGCCGAATGGCGCAACGAGGCCGCGCTCACCGTCGTCATGGCCTCACGCGGCTATCCCGGCCGCTATGACAAGAACACACCGATCACGGCGCTTCCGGATGCGGACGCCAAGACCAAGATCTTCCATGCGGGAACAGCGATCAGGGATGGCCAGTTGGTTGCGACCGGCGGCCGGGTGCTGAACGTCACGGCCATGGGCGATACAGTCGGCGCCGCGAAAGCGACGGCCTATGCGGCGCTCGATCGCGTCGAATGGGACAATGGTTTCAGCCGCAGCGATATTGGCTGGCAGGCTGTTGCGCGTGAGCAGCCGTGATCGCTTAACGGGCCGGAAAGCCGCAAAGTCATTCAATCTTTACCAATTCTCCTGACGGGAACGTAACGGAGATCGGATATTTTCCTTGGTGATATTCAAAGGAGAATACCGATGCGCCACCTTGTGCTCACTGTGTCTTGCGTGTTTGCCGCCGGGTCCGCCCTTGCGTCGTCGATCGAGACCGTGACGACAGGAGCCGGTACCAACCGCAGCATTGCCGCCGTATCCTGCCCCAATTGCCCGCCGCTGGTCGTCAAGAAGAAGCTCAGCTACATCGTGCCGGAGATTGCCAATGGCATCGAGCGGGTGGAGCTGAAGCAACTGAACGGCAAGATGAAGCTGGTGCGCACCGAATCCTGGCTGGGCGGCTCGCCGGTGGTCTTTATCACCACCGCGTCCGAGGATGTGATCAAGGCGGCAGCCGCGAAAAACCTGCCAATGCCGATCGCCATCGGCGCCATGGATATCGATCCCGCGGAGGCACAGGCGGCAGCCGTGGTTGCTGTGGATACCACCACCAAGACCAGCGCTGTCGGGACGATTTCGTCCACCACGGTCACCGCCAAGACGGCTGATATCGCAGGTTCACGCGAATTTGATCCGGCAGGCTACGAACTTCGGCTAAAATAGAAACGCATTGAACTGACCTCCGCCCGACGCCAGCCCTGCAAAGAGGCTGAACAGGGCATTCGCCGATTGCGGCGACGAATTGCGCCCCTGAAGAGAAGCAGGGGCGCATTTTTTGTGCTTGCCTAGCCAGAGATCTTCGAGAAATCCGCAACCGTGCCGGTGGCCGCGCGGATCTGGCCGAGAAGCGCCAGACGGTTGGCGCGGATCGCAGGATCGTCGTCATTGACGAGCACATCGACGAAGAACTGGTCGACCGGGCCGCGCAGCGCCGACAGCGCTGCCATTGCCGAGCGGAAATCCTCCGCCTCCACGGCGGCGGCCGCATCTTCAGAGGCCTTCGTGACCGCTGCATAGAGCGCCTTTTCGGCGTCGAGAACGAACAGGGCCGGATCGACGGTGTTTGCGACCTGCGTCCCCTTCTTTTCCTCCGCTGCCAGAAGCTGCGTCGCCCGCTTGGTGCCGGCCAAAAGGTTCAGACCCTCTTCCGCGGTGATGAAGGCGGTGAGCGCTTCGACGCGACGCGCGACCGTGAGGAGGTCGTCATTGGCGCCCGTGGCTCCAGCGTTCGTGGTGGTTGCGTTCGTGTGGGTTGCGTTCGTGGCTGCGCCCCCCTCATCCGGCGCATGCGCGCCACCTTCTCCCCGCTGGGGAGAAGAGCCACCTGCCGCCGCCCCTTGCTCCCTCTTCTCCCCAACGGGGAGAAGGTGGCCCGAAGGGTCGGATGAGGGGGCCGCAGCCAGAACCGCATCGATCAGGTCATGGCGCGCACCGAGATCGCGCAGGTAGACTTTGAGGCGGTCGTGGAAGAAGGAAAGGAGGTCGGCATCGGCCAAGACGGATGAAAGGGGAAGCCGTACCTTCCGCTCCAGCAAAATCCGCACCACACCCAACGCCGCACGCCGCAAGGCATACGGATCCTTCGATCCCGTGGGCTTTTCGTCAATCGCCCAGAAGCCCACAAGCGTATCCAGCTTGTCAGCGAGCGCGACCGTCAGGCCAACGGCATCGGCCGGCAGGCGGTCGGACGGGCCCTGCGGTTTCCAGTGATCCTCGATCGCGGCGGCGACGGAGGCGTCCTCGCCCTGCAGCAACGCATATTTGCGGCCCATCAGGCCCTGCAATTCCGGAAACTCACCGACCGCTTCGGTGCGCAAGTCGGCCTTGGCCAGAACGACGGCGCGATCGACGAGGGCGGGATCGGCACCGGTGGCCTTTGAGAGTTCCGCAGCCAAGGCCCGGATGCGCGCGACGCGCTCGCCCTGCGTGCCCAGCTTGGCGTGGAACGTGACGTTCAGCGCATCGAGCTTGGCCATGCGCTGGTCGAGCGGCTTGGTGAGGTCGAGATCGAACTTCTTCGCCGAGGCTTCTAGCGTTGCCAGATCCGGCAGGTCGCCCTGGTCGCGGGTCCAGAAATGCTTGGCGTCCGACAGGCGCGCACGCACCACCTTGCCATTGCCATGGACGATTTCGGCGCCGCCGTCCCTGGCCTCGATATTGGCAACGAGGATGAACCGGTTCGACAGGCCTTCGCCGCCGATCGGCCGCGTCACGAAACATTTCTGGTTGGTCTTGATCGTCAGGCGGATGATTTCCGGCGGGATCGCCAGATAGTCCGCCTCGAACGATCCCAGCAGCACCTGCGGCCATTCGACGAGGCCGGAGACCTCTTCCAGCAGCGCCTCGTCCTCGACCAGTTCAAGGCCGTTGGCAAAGGCAATATTGGCGGCATCGGCGGCGATGATCTGCTTGCGGCGTTCCCCATCCAGGATGACCTTGGCGCGTTCCAGCTTCTCGGCATAATCGGCAAAGCGGCGCACGGTGATCGCGTCTGGCGCGTGGAAGCGGTGACCATAGGTGATGTTGGAAGCAACGATGCCGTCGACTTCGAACGGGATGATCTGCGTTTCCTCGTTTTCCGGGCCAAATGTGCAGACGATCGACTGCAGCGGCCGCACCCAGCGCAGCGAGCCGGGCTTTGCCGAGGCCACGCCGGAACGCATCGGCTTCGGCCAGGGGAAGTTCCTGATGATGCCGGGCATGACGTCGGCAACGATCTGTTCGGTCGGGCGACCGGGCTTGACGATGTGGGCAACGTAGAAATCGCCCTTCTTCGGGTCGGTATGCACATGCGCCTGGCTGACATCGGCCAGGCCGGCGCTGCGCAAAAAGCCCTCGATCGCCTTTTCATTGGCTGTGGTGCTCGGGCCCTTGCGGTCCTCGCGCACATCGGCCGAGCGGGTGTTCAAACCGCGAATATCGAGCGTCAGCCGGCGCGGCGTCCAGTATTCCCGCGCGCCCTCATAGGTCAGGCCAGCCTCGACCAGCGCATCGGTCAGGAGTTTCTTCAGATCGCCGGCAGCCTTGCGCTGCAAACGGGCCGGGATTTCCTCGGAGCGGAGTTCAAGCAGAAGATCGGGCATGGACGGATGCTTTTCTATGGGACCAATGGACTGCGGCGGACTTAGCAAGCCCGGCAGCAAAAGTCATCCATTCAATGCTGAAAAGTCCTCATTCACGCAGCGTCGCGGACAGGGATTCGCTCGATCTCCGCACGATTTCGCTCGGCTTCGATTTTCAAGTCGAAGCTCACCTGCAGATTCATCCAGAGTTGCGGCGTGGTGTTAAAGAAGCGAGCAAGGCGCAAGGCGGTATCCGATGTAATCGCGGTCTTGCCCGAAACGATACGTTCGATTCTTGTCCTCGGGACATTGAGTTTCTTCGCAAGCATGCCGGCGCTCATCTCCAACGGATCGAGATAAAGCTCCTTGAGAATTTCGCCCGGATGGATTGGGGGAAGCAGGTCAGGCATGAAAACTCCGATTCGACCACGATTGGTCAGTGGTAGTCGACGATCTCGACATCATCAGCACCGCCTTTCGACCATGAAAAGCAGATGCGCCATTGCTGGATGATGCGAACAGAATATTGGCCATCACGGTCACCCGACAATTTTTCAAGGCGATTACCGGGTGGCGACATCATGTCCTTCAAATCCGTCGTCGTATGCAACAGAGCCAGCAACTGCTGCGCACGCCGAACGAGATCCGCAGGAAAACCTTTCTTCACGCTGCCGTTCGCCACGGATAAAGAAAGTTTGTCTTTGAACGAGCGGATCATCCGCATCTCCCAATTGTATCAAACAATGATACACGAAGACAAATCGGTCAAGTATCAGGGTGCGATACAAAAGCCCTGATCGTCTTTTGGCCCTACCAGCCC
>NZ_LSRP01000103.1 GCF_001885585.1 Pararhizobium antarcticum
CCGTATTCGCGGCGCGGCGACGGGCGCGCGGCCCTCGGGCCTGTGCTGCGCGAATACATCGTCAGCGAGGCGATGCACGCGCTCGGCATTCCGACCACCCGTGCTTTGGCGGCCGTCGTCACCGGCGAGCCGGTGCAGCGCGAACAGCTTTTGCCGGGTGGCGTCGTCACCCGCGTGGCGGCCAGTCATATCCGGGTGGGCACCTTCCAGTTCATTGCCTCGCGCGGCGACACCGACGGGCTGAAACATCTGGCCGACCACGTGATTGCGCGGCATTTTCCGGATGCAGCCGGGGCCGAGCGCCCCTATCTCGCGCTGCTCGAAGCGGTCATCGCCGCCCAGGCATCGCTGATTGCCCGCTGGCTGCAGGTCGGCTTCATCCATGGCGTCATGAACACCGACAATTGCGCGGTCTCAGGCGAAACCATCGATTTCGGCCCCTGCGCCTTCCTTGACGAATATGATCCTTCGAAAGTGTTTTCCTCGATCGATCGCAACGGCCGCTATGCCTATGCCAGCCAGCCGTCGATCGGCCAGTGGAACCTCACCCGCCTTGCCGAAACGCTGCTGCCGCTGATCGATCCCGATGAAGACAAGGCGATTGCCCTCGCAACGTCTGCGATCAACGCCTATGGCGCGGCATTCCAGGATCACTGGCTGACCGGGATGGCGGCCAAGATCGGCCTTTCCACGCCTGAAGACGGTGATCTTGTCCTCGTCCAGTCGCTGCTGTCGGCGATGCACGCCAATGAGACGGATTTCACGCTTGGTTTCCGACGGCTCTGCGATGCCGCCGAAAATGCCGAAGCCGACGTGGCGTTTGCCGCCCTGTTTGCCGATCCGGCAGCCGCCCATGTCTGGCTTTCCGGCTGGCGGATGCGCCTCGGGCTCGACGGGCAGACAGCCCCTGCGCGGGCGGCGGCCATGCGAAAGGTCAACCCCGCCTTCATCCCGCGCAATCATCGCATTGAGCAGGCGATTGCCGCTGCGGTCAACGACGGCGATTTCTCGCTGTTCGAAGCGCTGGTCGAATGCCTGGCCAAACCCTATGAGGACCAACCGGCGTTTGCCGCACTTGCCACGCCGCCAAAGCGCGAGGAACGGGTAACAAGGACGTTTTGCGGAACGTGAGGACCGGGCCAATGGCCCGCATCTGGATTGTCGGTCGGGTTCGCTGGGGCGCGAACACCCTGTCGCACGCAGGCGATGGCAAGTTGCGTTTCCGGGCCGCCGGCCTCAGGTGGCTTTCGCCACCCATTTGTGCCACTCGCGCTCGCTGCCGTGGAAGACGTTGAGGTCGATCTTGCCGTTGACGCCCTGCGACAGGCCTGATCCGGAATATTGCCAGAACAGCCATTTGCGGCCCGGGTAGCGCTTCGACGGATGGGCGGCGACAGACCGGAGCCAGAAGGGATGATTGGGGAATTCACCCTGCAGTTTGTCGGCGTAGAAATCCGGTGCGGTGTAGATGATCGGCCGCTGACCGTAATGGCGTTCCAGCTTGTCCATGAACACCGTCATCTTCTCGAGCGTCTTTGCCCGCGACAGCTTGAACTTGCAGCTTGATTCGCCGTTGTATTCGACATCGATGACCGGCGGCAGTGCGCCCGGTTCCTTCGGGACATTGCGAATGAACCAGTCGGCCTGTTCGCCAGCGGTGCGGCACCAATAGAAGAAATGATAGGCGCCGCGGCGGATGCCCGCTTCCTTGGCGCGGCGCCAGTTCGTCTTGAACATCGGATCGAGATGATCGCCGCCATCGGTGGCCTTGATGAAGGCGAAATTGGCGCCCTGCGTGCGCAGCTTCGCCCAGTCCATCTCGCCCTGCCAGCGCGAAACGTCAATGCCGTGCACCGCATGATTGCGCGGCGAGGCCTTGCCGAAATTGATCGGCTTGGCATCGCGGAAGCGCTGGCTGTAGATCGCGCCGCGCGCCGCCTGCTGGGCATCGATGGCCGGGACCGCCGGTACCAGCATCGCCACCGGTCTTTCGGCCGGCTGCTGCATATCGCCGATCTGCGGAACGGTGATGAAGGCCTCGCTTTGCGCCGGCGGGGACGCCCAGGCAAGTTCGTGCGGCTCTGTTTGTCCGCCAGACGGGTTGGCGACATTGCCTACGCTGGCCACAGGGACGGGTCGCGGCAGGCGGACGACGGAACTCGTCGTCTCCTTCGAGGGGCCGCCGGGCACGATCTCATCGGGAAGCGTGCCGGAGGCGCAGCCGGAGACCGCAAGGCAGAGCGCGAGAAGTGCTGGAACAGACGATAGACGCATTGAGAACCCATACGCAAAACAACTGCCGATCGGACAAACGCCCGCTCGAGAGCCTAATGGACAGAAATGGCTAACGGAAACTTACCCAAAAAGACTGAATGCAATCTTTACGACCATGCTTAACGGCCCTGATCCACAGAAAGATCTGTTGACTAAAAACCGCGGTTATCGTGACCGGACCCGTCGCGTCCGGACGAAAGCATCCCGCCGCAAAACCCGCAGCTTGACTGTGATTTTTTGCACGCCAACAGCGAATGTGGCCATTGAAAGGCAGTGGCGCCGCGTTATGTTGCCCCTATGGTTGCGTGCAGCGGACAAGAATCCGGTGGCGGCAATCCTGTCCATGGCCCCGCCGGGTGCGTTTTTTCCGGTGTCCGGGCCTGTCTGCTTGAATTTCCGCGGGCCCGCATCTCGGCGCCCGACCCGACGGAAAACAGCCGCGCCTTTGCGTGGCTCCCACCACGGGAGACCTATCCAATGTTGATCTTCACCGCCCTCGTCTTCACCCTGATCGGGCTTGCCCTAGGAGGCGCCGGCCTCTGGCTCGTCACGCTTGGTGGCAGCTGGTATTATGCCATTGCCGGCCTCGGCTTTCTCCTCACGGCCTTCCTCCTGTTCAAGCGGCGCGGTGCAGCGCTCGGCGTTTATGCCGCCCTCATCGTCGGCACGCTCGCCTGGGCGATCTGGGAAGTCGGCTTCGACTGGTGGCAACTCGGGCCGCGCGGCGGCGTGATCATCCTGCTCGGCCTCTGGCTGCTTATCCCGCCGGTGCGCAATCCGCTCGGCTTCAAGAGCCCGACCGGCCAGCTTTATCGTCCAAGCGCATTGCCGCTCGGTCTTGCCGTTGTCGCCTCGATTGTCGTTGCCGGCTATGCGATGACGCAGGATCCGCTGGATCAGGCGGGCTCGCTGCCGACGGAACAGGTTGCCGCAGCACCGGATCTCGGTGGGACGGTTCCCGATGGCGATTGGCACCAGTATGGCCGCACGCCCTATGGCCAGCGCTATTCGCCGCTGGCGGACATCACCCCCCAAAACGTCTCGAAGCTCGACGTTGCCTGGCAATACCAGACCGGTGACGTCAAGCGTCCCGAGGATGTCAACGAGACAACCTATCAGGTCACGCCGCTCAAAATCCGCGACACGCTCTACATCTGCACGCCGCACAATCTGGCAATCGCGCTCGATGCCGCGACCGGCAAGGAGAAATGGAAGTTCGACGCCAATTCCGGCATGAACCCGGACCGCCAGCACCAGACCTGCCGCGGTGTCAGCTATTATGCCGACCCGGCCATCCCGGCTGGACAGGCCTGTGCCGAGCGTGTCTACCTGCCGACGGCCGATGCCCGGCTGATCGCGCTTGATGCGGCCAACGGACAGGTCTGCGAAAGCTTTGCCGACAAGGGCACGCTGCGTCTGGAAACAGGCATGAAGTACAACCCGGCCGGCTATTATTACTCGACCTCGCCGCCGGTCATTACCGATGGCAAGATCATCATCGGCGGCGCCGTCAACGACAACTACTCGACGCAGCAGCAGTCCGGCGTCATTCGCGCCTTCGACGTCAATTCCGGCGCCCTGATCTGGAACTGGGACAGCGGCAATCCGGATGTCACGACACCTTTGCCCGAAGGAGAGACCTATACGACCAATTCGCCGAACAGCTGGTCGATCTTCAGCTATGACGACGCGCTGAACCTCGTCTATATCCCGCTCGGCAACCAGGTGCCGGACCAGCTCGGCATGAACAGAAGCGAACATGTCGAGAAATACTCGTCGTCGATCGTCGCGCTCGATATCACCACCGGTGCCGTGCGCTGGGTGCGCCAGACGGTGCATCACGATCTCTGGGACATGGACGTTCCGGCCCAGCCCGTATTGCTCGACATCAACGGGACACCGGCCCTTGTCGGTCCGACCAAGCAGGGCGATCTCTATGTGCTCGACCGACGCACGGGCGAGCCGATCATCCCGATCCGGGAAATCCCGGCCCCGACCGGCGCCATCCCGGAAGACTTTACCGCGCCGACCCAGCCGATCTCCGACCTCACCTTTTCGCCGCCGCCGCTCGAAGGCCGGAACATGTGGGGCCTCACCATGTTCGACCAGCTTGCCTGCCGGATCAATTTTGCCCGGCTGAAATATGACGGGCGCTACACGCCGCCATCGATCGAGGGATCGCTGATCTATCCCGGCAATTTCGGCACGTTCAACTGGGGCTCGATCGCGGTCGATCCGGAACGCCAGGTGATGTTCGGCATGCCCACCTATCTGGCCTTTACCTCGCGGCTGGTGCCGCGCGACCAGATCCCGCCGAAGGAACAGGGCGAAAAAGGCTCCGAACAGGGCCTGAACCGCAATGACGGCGCGCCCTATGGCGTCGTCATGGGCCCGTTCCTGTCGCCACTCGGCGTGCCCTGCCAGGCCCCGCCATGGGGCTATGTCGCGGGCGCCGACCTGCGCACCGGCGACATCGCCTACAAGCACCGCAACGGCACGGTCTATGACATGACGCCGCTGCCCCTGCCCTTCAAGGTCGGCGTGCCCGGTATCGGCGGTCCCATCATCACCAAGGGCGGCCTTGCCTTCCTCGGAGCTTCGGTCGACAACTATCTGCGGGCCTATGACCTGACAACCGGCGAACAGCTCTGGCAGGCCCGCCTGCCGGCCGGTGGCCAGTCGACGCCGATGACCTACACGGCTGATGGCAAGCAGTTCGTCCTGATCGTCGCCGGCGGCCACGGCTCCGTGGGCACCAAGCCGGGCGACTACGTGATTGCGTATACGTTGGCTGAAGAATAGGGCGACCCTTTCCAAGAGGTACACAAAGGCCCTTCCGGCAACGGGAGGGCCTTCTTGGCTGCTGACAAACCCCGGAATACCTTTGTGAGCGATGTGGCAACCTCACTCTCCGTCTTCCTCGCCCTCGTGGCGGGGATCCAGTGACCCGACGTCCGTCGGGTCAAATACTCCTTTCGCCCAAGGACTTGGGCGGCTGGATTCCTGTGACAGGCACAGGAATGACGGAGGCTGTGGGATCGCCTTTTCCACGACTGGCAATTATCCCATGTAGCAGAACATTGGTTTGTCAGCAGCCTCAAGGCCCTTCCGGCAGCGCGAAGGCCTTTTGCTGCCGCTTATGCCGGGGCCCGACGATAGACACTTCCTTTAGAACAGCCTGTTATGGTCCCGTTCGCGGCCAGCAGTGCCGTGGACAGGGACAGGGACAGGGTTTGGACATGACAGAGCCGTTGCGGGTCGGCAAGGCGGAATTGCTCAGCGCGCTCAGCCATGCGCTCGACCTGACCGAGGGGCAGCCCGAGGGGCATGGGGTGCGCTGCTGCTGGATCGGCATGAATATCGGCCGCGCCATCGGACTTGTCGGCGCGGATCTCAATGATCTCTATTATACGCTGCTGCTCAAGGACATCGGCTGCTCCAGCAATGCGGCGCGGATCTGCCAGCTTTATCTGACCGACGACCGCGACTTCAAGCGCGACGCCAAGCTGCTTGATGACAGCCTGCCGCAGGTGTTGCGCTTCGTGCTTTCGCATACGGGGCTGAAAGCCGGCCTGTCCGAGCGTTTCCGCTCGCTCGTCACCATCTTTGCGACCGGCGGCACAATTGCCCGCGAACTGATCGAGACACGCTGCCAGCGGGGCGCCGAGATCGTCCGGATGATGCGCTTTCCCGAAACGGTCGCCACCGGCATTCTCGATCTCGACGAATACTGGAATGGCAGGGGCAAGCCGACCGGTCTTGCCGGCGCGGATATTTCGATCCATGCCCGCATCGCGCTGATGGCGCAGGTGGCGGATGTCTTCCACACCAGTTCAGGGCCGCTGGCCGCCCGCCGCGAGGTCGCGCGCCGCGCAGGCAGCTGGTTCGATCCACAGCTTGCCGCCATCTTCGAACAGGTCGCGAGCGAACGCTCCTTCTGGGCGACGCTCGCGGCACCGGACCTGAAGGACGTGGTCATCGCCATGGCGGGCGAGGATGCAGGCGACGGCGTCGACGAGGACTATCTCGACGACGTGGCCGTGGCCTTTGCCGAAGTCGTTGATTCGAAAAGCCCGTTCACCAGCGGCCACAGCAAGCGCGTGGCGCTGTTTACCGACCTGATCGCCGAGGAAATGGGCCTGGACGAGGCAAGGCGGCGCTATCTGAAGCGCGTTGCGCTCCTGCACGATATCGGCAAGCTCGGCGTGTCCAACCAGATCCTCGACAAGCCGGGCAAGCCCGACGAGGCCGAGTGGCAGACGATCCGCAGCCATCCCGGGCTCAGCGAAATGATCCTGTCGAAGATTGCAGCCTTTGCCGACCTTGCCCGCATGGCCGGCGCGCATCATGAGCGGCTGGACGGGCGCGGTTATCCGAACGGCATCAGCGGCGACCAGATCTGCGCGGGCACCCGCATCGTCACCACAGCCGACATTTTCGACGCGCTGACCGCCGACCGCCCCTATCGTGCGGCCATGCCCGTCTCGCAGGCACTCGGCATCATGGCGAAGGATATCGGAACGGCGCTTGATCCGGACTGCTTTGATGCGCTGGCCCGCGCCCTGCAGAAGCTGGAAAAGGCGGCAGCTTAAGCGTCTGCCGCCGCCGATCGCTCGCCGCTAGAGCATCTCGCCGACCATGCGGCCGATCTCGGCAAAAACCGGATTGAGATCTTTTACCGGGACGCTGGCCTCCGCCACATAGGCGCTGATGAAGATCGGCTGGCGACGCTCCGGCCGGAACAGGCCGACATCGCAGGCACCGCCCTTGTCCGTCGTTCCGGTCTTTTCGCCGACAAGGCCGCCTGCCGGCAGGCCGGCGCGCAGGCGCGCATCGCCGGTCTTGTTGGCCACCAGCCAGCCCAGCAAACGATCCCGCGCCGATGGGGAAAGCACATCGCCGGCCAGAAGCGTGGTGATCGTCTCGCGCATCGCGGCCGGCGTCGTCGTGTCGCGTGGATCGCCCTTCAGCGATTCGTTCAGCGTCGGTTCGGTCCTGTCGAGACGGGTCGTCGCATCACCGATTGAACGCAGCCAAGCGGTCAGGCCCTGCGGGCCGCCGATCTCGGCAAGCAACAGGTTTCCGGCCGTGTTGTCGCTGAGCGTGATCGCTGCGTCGCAGAGCGCCGACAGGGTCATGCCCTCGCCATCTGCAAAGGCCTCGGTTCCCGGCGAATAGGACACGAGATCGGCTTTTGAAAATTTGACCCGCCGTTGCAGCGCATCCTCGTCATCCTTGATGCCGGCCAGCACACAGGCTGCGGCCAGCGTCTTGAACGTCGACAGCATCGGAAAGCGCTCCGTCTCGCGATAGTCGAAGCCGATATTGGTTTCGGTATCAAGCACGGACACACCGAGCCGTCCGCCTGTCTTCTTTTCAAGGGCTGCCAGCCGGACGCCGATATCGTCGTCATCGGCGAAGGCCAGCCGGTGCGTCTGGAGCACGGGCAGGAGAAGGACAGCGGAGCCAACAAGGCTGCGGCGCGTCAGGAACAGGGACATGGGTTTTCCTCGCAATCAAAGGCCATCGCAGGGCATGGCAAAGACCCACGCCGATGATTCGATGGCCGCTTTCACCGGTACCGGTGGATAGGATGCGATTGTGGCCCTCCTGTGCCTGGCCTCACCCTATCCGCCCAGTTCCTGCCGGACACCTTGATGCCCGACACATGCCGGATACAGGATTGCAAGGCCTCAATGCCTGTGATCATGCGCTCCGGGACCATTGCAGCAGGCGCTGGCTTTTTCACCGGCCGGCGCATGATCGTGCCCCAGCTCGACCGCGACCGCTGGCGCATTCCACTCCTTGAGCGACTGCATCAGAATCTGCACCGAGGACGACAGGAACAGGCCGGCCATGATGCCGGCGACGATCAGGTCGGGCCATTGCGTTGCCGTGCCCCAGACGCCAAGGGCTGCAAACATCACCGCGACATTGCCGATCGCGTCGTTGCGCGAGCAGAGCCAGACGGAACGGACATTGGCATCGCCATCCTTGTAGGCCATCAGGAGCCAGACGCTGGCGAGATTGGCGACCAGCGCCATGAAGCCGATAATGCCCATGACGGGCGCCTCGGGAACGCCGACCACGAAGACTCGGTACAGCGTCGAGCCGGCAACCCAGAGGCCCATTAAAAAGAGACTGATACCCTTGGCCATGGCGGCCGATGTGCGCACCCGGACGGAGGCGCCGATCACCGCCAGCGACAGGCCGTAGGTTACTGCATCGGCAAAGAAATCCAGCGCATCGGCCTGCAGCGCCTGCGAGCGCGACAGCTGGCCGGCAGTCATCTCGACCAGGAACATCGCCGCGTTGATGGCGATGACAATCCAAAGTTTGCGCCTGTAATCGTCCGAGAGGCCCTCGAACGTGCCGTGATGATGTCCGCAGGATGCACTCATAAGTCACCTCTTT
The DNA here is from genome assembly GCF_001885585.1 of Pararhizobium antarcticum. Lineage (GTDB taxonomy): Bacteria > Pseudomonadota > Alphaproteobacteria > Rhizobiales > Rhizobiaceae > Pararhizobium > Pararhizobium antarcticum. Next base: position 8,689 of record NZ_LSRP01000103.1, read on the forward strand.
CGCTTGCTTGCAAATCCGTGACACCACATCTAATCTCTCTAGCAGCTATAGGTTCAAGAGGTTTTTTCAGAATGTATTCGATCGGCGATCTTTCGCGGAAGACGGGCGTCAAGATCCCGACCATCCGCTATTACGAGCAGATGGGGCTGATTGCAGCGCCCGACCGGACGCAAGGGAACCAGCGGCGCTACGAGCGCCCGGAACTGGAACGGCTGAGCTTCATCCGCCATGCGCGTGATCTCGGCCTGTCGATCGAGGCGATCCGCGATCTGGTCGATCTCAGCCAGCACCCGGAAAAGCCCTGCAGCGACGCCGATCGGATCGCCACCGAACATCTCGGCTCCGTTCGCGCCAAGATCGCGCAACTGAAAAAGCTCGAACACGAACTGGAGCGCATCGTCTCGCACTGCGCCGGCCACACCGTCGGCGACTGCTATGTCATCCGGGCGCTGTCGGACCACGGGCTGTGCGAGGGCGAGCATTGAGAGAAAGTCACCGCTGCCGCATGGCCGGCGCTTGGACTTCTGTGTGAAGCGAAATGCGCGCGGCATGAGCCCCGTTGACAGCGCTTCGGAAACGCGCGATGACTGGCGCATGATCAGAACCGCAACCCTCGTCCGCTGGTATTTTACGCTGCTCCCATAGGTGCGGCTGTCTGATCTCGTTCAACAAGCCGCCATCAGGCGGCTTTTGTTTTGGATGGCACCTGATGGCGGAAACCCATTCTGGAGCCTGCCATGCCCAACACTGCCACGATAAGCGCGATCCCTGCGGCACGGCCGCCGATCGTCACCCTGCGCGTCGCAAAACCGCGCGACCTGCCGCAGTTGCGATCGATGATCGCAGCCCTTGCCGCCCATCACGGCGATACGGCCGAAATCACCCCGGAACATCTGGAGCGCGACCTTTTCGGCGCCATGCCCTGGATCACGGCGCTCGTGGCGGAAGCCGGCAGCGGGCTGATCGGTTATGCCATTCTCGTGCCGCTCTACCGCGCAAGCGAGGGCCGGCGCGGCATGGAACTGCATCACCTCTATGTCGACCCGGAACACCGCGGCACCGGCATTGGCCGCCACCTCGTCGCCAAAGCCCGCGAGCAGGCCAGGCTGGCCGGTTGCGCCTATCTTTCGGTCAGCGCCGCGACCGGCAATTTCCAGGCGCACCGTTTCTACGAATCCGAACAGTTCACGCCCGGCCCGGTGACCGGCATGCGCTATCTGCAGGCCCTGGCCTGACAGGAGGGGCCGCGTCCGTGGCTCAGGCCCGTCAGCGGAAACAGCGACGGGCCGAAATGGCAGCGCTGAAGGGTCCTATCCGGGCCGACAGCGCGATGGAGCCTCTTCATATGCCGCGGATGGCCCTTTTTACTCCTGCGCCGGGATGGCCTTCAGATAGGCTGCGATCGCCTCGCGGTCGGCGGCGGGCAATTTGGCCATGTTCTGCTGCACCTCGACCATCGAGCCGCCGACCGAATCAAACTCGGGCGTGAAGCCGGTTTCGAGATAGCTGGCGATATCGCCGGCACTCCAGGCGCCGATGCTCTTCGACCCCGGCGTGATATTGGGAATGCGCCCCTCGCCTTCCGGATTGGGCGCGCCGGCCAGCCACAGGCCGGCCTCGAAACCACCCAGCGCATTGCGCGGGGTATGGCATTCGCCGCAATGGCCGGGGCCTTCGACGAGATATTGGCCGCGGGCGATCTTCGGGTCGCTGGCATCGATGGTGACGCGGGGCTTGTCGGTGAAGAACAGCAGCTTCCAGCCACCCAGCGACAGGCGGATGTTGAACGGGAACGGCAGATCATGACCGGCTGCGACATTGGCGCTTTTTGGCAGGGTCTTGATATAACCGAACAGGTCGTTGACGTCCTTTGCCGTCATGCGCGCATAGGATCCATAGGGAAAGGAGGGGTAGAGATGCTCGCCCTTGCTGCCGACACCGCGCGTCATGGCGTCGCCGAACTGGGCCAGCGTCCAGCCGCCGATGCCGGCCGTTTCGTCCGGCGAGATATTGGGCACATGGAAGGTACCGAACGGGCTTTTCAAAGGCAGGCCGCCGGCCAGGACCAGCTTGGCATCGCCGGAAGCCCCCGGCGTCGCATGACAGCTGACACAGCCGCCGGCGGAAAATATCAGCGAGCCATTGGCCGGATCCGGAGCGCCCAGACCGTCCCAGTGGCTGGCCGGCCAGGGCTCCGGCTTGGTCAGAAACCATCCGGCAGCCGCAGCCACGACGCCGAAAACCACCAGCGACGATACCAGCTTGCGCAATCTCTGCCCCATCCGTTTTTCTCCCGTTTGCCAGTCAACCCCACGGCCCTGTTGAAAACAGCTTCCGGGTTCTAGCGCGCCAAGTCAAACGGCCCCGGGCACGTCAAGCGGCCCCGGGCACGTCAAACGGCCTCGGGCACGTCAAACGGCCTCGGGCACGTCAAGCGGCCCCGGGCACGTCAAACGGCCTCGGGCACGTCAAACGGCCTCTGGCACGTCAAACGGCCTCGGGCACGTCGAGTGCCTTGCCTGAAAACACAAGAGGCGCACCGGCCAAGGGCCGATACGCCAGAGGGTCGCAGAATGGGACCACGGCCTACCGCATTATTTTTTCAGGCGGTAGACCTGATGACAGTCGCCGCAGCTGCCGCCGAGAACGCCCAGTGCTGCACCGACGGCTGCCTGATCGGCCGGAACCGCCGCCAGCAGCGCATCGGCATTGGCGGCAAGCTTCAGGGATTTCGCCTTGAAGTCATCAGGCGTTTCCCAGATCTTCGGGCCGGCTTCGGTTTCCATTCCAGTTTCGGATCCGGCCGGGAACTGATCCGGGAAGGCCTTGGCCGAGGCGGAAATCGTCGTCAGCGAGGCTGTGACGACCGCAGCATCATAGGGCTTTTCACCTTTGCCGATCGCCGCCATCGCGCCCATGGCGCCACCGACCTTCTTCATCAATGCCTGGCGGACGACCTGTGGTTCGTCAGCGGCGGTAACCGCGCCTCCGGCAAGCCCGGTAAAGGCTATGGCAAACAATACGGCTTTCAGTTTCATGAAACACTCCCGGTCAGATGGCGCCGACGCTTGCGCGCAGGACGAACTTTCTTTGAATTGCAAAGGCATGATTGCATTTTGGCAGGCCGAGGGAAGTAACTTTATTTTGAGCCCGCCGCCAAGCCCGAACGATCCTCAAAGAGGAGATCTCTCAAGTTGAACTCTCGGTCCAGCCATGCCACGCCGTCAAGACAGCGACGACGACGAGCAGCAGTCCGACAAGGCGCGCGATATTGGCCGTCAGCCTCGGGCTGGCAATCACGACGTCCCGGCTTTTTCCGGCGGCAAGCGCCAGTCCGCCATAAACGGCCAACTGCGTCAGTGCCGTCAGCAGGCCCATAACCAAAGCCTGCGCCCAGATCGGCCCGTATTCCGGCCGCAAGAACTGGGGATAGATCGCGAAGGTGAAGAGATAGGCTTTCGGGTTCATCAGGCATGTCAGCGCACCGCGACGGAAACTCGTCACGTGTGTCAATCCGGGTGAAGGCTCAATCGCACCGATGGCAATGGTGCTGCGCAGGAGGGAAACGCCGATCCAGGCGATATAGAGCGCACCGGCCACCAGGAGCCCGTTGAAGAGTTCCGGCACCAGGTGCAGGATGACGCCGACACCGAGCGCGCCATAGATCGAATGAACCACCCCGCCGGCCATGATGCCGGCGGTGGCCGACAGGCCGGAGGCACGCCCGCCCGTCAGGGAATTGGCCAAAACGAAGACCATGTCCATGCCCGGAACGATGATGATCCCAAAGAGAAGGGTGAAATAGAGCCAGAGATTTTCGGCATAGGTCATGTCAGTTGTCCACTGTTCTGGAATTGATCGCGCTGGCGACACACTTGTTTTTTCAGTCATTTCGGCGTGCTATATCGCAGGGCAACTGACAGGGTTCTGTCAGTTGCCCTGCCCGGAACAGAAACAATCGGAAGAGCCGTCATGCGCAAGGCATCCCGCCTGTTCGAGATCATCCAGATATTGCGGCTGGCCACGCGGCCGGTCACGGCAGCCAGGATCGCCGAGGCGCTGGAAGTCACGGTGCGATCGATCTATCGCGACATCGCGGCGCTGCAGGCGATGCGCGTGCCGATCGAGGGCGGACGCGGCATCGGCTATATCCTGCGGCCCGGTTTCGACCTGCCGCCGCTGATGTTTTCGATCGAGGAGACGGAGGCGATCGTCCTTGCGCTGGCACTGCTGGAGCGCACCGGCGATGCCGAACTGAAGGCCGCCGCACGGCGCGTCAACACGAAGATCGCCGGCGCCGTGCCCGCGCCGCTGCGCCAGTCGCTGCAATCAAAGGCGCTGCATGCCTGGGGATCGGTTGCGCCGCCGCCGACGGGTATTGATCTTGCGCTGGTGCGCCGGGCGATCCGCGACGAGCAGAAACTGTTGATCGACTATCGCGACTCGTTCGGCAGGGCGACCGAGCGGACCATCCAGCCGCTGGCGCTGATCTACTATACCGCAACCGCGGTGATCGTCGGCTGGTGCGAATTGCGCGCCGGCATCCGCAATTTCCGCGCCGATCGCGTCGAGGACTGCCAGGCACTGGCCGCGTATTTCAACGGCGAAGGCGACGAACTGCGCGATCTCTGGATCAGCGGTTGGCGGGCCTCCGACGCGTCGGCCTGAGCCCAGCGGTTCGTCCGCCACAAAACAGGCTGTGGACAGACCGCGACCGCCTGCCCTGCAAGGCAGAGAAGGTTAGCTAGCGAAATATAGCGAGTTGCAGTTTGTGTCATTCCGGGACACAATGTGATTCCCTGTTGGAGGACAGGACACACGGGAGGAGAAACACATGAGCGAGAGATTCGAGTATCTTCTGATGGCAACGTCGTTTTCGTTGATTGCCTGGGGATTCATGGCCGTATGGCTGGCGCGTCTAACACCGCTTAACTGAGTTTCCGACAATCATTTGACTTATTGATGCGCTGTTCCACTTTCTCCGAAAACTTTGGGGATATTTATGGTGCATCAGAATCTATCGCTTGTCCTGGCTGCGGCTCTTCATCAGATCCCGCCGGGCACGAAAAAGGCGCTGGCCGGGAGCAATTGGGCGAAGTCCGAAGCGGCCCTGCAGCAGATTTCCCACCTTCTGGAAGAGGCCATTCTGGCACAGTTCGTGGTGAGCGAGCGGCCTGAAATGCAGGCGCGCCTGCAGGGAGACGCCCAATCGACGTGATTTCAGACGGACGAGCTGTGTGCGATGGCAGACGGTTGTCGACAGCCAGATCCTGTGGCATGGCCGACTTCGCCTGGCCGGTTTGGCATGGCCTGTCTGGCCTGGCCTGTCTGGCCTCGCGCTTCAGGGCCTGTTTAAAAACGCGTCCCTGAGGGGCGCTCAGAACACATAGATCGATATCGCAATAATCGTTGCCAGCACGGTGAGAAACAGAGTGCGATTTTGCGCCTGTCGTTCGGCCTTCTTGCCTGTCCAGTCATAATTCATGGGCGTGATCCCGCTGTGGAGATCGCACTCTATGCGCAACAGCTTGCATGAGCCTCTCCAGTCGCCAACCCGGGATCTGGCGATGCGGCCGACACGCTTTGGTTTCCGCGGCCAGCCCGGACCTTGCCGGTTTCCGCAGGACCGCTGTCCCGCCGGGCCGGCGGCACAAAAAAATCCCCGGCATTGCTGCCGGGGACTGATGCTTGCAAACAGAAGGACTTAGGCGGCGGCTTCGTAGAGCTCCAGCACGTAGTCCCAGTTGATCAGGCTGTCGACAAAGGCTTCCAGATATTTCGGACGCGCATTGCGATAGTCGATGTAATAGGAGTGTTCCCAGACGTCGACGCCGAGAATTGGCGATGCGCCGTGCACCAGCGGGTTCTCGCCGTTCGGGGTCTTGGAGATCTCGAGCTTGCCGCCCTTGACCGAAAGCCAGGCCCAGCCCGAACCGAACTGGCCGGCACCGGCCGCGATGAAGTCGGCGCGGAACTTGTCATAGCCGCCGAGATCCGACTTGATTGCCGCGTCGAGCTTGGCCGGAAGGGCCGTGCCGCCGCCGCCCTTCTTCATCCACTTCCAGAAGTGAAGGTGGTTGAAATGCTGGCCGGCATTGTTGAACAGCGGCTGGTTTGTGCCGTAGGACTTCTTGACGATTTCCTCGAGCGAGAGATCGGCGAGACCGGCTTCTTCCGCCAGCTTGTTGCCGTTGGTCACGTAAGCGAGGTGATGCTTGTCGTGGTGATATTCGAGTGTCTCGCGCGACATGAAGGGCGCAAGCGCATCGTAATCGTAAGGCAGGTTCGGCAATTCGAAGGCCATGGGGTCTCTCCTTTTGTGGTGAACTCAAGTTTTCTGGTGAACTCAAGACATTTCCGGTGAAGTCACGATGTCCAGCTGGACGTCGTGACGGAATTCCATGGGGCGGAACATAGGCACCGGCTTGGCAACAGGCAACCGCACCCATCCCAAAATTCGGCCTGTTGCGGGAAAATACTTTCAAACGCCCCTGCCGATTCCCTGCAGTCCCCGGCACAGAAATGTCACGATCCTCGCCCAGTGTTCGCCAAGCTTGGGCCACTCCGAAGAACTGGAAAAGACGATGTCGAAACAGTCCCGTATCGCCGCCACGCTGTTTGCCGCCAGCCTTGTGCCGGTTCCCGTTTTTGCGTCCTCGGACAAGGCCTGGGACGCGCTGCGCGCCGATGTCCAGGCGCAATGCCTCGCCGCCGTCACCGAGACTGTCGAGAGCCCGAAGGCGGTCGTCGATCCGTTCGGATCGGAACGCTTCGGGCTGGCGCTGGTGTCGGGAAAAGCAAAGGGCGCTGACCGCACTGTCAGCTATATCTGCGTCTACGACAAACAGACAAAGGCCGCCGAGATCGGCAGCGAACTGACGCCGGACATGCTGCACGGCGCGCCATAGGCGACACAGCTTGATGACAGGCTATTGGCGAGCCTTCATTTCGCCTGCATTGTCATGGTTTGTTAACCTGTAACCTTCCGGAGACGAGATCATGGCGCTTGGCGCATCCCACCGATTGCAGGACGGCATCATCGCTGTCGAGACGATGACGCGGTTTGCGCTGGCGGTTCTGGCGCTGGCCTCCGGCGTCTATACCTATCTCGGCGTGCGCTCGATCCTCGACGGCTCGGCCACTGCCGTGTTTTTTGCAGCCATCATCTATGCCAGCGCCGTGTCCGTGGCGATCTATGCGTTCTGGAGCTACATGGCGCGCTTCTACCCGCATGTGACGGGCGCGGCCGGGCGTGGCGCGATGATCGGCGTCATGGCGCTTGGCTGCGCGATGATCATCGCCATGTCCAGCTGGCTGAACGCGGCAGCCCTTGCCGGCTCCGCAGCACTCGAACAGCATCTGGCCGAAACGCTCGAAGACTATACCGCCGATCTCGATCAGGCGCACCAGAATGCGCTCGCCGCGCAGAGCCTTTTGCCCGACATCCAGCGCACGCAGGAGCGGTTCCAGCGCCTGTCCGACCAGGAGCGCGAAACCGGCGCGCTGACGGGAACGACCGGCTCAGGCAGTGTCGTGCAATTGCTGTCACAGATGGCCGCGCAGCTGAACGAGTTGCAGATCGCCATCACGACTTCGCGCGAGCGCGTCACGACGCTGTTCGACGAGGGCCGCAAACATCTGGAGACGATGCGCACGCTGGTGTCTGCGCCCGGCGCCATCGCCCCGCGCGGTGACCAGTTTTCGGCCGAGGTTGTGGCGCTTTCGGGCGTCATCACATCGCTGGAACAAACCTCGATCGCGCCTTCGGTGAAACGCGCCGCCGACGACCTGTCGCTCGGCTTCATCGCTCCGGTGGCCGATGGTCAGGCGGCCGATCTCGCCACCCGCCAGGACCAGGTGATGGAAACGATCCGTTCGTCGGTCGCCGCCCAGAGCAAGGTGCTGTCGGAGGCCGCCGACGAAATCCTGGCGCGGCCGCAGGTCGCTGACCGAAGGTTCGTGCCGCTTTCCTCGGCTGAAGCCGTGCTGCGTTACGCCGGCGATTTCATCCCGAGCTGGGCTGGCGCCATCTCGATCGACCTGCTCCCAGCCGTGCTCGTCTTCATGCTGTCGATCGTGCATGCCTCGCTGCGCCGGCAGGAACAGAGCCTGCCCTTTGCCGAGCGCATCACCGCCGCAGAACTGCTCGAGGCGCTGCAGGTGCAGAAGGCGCTGATGGCCAGCGGCGTCGATATCGAAACGGCGCTCGCAGAAGCCGAACAGCGTGAGCAGTCGAACATTGCCAGCTTCGATCTCGCCGGCAAAACCCCGCGCAAGGGACCGCCTGCATGAGGCTGCAGACCGCCGGGCACCGGATCAAGACCTATTTCCTGACGGCCGACGATGGCGCGCTGATGCGCCATGCCTTCCACATTCTGCTTGCCGCGTCTGTCGTCTTCATCGTCATCGACTGGCGCGAACTGGCCCTTGAGGCCGGGACAGCGCCAGCTTACGATCCGACGCAGCCGGAGACCCAGCCGATCCTGCCGCCGGCGCTGACTGAAGGCGAGCCGGACGCCAGCCCCGCCGAAATCAAATCCTCGCCGGAAACCCTGAAACAGGCGATCCGCTTCGAGCTTCGCCCCGGCGGCATCCTGTCGGCCGAAGGCGCCATCGATGCCGGCGCGGCCGGCCGTTTTGCCGCGGAAATCGAGGCGCGCGGGGAATATGTGAAGATCGTCCAGCTCAACTCGCCGGGCGGTTCGGTTACCGATGCGCTCGCCATGTCGAAGCTGATCCGCGAAAAGCAGATCGGCACACAGGTCGTCAAGGGCGCGCTCTGCGCCTCTTCCTGCCCGATCATTCTGGCCGGAGGGGCAACGCGCAGCGTGGAGGAAGACGCAGTGGTCGGCGTGCACCAGGTGTTCAACGGCTCGAAGGACAAGCTGTCGCCCGAAGTGGCGATGTCGCAGGCGCAAAGCACCACCGCCGATGTCAGCCGGCATCTGGAACAGATGGGCATCAAGTCCGGCCTCTGGCTGCACGCACTCGAAACACCGCCGGACCGGCTCTATTACCTGACACAGGCGGAAATGAAGACGTTTGCGCTGGTGACGGAGGCCGTTCCGATCGCCTCGGCGAAGACGAAATGAAACGATTGCCGGGCGAACCGATTGATCCGCCCGCCAAGCCTTCAAAATCACGCCAGATTTGCCACCAGATTGTCGATGATGGCGGTCCAGCCCTGTTCGTGGCCGTTGCGAGAACCTTCGCTTGCGAATTTCACATGGTGCAGGCTGATGGCCGTCGCGCCGGGCGCAGGCTCGGAGAAGTCGATGGTGACGACGCTGTCGCTGCGCGAATGGGGCGATTCCCAGGTGAAGGACAGGCGCGCATAGGGATCGATCTCCAGATAGGTGCCGGCATGGGGCACTTCCTTTTCGGGCGTGATCATCACGATCGAAAACCGGCCCCCCTTGACCGGGTCATTGCTGACCCTTGAGGGCGCGGCGCCTCCGGACGGCGGCGCCATGAATTTCGCCAGCATTTCGGGCGAAAGCCAGGCATTGAACACCTTTTCTCGCGATGCGGCGATGGTGCGGTTCACGGTCAGTTCAAGTTCAGTCATGTCTGTCACCCTCTGAAACGAGTGCATGCTCAAGCGCTGAAAGGCGCAGTTCCCAGATCGACTTCAATTGCCCGAACCAGCTCTCAGTCAGCTTCAACGGTTCGAGCTCGGCTGCGATGAAGTGCTCGCGGCCCAAAGTCCGTCGGGTGACAAGTCCTGCCTCCTCCAGCACCTTGATGTGCTTGGAGACGGAATTCAGCGACATGTCGAAATGGGCGGCGAGCGCCGTCACCCTCAACGCGCCCTCCTGAACAAGCAGCGTCAAGATCCGTCGCCGGGTGGTGTCCCCGGCGGCTTTCAGAATGCGTGACAGAAATTCTTCGTCCATTTATTCACCCTTATGGTTGAATACATAAACCAGCTCAAATAGTCAACCAAATGGATGAATGTTTTTTCTTGTACCATCACACGTCCCGGATGGCGGCTGGAAAGTTTTGCCGCGATCCGGAAGAGGCGCCAAGGCTGATGGGGCGCTGAGTGACCGAAACCCATCGCCGCTTCAGCCGATACGCCCGATCGCCAAAGGCCCGGATTGGCCACTCTGGCAGGCGACGCAACCGATCCCGGTCATTGTTGTCGTGCCAAGCGCCTGCCGGCTGACACCATGCCGGGCAGGCAGCTGAGGGCACCTGAAACCGCAGTCAAGGACCGTCAGAAATCCGCAGGCATGGAATGCGCCCAGTCCATGTAGAGGTCCTTCGCCTTGGCGGCGATCGGGCCGGGCTGCAGGTCGCGGCCTTCGAGCCGGGTGACCGGCACCACCTTGGAATAATTGCCCGAGGTGAAGATCTCGTCGGCGCCTTCGAAATCGGCAAATGTCAGGCTGGTCTCGACAACCTGGAAGCCGGCACCGGCCAGAAGCGTCATGACCCGCGAGCGGGTGATGCCGGCCAGAAAGGTGCGGTTGGAGGCGGGTGTGAAGACAACGCCGTCTTTCACCATGAAGACATTCGACGAGCCGGTTTCGGCGATGTTGCCGAGCATGTCGCGCACCAGCGCGTTGGAGAAGCCGCGAGCCCGCGCCTCGATCAGGATGCGGCCATTGTTCGGATAGAGGCAGCCGGCCTTTGCATCGGTCGGCATGCACTCGATCGTCGGACGACGGAACGGCGAGACGGTCAGCGACTGGCCACCCGGCCCCTCCCCCATCGGCGCCTCGAACAGGCAGAGCGCAAAGCGGGTCGAGTCCGGATCGGCAGCAACGACGCTGCCGGGCATGCCGTGTTCGGCCCAGTACATCGGCTTGATATAGATCGCCGTCTTGCCATCGAATTTCGCGACGCCTTCCCAGGCCAAAGCTTCGATCTCCTGCGCCGTCGCAACCGGCTTCAACCCGAGCGCCAGTGCCGAGCGGTTGACGCGCTGGCAGTGCAGGTCGAGATCCGGCGCGATGCCGTCGAACCAGCGGGCGCCATCGAATACGGTGGAGCCCAGCCACATGGCGTGCGAGGTCGGCCCGATCAGCTTCGGATTGCCGGGAAGCCACTCACCATCAACGTGGGTCCATGTGGTGCTGCGCGGGGATGTATCGACGGCCATGACGGTCTCCTTTGTCTTTCTCAGTCCTCATAACCCGAAAATCGCGCACAGGGGTCAATAGGTCCATCAAAAAAAGTCATGGGCCGGCCTGTGGATCGGCCATTCGGGGTCAGATAGTCTGGCGTCCATGCAGCAGGATGGAAAGACAGAAAACAGCGTCGCGATGGGCAGTGGCGAAATTGCGCCGCCCGTGACCACGCGCCTGCTGGACGAAAACGATGTCGCGCATTTGCGGCACATTCGTCTGGAGGCGCTGCGTCTGAACCCGGATGCGTTTGCCAGTTCCGAGGCCGACTGGCTGATGATGACAGATGCCGAGTGGCGCAGGCATATCTTGGACAACCGCATCTTCGTGGCGTTTCGCGGCATGTCACCCGTGGGAATCATGGGGTATTGTCGTCAGCGCGCCAGCAAGATGCAGTATCGCGCCACCGTCATCATGGTCTATGTCCGACAGGACGAGCGCGGCTTTGGAACGGCAGCTGCACTGCTGGATTTTTTGACAGGCCACGCCCGTGCCGCCGGTATCCGGCAGTTGGAACTGGCCGTTCGGGCGGACAACCAGCCTGCCTGCCGGTTTTATCTGCGCACAGGCTTTTCCCAGATCGGCCGCGTGCCGGCCGGTTTATGCCAGGACGGATACGACATCGACGAAATCCTGATGGCCCGGCGGATCGATGATCCCCGCCTCCAATCCCTTTCAACCGACAAGGACCACACAGCATGAAAGCCATGTATTTCGAAGCCTTCGGCCAGTCGCCCGAGATCCGCACCCTGCAGGATCCGACACCGACAGGCGATGGCGTGGTCATCAAGGTCGAGGCGACAGGGCTTTGCCGCAGCGACTGGCACGGCTGGATGGGCCATGATCCGGACATCAACCTGCCGCATGTGCCGGGCCACGAACTGGCCGGAACGATCGCCGCCACCGGCAAGGGCGTGATGCGCTGCAAGGTTGGCGACCGGGTGACGGTGCCGTTTGTGTCGGGCTGCGGCCGCTGCGGCGAGTGCCATTCGGGCAATGCGCAGGTCTGCATCGACCAGTTCCAGCCGGGCTTTACCCATTGGGGCTCATTTGCCGAATATGTGGCGATCGACTATGCCGACCAGAACCTCGTCGCCCTGCCGGAAAGCCTCGACTATGCCACCGCCGCCAGCCTTGGCTGCCGCTTTGCCACCTCGTTTCGCGCCGTGGTCGACCAGGGCCGGGTGCGCAGCGGCGAATGGGTGGCGGTGCATGGCTGCGGCGGTGTCGGCCTGTCGGCGATCATGATTGCCACGGCACTTGGCGCAAACGTCATCGCCATTGATATCGCCGACGAAAAGCTGGCCTTCGCCCGCGAGATCGGCGCCGTCGCCACGATCAACGGCCGGGACGTGGAGGATGTCGCCGGTGCGGTCACGGAGATCACGAAGGGCGGTGCCCATGTCTCGATCGATGCACTCGGCTCGCCCGTTACCTGCTTCAACTCGATCAAGAATCTGCGCCGCCGCGGCCGCCATGTGCAGGTCGGCCTGATGCTCGGCGACCAGGCGACACCGAAAATCCCGATGGCGCAGGTGATCAGCCGCGAGCTTGAAATCTACGGCAGCCACGGCATGCAGGCCTGGCGCTACGAGGCGATGCTGGCCATGCTGGAGACCGGCAAGCTTGCGCCGCAGAAGCTGATCGGCCGCCATATCAGCCTGGACGAGGCGGTGCCGGCCCTGATGGCGATGGACACAGCAACCGATCTCGGCATCAGTGTGATCACGCGCTTCTAGAGGCGCGGATCGGACGATTGCAATTCCCTCGAAACGTGCAATGATGATATTAATCACAACCGTTTCGGAGGGCGCATTGTGGCAAGGACCCGATTTATTCTGTCGATCGATGGTGGCGGCATTCGCGGGCTCATTCCCGCGATCGTTCTGGCCGCGCTGGAAAAGCGGCTCGACGGCCGGCCGCTGCACACCTGTTTCGACATGATCGCCGGCACCTCGACCGGCGGCATCATCGCCGCCGGGCTGACCTGCCCGCACAAGGACGACCCCACGAAGCCGGCCTGCACGACGGCCGATCTGGTTTCGCTCTACAGGAACGAAGGGGCCGAGATCTTTTCGCGGACAATCTGGTCGGGCCTCCTCAACATCGGCGGCTGGAACGACCAGCGCTATGATGCGGGCCCGCTCGAGGAGAAGCTGCTGCGGATCCTGGGCAGGAAGGCGCGCCTTTCCGATTGCCTTGATGGAACGACGGTGCTGATGACGGCCTATGAAATCGAAGCACGCTGCGCCGTGTTCCTGACGAATGCCGATGCGGAAAACGCCAACTACCTCTATTGGCAGGCGGCGCGCGCGACCTCCGCCGCCCCGACCTATTTCGAGCCCGCGAGGGTCGACAATCCCAGCCACGCCAGGAACAAGCTGCCGAAAATCCTCTCCTTGATCGACGGCGGCGTCTTTGCCAACGACCCGGTGCTCGCCGCCTATGTCGAGGCCCGCAAGAAGGGCTGGGAAAAAGACGGCGACACGATCGTCATCCTGTCGCTCGGGACCGGATCGCAGAACCGTCCCTACTCCTATCAGGAGGTCAAGGACTGGGGGGCCGTCGGCTGGATCAACCCGGCGCGCGGCGCGCCGATCATCTCGATCCTGATGCAGGGACAGGCGAGCACCGCCGCCTATCAGGCGAACAAACTCCTCAACGAGAACCCGCCATCGATGAAGACCCTGTCGACGGCCGTTTCCACCGACAATGCCGCGAGCCTCAACTATTTTCGCATCGACGGGATACTCGAGGACGGCAATGACAATCTCGACGATGCGAGCGCCAAGAACATCGGCAAGCTGGAGGCGATTGCCTATGGCTTCATCAAGGCCAACCGTCTGGCGCTAGACGCGGTGGCCGCCCGCATCAAGGCCGCGAAGTTTGCCTAGACAGACCACATCGCGCCGCAGTTGACGCATTTACCGCTTCCAAGCCCTCCCTGCTGTCGCTACTTTAGCAAACAGAGAATCAAAGGGGCGAAACGATGGGATCGGCGGCGAAACGGGTTGAGGCGGCAGAACTCTATGCGCCGCTGCTGGGCGCGAACCCGTCGCATCCGAACGGCTGGCCCATCCGTGTGATCGTCGCCTCGCAGACGGAGGCGCGGCACAACCGCGCCGACTGGGCGCCGAGCCACCTGATCTCGATCCGCGCGCCGGGCACGAAACTTCTGTCGATGATCGCGGTGCCCCCGGAAAACCATCTGGACCTGCTGTTTGGCGACGTCACCGACCCGGACGAGCGCGAGGCGGCGCGGCCAGAGGCGATCGAACAGGCCTTCGCCTTTATCGACCGCCTGTCGGCGGATGCCAATCTTCTGGTCCACTGCCTGCGCGGCATCGGCCGCTCGACGGCGCTGACGCTCGGCATTCTGGCCCGCTACATGCCCCCGGAAGACGCCGCCGGCATGCTGCATGGACTGCGGCCCGAAGCCAAGCCGAACCGCCATGTCGTCGGCCTTTGCGATGCGGCGCTCGGGCTTAAAGGCCGGCTGGCGAAACAGGCGCTGCGCTTTCCGGCGAAAGTCTGGAAGCCGGGAAAACCGTGAGCCATCCGCTTGCCTCGAAATCATTGTGCAGCGCACACAAATTTGACATGATGGGCCTCAACAACCGCGCCCAAGCGGTGGACTGACGGGAGGCTTTTTCAATGTCACATGCGGCCTATGTTTTCGATGCCTATGGCACGCTGTTCGACGTGCATGCGGCCGTGCGCAAGCACAGCGCGGCCCTCGGCCCCGAGGCGCAGGCATTTTCCGATCTGTGGCGCGCCAAACAGCTGGAATATTCCTGGGTGCGCTCGCTGATGGGCGCCTATGCGGATTTCTGGGTGCTGACGGAGCAGGCGCTGGACTATTGTTTCCAGACGTTTCCGGCGATCGATCGCAGCCTGAAGCCGGCGCTTCTCGACGCCTACTGGACGCTCGACTGCTACCCGGAAGTGCCCTTTGTCCTGAAGGGCCTGAAGGATGCCGGCGCGCGCATCGCCATCCTGTCGAACGGTTCTCCGGCCATGCTCGCTTCGGCCGTCAAGAACGCGGCCCTCGACATCATCATCGACGACGTCTTTTCCGTCGATAGTGTGAAAGCCTTCAAGACGGCACCCGAAGCCTATGATCTCGTGACGACGCAATACAGGCTCTATCCGCAGGCCGTGTCGTTCCAGTCGTCAAACCGCTGGGACATTGCCGGCGCCACCAAGTTCGGCTTCCGGACCGTCTGGATCAACCGCGCCAACACGCCGGACGAATATATGGATTTCGGGCCATCCCTGATCCTGCCGACACTCGAAAGCCTCTGATCACGCTCGATCGGCTTTGCCCAACAGGGCTCGAACAAAACAGGCACTTGCGCGTTCTCGCTGCGGACAACGCTTGCGAACACGAACGGAGGAGCCTTTCATGGCCGACATGACGCTTACGGATATTGCCGAGAAAATGCGCGACATCGACATTGCGATGCTTTGCACGCACACGGATGGCGGCGCCATCGCCGCTCGCCCGATGAGCAACAACCGCGACGTCGACTATGACGGCGATTCCTACTACTTCACCTGGGACAAGACCCGCATGGTCGAGGATATCCGCAAGGAGGCCAAGGTCTCCCTGACATTCCAGGGCAAAAAGGCCTTTGCGGTTGCCGTCGAGGGCGTTGCGGAATTGTCGTCGGACAAAAAGGACTTCAAGGCACACTGGACGTCTGATCTCGACCAGTGGTTCGAGGACGGCATCGACACGCCGGGCGTCATGATGATCAAGGTGCGCGCCAGCCGCGTTCACTACTGGGACGGCGAGGACGAAGGCGAAGTCAAGCTGAAGAAACAATAGCTTGAAGACGATCAGCCCGCACGGCGAATGTCCGGCGGGCTGTCACTCTGCACGCGCGGCTGAGGATCGGGGCCTTTCAGCGCCTTGATCTCGGCCGCCACCAGTTCCTGCAGCCGCCAGAGATTGCGATCGCGGATGCCGAGTTCTTCCAGATGCGAGACGGTGTTGTAGAGATATTCGGCACAGGATCCCATATGGCCGCAGGCGCGGGCGAGAATACGGGCCACCTCGGACAGCGGGCGTCGGTCGATCGTGCGCGGCGTGCTGCCCACCCAGAAGCCGAGCGCCCTGCGATTTCCGAAATCACCCCTGACCGGCAGCCAGCGGACCGAGCGCAGGCTTTCACAATCGCTGACTTCGCGCCGCAGCATGCGCTCGATCTGCGCGACGCGATCGGCGTCCGGTAGGCGGTAGATGACACCGTCGCAACGGCCGCCCTGCGCCAGCGCCATCATCAGGCCCGGCTGCGCCCGCGAGCCCCGCCAGCGGTTGATCTGCAGGGTGAAGGCGCGGTGCCAGCCGAAGGCCGTGGCGCGGGCGGAATCGATATGGTCGAATTCGGGTTTCCAGATCAGCGAGCCATAGGCAAAGACCCAGAGCGGCTCGTCACCGCTGTCTTGCGCCAGGCGGTTCGCGACAGCCCGGAAGTCCGCATCCGTCAGTTCCGTCCAGCATCCGTCCGGACCCGGATCGACCTCGTCCCGGTGGCACAGGGCGACCAGATCGGGCGCCAGAACCATTTGTCTCGGTCTCGCCATACGCGCTTCTCGACACTGCCTTTGCACCGTCCTGGAACGATGCTTTTCATGGCCAGACAGTGCCAGAGCAGCACAGCCTGTCAAGACAAAATTGTGCGGCGCAGCAGGCTTCTTGGCCAGCCTGGTGTCGGTTCCGGCTATGCAGGATCGATGCGGGCGACCAGAAAATCGATGAAGGCGCGGATGCGGGCGGCAAGATGATCATGGCCGGCAAAGACGGCATGGATGGTTTCCCGGTCGGCGGGCCGATGGGCCTTGAGGACGGGCACCAGACGGCCGGCATCGACATCGGGCTGGACATGGAAGGCGCCGATACGGCCGATGCCGAGCCCGTCGAGGCAGAAGCGCCGCATGACGAAACCGGAATTGACGAGCAGCGCCGGTTCGAACGGTCGCTGCACGGTGGCGCCGCTTTGCGGATCGAGAAACGGCCATTCGGTGCGGATGCCGGGAATGTTGAACCCCAGGCAGGCATGCCGGGCAAGGTCGGCTGGCGTCTCCGGCATGCCATATCGGGCGAGATAGGCGGGCGACGCCACCAGCAGGCGGTGGCTATCGAGCAGTTTGCGCGCCTTCAGTGACGAATCGCGCAGCGCTCCGGAGGAGCGGATGGCGATATCGGTGCGTTCCTCGACAAGATCGCTGACGCTGTCGGTCAGGGAAATGTCGAGGACGACATGCGGATAGAGCCCTCGAAACTCGCCGATCAGCGGCAGGATATAACGCTCGGCAAAAGCCATCAGCGCGCTGATCCGCAAAAGACCGTGCGGCACAGCGCGGGCACCACCGGAGACCAGACGCTCGGTCTCGGCGATGTCCGAAAGAATGGCGCGAGCCCGCTCCAGATAGATCTCGCCCTCCGGTGTCAGTTGCAGGGCTCGGGTGGTTCGCACCAGAAGCCGCGTGCCGAGGCGATCCTCCAGCCGGGTCACGAGCTTGCTGACCGCCGATGGCGACAGGTTCAGCTTGCGCCCTGCGGCGGAGAAACTTTTGAGATTTGCCGCCGTCACGAAGACGTCCATCTCGCCTGCCCGGTTGTCCATCGTCGCCCAATTCATGAATTTATTTCACAGATACTTATCCATTCCGCCGGATACCGGCGCAAGTCCTCTTTTGACATAGTTGCGGCATCGAAACAGACGACGGCCCGCGCCGTCGCCCAACAGCCCGTCCTCCCGGACCAAAAGGTGTTTGAATGCCCCTTGCCCTCTTTGCGCTCACGATCGCCGCCTATGCGATCGGAACCACCGAATTCGTCATCGTCGGGCTATTGCCGACCGTTGCAACCGATCTCGGCATCACCCTGCCGCTGGCCGGCCTGATCGTTTCCATCTATGCGCTCGGCGTGACCTTCGGCGCACCCGTCCTCACGGCGCTCACCGGACGCCTCGAACGCAAGCCGCTTCTGATCGGCCTGATGGTGCTGTTCATCGGCGGCAACGCCATGGCGGCGCTCAGCCCAACCTATGAGATGCTGCTGGTCGCCCGCGTGCTGTCGGCCTTTGCGCACGGCGTTTTCTTCTCGGTCGGTGCAACGATTGCGGCCAGCCTCGTGCCGGAAAACCGCCGCGCCTCGGCGATCGCCCTGATGTTCATGGGCCTCACCGTCGCCATCGTCACCGGCGTGCCGCTCGGCACCGTGATCGGCCAGACCTTCGGCTGGCGTGCGACCTTCTGGGCCGTCTCCGGCCTTGGCGTAATCGCTCTTGCCGGTATTGCCACGCTGCTGCCGAATTCGATCGAAAAGGCGCCGCCCGCAAGCCTGATGGAGCAGGTGCGCGTGCTCGGTTCCGGCCGCCTGCTGCTTGTCTTCGGCATGACGGCGCTCGGCTATGGCGGCACCTTCGTCACCTTCACCTTTCTTGCTCCGATGCTGCAGGACATAACCGGCCTTGCCGCCTCCAGCGTCAGCTTCGTGCTGGTGCTCTACGGCCTGGCCATTGCCGCGGGCAATATCGCCGGCGGACGCATCGCCGACCGCAATCCGGCAAAGGCGCTCACCGGCCTGTTTGCCCTGCAGGCACTGGTCCTGGTGATCTTCAGCTTCACAGCATCCTCGCCCGTTCCCGCGTTGATCACGCTCGCCGCCCTCGGCTTCCTGTCCTTTGCCAATGTGCCCGGCCTGCAACTCTATGTCGTGCAACTGGCAAAACAGCATCGCCCCGGTGCCGTCGATGTCGCCTCGGCGCTCAACATCGCCGCCTTCAATCTCGGCATCGCCGCCGGTGCCTGGATCGGTGGACTGGTCGTCGCCTCGAAACTCGGCCTTGCCGCAACACCCTGGGTCGGCGCCATTCTCGTGGCCGGCGCGCTGGTGCTGACCATGATCAGCGCCAGCCTCGATCGCCGGCCCACCTGTTCGCAAGCCACCGCCTGAACCCGGCATATCAAGCAAAAGGACGAGATCATGGACTATCGAAATCTTGGAAAATCCGGACTGAAAGTCCCTGTCCTGAGCTTCGGAGCCGGCACGTTCGGCGGCTCCGGGCCGCTGTTCGGGGCTTGGGGCAATACCGATATCAATGAGGCCAGGCGCCTGGTCGACATCTGCCTCGACGCCGGCGTTACCCTGTTCGACACGGCGGATGTCTATTCGAACGGCGCATCCGAAGAGGTGCTGGGGGCGGCGATCAAGGGCCGCCGCGACGCGGTATTGATCTCCACCAAGGCCAGCCTTCCAACGGGCGACGGACCAAACGACTGGGGCTCCTCGCGCCACCGGCTGATCCGCTCGGTCGAGGCGGCGCTGAAGCGTCTCGACACGGACCATATCGACATTTTTCAACTTCACGCCTTCGATGCGAGCACCCCGGTCGAGGAGGTGCTCTCCACGCTGGACGATCTCGTGCGCGCCGGCAAGCTGCGTTACATCGGCGTCTCGAATTTCTCCGGCTGGCAGATCATGAAATCACTGGCCGTCTCGGACACATATGGCTGGTCCCGCTACGTTGCAAATCAGGTCTATTATTCGCTGATTGGTCGCGACTATGAATGGGACCTGATGCCGCTCGGCAAGGATCAGGGTCTCGGCGCGTTGGTCTGGAGCCCGCTCGGCTGGGGCCGCCTGACCGGCAAGATCAGCCGCGGCAAACCCCTGCCCGAAGGCAGCCGCCTGCATGAAACGGCTGATTTCGGGCCGCCGGTCGAAGAGGAACACCTCTACCGCGTCGTCGATGCCCTGCAACACGTCGCAGAGCAGACGGACAAGACCGTTCCGCAGGTCGCACTCAACTGGCTAACCCAGCGACCGACGGTGTCATCGGTCATCATCGGCGCGCGCAACGAGCAGCAATTGCGCCAGAATCTCGAGGCAATCGGCTGGACGCTGACGTCGGAGCAGATCGCAATCCTTGACGCGGCAAGCACGGTCACGGCGCCCTATCCGCACTTTCCCTATCGCCGTCAGGACGGTTTTGCCCGGCTCGATCCGCCGATTACAGGCTAATGAGCGGCGCTCTGCGGCCTTGAACCGCCGATCAAAGACGCCATCTAAAACCTGCCATTCCGGCCCGGCGCGTCTTGCCGGGTCTCTCCGCTGAAAGGACATTCCATGCACACCGTCAACGCCCATGGCGCCAACATCCCGGCTCTCGGCTTCGGCACCTTCCGCATGCCCGGCCCGGATGTCCTGCGCATCCTGCCGAAAGCCATCGCACTCGGCTTCCGTCATATCGACACAGCCCAGATCTATCGCAACGAGGCGGAAGTCGGCGATGCGATCCAGGCCTCCGGCATTGCCCGCAGTGATATTTTCCTCACCACCAAGGTCTGGGTCGATCAGTACAAACATGCCGATTTTCTCGCCTCCGTCGATGAGAGCCTGAACAAGCTGAAGACCGACCATGTCGATCTGCTGCTGCTGCACTGGCCCTCCCGCGGCGTGCCGCTGGCCGAGCAGATCGGTGCGCTGAACGCCGTGAAACAGGCGGGCAAGGTGCGCCATATCGGCGTTTCCAATTTCAACACCAAGCTGATGGCCGATTCGGTCGCGCTCAGCGATGCGCCTGTTGTCACCAACCAGATTGAATATCATCCCTATCTCGACCAGAGCATCGTGCTGGACGCCGCGCGCGCCGCCGGCATGTCGATAACAGCCTATTTTGCCATGGCCGACGGCAAGGTGCCGAACGAACCGCTGTTGAAGGATATCGGCGCCAAACACGGCAAGACCGCCGCCCAGGTCGTGCTGCGCTGGCTGACGCAACAGGACGGTGTGATTGCGCTGTCGAAGACCGCCACGGAAAGCCGGCTTTCAGAGAATTTCGATGTCTTCGATTTTGATCTGTCGGGCGACGAGATGGCCGCAATCCACAGGCTCGCCCGGCCCAACGGCCGCATTGTCAGCCCCGGCGGCCTGGCCCCGGACTGGGATCGCGTGGACTAAGGTGGTCTGAAGGACGCGGCGGTCCGCTGGCTTTTGGACGGCGGACACAGCTTTCTTCGGCCACCTAAACACGGCTGGCCGACTGTCTCTCGCCTCGCTCTATGCCCCGATGAGGTCGGCGACGTCGACAATCAGGCCCTGCGCATCGCCAAGTGCTGCGATCGTTGCACGGTGAAGCATGGCGGCGGCAACGATCGTTCCATCGGGCAGCGGCAGGTCGCGGGTGGCGCAGGCATCGGCGACGATAGTGATTGCATAGCCGAGATCGCAGGCGGCACGAACGGTTGAGGAGACGCAATTGTGGGTCATGAAGCCGGCGATGATGACGTCGGTTCCGGCAGGCCCGACCAGCGCCTGAAGCCCGGTTTCGAAGAAGGCGTTTGCATTGACCTTCTCGACCACCTTTTCGCCTTCGACCGGCGACACCGCATCGATGAACGCGCCGCGAACTGAAGCCCTGTCGAAAATGCCGCCGGCCTCGCCAAGCTGTGCCACATGGATGATGTGGCTGCCCGCCGCCCGCGCGGCGGCCAGCAGACGCGCTGCCCGCGCAACGGCGCTTTCAGGCTCGACGAGCGCCAGGGGGCCAGCCAGATACTCGTTCTGGTAATCGATCAGGATGAGCGTCGCCTTGGCGAGATCCGGCGGCGCCAGAACGACGCCTTCGAGCGAGAAGATGGTCTTTGCGGTCATGAATGGCCCTCCGATGCACGAGCCTATCAAGCCGTCTTGCCGCAATGCAATGCGAATGTTTCAGGTCGTGCGTTTCCAATGTAGTCTGGGGAGCCGCGACGGCCCGTGCTGAGCCATTCTTTCGTCCTGCGGCATGGGTCGTGTATCCTGCGTGGCACCTCAACAAAGCGCACGAGACACAAGCGACCGCAAGGAGGCCACTTGACCCATGTCCATACCCCCCATGTCCACCCCCCATGTCGATGACCTCGATGCACTGCTCGCCCTGGGCGGCTCGACCGCCTTGCTGGCGGTTCGCGAGGGGCGCGTGGTGTTCGAGCGGGGTCATCACGCGCACCGCTCAAGCATCGCTTCGGTGCGCAAGTCGCTGATCGGCATCCTCTACGGCATTGCCATTGCCGAGGGCAAAATCGATGCCAACGCCACGCTGGCGGACCTTTCGATCGACGACATCTCGCCTTTGAGCCCTGCGGAACAGCAGGCGACCGTTCTGGACCTCCTGAAAGCCCGCTCGGGCGTCTACCACCCTTGCGTTTACGGCAACGAACCGCCGCGGCCCGCCCGCGGCACCCATGCCGCCGGGACATTCTGGTTCTACAACAATTGGGACTTCAACGTGCTCGGCACGATCTATCGCCAGGAGACCGGCCGGCCGCTATCCGCAGCGTTTCAGGAGCATGTCGCCGAACCGCTCGGCATGCGGGATTTTGCGCCCGACGATATTTTCGATCTGCCCGGTCCGGAATCGCGCCACCCGGTCTACAAGATGCGCTTTTCCGGTCGGGACCTTGCCCGCATCGGCCAACTCTTCCTCAAGGGCGGGCTTTGGGACGGACGCCGGATCCTGCCGCACCAATGGATCATCGACAGTGTCACGCCGTGGAGCGATCTTGGCGGCGGTCGCGGCTATGGTTATCTCTGGTGGACGGCAAAGGCGCAGGCGCCGGGTGACAGCCTCAGCATCGATTTTCCGATCTGTTATGCCAGCGGCGCCGGCGGACAATATATCATCCTTGTCGAGGCGCTCGATCTCGTCGTGGTCCACCGTGCCGCCGATGTCAGCAACGGTATCAGCCATGCCCGCATGGGCGAGATCCTGCGGGCCCTGCTGCGTGTGATCGGCTGCGTGTGATCGGCTGAACGTGATCGACTGAACCGGCCTTTCAAACAGGGCGCCATTCGGCTATGGACGAGGCGCGCCTGAGATGCGGCGCAGGGAGCCCCCGATGCAGCCGCCGTCCACCGTCGCCCATGACATTGCCATGCCCGACTGGCCGGCGATTGCTGCCGTTATCCTCGGGGCCTCCGCCTTTTCGGTGGCGCAGGGCATCACCTATCCGCTGATTTCGCTGACGCTCGAAGGGCGCGGCGTCTCGCCTGTGATGATCGGCCTGAATGCCGTCGGTTTTGCGCTGGGTCTCGCCGCCGCGACGCTGATGCTGGGCCAACTGACCAGCCGGATGCGCAGCGAACGACTGATCATCGCCAGCCTCGTGGGCTGCTCGCTCTGCCTTGCCACCTTTGCGCTCACCGCCGCCCTGCCCGTCTGGTTTTTCGCCCGCTTCCTGCTCGGCTTCTTCGCCAGCCTGATCTTCATGCTCGGCGAAGCCTGGATGAATGCCGCCTGCCCGGACCGGTTGCGCGGGCGGGTCTCGGGGCTCTATGGCATGGGCATCTGCGGCGGCTTTGCCGCCGGGCCGCTGGTCATTCCTTTTCTCGGCACGGAAAGTGGCTTCGGTTTTGCGCTCACAGCCGTCTATGTGGCGCTCGTTGCCTTTGCCACCGGCATCCTGACGCTGTCGACGCGCACGGCTCCGGCGGCC
>NZ_LSRP01000104.1 GCF_001885585.1 Pararhizobium antarcticum
CCAGTGCTTTGAAAGCCCGCACCGGGTGGAAAAACCGGACGAGGCCGGCAATAGCCGCATCAGCCGCGATGGCCAGGTGATCGGCGAGGTGTCCTTCCCGCTGCGACCGCGCTTCTACGAGCGGTCGACGGCAGACGGCGTGCCCTACTCGCAGATCGCCGTCCTCCATGGTCGCGACGTCCTGGCAACGACGGTGCTTCAGACCTGCATCCGTTATCAGAGCCGGACGAAAACCTGTCAGTTCTGCGCCATCGGCCAGTCGCTGGCGGCCGGCCGCACCGTCGCCCACAAGACGCCGGCGCAATTGGCCGAGGTCGCCAAGGCTGCCGTCGAACTTGATGGCGTCAAGCACATGGTGATGACCACAGGCACGCCGAAGGGTGACGATCGCGGCGCGGCAGTGCTGACGGAAAGTGCGCGCGCCATCAAGGCGGCGGTCGATATTCCCATCCAGGCGCAATGCGAACCGCCAGAAGACGACATCTGGTTTTCGCGCATGAAGGAGGCTGGCGTCGATGCACTCGGCATGCATCTCGAAGTCGTGACGCCCGAGATCCGCGCTCGTATCATGCCCGGCAAGGCGCAGGTCGGCATCGAGAAATATATGGCGTCCTTCAAGGCGGCGGTCGACGTGTTCGGACGCGGCCAGGTCTCGACCTATATCCTTGCCGGCCTTGGTGACACGCGCGAAGCCATCCTCGATATCTGCGAAAAGCTGGTCGCCATCGGCGTCTATCCCTTCGTCGTGCCGTTTGTGCCGATCTCGGGAACACCGCTCGAAAGCCACCCTGCCCCGAAGCCGGAGTTCATGCATTCGATCCTCGCACCCTTGTCGAAATTGCTCGTCGAAAGCGGCCTGAAAGCCGTCGATATCAAGGCCGGCTGCGGCAAATGCGGTGCCTGCTCCGCCCTTTCCACCTATGAAAGGATGCTGACGCGATGATGATTGAACCTTTTGCACCGTTTCGCACCGGCGAATTCCAGGTGAAATTCGCGACATCCGCCTGGGAAAGCCGCGAGGCGCACGCCCTTCGCCGGGACGTCTTCTGCCACGAGCAGCAGCTTTTCGAAGGCGATGACAGGGACGCAATCGACGACCACGCCATCCCCATCGTTGCCCTGTCGATGCTGGGCGTGGCGGCCGACAGGCTAGTCGGCACGGTTCGCATCCATCAGGAGGAACCGGGCCTCTGGTGGGGATCTCGGCTTGCGGTGCAGCGGGATTTTCGCAAGATCGGTGCGCTCGGCGCAACGCTGATCAAGCTCGCGGTCTCCTCCGCCAATGCGATGGGCTGCCATACGTTTCTGGCCAATGTCCAGGTTCAGAACGGCCTTTTGTTTCGCCGCCTGCACTGGGATGTGATCGAAGAGTTCGAGGTTTACGGCAAGCCGCATCTGCGCATGAAGGCGGACCTCGCCTGGTATCCGCCCTGCGTCACGCCGGAGGCCGGTTTCGTCGCGCTGTCGAAGAAGGCCGCGTAGCAATGGCAGCCATCGACCTCAGAACACTTGCAGACACACTTCAGGCCAGCAGCGGCATCGCTGCCAAACACGACATTGGCGCCGTGACCGCCATGCTTGGCGTCAAGGCGCAATCCGTGCCTGTCGGCGACGACTGCGCAGCATTGCCTGATGGAGACGGTTATCTGCTGTTTGCCATCGAAGGCTTCATCAACGCCTTCGTGGCAGCCGATCCATGGTTTGCCGGCTGGTGTGGCGTGATGGTCAACATATCCGATGTCGTTGCCATGGGCGGGCGACCGACGGCGGTCGTCGATGCCGTCTGGGCCAATGGCGAGGCGGGTGCTGCCCCCGTGCTCGAAGGCATGCGAGCGGCTGCCGAAGCCTATGGCGTGCCGATCGTTGGCGGCCATACGAATATCCGCACCGACCGGAGCCAATTGTCCGTCGCCATTCTGGGCAAAGCGAAGCGCTTGCTCACCAGCTTCGATGCAAGGCCGGGCGACGTGCTGGTTGCCGCCATCGATCACCGTGGCCGCTACCGCGAACCCTTCGACAATTGGGAGGCGGCAACGACCGCGCCGCCGGAACGGCTGCGCGGCGATCTCGAAATCCTGCCTGAGATCGCCGAGGCGGGTCTTTCGATCGCTGCCAAGGACATCAGCCAGGGCGGCATCGTCGGCACGGCGATCATGCTGGCCGAGTGCTCCGGCGTCGCCATCAATATCAACGTGTCGACGATCCCGCTGCCGGCAGGTGTCGCGCTGGACCGTTGGCTCGCCACCTTCCCGAGCTTCGGATATCTGCTTTCGGTCGCCCCTGGAAATGTCGACTCGGTGCTTGCCCGTTTTGCGGCTCGCGACATCACGGCTGCCAGCATCGGCACGGTCACGTCCGGCAGTGCGGTGGCTGTTGCCGATGGCGGCGTGCGCATCGTCATCCGCGACTATGCCGATACACCCCTGATGCAGCTTGGGGCACGGGAGGAGGCTGCATGACCCGGCCTCTGCGTATCGCCATGCTGACACATTCCACCAATCCGCGCGGGGGTGTTGTGCATTCCATGCACCTGTCCGAAGCGTTGACCGCCATGGGCCACACCGTCGTGCTGCATGCCCCGGATGCGAAAGGCGGCGGCTTCTTCCGCAAACCCGCCTGCGCCACACAGTGTTTTCCCGTTGGTCCGGCTCCCATGGAGATGACGGCAATGGTCGAGCAGCGGATTGAAGACTATGTGCGCCATTTCGATCGTGCCGGTACCCGGGATTTCGATGTCTTTCATGCCCATGACGGCATTTCGGGAAATGCGCTGGCAACGCTTAAGGAAAACGGTCTGATCAACGGCTTCGTGCGCACAGTCCATCACATCGACCAGTTTGCCGATCCGCGTCTGATGAGGCTTCAGGACCGCTCGATTGATCGCGCAGATGCCTTCCTGACGGTCAGTGCACTCTGGCAGCAAAGCTTGGCAAGCGAGCGCGGCCTGCACGCCGCGATTGTCGGCAATGGCGTCGATACCACACGCTTTGCCCCCACCTGGAGCGGCGAACAGACCGCTCTGCACGATCGGCTGGGCCTCCATTCCGGCCCCGTCTTCCTCAGCATCGGCGGCATCGAAGCCCGCAAGAACACAATCGGCATTCTCGACGCCTTCCGGCAGTTGCGGGCCGTGCTGCCGGCAGCCCAACTGGTCATTGCCGGCGGTGTGTCCCTGCTCGACCATCGCGACTATCAGGAGGAATTCCAGTCCCATCTGCGCGGACTGCGGGAAGACGCATCGGCCGTCCATGTCATTGGCGCCGTGGCGGATAAAGACATGCCAAACCTGTACCGCCTCGCGGATGCCCTTGTTTTTCCTTCCCTGAAGGAAGGCTTTGGCCTCGTCGTTCTGGAAGCCATGGCAAGTGGCGTCCCGGCAATCGTCTCATCGCTTGCGCCGTTCACCCAATATCTCGGCAGCGAGGATGCCATCTGGTGCGATCCCCATCATGCAGCCTCGATCGCCGAGGCCATGGCGCTATCCCTGGTGCCGAAGATCCGCGACCGGGTCATTGCACGCGGCCTCGAGGTTGCCAGCCGTTTCGACTGGCAAGGCGTGGCGCAGGCACATCTGTCCACATACACAACACTGAAGGAGGCAGCCCATGCCTGAAATGCGCTTTGTCATAACCTGGCCAGACGGCGAGCAGGAGACCTGTTACTCGCCTTCGCTGATTATCCGCGACTTCTTCACCGAGGGCGAGCGCTACACGGTTTCGGATTTTGTCGATCGCAGCCGCAAGGCGCTGACCATTGCCAGCGATCGCGTCGAGGCGAAGTACGGTTTCGCCTGTTCGTCCGCCAACGACCAGCTTGCCCGGATCGAAAGCGCCGCGGTCCCCTTTCTCGACAAGGCGGGATCCTACGTCCGCTGTGACAGCTTTATTCTTTGAAAGGACCCAACATGACCAAGTCCCTTGATGCACACTATCGCGCTGTTGTCGTCGGCGGTGGACAAGCCGGGCTTTCCGCCAGTCATTATCTCCAGAAACTGGGTATCGACCACGTGGTCTTCGAGAAGAACACCGTTGCCCACAAATGGAAAAACGAGCGCTGGGACGCCTTCTGCCTGGTGACGCCGAACTGGCAATGCCAGCTCCCTGATCACGCCTATGACGGAACCGATCCCAACGGTTTCATGGTCAAGGAAGAAATCCTTGCCTATGTCGATCGCTTCGTCAAAAAGGTGAATGCGCCGGTCTTCGAAGGCACCAGCGTCACGTCGCTGGAAAAGGTCGGCAACCTGTTCAGGATCCAATCCTCCGCCGGTAGCGTAACGGCCGACAGCGTCATCCTCGCCACCAGTCTCTACAGCCAACCATTTGTGCCCAGAGCCGGCGAACGGCTGCCGGAGGGCATTACCCAGATCCATACGGCCGACTACAGGAACCCGGCACAACTGCCTGAAGGTGCAGTCATCGTCGTCGGCTCCGGACAATCGGGCTGCCAGATCGCCGAAGACCTGCATCTCGCTGGCCGCAAGGTCCACATGGTCACCGGCAATGCACCCCGCTGCGCGCGCTTCTATCGGGGGCGCGACGTCGTCGACTGGCTGGCCGATGTCGGACAGTACGACATCACCATCGGCCACGACGGCATGGCGAAAAAGAAACACGACACCAACCATTACCTGACCGGCCGGGATGGCGGACGCGATATCGATCTGCGCAAATTCGCGCTTGAGGGCATGGCCCTTTACGGCCGCATGACCGGCGTCTCCAACGGAAAAATGCTGTTCCAGCCAGACCTCAAGAGCAATCTCGATGGTGCCGACCGCGTCTATAACGGGATCAACGCCCTGATTGATCGCCACATTGCGGAAAAAGGCATCGATGCACCGGAAGGCAGCCCGTATGTCCCGCTGTGGGAGCCGGAAGCGGAAACGACAGAACTCGACCTTGCAGCCGAAGGCATCACCTCGGTCATCTGGGCAACGGGATTTACCCCTGACTGGTCCTATGTCGGCCTGCCGATCTTCGACGGCACCGGATATCCGGTGCAGCATCGCGGCGTAACCGGTGTCGAGGGCGTTTACGTTCTCGGGCTGCCCTGGCTCTGGACCTGGGGTTCCGGCCGCTTTCTCTCAGTCGGCAAGGATGCACACCATGTGGTCGACCATCTCGCCGCGCATCTCGACCGGACACGACGCCCCCTCAAACAAATGGCAAACGGCTAGACGATGACCCGCGCATTGCAACCCGCCTCTTCTCTCGGCCCCTTGATGCGGGACATGGTCGATCGGGCGCTTGACCCTTACCTGCTTGTCGGCATGCCTCATCTGACGCCAAATGGCCTGTCGGAAACCTGGTTGATGAAGGAACTGGGCCATCGCCACTGGCTGATGTTGTCCCGGGAACTGGGCATGCAAAGTGCCGATTTCCGAACGGCTTGTGGAGCGGAAGCCTATGCTGCAATCTGCGCCACGTCATTGAACGCGCCTGGATTCGGTATCGTCAAGGCAAACGATATCCTGATGATTCATTCCAGGATTGCCCCTGTGTCGATGACCCAGACGTCGACAACCCATGAACTGTTCCTTGAAGATCAACGCATCGGCGATGTGGAGTTGATTTCAACCTTTGTCCACAGGGAGGTCGCAGGGTCCAATCATTCCATTGCGCGTGTTGCAGTGCGCAAGTCGCGCCCGCAACCATTCAGGATCAGCCACCTTGCCAAAACGGCCGCTGATATCCGGAACCGTCGGATCGAGCATCATTGGGGGCTCCCACTCGATCGAAACGACGTGTCGAGAACATTCCGGTTCGAGCCAAGTCCTTCGCAGGAATTCAACGGCGCGGGATTGTTCTATTTTGCCGAATTCCAGGCCCTGGCCGATCGCGCTCTCGAAGTGTGGTTTCCCGATAAGATACCAACCACACGACGCGAGGTCTATTTTCTCGGCAACATCGATCAGAACGAGAACGTGTGCTTCGAGATCGTCGGCTGCTGCGAGAAGAATGAAACCATCCATGGCCAGCTCAAACGAGAGACCGGAAAAATCATCGCAACGATGTTCATTGCCTCAGGTGAGACAGCCACCGGCCGTGATGAAACGTCCAGGCCAATATAGGCAGGTGGGAACAGCCGGTTCCTTCAGACCTTGACGCTTTGTTCGACGAAGTCCTCGGTTCCGAAGAATTTCAGATAACGCTCGACTTCGGCCGGTTCGCCGGTCGCCTTGCGCGGATTGTCCGAGAGCTTTACCGCCGGGCGGCCATTGGCATCCGTGACCTTGCAGACGATCGAAATCGGATTGAGCCCGCGGCTCTCCATCGGCGCGCAATCGGCAAAATCATTGGTGAGGTTCGTGCCCCAGCCGAAGCTCATGCGAACGCGGTCCTTGAAATGGCGATAGGTCTCCAGGATCGTCTGGGCGTCCAGTCCGTCCGAGAAAATCAGCAGCTTTTCCCGGGGATCGCGTCCCATCTTCGACCACCAGGCAATGATCTTCTCGCCGCCTTCAATCGGCGGCGCGCTGTCCGGCCGGAAGCCGGTCCAGTCGGCCACCCAGTCCGGCGCGCTGCGCAGGAAAGCGGCGGTGCCAAAGGCATCGGGCAGCACGATCAATAGGTTGCCGCCATAGAGCTGGTTCCAGTCCTGCAGAACCTTGTAGGGGGCCGCTGCGAGTTCGGCGTCGGTTCTGGCCAGCGCTGCGACGACCATCGGCAGTTCATGAGCATTGGTGCCGAGCGCCTCGAGGTCGGTGTCCATGGCCAGAAGCACGTTGCTGGTGCCCGAAAAGGACGCACCAATGCCCTCCTTCAAGGCCTCAACGCACCAGCGCTGCCAAAGGAAGCTGTGCCGCCGCCGCGTGCCGAAATCGGAAATCCTGAGATCGGGATAGGCCTTCAACTGCTCCACCTTCGACCACATCTTGGCCTTGGCGCGGGCATAGAGCACATCCAGCGCAAACGGCCCCATATCCTTCATCGCGGTGCGCGAGCGCAATTCGTTGATGATCGCCAATGCGGGTATTTCCCACATGCTCGTATGGGTCCATTTTCCCGGAAAGGTCAGTTCATACTGGCCGTTGCGGCGCGAAAGCTCGTAGTCCGGAAGCTGGAAGTCCGCGAGCCAGGCCAAGAAATCCGGTGCAAAAATCTGCTTGCGACCATAGAAGGTGTTGCCGGCGAGCCAGATCATTTCCTTCTTGGTCAGCCGCAGGCTGCGCACGTGGTCGAGTTGTTCGCGCAATTCCTGCTCGTCGATCTCCTCGGTCAGCAGCACGGTCTTCGTGCGGTTGATCAGCGAGAAAGTCGCATCCACCTCGGGATAAAGCCGCCAGATCATCTGCAGCATCAGAAGCTTGTAGAAATCGGTATCGAGCAGGCTGCGCACGACCGGGTCGAGCTTCCAGGCATTGTCGTAAACACGCCGGGCGATATCCGTCTTGGTCATGTCCTGTCCTTCCCATGCACGGCGAAACGCGTCCAAATCGACATCTTCAGGCGCCGTCGCCTGTCCCGCTCTGGGCGATGAACCGTCAGCCGTGAAACGGTCGACAGTTCGACACTCATGGCATGCCACGGGCGTGCCCTGCAACGGCTTCCAGCGGCCTTAGCGCCCATGCCAAACGCATTCCGCGTTGTTCGGTTGATTGAACCCAATTTTCTGATACAGATCAGTCTATCCAAGGGGAGTCAAATATGAACGATCGGTTCCTGATGATCACGCCGGCCGACGGTAAGGATGTTCTGAAGTGTCTGTCCGCCCCGGCCCGGATCTCCATGCTGGAGCTTCTGCATGCCCGGGGTCCCTTGAATGTCAACGATATAGCGGACATCCTGCAACTGCCGCAATCCACCACCTCGACACATATCAACCAGCTTGAAGAAGCGGGCCTAGTGCGTACGGAAGTGCAGAAGGCCCGAAAGGGCAGCCAGAAGATCTGTCATGTCGTGCATGACGAGATCATTTTGACCTTCGCCCGCCCGCGAAAGACTGCGGATGAGGCCATTGAGGTCTCCATGCCGGTCGGGCTCTACAGCGGTTTCGATGTCGCGGCGCCCTGCGGGATGTGCTCGCATGACGGCATTATCGGCTATCTCGACAGTCCCGATACGTTTTTGACGCCGGACCGCATGAAGGCAGGCCTGCTGTGGTTCACCAGGGGGTATGTCGACTACCAGTTCCCCAACAATGCCCGCATCAAGGGGGCCGAGGTCAAGGAACTCGAGCTGCTGCTCGAACTGTCCTCCGAGGTTCCCGGAACATCCGACAACTGGCCATCGGACATCACGCTGTCCCTGAATGGCAAGGCGATCGCGACCTGGACGTCGCCGGGCGACTTCGGTGACCGGCGCGGAAAATATACGCCGGACTGGTGGAAACTGCGTGGCAGCCAGTATGGCGTGCTGAAGAGTTTCCGGGTCACAGCAGGCGGCACTTTCATCGACGGCGTGCGTGTTTCCGATACGACGCTCGACGATCTTGACCTGGTCGAACATCGCTCGATCCGGCTGCGCATCGAGGTCCCCGAAACGGCCGCGCATCCCGGCGGTATCAATATTTTTGGCCGTGGTTTTGGAAATTACGATTCCGACATCGTGCTGCGGTTGAAGACCTGAGCGCACAATTCTTTTCATTTGCGAATTTTTCACCGGCTTGACGTCCGGGCGATCCCGTGTATCATATCGTTAAATCTGATACATATCTGATAATCGGGTATAAATGGGAGGACGACATGCAGGCAACCGGAACCGTTCACAGCGGTTACGTCATCAGCACGATTGACCCGCGTTTGTACGGGTCGTTCGTCGAACATCTGGGACGCGCGGTCTATACCGGCATCTACGAGCCTGAGCATCCGACGGCAAACGCAGACGGCATGCGCCAGGATGTCATCGACCTCGTGCGTGAACTCGATGTGCCCGTCGTTCGTTATCCCGGTGGAAATTTCGTTTCGGCCTACAATTGGGAAGATGGCATCGGTCCGCGCGAAGACCGTCCGGTTCGTCTCGATCTTGCCTGGCACAGCTCCGAGTCCAACCAGGTCGGCATCCATGAATTTGCCGACTGGGCAAAGGCCGCTGGTGCGGAGATGATGCTGGCCGTCAACCTCGGCTCGCGCGGTCTGGACGAGGCGCGCGCCTTTCTCGAATATGTCAACCATCCCGGCGGCAGCCACTGGTCCGACCTGCGGCGCAAGAACGGCCGCGAAGAGCCCTGGAACGTCAAGCTGTGGTGCCTGGGCAACGAGATGGACGGCCCTTGGCAGATCGGCCAGAAAACCGCAGAGGAATACGGACGCATTGCCTTCGAGACCGCCAAGGCCATGCGGGCCTTCGACAAGTCGATCGAACTCGTCGTCTGCGGCTCATCATCCCCCAAGATGCCGACCTATCCGGCCTGGGAAGCGACGGTGCTCGACTACACCTATGATTCCGTCGACTACATCAGTCTGCACATGTATTTCGACAATCATGCGGGCGACACGGCGAACTATCTCGCCCAGAATGCCCGGCTTGATGAGTATATCGAAACGGTCGCCGGCGTGATTGCCTTCACCAAGGCCAAGAAGCGTTCCAGGAAGAATGTCTATATCAGCTTTGACGAGTGGAACGTCTGGTACCACTCCCGCGACGCGGATCGCACGGTGCTTGAGGGCAATGACGGCTGGCCGCATGCCCCGGCCCTTCTCGAGGACATCTACAATTTCGAGGACGTGCTGCAGGTCGGCTGCATTCTCAACACCTTCATACGGCGCTCCGATGTCGTGAAGGTCGGCTGCCTGGCGCAGCTCGTCAATGTCATTGCGCCGATCATGACGGTCCCGGGCGGGCCGGCCTGGCGCCAGACGACCTTCTATCCCTATCTCTTCGCGTCCCGCTACGGACGCGGCAAGGCCCTGCAACTGTCGCTCGACTGCCCGGGCTATGGCACCGACTTCGTCGATCAGGTGCCCTATCTCGACGTGTCTGCCGTAGAGACGGATACCGACGGCGCCTTGACCTTCTTCATCGTCAATCGCCACCAGACAGAGGCAATCGATCTCGACATGGCTCTGGAGGGGTTTGGAGACCGGCGCGTGATCCTCGACAAGGTGATCGAAGGCCATGGATTGCGCGCCGTCAACGGAGCCGACGGAGAGCCCGTGGCACCACAAGACGGGGCCGGCAGCGGTTTTTCCGGAGGCAGGCTTGCCGCGTCGATTGCGCCACTGAGTTACCGGATGATCCGGCTCGGCGCCTAAGGAGCGGCAACGACAGCGGGAGGAGAAACCATGTCGGCATCGATCGAAATTACCAATGTTACCAAGCGCTACGGCGCCCTGACTGTTCTGAGCGATATATCGCTTGCGATCAGCGCGGGAGAATTCATCGTCTTTCTCGGGCCGTCGGGATGCGGAAAATCGACGCTGCTGCGCATGATTGCCGGCCTGGAGGATGTCACCGAGGGCACGATTTCGGTGGACGGCGTGCGTGTCGATACGCTTCCACCCGGAAAACGCGGCGTGGCCATGGTTTTCCAGTCCTATGCGCTTTATCCGCACATGACTGTTGCCCAGAACATGTCCTTCGGGCTCGAGAATATCGGCGTTGCCAAGGCCGAGATCGAAAAGCGGGTGCGGTTTGCAGCCGATACGCTGGAGATCGCGCATCTGCTCGATCGCAAGCCGCAGAAGCTCTCCGGCGGACAGCGCCAGCGGGTCGCCATCGGCCGCGCGATCGTCAAGGAGCCCAAGGCCTTCCTGTTCGACGAGCCGCTTTCCAATCTCGATGCGGCCCTGCGCGGCCGCACGCGACTGGAGCTTGCGCAATTGCACGGCCGCCTCGGCAGCACCATGGTCTTCGTCACCCATGATCAGGTCGAGGCGATGACGCTTGCCGACCGGATCGTCATCATGCAGGACCGCAGGATCGAGCAGATCGGCACGCCGATGGAGGTCTACAGGCGCCCGGCAACCCGGTTCGTCGCGGCCTTTGTCGGATCTCCGGCGATGAATTTCATTCCGATCCGAGACGCGGTCATGAACGGCGATCGGCTTTCGATTGACACCGCAGGGCTTGGAACCGTGAGTGTTCCCCTCCACCTGCCGCCGGGCTTTTCGCCAGAAGGTGCGGAGCTTGGCATTCGTGCCGAGGATGTATCGGTGGCTGCGGCAGGTGCACCCGGCATTGCCCTGACAGCCGAGGTGATCGAGCGCCTTGGCGATCGCACGCTGATCTATGGCCATCTCGAAGACGGAACGAAAATGACTGTGGAGGCCGACGGCCGCAATGCGACGCGGCCCGGCGACAGGCTGACCATCGTTCTGGACACCAGCGCCCTGCACCTGTTCGACAAGACGGGTGCCGCCCATCACCCGGAGGGTGATTGACATGGCCGAGAGTTATCGCCGCAGTCACTGGAAGAACGGGCTTTTCGTTCTTCCCTATCTCTCCGTCTTTGTCGTGCTTCTGGTCTTTCCGCTTGCCTGGGGCGTCTGGCTGAGCCTCCACAAGGTCGATCTGTTCGGTCCTGGTCGCTTCGTCGGTCTGAACAACTATGTCCGGGTCCTTGCCGATCCTGTCTTCCTCCAGGCCTTGCGCAACAGCGTCGTTTTCGTGGCCTTCAGCGTGCCGACACTTGTCGTGCTTGGCCTGTTTCTGGCGCTGGCGCTCAACAGGACGACGCGCGCGACATCGTTCTTCCGGGGTCTGTTCTTTTCCTCCTCGGTCCTGTCCGTGACCATTGTCACCCTGATCTGGCGCTTCGTTTTCATACCCGGCGATGGGCTGATGGCGGTTCTCTTCGAACAGGTGGGGCTGCCCCCGATCGGTTTTCTCTCGACCAGTGGCTGGTCGCTGTTTTCGGTCGGTGTCGCCACCGTCTGGTGGTGCCTCGGCTTGCCGATGATGCTGTTTCTGGCCGCACTTCAGCAGATTCCGTCCGATCTCTACGAGGCCGCCGCACTTGACAATGCGAGCCCGCTTCGGGTCCTCACCCGCATCACGCTGCCCTCGATCGCACGCACCATCATGCTGGTCGCGATCATTCAGATCGTCATGCAGTTCCAGCTGTTCGGTCAGGCGCAACTGATGACCAATGGCGGTCCGAACGGCACGTCACGTCCGCTTGTCATGTACATCTACGAGGTCGGCTTCGTCCGCTGGGATGTCGGCAAGGCTGCCGCCGCATCGGAAATCCTGTTCCTCATCATCCTTTGCGCCGCCATGGCCCAGTATGTGATTGCCACCAGAAAACCGGAGGCTTCCGAATGAGCACGGAAAACACCACCTACCGCCCGGAAAGCCTGACAGCCAATCGGCCCCTGCTGTGGATTGCCGCATTCCTCTCGATCCTGATGATGGCACCTGTCGCCTGGATCGTCGGACTGTCGATCAAGAGCAACCAGGACTTGATGCTGGGCACCGAAACGGTCTTCCAGCTGCCATATACGATCGCCAACTACATCAACATCCTGCACTCCTCGCAGGCCTTCGGCTGGTTCTTCAACAGTCTCGTGGTTGCCTGCGGCCAGACATTGGGTGTGCTCGTCCTGTCATCGCTTGCCGGTTATGCCTTCGCCCGCCTCGAGTTCCCGTGGCGCCGGACGCTTTTCGTTATCGTTCTCTTTGGCCTGGCCGTGCCGGAGCAGGCAGTCATCATCGCCCGCCACCAGATGTTCAACTGGTTCGGCCTGCACAATTCCTACATCGGGCTGATCCTGCCGAACCTTTCCTCAGCCTTTGGCGTGTTCCTGATGACGCAGTTCTTTCGTGCTATTCCCAAGGAAATCGACGAGGCAGCGCTGCTCGACAACGCCTCGCAGTTCCGGATTTTCTGGAAGATCATGCTGCCTCTGACGCTGCCGGCGCAGGCGACGCTCGGCATCTTCACCTTCCTGTATGCCTGGAACGATTACTGGTGGCCGCTGATCTCGGCAACCCGCAAGGAAATGTTCACCCTGACGATCGGCATCGCATCGTCCCAGACCAATTTCGCCCAGAGCGAGGGGCTTGGTTTTCTCAGTGCCCAGGCAGTGTTCGCCAGCCTGCCGGTTCTGATCGTCTACCTGATTTTCCAGCGCCATATCGTTACCGCCGTCTCGGGTGGGGCTGTGAAATAACGACTGCACCGGCCCGGAGGATAAGGCCGATACAGATTGCAACCATGAAGGCCACAGGCCTTTTCAAAGGGAGAGAGATACGATGAGACGCCTTCTTTTCAGCAGCGTAGCCATTGCCGCACTGGCTTTCGGCCCAGCGGCCCACGCGAACACGATGATTGAACTGCAACGGTTCTTCGGTGCCTGCGATGCCGATTACGGTAAAGTCACCGACGTTTCGGCCGCAGTCGGCGAATGCGGGATCATTACCGCGCTGATCAACAAGTTCGAAGCCGACAATCCGGGCATTGACGTCAACGTCACCACGGTCGAGTGGCCGGGTTATGACCAGTTGAATGCGCAACTGGCCTCCGGCGCCGCGCCGGATGTCGTTTCGATGCACTATTCGGCCATTTCCGACTATCAGACACGCGGCCTGATCGAACCGATCGATCCCGTTCTCGCCGCGCAGGGCATTTTGCCCGACAGCTTCACCGATGCGGCGCGCAATGGTGTCACCAAGGAAGAGCAGATGTTCGGCCTGCCCTTCGACAACTGGACCATGCTGTTCCATGTCAACCTGAACCTGATGAAGCAGGCCGGCCTCGTCAATGCCGACGGAACGCCGATTCTGCCAACCTCGGTCGAAGAACTGGTCACCCAGGGCAAGCAGTTCAAGGAAAAGACCGGCAAGCCTTACCTCGTGCAGATCCTCGCCAACGAGACGGCGACCTATGCGCGGATCCTCTACACCCTTCTGCAGCAGCAGAACGCCGACTTCTTCGCCGATCCGCTGAAAATCACACTGAACACACCGGAGGCCAAGACTGCGGTCGAGACAATGAAGCGCATCAAGGATGAGGGGCTGACGACCGTCGGGCTCGACTATCCGGCGGCGGTCTCCGCCTTTGCCAATGGCGATGGCGGGATCGCGGTCAATGGCACGTGGCTGATCGGCGATTATGTCGCCCAGTCTGAGAAAAGCGGCACGGCCCTTTCCGGCGGCTATACGGTCTATCCTGTTCCACAGCTTTTTCCGGGACGCGACAGCACCTATTCCGATGGCCACAGCTGGGTCATGCCGCGCAAGGATCGCTCGCCCGAGCAGGTCGAAGCCATCGGCAAGCTCTTCAAGTTCCTGGCGGAGAACGACTTCCAGTGGGCGCGCACCGGGCACCTTCCGGCCGTCAAGGCGGTCTTCGACATGGAGCAGTTCAAGTCCCTGCCCCATCGCAGCAATATTGCGGAGATTGCCCAGACCGGCCAATCCCTGCCTGCGGCCGTCCAGCGGCAGTTCGCCATCCAGGACATCATAGGCGAAGAGGTCGGCGCAGCCGTCAATGGCGACAAGTCGGTCGAGGAGGCACTCGGCAGCGCCGAGAGCCGGATCAACGATCTTCTCGCCAATCTTTAAGTCGACTAACGCTCCCCCGCATGGCGACATGCGGGGGATTCTCTGCCCGCTAGGCTGTCAGCGTGACCCGGAACGGCTTGTTTTGGCGGTGAGGAAGCGACGGCAGCCCCTGTTTTTTTAGGCCATCCTTCCGTGATGGCCTTGAAATACGAACGATCCGGTCAATTTTCTGACGTTTCAGGGGTCCGCGATGCAGGAAAACGCATCAAGATCGGTTCCATGTCTTGATCGCAAGCGCACATGGATCTATGAAAGCGGCAACAACACAAGGAGTTTCCATTGCAGGTTCTGGTACGTGACAACAATGTCGATCAAGCACTTCGTTTCCTGAAGAAGAAAATGCAGCGCGAAGGCGTGTTTCGTGAAATGCGTCTGCGCGAGCATTTCGAGAAGCCTTCCGTCAAGCGTGCGCGCGAAAAGGCCGAAGGCATCCGTCGTGTGCGCAAGCTCGCACGCAAGAAGCTTGACCGTGAAAGCGGCATCACGGCACCGAAGAAGACCGGCGCTCCCGGCCGCAAGTAATTGCGACACCAGTGCGCTGTGAAGACAGGCACTGAAGGCTGACACGGCCCGGTATCCGCTCATGATTTATTCTGAGCGGTTTTTTCCGTTG
This sequence comes from Pararhizobium antarcticum, assembly GCF_001885585.1. Lineage (GTDB taxonomy): Bacteria > Pseudomonadota > Alphaproteobacteria > Rhizobiales > Rhizobiaceae > Pararhizobium > Pararhizobium antarcticum. The sequence continues at coordinate 15,058 of NZ_LSRP01000104.1, forward strand.
GCTCGATTTAGGTTTTCTACCCAGCCGATGGGCCAAGAAAAAGGCGCTCCACCCAATTACCTGGGGAGCGCCTTTTCCGAATCGGATGGCATTTGCCAATGCCGCATCTGCGAAACTATTTTCGCTTCAGCGTCTCGCGACAGTGGACAGAAGGTCGGCAGTCAGAATTTCGACTGCGCGAGGCCCCCTGTCTGATCAAGCAGCCTTGGCGAGGATCGTCTCAGGGGCGACAGGCACGGCCAGAGCCTCGAAACTTGGCTTGGCCAGCACATACCCTTGAATGAGCGACACACCGAGATCGCGCAGCACCTTGAGTTCCTCCGCTGTCTCGACGCCTTCGCAAAGCGGCACGATTGAAAGCTCGTCAAGCATTCGCAGTGTATGCTTGACGATGGTCCGCCGGACCGGATCGACATCAATGCCGCGGATCATGTCCATGTCCAACTTGACAATATCCGGCTGGAAATGGGCGAGCAGCGCCAAGCCTGCATGCCCCGCACCGAAATCGTCAATGGCTGTCTTGAAACCCATGTCCCGATAGGTCCGCAGAATGTGCAGGACGTGTTTGGTGTCGAGCTGTTCGTTTTCGGTGAACTCGAAAATGATGCGGTCCAGCGGAAAGCCTGTCTTCATGGCCGTCGCCAGCGTGACACGAATACAGGCGCGCGGCTCATAGACCGCATTTGGCATGAAATTGATCGAGAGCTTGACGTTGTCGCCTGGCTCATAAAGCCTTGCGGCGAGTTCGATCGCCTTGACCCGGCACTGCTGGTCGAAGGCATAGCGGTTGCTGTCCTGTATTTTCCCGAGTACGGACCCTGCGCCCTCCCCGTTCGGGCCGCGCACCAGCGCCTCGTGAGCAAAAACTGCTCCGGTCCCGATATCGACAATCGGCTGGAACGCCATCGAAAAAGGGAAATCAAAAGCGGCGCCGTCGCGGCAGCCATCGCAATGTGTCGGCATGAAACGTACTCCATCATACTTTTTGGGATGATAGAGAGCAGGAATTAAACTTCTCTTTCCAAGAGGCACCCGACTTTGCTTGCGACAAAAAAGTGTAGAAATTTGCAGGCCGTGAACCACTCAATGACATCGGCCGGAAGCAGGACAGCAACCGCAGCCGGCCAGCGAAGGCTTGTCAGGTCGCGTTTATCAGCCAACTGGCTGTTAGAACTCCGTGAAATCGCGGCTCTCCAAAGGTTGCCGATCCGGCCCTCGCAGTCCGCAACTTCCGGGTCGGCATGTCATCAACCGAATGTAATCTCTGAAAAATCGAACCGAAACGGCCTGTCCTCCAGGACCGCGTCTATGATGGCGGTGGCCAGCGGATAGTCCTGGCGAGACAGTCCGGCGCCCGATCGAAACCATTGCGCGAGCATGCGGGCCGTATCGATGCCTTCGACCGTTTCGCCCGCCAGTTCCGACGCCATAAGGTCGCCGACGGTTCGATCCGTGCCGAGGCCATGGCCAAGCCGGCTGTTGCGACCGCCACCAACGGTCACATGCAGATCGCCGACGCCGGCAAGAGCGTAGGCCGTCTGCTGCTGCCCGCCCAGCCGCTGAGTCAGACGGGCCATCTCGGCAACGGCCAGCGTGAAGACGAAGGCCGTCGGGTTCTTGGCCTGACCGTCCGGGCGCGTGTCGTCGCGATAGCGGGTCTGCATGGCACTGACGCCGATCGCAAAGAAGTTCTTCAACGCGGCACAGGCCTCGACCCCGGCAACGTCAGGGGAAACCCCCAGCCGGTAGTAGCTGGTCTGCATCATCTGCACCAAGGCCTGCGCCGCCGGCATGTTGCTGCTGGCATAGACCGAGGCCGTGGGCTGGCGGTTGGCGAGTTCGCGGGCAATGCAGGGTCCGCCAATGCCGATGAAGTCGCTCATATGGGCGACCCTGTCCGGTAGCGTGTCTGCATAGGTACACAGCCCACCGGACCCCTCGTCCAGTCCCTTGGTGACAAAGGCAACGGGGCACGGGCGGCTGAGGCCTGTTTGCAGGATCTCGGTGATCCAGGCGATGCCGGGGCTGCTGACGCCCGCCACCACGCAATCTGCGTCGGCCAGATGGCTGGCTTCAAGCTGCTCTGCGGCCAGCGGTTCGATGCTGTGCGACAGGGGCGCATCGAGCTTGGGATGAATGCCGCCAGGCTGCCTGAGCCGTTCGATAATCGGTCCGTCGAGAGGTGAACCGACCAGGAGAACCTGATGGCCATTGTCGGCCGCGGGGACCGCCAGCGACGACCCCATCACGCCTGCCCCGATGATGACGATTTTTCCCATCGTCCTGCCCTTTCTTCAGCGCATCATGGCAGCGACATTGCCGCCATCGACCGTGATCACGGCGCCGGTGCTGGTGCGCGCCTTGGCGAGATGCAGGAAGGCCTGCGCCACATCCTCGCCGGTTACTTCGCGGCCGACGAGATTGCCGCGCATATAGGCTTCGGCCGATATCCCGCGCGCGCGGCTGCGATCGGCCACCATGGCATCGGTCATCAGCCCGGTCCGGATGCGGTCTGCATTGACGGCATTGCAGGTCACGCCCATCGGCCCGAACTCGATCGCGCAGTGACGCATCAATGCCATGGTTGCGGCCTTGGCCGTGCCATAGGGCGCAAACTCCGCACCCGGATTGACTGCCTGCTTGGAGACGTTGAAGACAATCGCGCCACCACTGCCCTGCATTTCCATGACGCGGGCGGCGGCGCGCGCCATATAGTGGTGGCCCCAGAAATTGAGGTCCATCGATCTGCGAAACGTGTTGTCCGACACATCCAGCAACCTGCCCTGGAAGGCAGCGCCGGCGTTGGAAATCAGGATATCGACACCACCGAAGGCCTGCACCACCTGTGCGACAGCCTGCTCGACCGATGCCGGGTCCGCGACGTCGCAAACGACGGCGAGCGCGCCGAGCGTCCTTGCAGCCGCCATCACGGCATCGTTCGCAATGTCAAACAACGCCACTTCGGCACCATCGGCCTTGAGCGCCCGGGCAACGGCCAGGCCCAGGCCGCTGGCGCCGCCAGTGACGATCGCCACCTGCCGGGTCAGCGGCTTTTCCAGCTGCTTGGTCAGCTTTACCTGTTCCAGGGACCAGTATTCAAGATCGAACAGATCCTCTTCCGACAGGGCCTCGAAAGCCTCGATGGCCTCCGCATTGGTAATCACGTCAATGGTTGCTTCCGCGACATCGGCACCGATCCTGGCATTCTTCGCGGTCGGGCCGGCCGCAAAAAGCCCGACGCCGGCGACGTAAAAGGCCCGGGGCATCGGGTCGAGCATGGTCTTGATGCCGCCGCAGCGCGCATTGTTTCGCTCGAAATAGGCCCGATAATCAGCCTGGTACGCGGCCACCGCGTCCCGCACCGTCTTTGCCCATCCGTCCAGATTTCCCGCCTTCGGGGCCGGCAACGACACACCGTAGCGCTTGATGTGAATGACGTGTTCGGGTGTCGCATTGCCGCGCCGGACAAGCGCTGCAGCATTTTCGGCATTGCAGAAATCGAGGATTTTTTCGGTGCTGCGATGGGCGAGGACAAAGCGTTCCGGCGCACCTTCGACCGCTGTGTCGAGCGCAATCGCGCCGCGCAGGATCGGAGCAATCTGAGCGGCCGAGGCGATTGCGGCTGGAAGCGACACCGGCAGAAAAGGCCGCGCACGGCCGCGTGCAATACGCCGCTCGGCGGCATCGATCTTGGCGATCATGTCCTCGTACGACGCGCGCGGGTCGTCCGACCAGGTGAAAATGCCATGCTTGAGCAGGATCATGCCATCGCCACCGGGATTGGCCGCAAACGCAGCATCACAGGACTTGGCGAGAACGAAACCGGGCATGACATAGGGTACGATGATCGTATCGGGGAAAAGCTCGCGGATCAGGTCCTCGCCATGCGGCTGATTGGTCAGCGACACGATCGCATTGGCATGGGTATGGTCGATATGCTTGAACGGCAGGATCGCATGCAGGATCGCCTCGACGGACGGATTGGGCGCTGACGGATCCATCAGCAAACGCCGCTGCAGCATGACCATGTCATCGTCAGACAAGGTCTCCAGATTGACCATCGCCTTCAGCGGTGCGAGCTGCACGGCAGGCAGACCCTGGGGTTCGATCACGCCCATGTCCCAGCCGCTGCCCTTGACGCAGAGCACGTCGACCTGCGTGCCATCGCGTTCGGTAAACGCGGTCTTGACGGAGGTATTGCCGCCGCCATGCAGGACGAGTTCCGGATCCTGCCCGAGCAGGCGCGTCGTATAGGTGCGGATCGCCAGATCGCGATTGATGCCCTTGGCAACATAGGCATCGACCACGGCGGTGAATTCAGCTTCGTTCCATCTCGATTTCATGGACAGTCCTTTCTCTGCCCGCCTCCATAGCCGGAGCGGGTCTTCTCCTTGGGTCGGGTATTTCGGGTCTTCAGAGGCGGCTTTCGCTTTCGGCGTCGAAGACGTGTACTTTCTCCGGTGCGATCGCAAAGCGGACTTCGGCGCCGGCTTCAAAGCGCGCAGCCTTGTCGATGATGGCGAGAAACTGCCCCTCCGGCCCCTCGCAGCAGAGCTGCGCATCATGACCCATGCGTTCCACCAGCATCGACCGCGCGGCGATCAAGCCTTCTGGATCGACGGTCACGTCGGTTGGCCGCAGCCCGCAGATCACCCGCTGTCCGGGCCTGGCGGTCAGGGCAGGATCGAGCTTGATGCGCCCGGCCTTCGTATCGGCAGCCGGGCCGCCCTGATCGGCCACCACGACGCCGGACAGGAAGTTGATCGCCGAGCCACCGATGAAATCGGCAACATATTTGCTGGCCGGCCGGTCATAGACATCATCGGGCGAGCCGATCTGTTCGATCTTTCCGGCGCGCATGACCACGATCGTATCGGCCATGGTCATGGCTTCGATCTGGTCGTGAGTCACATAGATCGTCGTCGTCCCAAGCCGGTTGTGCAACTGGCGGATCTCGGTGCGCATATGGGCGCGCAGTTTGGCGTCCAGATTGGAGAGCGGTTCGTCGAACAGGAACACGGCAGCTTCGCGCACCATGGCGCGGCCCATGGCGACGCGCTGGCGCTGCCCGCCGGACAGTTCCTTGGGGTAGCGCTGCAGATAGGGCGTGAGATTGAGGATCTCGGCGGCGCGCTCCACACGCTGCTTGATTTCCGCAGCCGGACGCTTGGCGACTTCGAGGCTGAAGGCGATGTTCTCGTAGACCTTCATGGTGGGATAAAGCGCGTAATTCTGAAACACCATGGCGATGTCACGGTCGCGGGGATGAACGTCGTTGACGCGTCGACCGGAAATCATCAGATCGCCTTCGCTGACGCTTTCGAGACCGGCGGTCATGCGCAGCAGTGTCGTCTTGCCACAGCCGGACGGGCCAAGAAGAACCACGAACTGGCGATCGGCGATCTGAAACGAAATGTCTCGCATGATGTTGAAGGCACCGAAGGACTTGCCGATGCTTTTGTATTCCACGGTTGCCATATAGGGCTCCACTCTTTCAACTGTCGTCGGGCTGGACCGGTTTAGGCACTGGCCGTCAGTATCTCTGCCGGGTCGGCGTGATGACGATTTCCTGGACGATTGCGCGTTGCGGCAGCTGGTAGGCGTCGAGGATCAGCTGCGCGACGATATCAGCGGAAATGCCGCCGCCGATCGCCTCCTTGTTGGCCTTGTAGTTGGCCAGGGTCTGCGGGTCGCGCACGCCGTCCAGAACCTCCGTATCGATGATGCCGGGCGACAGCACGATGACGCGCACATCGTAGGGTGCCAGATATTCCCGGAAACTCTCGGACACCGCATGGACGAAATATTTCGTGCCGCAATAGACAGTATGGTCGGGATAGACCTTCCGCCCGGCAATCGAACTCATCATCATCAGCGTTCCGTGGCGGCGCTCCATCATTCCGCTCATCACGGCATGCACGCTGTTCATCACGCCCTTGGTGTTGATGTCGATCATCTCGTCCCAGTCCTCGGGGGGCTGGGTGGCGATGTCGCCAAGCCGCGCGATGCCGGCATTGGCAAACATCATGTCCACCGGGCCATGCAGCGCCTCCGCTTCTCCGACCGCAATGGCGATGGCTGCACGGTCGCGCACATCGACCTGTTTCAGCACGGCATTGGGCAGGCCGAGGGCCTCGAGGCGGTCCAGCCGGCGGGCCATCAGCAGCAGAGGATGGCCCGCTGCTGAAAAGGCGCGGGCGGTGGCTTCGCCGATGCCTGAACTGGCGCCGGTGATTGCGATCAAAGACTTCTTGCTCATATCCTCATCTCCCGAAATGACACCGTCCCCCGGGCCAGAGACCCGAAGAGCTCCGAGGGCGCGCGGATGTCGTCCGCGCGCCCTCTTTTCACGCGCGGTCTCAGCCCTTCATGACAGCATCAACCTGGGCGGCGATGTCATCGAGCGCTTCCTTGGGCGAGCCGTAGCTGCCGGCGAAGTACTTGCCGAGCCCCACGGGGATCGTATCGCTCGACAGTTGCGCCCATTCGGGAAGATCCGGCTCGGAGCCCATATGCTTGGCGATTGTTTCCCGCACGATCGGCAAATGGCGGGTCGTGCCGGCGCCGACCCTGGCATTCGCGAGCACGCGCGGATCGTCGTAGACGCTGGCGCGGGTCGGGCCCGTGCCACCGCCAAGCGTGGTGATCAGCGCCTGGGTATCGGCGCATGTCGCCCATTGCATGAACAGCCAGGCGGCATCCGGGCTCTTGGAATAACGCGACACCGCCAGCGACGACCCGCCCTGGTGGCCGACACCGGGAATTTCGCCATAGCCGGTTTCCTTGACCGTGCGCAGCGACGATGCCCTCGGCGGCACCGCCACTTCGCAAAGCCCGGAAACCTTGGTCTGCGTCGGATCGTCGAAATAGGGGAAGAACTCGCCCCAGGAGAGCATGGATGCCGCAACACCCTGCGCCACCGACTGGCCCTGGCCGTCCCATGTCCAGCCATCGACGCCTGGAGGCATCGTGGCCTTGAGCTTGGTCCAGTATTCGAGTGCCTCGATGCCGCGTTCGTCATTGCCGGTGAATTTGCCATCCGGTCCGAAAATCGAGCCGCCATGGCCCCAGAGCCAGGCGGTCCAGTCGCATTCCAAGCTGTAATGACCCGATTTCATCTGACCCGTTGTGCCATAGACATTCGGGCCCATCTCGTCGGTGATGATCTTGGAATTGCTGTAGAGTTCCTCCAGCGTTTCCGGAGCCTTCAGATTGAGCTTTTCATAGATGTCCTTGCGGTAGATCATGATGAAGATCGGGATGTCGTAGGGCACGCCGACCCAGCGATCCTCGTATTTCGCGATGCCATCGACAAGCGCCGGCAGGAAGTCATCGAGATTGTAGTTCGGCATGGCGAGATCCGCCTTGGCGGAATATTGTTCGCGCGGGTCGAAGACGTCCTGGCTGAAGCTCGCAGCCCAGCTCTGGTCGATATAGTACAGATCGTAGGTCCCGAGCGAAGAGGCGACGTCCAGCGTCAGTTTCTGCAGCACCTGTTCAAGCGGCAGCACTTCGATTTCCACCTTGATGCCCGTGGCTTCCTCGAAATACTTCTTCAACTGGCCATTGATGGCGTTCGATGGCGGGGTGGATTCGGTCGCCAGTTTCAGCGTTGTGCCGGCAAACGGCTTGCCGACATCCTTGAGCCAGGCAATGATTTCGGGATTGGGCACGAGGTCTTCGGCGGCCTGTGCCTTGCTCAACATGAACGGCCGATTACCGAAGCCCATGCCAAGCGCGCCTGCACCCAGACCGAGCTTGGTCGCCGCGCCCAGAAAATCGCGTCGGCTCATCTGCCCGCGAACGAAGCGGTCGGTAATCGACGCCAGGTATGACTTTCTCAAACTGTCTTTCATGCTCTTCTCCTCCTCTATCGAACGACGGAAGCGTCGGTCTGATCTCAGTCTCCCCAAGCCCCTCCTGAGGCTCGGTCATTGCTTCAGCGATCCCATTGTCAGACCGCGCACCAGGTGGCGCTGAACCAGAAGGATAACGATGAAGGCAGGCACGATGGCTGCTGCTCCAAGAGCGGCCATATTGCCCCAGGCGGTGCCGATCGACGTTACGAACGTCGAGGACACGACTGGGACAGTCTTGATGCTGGTCTGCGTCAGCGTCAGCACGAACAGGAACTCGGTCCAGCTGAAGATGAAACAAAGCACAGCGGATGCGGCGATACCGCCCTTGGCCATGGGCAGGACGATGCGTCGGAAAATGGTCCAGCGGGACGCGCCGTCGAGCAGGGCGCTTTCATCGATCTCGCTTGGTATGTCGTCGAAGAAACTCTTCAGCAGCAGCACCGCCAGCGGCAGGTTCATCAGCCCATGGACCAGAACAAGCCCGAGATAGGTATCGAGCAGGTTGAGTTGCTTGAAGATGAAGAACATCGGGATGGCCACGGCCACCGGCGGCATCATGCGCGTTGAGAGAACCCAGTTGACGAATTGGTGCCGACCACGGAACTGCATGCGCGACAGGCAATAGGCAGCCAGCGTTGCAACGGCGATGGCAAGCAGGGTCGAGAAGGTCGCGACGACGATGGAATCGACCAGACGCGGCGCCATGTAGAAATTCCCGCCGCCCGGGTTGACGGTTTCCTGCGTCCCGAAGCCGAACCCGAGCGAGATGCCGAACACCTGCTCGAAATTCTTTACCGTCGGCGTGAAGTTGACCAGTTTCGGCGGCCAGTCGAAAATGTCTCGGGCATTGCGAAACGCCACCGATGTCCAGAAGAAGATCGGGAAGAAAAAGATCGCAACCACCAGCCAGCCTGCCAGCGTACGGAATGTTCGTGCGGATTTGCTTTGGGGCATATCACCACCTGACCTTGAAGAGCTTGATGAACAGATTGGCGAGCACCATGATGATGGCCAGACTGACCAGGCTGAGCGTGGCGCCATAACCCCATTTGAGATTGCTGAAGGTCTGCTGCCAGGCGTAGAGGCTGAGGGTGTAGGTGGCCGTGCCCGGACCACCCGATGTCATGACGAAGACATAGTCAAACACCCGGAACAGATCGATGCCGCGCAAGAGAACGGCGACGGCAATGACGCGGCTCATCATCGGCAGCGTAAGCCGCCGGAACATCTGGACGGCCGACGCACCGTCGATCATCGCGGCTTCATAGGGCTCCGCCGGCAATGCCCTGAGACCCGCGAGAAAAATCAGCACCATGAATGGCGTCCATTGCCAGATCTCGGCGACCATGACGCCGGCCAGTGCCAGCGAGGAGGTCGACAGGATGGGCGTGCCCTTGGCAAGCAGGCCGAGTTCGTTGAGAAAATAGGTGATGACCCCGAATTGCGGGTCTTCCATCAGGAGAAACATCATGCCGGCGATGGCCGGCGGAATGACCAGCGTCATCGACAGAACGGCGCGTAGCACACCGAAGCCCGGCAGTTCCGCATCCAGCAAAAGCGCAATCGCCATGCCCAGCACGATTTCACAGGTCAGGGCGATGATGAAATAGATGAAGGTGACGCCGAGTGCGCCCCAGAAGCGTGTGTCGTTCCAAAGCTGGATCCAGTTGCTGAAGCCGACAAAGGCCAGCGTCCGCTTGCGAGGCAGGAACTCATGAAAACTCAGCCAGATATTGTAGATCAGCGGATAGATCGTGAAGACCATCAGCAACGCCACGAGCGGAAACAGCCATGGCCATGGCGAATCCGAAATCGCAAAGCGTCGAACCTGTATAGTAGACATTCCGTACTCCTCCCGAGAGCGAATGTCGGCCGGATCGCGCAAAACGCGAGACGAGCCACCTCCTGAATTTTCCGCCTAGGTGCTTGCTGGACATCCTCTTGTCCGCAAACCACCATGGGCACGCTGCATCTCCTCCGGAAACAGTCCACGACCGGCGACGTCGCGGGCAATGCCCGCGCCATTGATGCTGCCGCCGATGATGGCAAAGTCGTAGACCCGGCCGGTCATGCAGCGACCCTCCCGTTCCTGGCCGCCAGAATGCGGTCGGCCACTTCGACGAAACCCTGGCCACCGCGCGAAAGCGTCACGAAAGCGGGCTCGGCCTCGATCCGTCCGCGAAACTGCAGAACATTGGCGACGCCGCAGGCATGCGGGAAAAAGCCGAACATCGGCGCATCATTGGGGCTGTCGCCGACAAAAACCACCCTGTCCTTGCCACAATCAATGTCGAGACCGAGAACATCGCTGGCAAACCGGCGCGTCATGGTCAGCTTGTCATAGGATCCGAACCAGCCGTTGACATGGATGGATGAAACCTTGGCGACCGCCCCCTCCTCCTCGAAGATCTGCTTGATGCGATCGACCTGGCTGGTTGTGAGCGGCGCGACATCCTCGCAGAAATCGATGGCCAGATCGGCCTCGCGGTAGGGCTGGTCAGCCGAAATCGCAGCGCCGGGCACTTCGGCGAGAATGCGGGCCCGAACGGACAGCAATTTCTGCCGGTCCAAGCTGCGTTGGTCGTCGGTGATGGCAAACACACGACGCATGCGGCGGCTGTCATTGTTGTAGGAGAAATAGAAGGCGCCATTCTCGCCGACGACGCCCGCCACCGGCCACATCCGGGCGATCATGTCGCACCAGCCGGCCGGACGCCCGGTGATCGGAGCGACAGCAATGCCGGCCTCGGACAACCGTTCAAGCGCCGCATAGGCACAGGATGGCAGGCGGCCTTCCGTTGTCAGCGTATCGTCGATATCGGCAAACAGCGTCGTGACATTGCGGGCTGTTTCCATCGGCATATCGGCGATCGGGCGCATCGGCTCAAATCTCCGCGCTTGCGAGATCCGCGAGCACGCCGCTGTCCGCGGCGATGTCGAGGAAGGAATACCGGTTCGCATCTCGCGGCAGTGAACCACGGCTTCCCGATAGAAATCGACCGGCACGCCCAGTTCCTGCGCTGTCGAGGGACCGCCGGCCGCCTTCAGGAGCCGGGTCATCTCCTCTACCGGTATGACGAAGGCCTGCAACTCCTGACGCAGTTGCGGCCAAAGATCGGCAAGTCTCTCGTTGATTTCGCCCACAGCCTTGTCGTCGAAGATTTTCGGACGGATATCCTGGAGGCATTGACCGGCGATTTCCGCGCCCATCCGGCGCGCCATGTCGGCCGCATCGATGCGGGTCGGGCCGATGCGCGGCGGCGTTTCGCTGGACAGGAAATGCTTCTGGATGCGCGCCATCGTCAAGGTCGCGACGCCAACCTGCTGGCCATGCAACGTGCCGGGATGGCGCTTGCCAGCGAAACAATCGATATAGTGCGAAATCTGGTGCTCGCCCATCGAGCCGTGATTGGACATGCCGGTGAAGGACACACCGAGGCCGCACAATGTCAGCACGCGATAGAGATAACCATTGGCGGTGACGTCGCCCCGGCCAATGCCCTCGGCCCGGCGGTTCAGTTCGATCTCGTCCCGCTCCTGGATGATATAGGGCGAGGTGACGTAGATCGAGCCGAACAGGCGGTGCGACATCCACCAGTCGACCTGTGCGACCGAGCGCACAAGACAGTCGGCAAAACCAGCCGCCGAGAGATAGGCGGGCGCTGCTGCCGATACGGCAAGATCGACGAAGAAGCCTGAAGGAGCCTGTGACGGCAGAGAGACTTTCAGGCCGCTTTCCAGCGTGATCGATGCTGTCGTCGAAGTATAGCCATTCATCGAGGCTGCTGTGCCAAAGACGCAGTAGCGTCGGCCATCAAGCCCGCTGACATATTTCACCAGGTCATTGATCGTTCCGGAGCCAACGGCAACGAGCCCTTCAGCGCCGCGCAATTTTTCCGTCAGATCCGCCACATTGGCCATGTCTGCATGGGGATGATCGAGGATGACAGTCTTGACGGTGCCGAGCCCGGACAAAGCCCGGGCGACCCGCGCACCCATTGCATCCCAGGTGGCGTGATCCGCAACCACCGTGAACGTCTCGCCGAGCTTGAGATTGGCCACGAGTTCGGCTTCGCGCCCTTCGAGACTATCGGCGATGACGATCGCGTCATAGGGGACGCTTGGCTTCTCACCGGTCTCAGGATTGACCCAGCGTCCAGCCACAATGTCATCGATGAGCGCGGTCCAACCGCCCACGGGTTCGCTGTCCGCGCTGCCCCGGTTTCTTGCCGTTTCCATTCCCGTGTCCGTATTTTTGTTGGCTTGAGACAAATGACAACATTGAATGACACATGTCAACACATATGACAGCGAACATTGACATCTGTTTCGGCTTGCCATCTGATAGGGCTCAAGAAGACTTGTCAGAGGAAACACATGCTCGACGCCGGAGCCGATAGACCCACGGAATTTGACGATGCCGTGACATGGGCGGCATGGCTTTACTATGCCGACGAAATGACCCAGAGCGAAATTGCCAAAACCCTCAACGTGTCACGCGCCACGATCGTGAACTACTTGCAGGAGGCACGTCAGCGCGGCATTGTTTCCATTCGTCTGAATACCCAGGCGAGCAGCCGGACACAGATGGCGCGCGGCCTGATGGCCCGTTTTGGCCTTGATGGCGCTCTGGTGATCCCCTCGACGGACGATCGCGATCTCGTGCGCCGGTTGGGCGATGCGGGGGCGCGTGTTCTGGCTGACCAGATCCGCTCTGGCGATGTCATCGGCGTGGCCTGGGGACGCACGGTCCTGTCCGTTGCCGACCAGATATCGCTTGCCGAACCCGTGGCCGGTCTGACCGTGGTGCAGGTGTCGGGAAGTTCGACAGGCGAGCCGGATTTTTCGCCCGAACTCTGTACCTCCCTTTTGTCGAGCCGCATCCGGGCAAGATGCGTCAACCTGCTGGCACCGGCGGTGCTGTCAACGCGCGAGCTGCGCGCCATGCTGCTGGATGAGCCGGTGCTGAAAAAGCAGTTCGAACTCATCCATTCGACCAATCGCATCCTGTTCGGCGTCGGCGATGTCGGCCCGCGCAGTACGGTGCGACATTCCGGCATTGCCAGTGAAGCGGAAATCGACGCCTACGTGCAGAATGGCGCGGTGGCCGTGATCATCGGCCGCTTCATCAACGCGCACGGTCAGACGGTCGGCGGCGACCATGACGCCCGCATGGTCGGGATCGAACTCGACGAGCTGCGCCAGACGCCGAACCGGATTTGCGTCGCCGGCGGCATGGGCAAGATCGACGCGATCACGGCGACGTTGAAAGGGGGCTATGCGACCCATCTCGTCACCGACATGGATACAAGCGAGGCGCTGCTCGCAGCCTGAGGAGGCAGGCGTCGGGTTTCGGGAGGCTTGGGAAAAAGGCGGCGGGTGACACGTCTTCTGAACGTGGCTGCCGCCATGCGGAAGGAGGAGCCGCAGACATGAACCAGACTGAACGGTACATCATCGGCGTCGATTCCTCGACGCAATCCGTCAAGGCGATCGCCTGGACCCGGAGTGGCGAACCGCGCTGCGAGGGTCGCGCGCCGCACACCCTGATCACACCCGATGCCTATCGCGCCGAGCAGGATCCCGAGGAATGGTGGAGCGCCGCCAAAACGGCATTGCGCAAGGTCACAGCGACAATCGATCCCGTGGCAATCGACGGTATCGCGATTTCCAACCAGCGCGAAACCATGGCGCTTCTTGGCGTCGACCGCAGGCCGCTGGCGCCCGCAACGGTCTGGCTCGACCGTCGCGCCCGCGACATGACCGCAGTCATGATCGACGAGATCGGCCGCGACAGACTGCATTCCATCTCCGGCAAGCCGGTGGATGTCATCCCCTGCATCTACAGGCTTCGCTGGCTGCGCGCCCACGAGCCCGATCTGCTTGATCGTGTGGCCCATATTCTCTCGGTGCATGATTATCTGGTGATGCAGCTGACCGGTGAGCCGGCAGCCACATGGACGAGCGCCGATCCGTTCGGGATTTTCGACATTCAGACCAAAACCTGGTCGCGCGATCTTCTCGACCATCTCGGCATCGATCCGTCGCGCTTGCCGCCCGTGCATCGCCCTGGCGCCCAGATCGGCGTTGTCACGTCGCAGGCGGCAGCCGAGACGGGATTGCTGGCAGGAACGCCGGTCTTTGCAGCCGGCGGTGACGGCCATTGCGCCGGCCTCGGTGTCGGCGCCATCGATCCGGGCACGGTCTATCTCAATCTCGGTACGGCAGTGGCCGGTGGCCTGTGGTCGCCGACGCCGGAGCTGAGCACCTATTGGCGCACGCTGGTTTCGCCGACCGGCGAAGGCTACATGCTGGAAACGGTGCAGCGCGCCGGCGCCTTCTTCGTCAACTGGTTGCTCGACAATTTTGCCGGCGGTCGTGCCGATCCTTCGATTTTCCAGCGGCTCGAGGCCGAAGCGATGGCTCTTCCCGTCGGTTCGGAAGGCGTGACCGCCTGCACCTATCTGCTTGGCTGCATGGATCCGCACTGGGATGAGAACGCCCGAGCCAGCTTTACCGGCCTTGGCCCAAAACACTCGATGCGCCATCTCTACAGGGCGTCGCTCGAGGCGATCACGCTGGAGTTTGCGCGTGCGCTCGCAGAAATGACCAGGCGAACCGCCGGTGCGCGGGAAATTTTCGTCATAGGTGGCGGTGCATCCAGTCTTTTGTGGCGGAAAATGGTAGCCGACGCCACCGGCTTTCCGGTTCATCGCAGCCTGTCAGACGAAGCCTCGGCACTCGGCGCCGGCATATCCGCGGCCGTTGGCGCGGGCTGGTTTCCCGATTTCAAGACGGCGGTCCAGGCCATGTGCCGCACGGCCGAAGCGATCGATCCCGATCCCCGCATGCATGACGCCTGGGGTGAGCTCTCGGTCCGCCAGGCGGGCGTCTTTGCAGGACAGAACCGATAGACGGTCGTCGTCTTGGTCGAATTCGTTGACCGCAGCGGCGCGTGCTGCTTCTCACGCATTCCAGCACCATTCTCTTTCGCTGTCGCTCTCTTCGATCCAGCGATAGGCCTCATGCTGTCAGATGGTTCCGCACCGAGGCGGCCGCTCTGACCATCGAACCCAAGCATCCGCGTTGAAAACCAATCGATTGGCACGAACTTTGCTTGACTTGTATCCAAGCCGATAATTCAGTTTGGATGCATTATCGTTGAGCAGAACGTCTGGAGAAGAGCCGTGGAGCAGCAGTCCCTGCATATCGATCGGACGATCATTGATGCAATTCTGTCCGGCCGGTTGCGACCCGGAATGCGGCTGGGTGAACAGGAACTGGCGACGCTGTTTCATGTCTCACGCACGATTGTCCGGCAGTCGTTGACCCGCCTGGAAGCCCGCGGTCTGGTGCAGGTCACGGCTCGACGCGGCTGGTTTATCGTTGAACCGTCCGTAGAAGAGGCAACCGCCGCATTCCAGGCCCGCCGTGCCATTGAATCAGGCATTCTCAACACGATTGACCATGTCGACCCAAAGGCCATCGCAAAGCTCCGTGAGCACATTGCCCGCCAACGGGAGGCCATTTCGACGGGCGATGTCGCGTCTCGCAGCCACCTTCTCGCGGATTTTCATGTCTGCCTGGCCGAATCGCTCGGGTTTTTTCCACTGCTGGACATCCTCAATGATCTGACCGCGCGCAGCCTGCTGTTTGAGGCGCTCTATCAATCGACCCCGGACGCAGCCTGCTCTTGCGATGACCACGAACGCATCGTCGATCTGCTTGAGGTTGGGGATTGCCGCGAAGCCGCGCGCGTCATGATCACCCATATCAGCGATATAGAAACCAACCTGACGGCGCGCATCAAGCACACTCCGCAACTCGACCTGCGCGAGGCGCTGCAGATCAGTTCGCCGAAAACATGACATTCCATGGCCTCGTCGCAAGGGACAGGCGACGAAAACCGGAAGCTTTAGTGCAACGTTCAAGACAGGAGAGAGTGGCATGACGTCGATTATAGGATTTCTCAACACGTTCTTTTGGGGCTATGTCCTCATCTACGGATTGCTGGCGGTGGGTGTATTCTTCACGATCCGTCTCGGCTTCATGCAGGTGCGCTATTTTCCGGAATTCATCCGCGTCATCCTGCGCGCGCCTGAAACGGATTCTGCTGGCATCACACCGTTCCAGGCGCTTTGCACCAGCCTTGCCTCACGGGTCGGAACCGGCAATCTGGCGGGCGTTGCCGTTGCGATGACGCTCGGCGGGCCCGGTGCGCTTTTCTGGATGTGGGTCGTTGCAGCGCTCGGAATGGCGACCGCCTATGCCGAAAGTACGTTGGCGCAGTTGTTCAAGGTGCGCGGCCAAAGCGGCGAATATCGTGGTGGTCCCGCCTTCTATATCGCTCGTGGCTTGAACGCGCCCTGGGCTGCCGCAGTCTTCGCCATTTGCCTGCTTCTGGTCTTTGGTCTCGTCTTCAACGCCGTGCAGGCCAATTCGATTGCAGAGGCGATGAATGGCGCGTTCGGGGTGCCGAAGCTTGCCGTCGGCGTGGTGATCGCGGTGATCTCCGGTGTTGTGATCTTTGGCGGCATCAAGCAGATCGCACGCTGCGCCGAATATGTCGTGCCATTCATGGCGGTCGCCTATCTTGGCGTCGCGTCTTACGTTCTCATCGTCAACATCGCCGATGTGCCGGCGGCACTCGTGCTGATCGTCAAGAGTGCCTTCGGCTACGAACAGGCCGTTGGCGGTATTGCCGGCGCCATGCTGAACGGTGTCAAGCGTGGTCTGTTTTCGAACGAAGCCGGCATGGGTTCTGCCCCGAACATTGCCGCAGCCGCCACCCCCAATCC
>NZ_LSRP01000105.1 GCF_001885585.1 Pararhizobium antarcticum
CCCCTCTGTCACTGCGTGACATCTCCCCCACAAGGGGGGAGATCAGCCTTTTCCCTTTTTGCCATCAGTCTTCAGGTTAGGGACGCAGAAGGTTGTGATGATCTCCCCCTTGTGGGGAGATGTCGGCGTCGCCGACAGAGGGGGGGGGAAGTCTCCGAGCGCGGCTGACATGAGGAAATGTGCGAAGGGATTAGGACTGCGTTTTCGGCGATCCGGCAAGTCCGAGAAAGACCAGCAAAGCGCGGTTGAGGCGCAGCATATCCTCGTCGTCCAGCCGCCCGATCTGGCGACCGATTTTCGATTTGGGCACGGTGGTGATCTTGTCGACCATAAGACGGGAGGACGTCAGCAGGCCGTTGCCCGCATTGGGTTCGACATTCAGCCGGAACAGCGGCGCATCGGTGTCATCCGACGTGAAAGAGCAAATGGTGATCGACGCGGTCGCATCGAATGTATCGTCCTGTACGATCACGACCGGGCGCGGCTTGCCGGCATAGTCCGCCCCGCCCGCGACGGTCCAGATGTCGCCACGCCTCATTCATCGCTCCGGTCGGAGACCGCATCGATAAAAGCCTGATCGTCCTCGGCCTGCGCGCTCTCAGCCACCGCAAGCGATTGGCGATGCGCCTCGGCCTTGAAGGATGCCGCCCGCACATCCGGCACCCAGATCTGGATTGGCCGCAAGCCCTGCGCGCGAAGACGGGCGCGGTGTTCGCCGACTTTTATGCGGGAGGGCTTTGGGGATGTGGGCATGGTGGTTTCTCTAGGGAGGAGGGTTACATGTAACTTATCGAGAAATATGCGAGGTAGCAATGTTTTCTTGGTTGGCGCGTTTGCGGCGATTGTTGAAATTAGCCATGACTGCAGTGTGGTCGTCACAGAGAAGTAAACAGTTGCCTCGTGCGAAGAGCGGCCTCAGAGCAGATAATTGCCATTATGGAATAAATATCATGCATATGCCCATCACGGCACCCAGAACGATTGCTTCCTGTTCAAGTGCGTTGAATGTCATAGCCACTCATCTTTCAAGCAGGTTCCGCGTCAACTCTTCTTCAGAAGGCAAGCCTCGGTTTATGAGAATTGCCTGTATTGCATCGCGTAGCAAAACCCATGCACGGGACCATTTCTCAATACCAAATTGATGCTGCGAGCCATGGGAGATTTTGCTTCGGTCTCCATAGCTTTTTTTAGAGGTTTCATAGGTCTCTTGCCTTGGACGAAGAGGTTCCAGAAGCTCGGCTAACAGTAGGGATGTCCTAAAGGTAATTTCGGTACTGATCGATGGAAATAGGCTTTCAATGCCCTGCCAGCAATGGAGAATTGAACTGGATAGATCAGGCATTAGCGGAGCCTGTACCAACGCCCTCCTAGCAGCTCGTAGGACTGGAGTTTTCCTTTCATACTCAAGCCACCGCTCAAGGTCTTCCGTAGCGCCTGTTACAACCCCACTACCAACTTTCCGAACAAACTCACCAGGCGCACCCTGGATGCAGGCAAACGATAGCTGGTGCGGCCAGATTTCAACCCTTGCCGTTTTATGCGGGATGCCCTCGCGAAGGCCTTCATGCATGACAGCTTGCCGGTCTGATGAGCGGCCATTGATGCCAGCATAGTCATTTAAGGACATATTACATCCGAACGGAGCTACCGTCGGGCTCGTGCCGCGTAAATACAGCATCGCTCTATAGCAATCCATTTTGTCGATTGCCTGCTCAACAGAGGGAGCGGGTATTTCTATTTCCAGGTTTACGTTCTGCAAAAATATGTGAAGCAACTCTGCCGGAAGGCGCGTCGGATGGTTTTGCGCAATCAAGCTGTAAAGATCGAAAATCGACACGTCCCACTTGCGTTTATGAATCCGTATGGCGTCCCCGCATACGTCCGCATCGAATTCGGGAATCCACCATTGTATTGGGAAAAAGAAAGTCTGCATTTATCCATGCTCCTGTCTTCTATCCAAAACGTCAATCGTGCATAAATCAACAATTTTGCACCGTTTCTGCGGCGTGCAATCTCAATAGTTTATCCGGCGCAAAAATCAGGTGCATTTTACGCCCGAAAAAAAGGGCAAAAATCGACCCTGAGACTCAACCCCTTCCCATCCCCCGCATTTCCCCGTATACCGCGCACCGCCTGAGGCCGTCTGTCGGCCGTCCACCCATACCACCCGCATTCGTTGGCGGGACTGGATAGGAGAGTTTTATGTCTGCACCGGTTTCCCTGACATTTCCCGATGGTTCGGTTCGCGAGTATGCCGCGGATGCGACCGGGCGTGATGTGGCCGAATCGATTTCGAAGTCGCTGGCCAAGAAGGCCGTGGCCATTGCGCTGGATGGTGTCTTGCGCGATTTGTCCGACGTCGTGACCAGCGGCAAGCTCGAGATCGTGACGCGCGATGATCCGCGCGCGCTCGAACTGATCCGCCACGATGCCGCCCATGTGATGGCTGAAGCCGTGCAGGAGCTTTGGCCCGGCACGCAGGTGACGATCGGGCCGGTGATCGAGAACGGCTTCTATTACGACTTTGCCAAGGCCGAGCCGTTTACGCCTGATGATCTGCCGAAGATCGAAAAGCGGATGAAGGAAATCATCCAGCGCAACAAGCCGTTTACCCGCGAAATCTGGCCGCGCAACAAGGCGCGCGCGGTTTTTGCTGCGAAAGGCGAGGCTTACAAGGTCGAGCTGGTCGATGCGATCCCGGAAGACCAGGACCTGAAGATCTATTACCAGGGCGACTGGTTCGACCTCTGCCGCGGACCGCATATGGCTGCGACCGGCCAGATCGGCACGGCCTTCAAGCTGATGAAGGTGGCCGGCGCCTATTGGCGTGGCGATAGTAACAATCCGATGCTGACGCGCATCTATGGCACGGCCTTTGCCGACCAGGCGCAGCTCGATGCCTATCTGCACATTCTGGCCGAAGCCGAAAAGCGCGACCACCGCCGTCTCGGCCGCGAGATGGACCTGTTCCATTTCCAGGAAGAAGGCCCCGGCGTCGTCTTCTGGCACGGCAAGGGCTGGCGCGTCTTCCAGACGCTGGTCGCCTATATGCGCCGGCGCCTGGCCGGCACCTACCAGGAGGTCAACGCGCCGCAGGTGCTCGACAAGTCGCTGTGGGAAACCTCGGGCCACTGGGGCTGGTACCGCGACAACATGTTCAAGGTGACGGTGGCCGGCGACGAGACGGATGACGAGCGGGTCTTTGCGCTGAAACCGATGAACTGCCCCGGCCATGTGCAGATCTTCAAGCATGGTCTGAAGAGTTATCGCGAACTGCCGATCCGGCTTGCCGAATTCGGCAATGTGCATCGCTACGAACCCTCCGGCGCGCTGCACGGGCTGATGCGCGTGCGCGGGTTTACGCAGGACGACGCCCATGTGTTCTGCACCGACGATCAGATGGCCGCCGAATGCCTGCGGATCAACGACCTGATCCTCTCGGTCTACGAGGATTTCGGCTTTCAGGAGATCACGGTAAAACTCTCGACCCGGCCGGAAAAGCGCGTCGGTGTCGATGCGCTCTGGGACCGCGCCGAAAGCGTCATGTCGGATGTTCTGAAGACGATCGAGGAACAGGCCGGCGGTCGCATCAAGACCGGCATTCTGCCGGGCGAGGGCGCGTTTTACGGGCCGAAGTTCGAATACACGCTGAAGGACGCGATCGGCCGGGAATGGCAGTGCGGCACGACGCAGGTCGACTTCAACCTGCCGGAACGGTTTGGCGCCTTCTATATCGACTCAAATTCGGAAAAGACCCAGCCGGTCATGATCCACCGCGCCATCTGTGGCTCGATGGAGCGTTTCCTCGGCATCCTGATCGAGAACTTCGCCGGCCATCTGCCGCTGTGGATCTCGCCGCTGCAGGTGGTGGTCGCGACGATCACGTCGGAAGCCGACGATTACGGTCGCGAGGTTGCCGAACTGCTGCGCGAGGCCGGTCTTGAGGTCGAGACCGACTTCCGCAACGAGAAGATCAACTACAAGGTGCGTGAGCATTCGGTGACCAAGGTGCCTGTGATCATCGTCTGCGGCATGCGCGAGGCGGAGGAGCGCACCGTCAACATCCGCCGTCTCGGCTCACAGGCGCAGACGCCGATGACGCTGGACGAGGCGATCGACAGCCTGACGCTCGAGGCAACGCCGCCGGATCTGGTGCGCAAGGCCGAACGCCGCCTGGCCAAGGATATCGCCAAGGCGAATGCCAAAGGCGAGGGACTGAACGGCTGACGCCGGAGCCTGTCAGAAAACTGTTACAGTGGAAGGCTATCCCGGTTCCTGTGCCGGGATAGCACCGCTTTCAGGCGGTGGGCCGGTCTGACCAAGCGAGGCGCAATCGTGCAGTTCAAAGAGCTGTCTTACGCGAATGACAATGACACGCGGCTGAAACGCTGGTTCATCCGGTCCATGGAGGGGCTCGGCGGCCGCAATCGCTATGCCCGACTCTACAACCAGTGGCGCCATGACATCGTCGGCAGCAGCGACCGGATTTTCGGCCAGATGCTCGACCTGATCGATGTCAAGATCAGCGTGGTCGGCGAATGGCCGCCGCGCAACCTGCCGGAGACGCCGGTGGTGATCGTCGCCAACCATCCCTTCGGCATCGGCGACGGCATTGCCGTGCTGGCGCTGGCCGAACAGCTCGGCCGTCCGTTCCGGGTGCTCATCAACAACGAGCTGATGAAGGTGCCGGAAATGGCGCCCTATGCGCTGCCGATCTCCTTTGCGGAAACCAAGGAAGCCCTCGCCCTCAACATGGCGACGCGCCACGAGGCCTTGCGGCTCCTGAAGGAAGGCGTCACCGTCATCGTCTTTCCTGCCGGCGGCGTTGCGACCGCGAAAAAGGGCTTCGGACGCGCGGAAGACCTGCCGTGGAAGATGTTCCCGGCCAAGCTGATCCAGTCGGCCAAGGCAAGCGTCATCCCGATCTATTTCGAAGGCCAGAACGGGCGGCTGTTCCATCTGGCGAGCAAGGTCTCGCTGACGCTGCGTCTCTCGCTGCTGATCCGCGAATTCCGCCGGCTGTCGGGCAAGACGATTTCGTCGCGCATCGGCCAGCTGATCGCCTGGGAGGAGTTGAGCGTGCTGCCGGACCGCAAGGACATACTCAGCCATCTCTACGATGCGGTCTTCACCCTGGCGCCGCCACGCCGGCGTTTCCTGCGCCGGGCGGGATAGAGCGGGCTATTCCAGCGGTTCCAGCCATTCCGTGTTGAAGGTCAGGCTGGCGACCGAAATCGCCCGGCCGGTGTCGTCGCGCACTGTCAGGGAGACGATGGCGCGCGCCTGATAGGGCAGTTCCTCGCGCGCCACCTCCAGAAGGATGCGGCTCACTTCCATCGCTACGCTCTGGCGGGAGGCAAGCTCGATGCCGGTATCGTCGCGGGTCGGTCCATCGCCATTGTGCAGGTCGAAAAAATAGCGGCGCATTCTCAGTTTATCCCCATCGTTTTACATCCCCGGTACTGCGGACCAAACAGGCGGAAGCGTAAAATTGTTCCCGGAAACCGGGAAATTTCATGCCGGACGTGTCAATGTTAAATGTGCCGGTTTCCGGCATGGGGTAGGCGAGGGCCAGCTTATTTCTGGACCCCTGCACATTGATCGAATCGCTCCTGCTCAATCTCCAAAGTCATGATGTCGTTACCGAACCAGAGAGAACGCTGCTGAGCGAGTTGGTCTGGCGCGAAAGGCGTTTTCTCGTCGATGAGGATATCGTTGCGGAGGGATCGCGGCCGAGCTACAGCACGCTTCTGGTCGACGGTTTTGCAGCCCGCTACAAGTTCATGGCGGATGGCGCGCGACAGATTACCGCCCTGCACGTCGCCGGCGATTTTGTCGACCTGCATGCCTTTCTGCTGAAGACCATGGATCACGGCATCGTCGCCATGTCGCCCTGTCATGTCGCTTTTCTTGACCATGGTGATCTCAAGGATATTTCCGAAACCCAGCCGCATCTGAGCCGGCTGCTGTGGCTCGACACGCTGGTCGACGGTGCGGTGCATCGCGAATGGATCGTCGCCATGGGCCGCCGCTCGAAGAAATCGCATCTGGCGCACCTGATCTGCGAGCTCTACGTGCGCCTGCAGGTCGTCCGCCGCACCGACGGCTTCCGCTTTCACTTTCCGCTGACCCAGCTCGAACTCGCCGACGTGCTCGGTATCTCCGTCGTCCACCTCAACAAGACCCTGCAGGTTCTGCGGCGGGAGGAACTGTTCACCTGGATCAACCAGATGATCACCATTCTCGACTGGGAAAAGCTGCAGGACCTCGCACAATTCGACCCCACCTATCTCAGCCTGAACGTCGAGGCGCGTTGAGGGAGAGGGACGGCGGGGAAGCGGGGTGCAAGGGGGCGCGTAAGGTCAAGTGCAAGGACGCTGGCGTTAACCTTTCCTATTAAGCTTAACCGGCGGTTACTGGTCTTGCCGGTTGCACAGGCCCGCACAAGGGCCCACAAAGTCCGGATATTAACTGGGCTGGATTGACAATGACTGTTGATGGAATCAATTTTGAGCATTCGATTGAAGTGACACGTCTGAACAGCGGCAAGTGGACCTATGTGATCCGCCTGCGCGAGGAAAAAAGCCGGCCGAGCATGCGTTTTCGCACGCGCGAGCAGGCGGTCGACGAGGCCCGGGAACTTTTGTCCTACATGCTGTGAAACGAGGGTGACCGCAGACTGTGACCTGCGGTTTTGCTAATCCTGCGCGTCGGTCGCTGCGGGCGCGCTGGCCGTGTCGGCGTCCTTCAACAGAACTTCGACGTCCTTATTGACGCCGGCGACCACCTTGAAATCGCGCTGGAAGATCTGTTCCTTGTTGCGCGCAATGGCGGTGTAGGCGCCTTCGGCGAGAATGAGCGTCGGGAAGGCACCGACGCTTTCGCTGACCACGTCGCCCGAGGACGTCAGGATCGACCATGCCGTATCGGCAATGGCCTCGCCGCCGGCTTCCGAGACCAGTTTCAGCGTCAGCTTGGCTGCCCGGTGCTGGATGGTCGCTTCCGTCAGCTTGCCGGCCTCGACCTGGATATCGGCGCGGATGACGGCGTTGACGGTGCCGTAGTCGGACACGACATGGTAGGTTCCGGTGTTCAGGCGCGTGACTGTGTTCGGCTTGACGTCGGCAACCACCAGCGCCCGCTCGCCATCCTCCTTCACGTCAGCAGAATAGATCGAAAAACTCAATTCATCCGGGGGAATGCGCACATCGCTGCCGGAGATTGCGTTCAGCATCATGCCGCCGGCATCGAGAACGAGCATCTGGTTTTCCGCCGTACCGGTTTCGGGAACCCGGATCTTGCGCGTCGCGCCGGCCCTGCCGAAGGCGACATTGACGAAATATTCGCCGGGAACCAGTTGGAAGGCCGCCGATCCGCCTTCCGACGTCGCCAGAAGCGGCAGTTTGCCGTCCGAGCCCGGGAACGGGCTGAACACCCGCCACGTCAGCCCCTGTTCGACCGGCTTACCCTTTTCGGTCAACAGCGCCTGCAGGCTGACATCCTTCAGCGCTGCGCCGTTCTCTGTTGCCGTGATCAATGGATTGAAACTGTTGAGCTTCGGCATCTTGCCGGTCGTCGAGATCGAGGGGAAGCTGGTGAACGGGTCTGCCAGATCCTGTGCCTGATCTTGCGCCACGGCTGCAACCGGCGCGGCAATCGCGCAAAGAAGGGCGACGATCGATCCGAATATGGGACGGCTATGGATGCGCATGTGCGTGGTTGACTTCCTGACGGTGTGGCTCCACTTGAAGCGCCTGTATGGCAATTTCGTGGCTGCCGGTGCGGCCGCAAACTAGTGGAAATCAATCGTGATGAAAACCGAAATCAGTCTGCGTGATTATCTGGCGACGCGACGCTCCATTCCCGCGTTCCAGATGGGCGAGCCGGGCCCGGACAAGGCGACCGTCGAGGCGATGCTGACGCTGGCCTCGCGGGTTCCAGATCATGGCAAGCTGGCACCCTGGCGCTTCATCGTCTATCGCGGCGATGACCGCGCGCGGATCAGCGCGGAACTTGCCCGCATGGCGATCGCTGCCAAACCGGATCTGTCCGACGAGATGATCAAGGTTGAAAATGCGCGGCTGACACGGACTCCGGTCGTGGTTGCCGTTATCAGCACGGCTGCGCCGCATGCCAAGGTGCCGGAATGGGAGCAGGTCCTGTCGGCCGGCGCCGTCTGCCTCAATCTTGTCATGGCCGCGAACGCCCATGGTTTTTCGTCCAACTGGCTGACGGAATGGTATGCCTTTGATGAAAAGGCCTATCCGCTGCTCGGCATCGCGCCCGGCGAAAAGGTCGCCGGCTTCATCCACATCGGGACTGCGCAGGTGCCGCCGACGGAGCGTCCGCGGCCGGACCTGTCTGAAATCGTCACCTGGGTCGGCGGTCAGGACTGATGTTTTATCCAACCGACAGCAATGAACATGGCCTGAGCCATGACCCGTTCAAGGCGATCGTCTCGCCGCGCCCGATCGGCTGGATCGGGACGCGCGGTGCGGACGGGAGCCACAACCTGGCGCCCTATTCGTTTTTCAACGCCATCTCCGATCGGCCGAAACTCGTGATGTTCTCCTCCAGCGGACACAAGGGATCGGTTCGCAACATCGAGGAAACCGGCGTGTTCACCGCAAGCTTCGTCGGTCGCGCCCTGATCGACGCGATGAACACGACATCGGCAGCAGTGCCGCACGGCGAAAGCGAATTTTCGCTGGCCGGCCTGACGGCGACAGACGGTCGGCTTGTTGCGGCGCCCTATGTTGCAGAGGCCTTTGCAGCCCTCGAATGCCGGGTCACGGAGCGCTTCCAGCCAAGGGGGCTGGATGGCGAATTCTCCGACAATTACGTGGTGATCGGGCAGGTGGTCGGCATTCACATCCGCGAGGAGGCCATTCGCGAGGGGCGTTTCGATGCCCAGCTGGTGCGCCCGATCGGACGCATGGGCTATATGGACTATTGCGACGCCGGCGATGTCTTCGAGATCATGCGGCCGAAACTCTAGGGCCGGAGCGGCCATCCGCTCAAAGCGGCCAGATGTGCCGGTCCGCTGGCGACGATATCGTCGAAGCCGTTCTTCAGGCTGGCCGTCCGGACCGGCATCAGTTCGTCAGGCGCGATCGTTGCCGCCAGCATCTCGTAACGGGGAACTTGCGCCTCGACTGCTTTCAGCACGCAGATGGCGCGCGCAAATGACAGGAGCCCGCCTGCAGGCCTGATCCGGGGATAATCTGGCATCGCCCCGGTCGCGCCAGCCAGTGCCGCCGCGTTGAAGACAAGGCCGCGCAGGCGTGCGGATTTTCTGGCAAGGCTATGGGGCGAGAGGAAGAATTGCGCTTCCGCGCCGCATTCGGCCAGAATGCTTGTCTCGCCGATCGGCCGGTTTGCCGCCGCTTCGGCCACGCCGAGAAGCACGTCGAGCTTCTGGATATCGGCCCCATTGCGGCATCCGGAAAGAAGGATGCCGTCCGGCAGACCGTGTCCGAGTGTGGCAAGATCGGTTTCGGCGTTTGCGTCTGGGAAACCGCCGATGCGCACGAGGACCGGACGGCGGGCGATCGTCCTGTCGCGCGCCTGCAAAAATGCCAGCAATGCCCGGTCGTCCTCCGGTGAGGGTTCGTTGCCGTCCTCCGGGTGAAGATCGAAGATCAGCGGAACGCCTGCATGGTCGCCGCAAAGGGCCGCCGGCCAATCGATCGGCGCGAGCAGCAGAAGCGGCATGACACTCTCCAGCGGGTTAACGGACATGGTGAACCAATCTTAAACGTTTATCCGTTAGCGTGTCCTGCAACATCATGTTGAGTGTTGGTGTGTAGTGAGGCGTCCGTGATCATACAAGCATTTCTTCGCTGGGTGGAAACCGCAAAAACGAGCGACCGTATGCGCGCTGCGAGTGCGTTGGGTCGCGCCTATGTCAAGAACGAGATGAACACGCTGGATCGCCATGCCGCCGAAATGGCCATGACGTTCCTGCTCGATGATCCATCGCCCAAAGTCCGTCTTTCCCTGGCAGAGGCGATCGGCGAATGTTCCTTCGTGCCGCGCACGATCATCCTGCCGCTGGCGGAAGACCAGCCCGAAATTGCCTATGCCGTGATTTCCTGTTCGCCGGTTCTGACCGATGCCGATCTTGTCGATCTTGCCGCCCGTGGCAGCCATGAAACCCGCGCGGTGATCGCGGCACGGCAGGGCATGTCGCGGCCGGTGGCCGCCGCCATCGCTGAAATCGGCGGCGAGGAAGAGGTCCTGATCCTGCTTGAAAACCAGCAGGCGCAGTTTTCCCGCCGCACGCTGAAGCGCCTGAGCGATCGCCTGGGCCATCTCTGGTCGATCCGAAACCATTTGCTCGACCGCCCCGACCTGCCGGCCGATGCACGGCATACGCTGGTCGAAAAGGTTGGTCATGCGCTGGCCGGGTTCAGCCTGGTGCAGGCGGCGATCGGCGACCGAAGGGTCGAGCGCATCACCCGCGAAGCCTGTGATCGCGCCGCCGTCAGCATGGCGGGAACCGCCGGTGCCGACGAGGTGCCGGCCCTGGCCGAACATTTGCGGGCGACGGGACGGCTGACACCGGCTTTCCTCCTGCATGCGCTCTGCTCCGGCAAGATTGATTTTTTTGCCGCCGCGATCGTCAACCTCTCCGGCGTGCCTGAAAAGCGGGTGCGCTCGATCCTCGCCGACGGCCGCATTCCGGCGATCCGCGCCTTGCTCGAAAGTGCCGGTCTCGGGCGCGATGTCAGCACGCTGTTTGCCGAGGCCATGTTGATGTGGCGCAAGGAGAGCCGGTCGGGCGCTGCAATCGTCGCCGCCTCGATCTCCTCCATGCTGCTGCAGAAGCTGCAAGGCACCGCTGCGTCCGCCGGCCTTTCCGGCGGCATTGCCGACCTGGTCGAAAAACTGACCATTGCCGAACAGCGCCAGACGGCGCGCGACTATGCGCAGACGGCGGCACGCGAGGCCGCCTGACAGGCGACATAGTTTCAATTGCGCTGTTCACGGGCTGTCCGTCGTTATAAGCTGCTGCAATGGATATATCGGACAAGAGAACGCTGGTGGTCGTAACCGGCATCGGCGGCTTCCTCGGGCGGCATGTTGCGAGCAGCCTGTTGCGGCAGGGCTATGACGTGCGCGGCACCGTCCGTTCGCTGAAGACGGCCGCGGAAATCGAAAGTGCGATCCGCAGCAGCGGGGATGCCGGCAAGGGGCATTTGACCTTCGCGGTTGCCGATCTCCTGTCGGATGCCGGCTGGGACGATGCGGTGGCCGGGGCGGACTGTGTCATGCACGTGGCCTCGCCCTTTCCCGATCGGGTTCCGAAAGACGAAGACGAGCTGATACGGCCAGCGCGGGACGGCGCCCTGCGGGTTCTGAAAGCTGCCAAGAAGGCCGGCGTGCGCCGCGTCGTTCTGACCTCGTCGATTGCCGCCATCAATTATGGAGCGGGCAGGGCGCCGTTCAGCGAAGCCGACTGGACCGATGTCGACGGGCCGCTCTCGACCCCCTATTACAAGTCGAAGACCATCGCCGAGCGGGCCGCCTGGGCCTTTGCCAAGGCGGAGGGTCTGGAGCTTGCGGTGGTCAATCCCGGCATGATTCTCGGGCCTGTGCTCGGCGGCAAGCCGGGTACATCGGTGGGTCTCATTCGCGGCATGATGAAGGGCAAATATCCGGCCATGCCGGATTTCCGTGTCGCAGTCGTCGATGCGCGCGACGTCGCCGATGCCCATGTCCAGGCGATGATCGTGCCGGAAGCGGCCGGCGAACGGTTCATTGCCGCCGGAAAGGCGATGTCTCTGAAAGAGATTTCGGAGGTCCTGAAAACCACGCATCCCGCCTATCCGAAGAAAATGCCGAAACTCGTGCTGCCGAACTGGCTGGCGCGGCTGGCGGCGCTGTTTGATCCCGGCGTAAGGCTGATCCTCAAGGAACTCGGGCGCGACGCGACGGTGTCGAACGACAAGGCGCGGCGCATGCTTGGCGGGACGCCGCGCAGCGAGACGGAGGCCATCCGCGCCAGCGCCCAGAGCCTGATCGACTCCAGAAGCGTCTGAAGGCTGCAGTTTATGAAGCGGGAGCGTCTGAAGGCGGGGCCTTCGACGCTGCCGCATCGGCCTATTTGGTGAATTTTCGCGCCACCCAGGAATAACCATCCTCGACGTAATGCACCGGCTTGGTCACGACATTGCGCAGCTGTGTCGTATCGGGCAAGGCGCCGGTGATGAAGGCCAGTGCGCGGCGCGGCAGATTGGGCCGGGTCTCGCTCTCCGCCGTTGCGGCAACCGCCGGCGTGTCGAGCGGCGCCGGCTTCAGCTGTGGCTGCGGCTCCGGATCGGCCGTCGCCGTCATGGCATTGCCCGCGGTTTCACAGACTGCGACGATGACAGGGTAATTGTGGTCGTTGGAGAATTTCGGCAACTGCTTTTGCGATTCATTGTCGCACAGCGCCACCGTCTGCCACGAGCCCTCGACGGTCGATATGTAATGGCACTGCGTCGCACTGTCGTCGCAGCCCAGGATTGTCATGATAACAAGGGCGGCTTTCATGAAGCGTCCATCCTTCGGTTGAGTCGCGGTCTTTATCGATCCGTCGTCTTATAGATTGTCTTTTGTTCTCTAAATAAGGCAGGACCAGAAACCGGCGAAAACGAATTGTTTCGGATTGTTGCGGGCGGACCGGGCAGGCTGATCGTCGCTTCCGGCTGGCGCAACCGGCTTGAATCGATACTTTAAAAGCAGGAGAAAACCGTTTCCGCCCAGTTGGTTGGAGCGGAAACGTGAATCAAATCAATAGCCTGTTGAATCACTTTGTGAAGCGCGCCGTCAGATGTCGAGATTGTCGGCGAACACCGCCCGTTCCTGGATGAAGCGAAAGCGGGCGTCGGCCTTGGTGCCCATGAGATTGTCGACCGCCTCGCGCGTGCCCTCGAAATCGATCTCGTCGATGGAGACTTTCAGCAAAGTGCGCTTGCTCGGATCCATGGTGGTTTCCTTGAGCTGCGCCGGCATCATTTCGCCCAGGCCCTTGAAGCGGCCGATCTCGACCTTGCCGCGACCGTTGAACTCGCTTTCCATCAGCTCCATGCGGTGCCGGTCGTCGCGGGCATAGAGCGTTTTCGCCCCTTGCGTGATCCGGTAGAGCGGCGGCACGGCGAGGAACAGATGGCCGCCACGGATCAGCTCTGGCATCTCCTGGTAGAAGAAGGTGATCAGAAGAGAGGCGATGTGGGCGCCGTCGACATCGGCGTCTGTCATGACGATGACGCGCTCGTAGCGCAGGTCTTCTTCGCGATATTTGCCGCGCGTGCCGCAGCCGAGCGCCTGCACGAGATCGCCGATCTGCTGGTTGGCGGTCAGCTTGTCGCGTCCGGCACTCGCCACGTTGAGGATCTTGCCGCGCAGCGGCAGGATCGCCTGGTTGGAGCGGTTGCGCGCCTGCTTGGCCGAGCCACCGGCCGAATCGCCTTCGACGATGAACAGTTCCGCGCCAACGGCCGAATTCTGCGAGCAATCCGCGAGCTTGCCCGGCAGGCGCAGCTTGCGCACGGCGGACTTGCGGTTGACTTCCTTTTCCTTGCGACGCCGCACGCGCTCGTCGGCGCGTTCGATCACCCATTCGAGCAGCTTGGCGGCTTCCTGCGGATTGTCGGCGAGGAAATGGTCGAACGGGTCGCGGATGGCGTTCTCGACGAGGCGCTGCGCCTCGACCGTCGCCAGCTTGTCCTTGGTCTGGCCGACGAATTCCGGTTCGCGGATAAACACCGAGAGCATGCCCGCCGCCGAGATCATCACATCCTCGGTCGTGACGATCGCCGCGCGCTTGTTCTGCGTCAGTTCGGCATAGGATTTCAGGCCCTTGGTCAGAGCGATGCGGAAGCCGGCTTCATGCGTGCCGCCTTCGGGCGTCGGGATCGTGTTGCAATAGGAATGCAGCACGGCATCGCCGCCATACCAGGTGACGGCCCATTCCATCGCACCATGGCCACCGGTCTTCTCGGTCTTGCCTGAAAAGATTTCCCGGGTGACGGTAAATTCCTTGCCCATGGTCGCCTGGAGATAGTCCTTCAGGCCACCCGGGAAATGGAACACCGCCTTTTCCGGCGTGTCCGTTCCCTCTGTGAGAGCCGGATCGCAGGACCAGCGGATCTCGACGCCGCCGAACAGATAGGCTTTCGAGCGCGCCATGCGGAACAGCCGCGCCGGATCGAATTTTGCATGGGCGCCGAAGATATCCGGATCCGGATGAAAGCGGACGCGGGTGCCGCGGCGGTTCTGGACATCGCCGAGTTCTTCCAGCCCACCCTGGGGAATGCCGCGCGAAAACCGCTGGCGATAGAGCTTGCGATTGCGGGCAACCTCGACCTCGAGCACGTCCGACAGCGCATTGACGACGGACACGCCGACGCCGTGCAGGCCGCCGGATGTTTCGTAGACCTTGCTGTCGAATTTGCCGCCGGCATGCAGGATCGTCATGATCACTTCGAGCGTCGATTTTCCCGGGAATTTCGGATGGTTCTCGACGGGTATGCCGCGGCCATTGTCGGTAACGGTGAGGAAGCCCTCGGTATCGAGGCTGACCTCGATGAAATTGGCATGGCCGGCAACCGCTTCGTCCATCGAGTTGTCGATGACTTCGGCAAACAGGTGGTGCAGCGCCTTTTCGTCCGTGCCGCCGATATACATGCCCGGCCGACGGCGCACGGGTTCGAGACCCTCGAGCACTTCGATGGTCGAGGCATTGTAATCGCCAGTGTCGTTCTTCAGCGGCGAGGCCGCGCCGAGACGTGTCTCGGACTGCGCGGCCGCTGCAGGCTTCGAAACGGCAACAGGCGCCGGGCTGGGCTTGGGGGCCACGGGCGTCGGCGGCGTCGGCAATGCGGAAAAGAGATCTTTGCTGTCGTCCATGGGTCTTTCAGAAGTCTTCCCGTGATGAAGGCGTCTTTACGGCACGAACGGCCGGAGGCGCATTCCATGAATTGCTGTTCGAATCGCTGGCAAGCTGTCTGAATTATGCCAGATTGCGGGCATCAGAACGATCCGGTCCGATGCGGCGTCCACCGATCTGCCGCAAGACGCCACCAGGCGCTTTGCATCGCCGCAACTGTTGCGTTGCGCGAGCGCAGATGGCAAGGCTTGGATCAAAAGAGGAACATTCCCGATGCGCCTGTCCACAACTGATTTCGCCCGAGGTCCGATTATCGGCCTTTGCATGCTGCTGTCTTCCGCTTTGTCGGTCAATGCGCAGATGTTGCAGCCCTACAAGGAGGCGCTGTTTGCCTATGGACGCGTCCTCGAAACGGCGGATGGCGGCGATTACCGGGTGGTCGACTATCAGGAGCAGCGCGATATCAATGGTCGCGATCAGATCCCCGAACGGCGGGTCAAGCGCGCCTATGTGTCGCTCGGGGTCAAGGGCAGCCAGGTCAACGAGACGATTGCGGCGGCGGGCCATGCCGTCAACGTCACCCGCGTCGGACCGGCAAGCGGGGCTGCATTTTCGGTGATCTTCATTCACGGGCGCGGCGGCGACCGCAGGCTGGGCGTCAACGATTATTCCTTCGGCGGAAACTTCAACCGCCTGAAGAACCTCGCGGTCGAGAATGGCGGCGTTTACTTTGCCCCGAGCGTCAGATCCTTCGACGCTGCCGGTGTCGCCAATGTCGCGGCGCTGGTGGCGCATGCAAAATCCGTCTCCGGCGGCAAGCCCGTCGTGCTGGCCTGCGCCTCCATGGGCAGTTTTATCTGCTGGGGGATTGCACGCCTGACGCAGGCGCCGGAGATGCTGGACGGCATGATCATCATGGGTGGACCCGTGGATGGCCAGTTTTTCAAGAGCGCCGCCCACAAGGCAAGAGTGCCGATCTTCTTCAGCCATGGCAGCGCAGACAGCGTCTATCCGGCGCAGGACCAGGTGGCGCTCTACAGGAAACTGAAGGCTGAAGGCTATCCGGCGCGTTTGGTTCTGTTCCAGAGCGGGTCGCACGGAACGCCGGTGCGCATGACCGACTGGCGCGATGCCTTGAACTGGATCGGGCAGCAGTCGGCGCGCTAATACAGCTGCACTTCATTAACCAGTCGGCCAGTTTCAAGATCCCGGAAGCATGACGTTTGCTTTTTTTAAAGCTCGCCGTGGGACGGTCCTGCTCACGTTATAGTGGGGTTTTTTCTTATGGATGCTCGGACAGAAACGCGGCATATTCCGTTGTGCGTCGATCTGGATGGTACGTTGCTTGCAACCGATACCCTTTGGGAAGGTGTGGCAATCGTTCTCTTGCGCAATCCCTTTTTGGTCTTCGCGATGCTCTATTGGCTGGTCAAGGGCAAGGCGCACCTGAAATTCGAGATTGCCAAACGATCGGGACGCCGGGCCATCGACTGGCCCTATCGCGAGCCGGTCCTGACGCGGCTGAAGCGCGAGGCGGAAACCGGCAGGCCGGTCATTCTCGTCACGGGCGCTGCCGAAAGCATCGCTGTCGACGTTGCCGCCCATACGGGCCTGTTTTCCTCCGTGCTTCACAGTTCCGACACGCTGAACCTCACCAGCCGTCGCAAGCGCGATGCGCTGGTCGCCCAGTTCGGGGAGGGCGGGTTCGACTATATGGGCAACAGCCGTGACGACATTGCCGTGTTTGACGCGGCGCGAAAGGCAATAGTCGTTGCCCCGGATGCCGCCGCCGAGCGCTGGCGGCGCAATCACGATGCCGAACGGCTTGAGATGGGTCGGGTGAGCCGGCTTGCGGCCTTGAAATCGATCCGGGTCCACCAGTGGGCCAAGAACGTGCTGATCGGCGTGCCGATGGTGCTCAACCATGACATCCTGAAGATGGATGCGATGGTCAATGTCATCATGGCCTTCTTCGCCTTCAGTTTCCTGGCCTCTGCGGTCTATGTGATCAACGATCTGTCCGATCTCACCAATGATCGCCGCCATCCGAAAAAACGGCATCGGCCGCTGGCAAGCGGCCAGATGTCGGTGCCCATGGGCCTCGTCATCGCTTTTTGCCTGATCATCGCGTCGCTCGGGCTCTCTTCGATGCTCCCCTGGGAATTTGCGGCCACGCTCGGCTTTTATGCTCTGGCGACGACGGCCTATACATTCGTGCTGAAACGCAAGCTGCTCGTCGATGTCTTCACGCTGGCGGGTCTCTACACTGTCCGTATCGTCGCGGGGGCAGCCGCAACCGGCACGGAGCTGTCCTTCTGGCTGTTGTCGTTCTCGATCTTCTTCTTCCTCAGCCTGGCGCTGGTGAAGCGCTATGTCGAGCTGGACGAATATGACGGGCGGGACGGCGACCAGGTGCCGGGACGCGGTTATACGACCGTCGATTTCGAGATGGTCGGCCAGGCCGGCGTATCCTCGGCCTTCACCTCCGCCATGGTTCTGGCACTCTACATCCACAGCCAGGAAATGATGGAGATGTATTCGCAGCCCTGGGTGCTGTGGCCGCTCTGCCCGCTGGTGCTCTACATGCTGCTGCGGATCTGGATGCTGGCGCGCCGCAAGATGCTGCACGAGGATCCGGTTGTGTTCATCATGCGCGATTGGCGCAGCCTGGTGACCATGGCGATCGGTGCATCGTTGATTGTCCTTGGAGCACTGGGGCCGCTATGAGCGACGCCGCCTTCGACAGCTGGGGCCGCATCGATTGCCGCCCGCGCAAATCCATGTCGCCCGACAGCTTTGAGACCCTGCGCGGACAGGCGGGGCCGGACAGCCTGCTGCCCTTCGGCAATGGTCGTTCCTACGGCGACAGTTGCCACAATGATGCGGGCACCCTGATCGACAGCCGCCGGCGCAGCCGCATCCACGGTTTCGATCCGGGCACCGGCATCATATCTTGCGATGCCGGCGTCAGCCTGCACGACATTCTGGTGCGGACGATCCCGCATCGTTTCTTCCTGCCGGTGACGCCGGGAACCGCTTTCGTGACCATTGCCGGCGCTGTCGCCAATGACGTGCACGGCAAGAACCACCATATCAGGGGCACATTCGGCAACCATGTCGTATGCCTGACGCTGCTGCGCTCGAGCGGCGATGTGTTGACCTGCTCCATGCAGGAGAATACAGACCTGTTCCGTGCGACGATCGGCGGCATGGGCCTGACGGGTCTGATCCTGTCGGTCGACCTGCAGATGCTGAAAGTGCCGTCTGCGCATATCCAGCAGCATGCCATCCGCTTCGACACGCTCGACCGCTATTTCGACATGGCCGAACGGATCGACGACGAACACGAATATGCCGTCGCCTGGATCGACCAGCTGGCCACCGGCAAACGCATGGGCAGGGGCGTGTTGCTGGCAGGCGACCACGCCGATGCCTCTTGCGAATTTCCGGACATGCCGCGCGCGATGAAGCTGTCGGTGCCTTTTGCGCCGCCTTTCAATCTTTTGAACGGGTTGACGCTGAAAGCCTTCAACGAAGCCTTCTTCCGCAAGGAAAAAGTGCAGGAAACCGTGACGACGGTCAAATGGCCGGGCTATTTCTACCCGCTCGATGCGATCGGCCGCTGGAACCGGCTGTATGGTCCCAAGGGCCTCTATCAGCACCAGAGCGTCTACCCGCTGGAAAATGCGCCTGAGATCACCGCACTTTTGATGAAGACGGCCCGGGATGCCGGTCATGCGTCGTTCCTGACGGTGCTCAAACGCTTCGGCGCCATCCAGTCGCGGGGGCTGTTTTCGTTTCCGCGTCCGGGATTCACGCTGACGCTGGATTTCGCCAATCAGGGTGAAAAGACCCTTAAGCTGCTGGACGCGCTGGATGCCATCGTTGTCGCCGCCGGCGGCGCCATCAATCCCTACAAGGATGCCCGCATGAGCGCCCAAGTCTTTGAAAAATCATTCCCTGACTGGCGCAAACTGGAAGCATTCCGCGATCCCGCGATCGCCTCGAACTTCTGGAAACGCACGGCGCTGGCTTTGCCAAAATGAGACAAGTTACAATTTGAATTAAATAAACGCACCGATTTCACGAAATATACTGCTCTTGCGTGTAGTTCATCCGGTGGGAACAGGAGCCTAGAAATGAAGTATATCGTATTCATTTTGTTTACTGTGCTGACCAATGCGGCAGCGCAGCTGATGCTGAAGCAGGGCATGCTCAATCTTGGGCCGCTCCATTTCACGGCCGACACATTTATCGTTCGTATTTTCCAGATCGTTTTCAGCCCCTGGGTGTTTGCCGGGCTGGTCACCTTCGTGATCTCCATGGCGTCGCATCTCTATGTGCTGTCGAAGGTCGAACTGTCCTTCGCCTTTCCGTTCCTCAGCCTGGCCTATGTGGCCGTCGCCGTCTTCGCCTATTTCGTCTTCCACGAAGATATGAACGCCTGGCGGATCGCCGGCATCGGCTTCATCTGCGTCGGAACCGTTCTCATCGCCCAGTCCGGAATGTCGTCGCATGATGAAGGTCATGCCGTCGAAGCGGCGGGCGCAACAGCAAAAATCGGGAGCCCCTCATGAAACACATCATTTTTGGCGGCGACGGCTTTGTCGGTCGTCACCTGGCTGAACGCCTCGTCAATGACGGCGAGGAGGTGCTTGTCGCCGACATCGCCAAGTCCGACCTTGCCCACTACGCCCGCGCCCGCTTCGTCCATTGCGACGTGACCAAGGCGGAAGATGTCTTCGCCGTCGAGATCGGCGCCGACGACATGGTCTACAACATGGCGGCAAAGATGCTGTCGCCGCTGCAGATCCGCGCGAAACGCTGGGAGTTCTTCTGGCCGGTCAACTATTACGGTGCCGAAAACATCATGAAGGCGACGGCGAAGGCCGGTGCCAACCGGATGGTGCAGTTCACCACCGACATGATCTACGGCCACACGATCCAGTCGCCGCAGACCGAAGACCATCCGGCCAAGCCGCTCGGCGAATATGGCAAGTCGAAATGGGCAACGGAACAGCTGGCCGTCGAATGGCGCAAGCAGGGCATGAACATTTCGATCTTCCGCCCGCGCCTGATCATCGGCCCCGGCCGTCTCGGCATTCTGGAAAAGCTGTTCAAGCTGATCGACGCCAACCTGCCGGTGCCGATGATCGGTTCGGGCAAGAACCCGTACCAGTTCATCTCGGTGTTCGATTGCGCCGAGGCTGCCTATCTCGCCTGGAAGGGCGGCGTACCGAATGCGGAATACAATCTGGGCTCCGACAACCCGCCATCGGTGAAGAAGCTGCTCGGTGACCTGATCGTGCATGCCGGTTCGAAATCCTTCCTGCTGCCGACGCCGGCCTTCGCGGTCAAGGCGACGCTTGCTGCCTTCGACGCGATCAACCTGCCGATCATGGACCCGGAACAGTATCTGATCGCCGACGAGATGTGCATTCGCGAGACCGGCAAGCTGAAACGCGAGCTTGGCTGGAAGGCGCAATACAATGACGGCGCCATGCTGATCGCTGCCTATGACGAATACCGTGCCAAGAAGGCCGGACAGACTTTTGCAACCCCAACGGCCGTACCGGCGGAATGAACGAGGAAATGACCACGATGCTCGACAAGCCAGCCCGTATCGCCATCGAAGCCCCTGCGCTCGACGCCGCCCCCCTGAGTGCCGGCATCAAGAAGCCGGACCTGATCACCGTCGAACAGGCCAAGGCCATGAGCCTGGGCGACATGACGACGCTGTTCAAGGATCACCTGAACCCCGGCCAGTTGCACTTCATGAAGCTGCTCGGCTTCAACAAGGTGAAGATCGAAAGCGCCGAGGGCATGTATTATACCGACCAGAACGGCCGGAAAATCCTCGATTTCTTCGGCGGCTTCGGTTCGCTTGCGCTCGGCCACAACCATCCGCGGATTGTCGGCGCGCGCAAGAAATTCCAGGATGAAAACCGCCACGAGATCGCCATTGCCTTCATGTCGCAATATGCGGCGGCGCTGGCCAAGAACCTGGCTGCGATCGCACCCGGCGATCTCGACATGGTCTTTCTCGGCTCGTCCGGTTCGGAAGCCATGGAAGCCGCCCTCAAGGTGGCCGAACGCGCTGCCGGTCCGAAGCGTTCGCGGATCGTCTATGCGGAGAACTCCTTCCACGGCAAGACCAAGGGCGTGCTCTCGGTCACCGATGGCCCGCTCTATCGCGGCGAATTCCGCCTGTTCGACAACAACGTCAAGGTGCCGTTCGGTGATATCGACGCCATCCGCCGCGCGTTCGAAAGCGACCCGACGATCGGCATCCTGCTTCTGGAAACCATCCAGGGCGGCGGCGGCATCAATCTTGCGCCGCCGGAGTTCTGGCAGGAGGTCCGCGCGCTCTGCGACAAGCATGGCGTCATCTGGATCGCCGACGAGGTGCAGTGTGGCGTCGGTCGCTCGGGCCGTTTCTTCGCCTTCGAATATGCCAATGTCGTGCCGGATGTGACCGCGGTCGCCAAGTCGCTCGGCGGTGGCAAGACGGCCGTCGGCGCGATGATCGCCCGGCGCGAGATCTACATGAAGGCCTATGGGACGCCGAAGACGGCGATGATCCACGCCCAGGCGACCTTCGGCGGCATCGGCGAGGCCTGCATCACGGCGATCGAGACCCTGAACGTGCTCTACGACGAGGATCTCATCGAGAACGCGGCCGTGCAGGGCGAATATCTGCTCGAGCGCCTTGCGGCCCTCCACGCCAAGTATCCGAAGATCATCAAGGATG
This sequence comes from Pararhizobium antarcticum, assembly GCF_001885585.1. GTDB lineage: Bacteria > Pseudomonadota > Alphaproteobacteria > Rhizobiales > Rhizobiaceae > Pararhizobium > Pararhizobium antarcticum. Next base: position 21,627 of record NZ_LSRP01000105.1, read on the forward strand.
TCAGGGGGCAGGGCCTGATGATCGGCCTCGAGTTCCAGGATTTCAGCCAGACGCTGCCGATGGTGCTGCGTCCGGTGGTCGCGATGCTGGACGACAAGCTGAAAGGCTCGCTCTCGGGCTTCATCGGTGCGCTGCTGCTGCGCGACTACGATACCCTGGTCGCCTTTACCGAATACAACCGCAACGTCATCCGCCTGCTGCCGCCGCTGACCTGCGAGCGCCAGCATGTCGACCAGTTCGTCGACGCGCTCGACGACCTGCTTGGTCGCGGCATCGTTCGGATCGTCAAGGATTTCGTCGGCAGCCAGTTCGCCTGATCGGATAACGTCCATGCAGAAAGGAAACGGCGGCTTCGGCCGCCGTTTTCGTTGATGCTTGAGGGCAGGGCGCGGCTATTGCAGCGTCGAAATCTCGACGCGCCGGTTGCGGCCGTCTTCAGGGGCATCCGGAAAGAGCAGGGTGCCCTCGCCAAAGGCGCGCACGACCAGCCGGTGCGGATCGACATGATAGGTGTCGACCAGATAGCGGGTGGCTGATTCCGCGCGCCGGCGGCTCAGGTCGAGATTGGCCGTGTGGCTGCCGGTCGCATCCGTGTGCCCGCCGATCAGAAACCGGTAGCCCGACAATTCGCTGGACTGCAGTGCCTTGCCGACACTGTCGAGCAGGTCTTGTGCATCGGGTGTCAGGTGGGCCGAGCCAAGCCTGAACGTCACCGCCAGATGGACCGTGGCCGAAACCGTGTCGCCATAGCTGTTCACGGTCGCGGCGGCGTAGTCACCGCTTGGCTGCTGATGGCCGTCGGCCTGCTGCCCGTCCGAACCGCCAGGCAGCGCGTCGGATGTTTGCGTGCTCTCGGCGCCCTGGAAGAGCACGCCCTTGTGCGCAGGTTTCAGGCCGCGCGCGCCCCCTGCCGGCGTCAGCGAGCGCACGAGTTCTTCGGGCGAGGTTGTCGTCAGGACATCCTGTGCGCTTGCCGTGCCGTTTGAAAAGAAAAGTAAGACCAGAAGTGAAACGCCAACCTTGCCTTGCATCGGCATGCTCCCTTGGCTGCGTACATCGGTGTAAAACCCCGGTTTTCCCGATGTCGCCAGATTATGGTACGTCCTGTTTCCCGTCAAATCTAAACGGATCAGCCTGCCGCTTTCATCGAAGCGCGGAGCACTTTTCTTTTCGCCGCTTATTTGCTAGGGGCAATGCCGGGAAACGCAGTCCCCGGAGGAGAATTCATGACGCCCGACATACGCCCGCTTGTTGCCGGAAACTGGAAGATGAACGGTCTGCGCGGTGCGCTCGACCAGATCAAGGCCATGGCGGAAGGCGTCAAGGGACCGTTGTCGGAAAAGGTCGAGGCCTTGATCTGCCCGCCGGCGACGTTGCTCTATGTGGCAACCGCGCTGTGCGATGACAGCCCGCTTCTGATCGGCGCGCAGGATTGCCACCAGGATGTGTCCGGCGCCCATACCGGCGATGTTTCGGCCGAGATGATCGCCGATTGTTTCGGCACCCATGTGATCGTCGGCCATTCGGAGCGCCGCACCGATCACGCCGAAAGCGATGCGCTGGTGCGCGCCAAGGCGCTGGCCGCCTTCTCGGCAGAACTGGTCGCGATCATCTGCATCGGCGAGACCGGTGACGAGCGCAAGGCCGGCAAGACGCTCGACGTGCTGAAGACGCAGCTTTCTGGCTCCGTTCCGGACGAGGCCACCGCCGAAAATACCGTCATTGCCTATGAGCCGGTCTGGGCGATCGGCACAGGCCTGACCCCGACGACGCAGGATGTCGAGGACGCGCATGCCTTCATGCGGAAAGAGCTGGTCGCCCGCTTCGGCGCTGCCGGCAGCAGGATGCGCATTCTCTATGGCGGCTCCGTCAAGCCGTCGAATGCACGGGAGCTGATGGGCGTGCTGAACGTCGATGGTGCCCTGATTGGCGGCGCCAGCTTGAAATCCGCAGATTTTCTCGCCATCTACGGGGCGTATGAAGAATTGACGGCCTGACGGCAGGCCGGGGGTTGGAATGCGCGGTGGCTTGGTATATGCAGCCGCAACACTTATAGCGAGCCGTCCAAGCGTGCTTTCCCGAAACTGTGCGGCGCTTTTGCCTGCATGCCGCTTGAACGTGATCCAAGGCAGGACTGAACCAAATGCAGACCATATTGCTTGTCATCTATCTCATGGTTGTTCTCGCGCTGATCGGCGTGGTTCTCATCCAGCGCTCCGAGGGCGGTGGACTGGGCATCGGCGGCGGCTCCGGCTTCATGTCGGCGCGCGGTGCTGCAAACGCTCTGACGCGGACCACGGCGATCCTTGCGACGATGTTCTTCGTTCTGGCGCTGGGCATGGGCATCCTGTCGCGCTACGAGCCGAATGCAACCGACGTTCTTGATCGCATTCCAGGCACGACCAACACCGGCAACGGCGTTCTCGATTCGCTCGGCGGCACGACGACCCCACCGGTTGATCAAAACGCAGTGCCCAACGATTCCGGCGCGGCAACGACACCGGCGACCCAGACGCCCGTGACACAGACCCCTGTTACCACCCAGACGCAGACCCCGGCGACGACGATCCAGACGCCTGCAGGTGCTGCAACGACCGGAACACAGACGACGCCGGCGACATCCGGTTCGGACGTCCCGAGCGGCCAGTAAGATCTGGTCCAACGAACCCGCCGGCGGAAGACATCTTCCGCCGGTTTTCTTTTGCTTGCATTTCGCCTTTTGAACATTTCAACCGGAAAATTCTCCAATGTGGAATTTTTCGGTGGCGGAATCGATTTTGAAACGGTATCCGGTGAAGCCCATGGCGCGATATGTATTCATCACTGGCGGCGTGGTTTCGTCCCTTGGAAAAGGGATCGCCGCAGCTGCTCTCGGAGCGTTGCTTCAGGCCCGGGGTTACCGGGTGCGGCTGCGCAAGCTCGACCCCTATCTGAACGTCGATCCCGGTACCATGAGCCCGACACAGCACGGCGAAGTGTTCGTGACCGACGATGGCGCGGAGACGGATCTGGATCTTGGTCACTACGAGCGCTTTACCGGCCGCTCGGCGACCCGGACCGACAACATCACCACCGGCCGCATCTACAAAGACATCATCGACAAGGAACGCCGTGGCGACTATCTCGGCGCCACCGTCCAGGTCATTCCGCACGTCACCAACGAGATCAAGAACTTCGTCACCGAAGGCAATGACGAATTCGATTTCGTCATCTGCGAAATCGGCGGCACGGTCGGCGATATCGAGGCGATGCCGTTCATGGAGGCGATCCGCCAGCTGAAGAACGATCTTCCGCGCGGCACCGCCATCTACCTTCACCTGACGCTGATGCCCTATATCGCGGCAGCCGGCGAACTGAAGACCAAGCCGACGCAGCATTCCGTCAAGGAACTGCAGGCGCTCGGTATTCATCCCGACATCCTCCTGGTGCGCGCCGATCGCGAAATTCCGGAAGCCGAGCGCCGCAAGCTGTCGCTGTTCTGCAATGTGCGCCCCTCCGCCGTCATCCAGGCGCTGGACGTTGCCTCGATCTACGACGTTCCGATCGCCTATCACAAGGAAGGCCTCGACAACGAGGTTCTGGCAGCGTTCGGCATCGAGCCGGCGCCGAAGCCGCGCATCGAGAACTGGGAAGAGGTCGCCAACCGCATCCGCACGCCGGAAGGCGAGGTGACGATTGCCATTGTCGGCAAATATACCGGCCTGAAGGATGCCTACAAGTCGCTGACCGAGGCGCTCTATCACGGCGGCATCGCCAATCACGTCAAGGTCAAGCTCGAATGGATCGAATCGGAGGTCTTCGAGAAGGAAGACCCGTCGCCCTACCTGGAAAAGGTTCATGGCATTCTCGTGCCCGGCGGTTTCGGCGAACGCGGCTCGGAAGGCAAGATCCAGGCGGTCCGCTTTGCCCGCGAGCGCAAGGTGCCGTATTTCGGCATCTGCTTCGGCATGCAGATGGCGGTCGTCGAGGCGGCCCGCAACCTTGCCGGCATCGAAAAGGCATCATCGACGGAATTCGGTCCCACCGCCGAGCCGGTCGTTGGCCTGATGACCGAATGGGTCAAGGGCAATGCGCTTGAAAAACGCGCCGCTGCCGGCGACCTCGGCGGCACGATGCGTCTGGGAGCCTACAAGGCCAGCCTGAAGAAAGGCACCCGGATTGCCGATATCTACGGTTCGACCGAAATCTCCGAGCGTCATCGGCACCGCTACGAGGTCAATGTCGACTACAAGGACCGGCTCGAGGCCTGTGGGCTTGAATTCTCCGGCATGTCGCCGGATGGGGTTCTTCCCGAAACGGTCGAATATTCTGACCATCCCTGGTTCATCGGTGTTCAGTATCACCCGGAATTGAAAAGCCGTCCGCTCGACCCGCACCCGCTGTTCGCCAGCTTTATTTCAGCCGCGCTGGAACAGAGCCGCCTCGTCTAAGGGCGCTTGTTTTTCGACGACAATCTCTGGAACCCGGCCTTCGTGCCGGGTTTCTGCTTTTCGATGCCTGTGGCGCGCCGAATCGAGAATTGCATAAAAACGTCTTTTTAAGATTTACGGGTTAGTCATATCTCTGAAAGCGAGAGACACCTGCGATGCGTACTGCGTTCATCATCGCCCTGCTGTTGCTGGCCGGTTGTGCCACGACGCCGCGCCATACGAGAGATGCCTGCGCTGTGTTCGAGCAGCGGGACGGGCTTTTCGACAATTGGGAGCGTGCCGCCCGAAAGACCGAGCGCGAGTTTGGCGTTCCTGTCTCCGTCCTGATGGCGACGATCTACACGGAATCCGGCTTTCGCGCCAAGGCGCGGCCGCGGCGCACCAAGCTCCTGGGCTTCATCCCCTGGAAGCGCCTGTCGACGGCCTATGGCTATTCGCAAGCCCTGGACGGAACTTGGGATCACTACAAGAAATCAACCGGTCGCTGGGGTGCGCGCCGCACGAAATTTGCAGATGCCGTGCATTTCGTCGGCTGGTATCACTTCAACAGCCACCTGAAAAACGGCATTGCGCTGAACGACGCCTACAATCTCTATCTCGCCTATTATTCCGGCGATGCGGGATATCGGAAGGGAAAATGGCGTTCCAACGGGCCGATCAAGCAGGCCGCGCAGCGCTCCGCCAACCTCGCACGCACCTATGCCCAGCAGTTGCGCAGCTGCGATTGATCCCGGTCAGGCCGAACATTTTCTTGAAAATGTCTTGTAAAGCAGGCAAAGCACCAGCACAGGCCAGTTTCAAGGAAATCCATGACCGCAGCCCCCCGCGTCCCCCGTTCGCTCGATCACCTCGTCCTGCCCGTCGGTGATCTTTCTGTCGCGCGACAAAGGCTGCAGGCGCTCGGCTTTACAGTTGCCGCCGATGCGCGCCATCCTTTCGGGACGGAAAATGCCTGTGTCTTTTTTTCCGACAAAACCTATCTGGAGCCGCTGGCCGTTGGCCAGCGCGAGGATTGCGAGGCGGCCGCCATTGAAGGCAATGTCTTTGTGGCCCGCGACCAGGCCTATCGGTTCCGCCGCGGCCAGGATGGCTTCTCGGCCATCGTCGTCAGTTCCAGCGATGCCAGTGCCGATGATGCGCGCTTTCGACAGGCGGGCCTCTCCGGTGGCGCCATGCTCGAATTTTCACGGCCGATGCAACTGCCCGACGGCACGGCGGCGACCGGCCGTTTCCGGCTTGCCTTTGCCAGCGATCTGCGCGCCCCGGATTTCTTCTTCTTTGCCTGTGAGCGCGTCCAGCCTTTGCCGGCGGATCGCTCCGCGCTGGAAACCCATGCCAATGGTGTCATCGGCATGAGCGATGTTGTCCTGTCCGAGCCCAACCCGACGGATTTTCAGTATATCCTGCAGGAAGTCGTCGACGAGCGCGAGGTGACGGCCCATTCCTTCGGCATGGATATCGAGACGGCGAACGTCAAGATTTCCGTTCTCAATCCGGCCGGCATGCAAGGCTTTTTCGGTCGAAAGACCAGCGGCCATGCGCGTGGGCTGCGCGGTCGCGCCATCGTCCTCAAGGTCGCCGACCTCTCGGTGACCGAACATCATCTGGCCGCCCATGCGGTCGAATTCATCAGAAAAGACAATCGCCTGATCGTTCCGGAAGCGCCGGGGCAGGGTGTGATTTTCGCGTTCGGAGAATAGCATGCAGACCAATGCAAATGTAGTGGCGGGCTCCGGCGCGGCGCAGGTGGTTTTCTCCAACACGCAGAAACTGTCGCTGATCGCCGGTCCCTGCCAGATGGAAAGCCGCGATCATGCCTTCATGATCGCCGGCACGATGGTCGAACTGTGCAAGTCGCTGGGCCTCGGCTACGTCTACAAGTCGTCCTTCGACAAGGCGAACCGCACCTCGATCTCCGGCAAGCGCGGCATCGGTCTTGAAAAGGCGATGGAAATCTTCGCCGACCTGAAGAAGGAATACGGCTTTCCCGTCATCACCGACATCCATACGGAAGAGCAGTGCGGCCTCGTCGCTCCGACCGTCGATATCCTGCAGATCCCGGCCTTCCTCTGCCGCCAGACGGACCTTCTGATCGCTGCTGCAAAGACCGGCCGCGTCATCAACGTCAAGAAGGGCCAGTTTCTCGCGCCCTGGGACATGAAGAACGTGCTGGCCAAGTTCACCGAAAGCGGCAATCCCAATGTGCTGCTCTGCGAACGCGGCGCCTCGTTCGGCTACAACACGCTGGTCTCCGACATGCGTTCGCTGCCGATCATGGCGGGCCTTGGCGCGCCGGTTGTCTTCGATGCAACCCATTCCGTGCAGCAGCCCGGCGGCCAGGGCGCATCCTCGGGCGGACAGCGCGAATTCGTTGAAACGCTGGCGCGCGCGGCGGTTGCCGTCGGCGTGGCCGGTGTCTTCATCGAAACCCATGAGGACCCGGACAATTCGCCGTCCGACGGCCCCAACATGATGCACCTGAAGGACATGCCGCGGCTCCTCGAGACGTTGCTCGCCTTCGATGCCGTCGCCAAGCGGGCTGTGTGAATTTTTTCTGACGGCGCGGCGTAGCACGCCGCCGCCATTGTAATTTCGGGGCCATGAATTATGACAGGCCATCCGTTCACCACCATGTCTGAAGCGGGCATGTTTAAAGCAGGGAAGAGATCATGACTGCAATCATCGACATCATCGGCCGCGAAATTCTCGACAGCCGGGGCAACCCGACCGTCGAAGTCGACGTCTACCTGGAAGATGGATCTTTTGGCCGCGCAGCCGTTCCGTCGGGCGCGTCGACCGGTGCGCATGAAGCCGTCGAACTGCGCGATGGCGGCCAGCGTTATCTCGGCAAGGGTGTCGAAAAGGCCGTCGAAGCCGTGAACGGCGAGATCTTCGAAGCCGTCGGCGGTCTCGATGCCGAAGACCAGATCCTGATCGACGACACGATGATCGAACTGGACGGGACCGCCAACAAGGCGCGTCTCGGTGCCAATGCCATCCTCGGCGTTTCGCTCGCCGTATCGAAGGCCGCTGCCGCCGCTGCCGGCCTGCCGCTCTACCGCTACCTCGGCGGCCCGAACGCCCGTCTTCTGCCCGTTCCGATGATGAACATCATCAATGGCGGCGCCCATGCCGACAATCCGATCGATTTCCAGGAATTCATGATCGTTCCCGTTGGCGCCGACAACATCCGCGATGCCGTTCGCATGGGCTCGGAAGTCTTCCACACGCTGAAGAAGCAGCTCGCTGCCGACGGCCACAACACCAATGTTGGCGATGAGGGCGGTTTTGCCCCGGGTCTCGCCTCGGCACCGGCAGCCCTCGATTTCATCATGAAGTCGATCGAGAAGGCCGGCTACCGTCCGGGCGAGGACATGTACATCGCGCTCGATTGCGCCTCGACGGAATTCTTCAAGGACGGCAAGTACCATCTGGAAGGCGAAGGCCGCGTGCTGGAGCCGGAAGCCATGGCCGACTATCTCGCCGAACTCGCCGGCAATTATCCGATCTTCTCGATCGAGGACGGCATGGGCGAAGACGACTGGGACGGCTGGAAATACCTGACCGACAAGGTCGGCTCGAAGATCCAGCTGGTCGGCGACGATCTTTTCGTCACCAACTCCGCCCGCCTGCGTGACGGCATCAAGATGGGTGTGGCCAACTCCATCCTCGTCAAGGTCAACCAGATCGGCTCTCTGTCGGAAACACTCGATGCCGTCGAAACCGCCCACAAGGCGCGTTATTCGGCCGTCATGTCGCACCGCTCGGGCGAAACCGAGGATTCGACTATCGCCGATCTCGCGGTTGCCACCAATTGCGGACAGATCAAGACCGGCTCGCTGGCCCGTTCCGACCGCACCGCCAAGTACAACCAGCTGATCCGCATCGAGGAGCAGCTCGGTCCGCAGGCAAAATACGCCGGCCGCTCGATCATCAAGGGCTGACGCAAAGCCCGTAATGTCGGGGCAAGCCCAAGCCTGACGTTCGATACGACAATCCCGCATCCACAAATGGATGCGGGATTTTTTGTTGGCCGCGTCATGGTCAACGCTCGGTTAATCAATGGCTGCTAGCGTCATTCCTGTATTGCGTATCAGGGCATGAGCATGTGGACCAAACACCATAAGAAACGGAAACTGGGGCGGTTTGTCATGCCGCTCATCACGGTCGCCTTTCTTTCCTATTTCGGCTATCATTCCATGCACGGCGACTACGGGTTGCGTGCGACGGAGACGTTCGACCGTCAGAGTGCGGAACGGCAGACGCGTCTCGCAGCGCTGGTGACGCAGCGCGAAACCCTGGAAAGGGAGGTCGCGCTGATGAGCGACGGCTCGCTCGAACGGGATATGCTGGACGAGAAAGCCCGCTTCGCGCTGAATATGTCGCGTGCCGACGAAATCGTGATTTTTCATTGAGTCGCAAATTAACTGAAATCCAGTTAATTGAAATTTTCTATTTATTTTCATGTGTTTAAGAAGAATATAAGCCATGCAATTAT
>NZ_LSRP01000106.1 GCF_001885585.1 Pararhizobium antarcticum
TCTTCTCAATACATATAAGGCCAAAAGCCAACATAAAGGCCGCGTCAGCGGCCTTCTTGCATTCGAACATAAAAATAACGCGGGGTGGAGCAGCCCGGTAGCTCGTCAGGCTCATAACCTGAAGGTCGTTGGTTCAAATCCAACTCCCGCAACCAAAAAAGATATCAATATATCAAAGGCTTAGGCCAATTCAGGGCGCCGTATGGGCGCCTTTCTTGCGTTGCAACACAGCGCAACACGTTCCCACAAGATTCCAAAGGCTTACAGCCGTTCCCATTTCCTCCGTGCAACACCCATGCGACACGGGGATCGTGCATGTTCTCGGGACGTTCCTTGTCCGATTGAACTTGATATCCGAGCCAACCAGAGCCGTCATGTCCCCGAAACAACCTCGAGGATCATCATGCCCACGACCAATGACGCAGCGCAGGAGGCATTTCTCGCCGCCAAGACTGACATCGACATGATGCTAGTGCGGCTTGCGGCACACAGCGCCGACCACTTCGAGACAAGCCCCGACGAGATCCATTGGGGCCATGTTGGCACCCTGAACCACTACCGCGCCCGCCTCCGCGAAATCACCAACATGGCGTTCCACGAGGGCGAACACGTGGAGTGATATTGCGGACGCTGTGCGAGCCTGACCGCGACCACGGTTGATGACAGATTCTGCGTTGACGGTGTAGCGTTAATGGCTGATCCTTAAACTATGCTTCCCTTTTCAACCGAATTCCCTGTCCGAGCTAGCCCCAACCGTGCTGCCTTCGTCGCTGAGGTAGTGGGGTGGCTTCGCGGCATGAAGCATCAAACGGTGCTTTCCAGCGGTTCCGAGGCGGATCTCGATGGGGCCAACGTGCATGTGCGATCAGCAATTGGCGAAGAACTCCGAATGCGCGAGCTTCAATCCGCTGATGGCTGGATGGCAATAGGTGCCCGACATGACCTGCCGGACGACTTGGGGCGGGTGTGGCGCACTGAGTGCGTCTTGCGACGAGGAGCAGCGGACGGTGGGCAAGATCTTGTACGTCTTCGCACCCAGTGCATCGCGACCACAGCCGGCGCGAAACTTGAAACCCCAAGAAAGCCTTACCTCATCAAGTCGCTCATCAAGAACGGATGGGGCGGTAAGGACCGACAACTCGAAGTATCAGATCAGCCGATCTGGCTCGCGAACAGCGACGAGGGTCTGTCCACTGCTAGAGCGGTTACACTGGGTGAGGCATCGAAATGGCTCCCGACCGTATATGTTTCGGCGACTGGAACGTCGGCTTGGCTGCTTGGTCAGCGTGAAATCGAAAAGCTGGCCTATGACCTCGGCGGCATTGCGCATGTCGTTGTTGAACCGGATCGTGCCTTTTCGTTTGCCCTCCGGGCGCAAACTGAAGCGAAAAACGCCTACGGCGGCACGTTCGCTTTGTCTGCCCCAGGCCAAGGCATTGTCAGGCGGTATTACGTCGGATGGCAGATCCAAGATGCAATTGAACTGGCGGCAACGATCAGGGAGGCGGCATCAACCCTTCGAAGCCAGATGCCATCGTTTGGTTGGGACTGGACCGAACTACAGGAACAAGCCCTCCGGGCCCAGCGCGCGAACGAAAAGAGCCGGCTAACTGCCGCTGAAAGCGAGCAACTCTATCTTGATGAGATCGACAACCTGCAAGATAGGATAAGGCAACTCGAACAGCAGCTTGTTGCCCGGCCATCTGACAGTGTGGGAACGGACGAGGGCGAGTTTTCGGCCGACAACCTCATTCGGCGTATCGGGCCGGAAATATACTCCGGCGAGGTGTCAGACAGGCTGCGGTTTGCGGCCAAAACAACATTGTCGTTCGCGGAGCAGATAGGCATCGACACAAGGTCGAAGGTCATCCTGCAGCGAATTCTTGATCGACTTCCTGTATCACCCGCTCTTGCTGAGCTTTCCCAAGACCTCGCAAGAGCAACGAAGGACCCCAAGCGCGTTGCCAGTGAACTGATGTCCCTTCTCGCGCGACATGGCTACTTGGAAAAATCGGATAACAAGCATATCCGACTGGAAGCGGACAAGCAGTTCGACGGCCTTGACACGATCACAATTCCGAAGACGCCCAGCGATCATAGAGGACTGACCAATCTGCGAAAGCAGATTGAACGTACACTCGGCATTACCAAGCTCGGTGATTGAAAGGCCTTAAGCTGCCACCGTTCCCACGCCGTCCAGCCGCACCGCAACGCTCGTGAGGCCGTTTCCGGCGGCCTCGATCGCGATCCCCACCGGGAAGCGCCCAGCGCCAGGCAGGTTGATGTTCTTGGCTGTGTTGTCCCATGCGACGCGGGTTCCGACCGAAAGCACAGCAGTGCTGGCCTTGGGCAGTCGGTAGACGCCCTCGGTCGCCACCTCAAGGGCCTCCCCCTCAGCAGCGGAATGGAGTGCAACGCCGAAGAGGCTGCCGACGATCAGCCCGTCACCCGAGGCGATGCCGCCCGCCGCAGCGGGCATGGTGATGACGTGGCCGTTTTGGATGTAGTTTTTCATGGTCAGAGTCCTTTCGAGGATTGGATGCGGACGACGGAAATGCGCTGCGGTCCGGTGCCTGCGATCTGGCGGTTGAGGTCGCCCAGCGCGGCCGCCATTTCCGCATCGGTCGCATAGGTGACCCGCTTGCCGTCGTATTCGACGGTGCGGATGCCCTGATAGCGGGCGGCCATCAGGGCATCGCGCCAGGCGGTCAGTTGCGCGAGGTCGGCCATGCTTATACCCCTGCGTTCTGGAACCAGCCGCGGTGGTCGATGAAGCCTGCGCCGAAGTCCAGGATCACCCGGATTTCTACGCCGTCCACATCCCAGCCCGACCGACTCTCGACCTGCGGACCCTCGTTGCCGGAGAGGTAGGCGAACTCAAGGCCGTCGATCTCGCCGGGGTCTGCGGTGACATACCAGCGGGTGGCGCTGGACAGCCGTGGTTCCACCACCAGAGACATCGCGCCTGAGAAGGGGTTCACGTCGGCGGCTGTGGCGGGCGCGATGGTCGCCAGCCACTTCTCGGCCACGGTCTCCAGCGCGGGCGGGACCAGCAGGTTCTTCGGCGTCACCCGGATGATGCGACCATCGATGCCCTTCTGGGTGCGCAGCGCCAGCCGGGCTGCGGACAGGGTGGCGTCAGAAATCACTGCGCCAGAACCCGCCTTGTTGCCGTGGTCGGCGTGGAACAGTGCCTTGGTGTCCGACAGGGTCGGGCCGTTGCCGCTGTTCGCTTCGAGTAGGGTGACGAGGATCCGGGCCTCGGTTTCGGCAGCACCTTGGCCCATGCGGCGGGCGAGGTCCGAGAAGGCCCCGAGGTCATCGTTCACCAGCACTTGACGGGTGATACCGATTTTCTTAGCCCAAGTCTCGATCTTGTAGGCTTCGCGCGCCTCGGCCATGGTCCCGGCCTTGATCTCGCCGTGCTCGTTCAGCTTTTCCAGAAGCGGGGCCTCGCCCAGCATGATCTTGTTGACCGACCGGAAATCCCGCGCAGTGGTCTGGCGGCCAAGGCGGCGGATGCCAGAAGGGGCTGCCTGGTAGGCATCGCGCAGAACGCGACCTACCGTGTTGCCGAGGATGATGGGGAAGTCCGAGGTGGTGTGCAGCGCCCGGGTGACGAGGGTCGCTGGCGATAGCGCCATGGTGGACTCGCCGCGCAGGGAGAGTAGTTCTTTGGCCATGTCCACCGGCGTGGCGTATGCATAGCGGCGGGCGGGTTCGCTGAGGTCATGGCGCGGGTTGATCCTGGCATACAGGGCTTCGCCCATCTGGCGGGCGCGCAAGGCAGGGTCGTCCTGGCTCTCGCCGATCTCGACTCGCACCTGTTCGGAGCGGATCGTAGGTGCGCTGCGGCTGGCCAGCGCCTCGAAAGCTGCGCGGCGGGCGGTGTCGGCATCGGTGTCGGCATCGATCTGGCCGTCGATCCAGGACTGATCGAGCCCCGCGATGCGGGCCATAGATCGAATCTCGGTGTTTATCGTGGCCCGGGTGCGGGCAGTGTTGTCTTCTGCAACAGTGCTCGGTGTATCTGTCATTATTGTCTCCATGCGAATATGGGCGCCGGGATCGGCGGGTGTGGGCACAAGGGAAATCTCGTGAGGGGTCCAGCGCACTGCGGTCAGCACCCGTGCGCCGTTCTCACTCGTCTCAGCCCACTCCTCGACTGAATAGCCAACCGAGACGTGCCGTAGGATCCCCGACAGGATGTCCTGCCAGAGTGGCTCCACCTCGGGCCGAGCCGAGAACCGGATCACCGCTGTGCCGCGCTGGCCATCGACGGCAGCGGATTGCACGCTGCCCAGCACATCGCGCACGGCGGATTGGCGGTGGGCATCGAGCACGCTGGCCCCTTGCAGGCGGGTCAGGTCCACCGCCTCGGGCGCGAGGCTAAGGCGTTCGATGTATTGCCCAGCCATGTCGCGGCGGCGCACGGGCGCGCCTGTGGACCAGATCACCTCGACGGTGCGCGCATCGCGATCGGCGCTGGCAGGGGCCAGGTCGGCCCGGCGTGTCAGCAGGGTGATGGTGTCATTCATCGGGAATGTCCTCCTTCGCAGCAGGGACTGCACCGAAGCTCAGGCCCAGCGCATCGGTGCGTGCCTTGTCGGCGGCAATCTCGGCATCGACCTGTTCGGCGTCATAGCCCCGTTCGGAAATCGCCTGACGGCGGCTTTTGAGACCAGCGTTGATGGCGAGGATTTCGGCCTCGACGTCCTTCTTGGGATCGACGTAGTCGAACTTCGGCGGCAACCATTCGCAGCCGAGATATGCCGCAGGATCACGGTCGAAGTCCCTCGCGGGCAGATCGCCCGACAGCACCGCCAGCCGCACGAAGCGGTCCCAAACCGGGCGGCAGAAAAGATGCACGACGACGTTGTGCTGCAACTGCTCGACGCGTCGGCGGAACTCGATCAGCCCGGCGCGGATCGAGGAATAGGTCACGCCCTCCAGATCGCCCGAGACCAGTTCATAGGGCAGGCCCATTCCGGCAGCGACGGCGCGCAGGTGGTTCTTGACGAAGGGTCCGTAGGCATCGCTCTCGGTCGGGTTGGAAAAGCGGATATCGGTGCCGGGCGGCAGGGGGATCAGGCTGCCGGGCTCCATGCCCACGGTCAGCGCGCCCGCCGTGTTGGTGCCGGTCAGTCCGCCCGCCGAGCCGTCGGGATCGGTGATGAAGCCGGTGAACAGCGCCGCCACCTTGGCCTTGACTAGCGCCGCATCCTCGAACTGGTCCAACTCGTGCAGGCGCAGTAGCACCGGGGCGAGCCAAGTGATCCCGCGCAACTGGCCAGCGGCGAGCGGCTTGAACAGATGCAGGCAATCGGACGCGGGCAGGCGCAGTGGTTCCAGCCGTCGGGAAGTCAGCGGATCGCCGGGCCGGTCCCGCATCACCCAATAGGCGGTACGCTGTCCCGCGCCGTTGAACTCGATGCCAGCCCGGATGCGCGCGCCGCTACCGATGTCGCGATGCAGGTCCAGTGGCACCTGGTCCCGGTCCAGCAAGTTAATATGCAAGGGAACGGCAGCGGCATCGGGCACTACGCGCAGACGGGCGAAACTCTCGCCACCCTCAATCATCGCGCGCACGGCCATCGCCTGCAGCCCATAGAAATCAGCAAGCCCACCCGGATCGGCATGATCGGTCCAGCGCAGCCAGAGCACCTGAAGCCGTTCGCGCACGGCCCGGTCGGGATGGGTTGATTGCGGCTTGATCCCCGCGCCGACGACATTGCCCACCAGGCTGTCCACCGCTGCCGCGACCCACGGGTTGTTGCGTGCATACCACCCGGCCCGCCGCGCCGCGGTTGTCGCCCCAGCCAAGATCGCCGTGTTCAGCCCATCAACTGTCCGCTGTCCCTCCCAACGCCGACCACCACCCGCAGCATCGAAGCTACGAGTGCCGGGTCGGGCGAATAGGCGATGGAGCAGGCTGCGCATGCGGGGAGAGTCGCATGGAGGGGTACGGCAAGCTATTATGAATGTTCGGGAGTTATTGGCAACGCAGTATCAAGCAATGCGTGCTTCGCCACCCCATTTGCCCAATTCAGAGAGCTTGAGCCGGATGTTGTCGAAACGCTTGACCGCAGCTGCAATTTTTTTCTGGTGTTCAATGTCAAGCGATCCGTCACTTCTGATCGGCAGTGAAACTGTCAACCCCTTGACTCGAGCTACAAACAGCTTTGCCTCGTAAAGAAACCCACCAGCCGCCACGGCGCTTCTCAGTTGTACAGCCAAAAAGTCCAGATCAATCAAAACGTCAAGCACATCGATAATAATCACGTCGTCAGTAATGCCACAAATTTCATCTCGAACGTAGACCTTCCCAACCGATGCTCCATTCGCGTTGACTGTAACAATAGGCTTATCCTCTATTGTCATTCCGACGCTTTCGAGCCATTCGCGATCTGCACGCCCTTTTTCGATCCGTGAGTCCCTGAAACAGCTAAAAATTGGAACTTCGCCAGGATGCTGGCGAATATCTTGACCGCGCACTCGTGTTCCAGATCTGACATTAAAAAGGGTTTTGTTCGACAGGACAAAATTTGCCATTGGTGCATGCGTCAGGTTGTCTAGCTCCTCCTGCGACGACTTGAGTTCATCAAATACCTCCGAAATTCCCTGCCTGGCTTCGTTAACGAAGTCCATCCGAGATACCGCGCTTTCACGCTCACCTAACTCCACCAACTCATCGTCAGACCAGAAACGCGTCACGTCCCAACGGTCATCAGCAGTGAAATCGTCAGCTGGAGCGATCCGAATGAGCGTGCTGGAGCTTACAAGCGTGTCATCACCATTCGAGAATCCAACGAATGCCGATGCAATATCGTCTAGATCGTTTTCATCTGGTGATGGGATTCTCTGCCAATCCAATGTTTCACCTATTGAACGAGCGATGGCACAAAAAATTGGAGGTCTTGGATCAACCTTTGTGTGCCTTCTTTCAATTACGAGAATATATGTCTTCTGAGAAGTGTTGAAAAACGTGTTCCTAGGCAACTGAATTGAGGCAAGAATATTGCACTCACGAAGCAACGCACTCTTTGGTCGGGGTTCGGTCCGATTAAGCATTCCCAATGGCACGATTATAAATGCCCTGCCTCCTGGCTTCAGTGCGCCTGAAATATACCTAATGAAGAGCGCTTCTACACCCAGACCGCCGTTGTCGTAGTAATCCCTAAGATCGACACCGTTTCTCATCCCCTTCACTTCGGCGATCTCCTTTTTGTAGATCGCACTGCCTTGGGTGACGTAGGGGGGGTTGGTAAGGATCACATCGACAGTGTCTCGCGGTGGATACTCTAGAGAACCGAGCGTGTCGTTTCGGTTGACCACCACAAATGTGTCGGACAGTGACTGGTTGAGTGCAGCAACGGTCACGGCCGGGTTGCGCACCGCTTCCGCCAAGTGGATGAGCATGTTTGCTTTGGCCAGCATATGAAGGTTGAGATCAACATCCAGTCCAATCGTACGAATTCGGCGTTTTGGCTTCCCCGAGACAAACTCGATATTGTCTGGCAGCGCCTCATCGAAGAGAAGTGGCTCGAGAACAAAGCCACCCACTCCAGCAGCAGGATCCAAAACCGTCGCTCCGTCTGGAAGCTTGGACAGTTGCGCCATCCTGATCATGGGGCGAACCACGTTCCGGGGAGTGAAGAACTGTCCAAGTTTCTGCTGCCGCGCCGACCGGCGCAGAAATGTTTCGTATAGTCTCAACTTGAACTCTGGATCAATGGCGGTAAGAGGGCCAAATTTCTTGAACGCGTCGAGAATTTCAAGAAATGTTCGATTGTAACCGGACAGAGTGTCATCAGATTTGTAGAAAGCAAAGCCATTTATGATCGAAGTTGGGGACTTGATATCCACTAGGCCAAGCATGCTCGAAATCGCAGAGTCATTTGTCGGAACATCAATCGGAAACAATTCCTGGAACTTTGGGCGAATAAATTTAACATAATACTCAATTGCAGTCATTCCATGTTTGGATATGAAAGTAGCGGGGTCTTCTAGAAGAAAGTAGAATCGGTACGCCTCCGGGAGCGTTACCGTTGGCAAGTTGTCGGAAAGAAATTTTAATAGAAATAGTTCGACAAATGTAAGCAAGCATTCCTTCGGCTCCGCCTTTGTCGCATGCCAAATTAACTGCCATGTTGTCTCTGCAAGAGGCTTTGGGTCTTTTGTCACACCTGCATCCCCAGCAAGAAGGTTGGATAGAACTGCTGGGTTGAAGTCCCTCTGGTCGTCGAAATATTCAAGTACTTTATTCTTCAGGCTAGCCTTGACATCGATATAGATGTCTTTCGTTCCATCCGATGTAATCCCAATATTGACACCAAGCGCTGCCGCAGCGTAAAGTGCTTGCTCAGCGGAAATTAATTTGTCCTTTTCGGTCTTATGCTTCCCGGGTGCCTTGCTTTCACCCGTACCGACCGGGACAAGATGGTCCAAAACGCGTCGAAGAAATACTCTGTCGGGTTTGGCCGCAATCGGCTTCTTCGGAGCTTTGTAGTGAGCGAACGGGAAATCCACACTTGCCGGGGGCGTTGCGCGGACGCCGACAGAGACCAATTCCTTGACGCTTGTCGCGCCAATGTTGAGCAACTCGAAGTCACCGAATGTGTCTCCCTTTAGACTTCCAGAGGCAAGGTAGCCGCGCTGGATCAGTTCTTCGTTGGCCATGGCGGATCGATTCCAGTGTCGGATTAAGACGATATCGCAATCGCTATCATGGCGATGTGTCTCTGAACAGAGTGAATGCCACGCGTCATCAGCGGCTTAGCCACCGAGAGCGAATTGCTGCACCTTGATCGGCCTTAAATGTGCCTGACAACCCTGTGGTTCTTGCTTGTAACCCCGGCAGCCCCTCTGCTTCCCCATTCAACCGCATGCCCATGCTGATCAACCCATGCAGGGCGGCGTGGGCGTAAACGAAGGTGTCCAGCGCCTCGTTGCGTTCACCGTCGCGCTTGGGTTGCCAAGAGCGGATGGGGCGGCCCTTCTCGAAGCGGGTGACGACGCGTTCCGCGGTCAACTGGCGGA
Source organism: Pararhizobium antarcticum (assembly GCF_001885585.1). Classification (GTDB taxonomy): domain Bacteria; phylum Pseudomonadota; class Alphaproteobacteria; order Rhizobiales; family Rhizobiaceae; genus Pararhizobium; species Pararhizobium antarcticum. Next base: position 9,040 of record NZ_LSRP01000106.1, read on the forward strand.
AATAGTCGGCGTCGAGGCGGCGAGGGAAGTGGATCGCGCCAGGGCCGGGTTCGGTCAGTTTCAGACGGGCGTAGACGGCGTCCTTCACGGCATCGACGCCGACGATGAACAGCGGAATCTTGCCCTTGTTGGTGCGGGTGGGGCGGCGCGGCCAGACCGGGATCCCTGGGCCGCCTCGGCCCTTGATTGCCCAGATGCGGCGCGCGAGGCGGGTACGGGAGAACTCGTAGGCCATCTTGGTGTGGTGGCCGCCGGTGTCCACGGCGACGGCGCGCACCGGCAGGTTGCCATAGGTGCCGTTCAGCACGCCGTCGAGATCGGACCAGAGACGCGGGCCAGAGGGGTCGCCCCACAGCACGCGGTAGTCGATCACCCACGCCTCCTCGTCGCGGCCCCAGCCGACGACCTGCACCTCGATCCGGTCGCCCTGCACATCGACGCCCGCCGTCAGGACTGCCACGCCGGGGGCAAGGTCGCTTCCCCAATCCTCACGCCGTGCCATCAGGGGATCGGCAGGGACGGTGTCGCCCGCCTGGTCCTCCCACGACTCGCCCAGCTTGGTGTTCACCCAGACTTGCAAGCGGGCCGGGTCCTTGGCGACGCGCGCATGATCCAGTGCAATTTCGGCCCATGTTTCCCACGGCGAATAAAGCGACGACAGGTGGAACCCCGCCGTGCGGCCATCGCCCAGCGCGGTCGGACGCCATTCGCCAGCGACCAGAAGCCGGGGTTTTTCATGCTCAAGATGCACGCCTCCGCAGGCATCGCAGATCAGATAGGCTGCGTCGCGCTGCCCCTCTGGCCAGCGGATGCGCGCCCATGTGATCGGGGCCATGTCACCGCAATGCTGGCAGGGGACGTGGAAATACCGTTGATCGCTGTCGAGATAGGCCGCCTCTATCCGGGAATGGCCCTTCAAGGTGGGCGTTGAGACCATGTAAATCTTGCGCCGCCCCCTAAACGTCGTGGTACGCTGGATGGCCAGATCGACCGGGTCGCCCTCGCCATCAGCATCGCCGGGGTAGCCGTCCACCTCATCGAGGAACAGATAGCGTACCGGGGTGGATCGCAGGCCCACCGCGCTGTTGGCACCCGTCATCACCAGCTGGCCGCCAGGGAAGGATTTGCGGAACAAACTGTTTCCGGCATCCCGCGACCGGGGCGCAGAGACCAGATCGCGCAACGCAGGTGTGGCCTCGATCAGCGGATCAATCCGCACTGTGGTGTTGCGCCGCACCATGTCGAGCGACGGCATGACGAGCATGGCGATGCCGGGGGCGTTCTGGATGATGTAGCCCAGCCAGTTCAGCCCAGCCTCTGACCCTCCGGTCTGCGCGCCTTTCATCAGCACCACCCGTTCATAGGGGCTGGAGGTGGACAGCGCGTCCATCACCGCCCGCAGATAGGGTGTGCGGTCCGTGCGCCATCGCCCTGGTTCTGCCGAGGTCGGTGGCAGGATGCGATGGCGGTCGGCCCAGTCCGACACCGGGATTGGCGGTTCTGGTCTGATGCCGCGACGCCAGGCGAGGTCTATTTCAGGCACCATCGCCGAAACTCCCCAAGGGCATGTCGGCCAGGTATTCCAAATGCTCGCGCATCATCCGGTCAAGGGCGGCGAAGGTTGCACGCGGATCGGCCCCGACCTCGGCGGCCAGAAGTGGCGCTGTGCGCTGCACCCAAGCCATATGGGCGTCGCGTTCGGCGCGGGCGCGGGCAAACACCGTGCGGGTGGCGGCAACGGTTTCGATCAATTGACCTTGCTCTCGTTCAAAAGCCAGCTTGGCACGCTGCACCTTGACGATTTCATGCATACGCTTCGCCTCAGCCAGCGTGATGCCGCTGCGGGCAGGGGCGACCGTTCCACCCTTGTTGCGGCGAGAGGGATCGAGGTTGTCCTCTATCCATGCCAGGCCCAACGCCACGTCGATCTGGCCATCGCTGCGCACCGGCAGCCCCTCAGCCACCAGTTGCGAGATGCGTCCCTTGGTCAGACCGACGCGTGTGGCGAACGCGGTCTTGGTTTCGGAGGTGTTGAGTTTAGTCAAATTCGCCCCCAGACGCTGGAGGGGTCATGCGCTGTGCTCCCCCGCATACAAATCGGCCCAAAAGGAACCACCGGGTTCCCGGTCCTTGCCAAACTGTCTGTCTTGACGTGTGCGGCCTCGTTGCATCGCCCCCGCAAGACAGCATTGGGTCCGGGTTGCGCCGGTGTGGGTCCGGGTTGGGTCCGGGTTTATGTGCGCTGCAACCCGTTGAAATTGTTGAGTGGGTCCGGGTGGTCCGGGTGGGTCCGGGTCTAATCGCTACCTTTTTATAGCGTGCGCGTTTTCCCCATCCTGAAAAGGTTTCTGGAAAAGACCCGGACCACCCGGACCCACCCGGACCCAGCATTGATTTTGTTGGGTTATTTGAGATGTGCAGACTCGGACCCAACCCGGACCCAAAGCTGACAGACCCGGACCCACTCATGCCACCTGCTCCTTGTCGAGGCTGTCACGCCGATACCGACGTTCGCGCTGGGCGTCATTGCCGTGGCCACCAATGCGAGCGCGGAACTGCCGGAAGCCCATGCTGGTCAGGGTGCGCACGACCCGGTTCTGATCTGCCTGCGTCCAGCGCCCCTTTTCCATGCCCAGCGCCTTTTCAAGGACCTCTGCCACGGACACGCCATCCTGCTGTCCTGTGGCGATTTCGAGATAGCGGCGGATGGGATCGTCCCAGGCATCGCCCTGATAGCGGTCTGCCTGCTGCTCGGCGGCCAAGGCTTCGAGGTTTTGATCATCCAGCCACCAAGGGTCGCCAGCGCGAAACCGCACACAGGCCTCTGCCCACAACTGGTCGCGGTCTCGCTCCACAGCAGCGATGTCGATGGCACCGCAGGCGACGGGCCAGAACCGGCGGCCGCCGGTGGCGTCTTTGAGATATCCGCCTTCGGGATTAACGCTGCCTGCGAAGACACACTGGCGTGGCAACTCCACAAGCCGCTTGCCATAGGGAGGGCGAAAGCGATCAGTGGTTCGGCTGATGAAGGCCTTGATGGTGCCGACCTCGGCGCGCGTCATCGTGTCAAGTTCGGCGATTTCAATGATCCAGACGCTTCTTGTCTCCATGGCAGCATCCTTGCTGCTGAGGTCGGACAAACGGTCGGCGAACCATGGGTGGCCCATGATTTGCAGGGCGGATGACTTCTTGATGCCTTGAGGGCCTTCAAGGATCAGGGCGCAGTCTACCTTCGCGCCGGGGCGGTAGATGCGCGCCACAGCTGAAATCAACCAGCGTGGGCCGACCACACGGGCGTATGCGCTGTCCGCCGCCCCGAGATAGGTCGAAAGCCAACCGTCGATCCGTGCTACGCCGTCCCAACGAAGGGCGTCGAGATATTCTCTGACGGGATGGAACAGGCGGTCGTGCGCCACCGCCTCGACCGCCTGGCCTGCGATAGAAGCTGGCACCAGGATACCCTTATGCTGAAGCCAGTCCGCCACCAGCAAGTCATAGCGGTCAGACCAGTCGGTCCTTTTCCATGTGTGCTGTTTGGGGTGCCAAGGCGGCGGATTGCGTGCGACAATGGTGGACGCGAATTCATCATGCCAGAGGACGCGCTTCCATTCCGGCGCGTTGCGTAGCGCCAGAATGGCATTTGCGAGAACGGGCCGGGGCTCGCCATCCCGGTTGACCAAGAGATCGCCGCGCCAGTCGTTAGAAATCGCGGCTGCGGGGACGGATCGTTGGATCATGTCGCGGACGGCCTCCTCTCCACTTGCGCGCAACACGTCGTTGAAATCCGAGCCTGATGGCGGATCCGCAACTGCCACGTCATGGCCCCGTGCGCGAAGCGCCGTTATTGCGCCTTGGCGCTGATGATGGGCCTTGCTATCCAACGCGTCACCGTCGCCAGCGATCATGACAGGTTTTCCTGCGGGGACCGGCGCGCGCGCAATATTGGAAATGCCAAGGCAGGCCCATGTTTCCTGCCCTGTGGCTTGCCAGATGGACAGTGCGTTCTCGACGCCTTCGCACAGGATCAGCGGCTCGATCCCCGGCAAGCGGACGGCAGCGCGATCAGACCACCCGTCCACAGCCTTGTTGGTGCGCTTCACGACATCCACTGGAGCCTTTCGGCCATCGTCGGTGAGATAAACCTGCTGAACAGCGAGCACGTCTCCGGCCTCGTCCGTGGCAAGGGCGACCAGCGCGCCATACTGGCCAGCGGCAAAACGGCGGAACCTGATACCGGCTGGTGGGATTGCGGTGATGCTGCGGTTGCGCAGATAGGCCTCAGCGGGACTCGCCTCGGTCCCCTTGGAACTCGCGACGATCTCGGCCACGGATGTCTTGCGGTCCACGGTCCTTTGTGCCAGCGTTGTTGATGGGGCAGGCCGGTGTTGAATGTCGCCGAGCCAATCCCGCGCCCAGCGCCGGGCCTCTGCATCTGGCAAGCCCTCGTGGTGCTTGATCAGCTCCAGCCCATCGCCACCGATCCCCGCCTCGTGGTCATACCAACGCCCAGCGCGTGGGCCTGCAATTTCAACCGCGAGGCTGCCCTTGCTGCCGTAACGCAACTGGGATTTCGTCGTGTGTCCGAGGTTTGGGTCGCCCAGCAGCGTCTGCGCCAGATCGGCTATCCGATTGTTGACGCGCGCGGCCAGGTCGGCGACCGAGGCTGGGTTGCTGATCAAAGACCACGCTCCTGCGCCTCGATCCACTCGATCAGCTTGCTTTTGCGGGCGCAGATAACATTGCCGATCCTGAACACCGGCATCCGCACTTTGGCGTCACTGGCGTAGTAATAGACCTTGCGTCGATGGCGCACGTTGCCGAAGACAAAGATGGCGATGGCTTCCGCACCGTGCAGGAGGTCGTCGGCAAGCGATGGGCAAGCGTCTGCGGTCGCAGGGGTGACCTGCGTTTGAATGTTCATGGCTGTCTCCGTTAATGCTGGGGGGTCAGTCGCTGCCGAGGGCTTTTGTAATGCGTCGCTCGATGTCGTTGAGGTTAACGACCGAAAAGGAGCGAACCTCCGGATCTGTCGCAAGCTCAGGCAAGCGTTGGGGCGAGATGATCTTTGACGCAGGGGCGGGAATGTCGGAGTCCATAAAGGCCGCGTCGTCTTGCGACGAAATCCGGATCGGACCTTCGTAGATCACCAGCAGGGCGTCACCGTCGGCAACGCCGTGCAGATTGGTGATGTGCGGAGCGACGCGCGCGGGTTCAAACCCAAGACGGGCGAAATCCGCGATGACACCAAGGGCGATGGCATCCCGCATGGTGAAAATCCGGGCTTTGCCACGTTCGCAGTCGTTTTGCGGAACAAGATAGCCGCGCGAAATCCAAGCGTCGATTTGGTACCGGCCAACATTGAAGGTGTCGACCAGTTTCTGGATCGTAATTTCTTGTGCCACTTCACTATCCTTTGACAGTACGCATGATGTATGGATATATAACCTCGTGCACTGCGTCAATGCTATTAGTAATCTTTGATAATCGAGGTTCACGGCGAGTTTTTGATCCCAAGTATGGGAGTGAGGGCAAGATGGCTACCATTCGCAAACGGACGCTGCCTTCGGGGCTTGTGCGCTGGCAGGTGGATTTCACTGACCAGGCTGGCAAACGCCGGTCCAAGCTTTTCCCGCGCCGCAAGGATGCGGATATCTATCTGATCAAGGTTCGCTCGCTCGTAGCCAACCACACTTATTTGGCCGACAGCGACAGCACAACGGTGGCCGGGGCCGCGAAAAGCTGGCTCGACCATTGCGAGGTGCGCTGCAAAACGGGGCGGCGGATGGAACGCTCGACCCTGCGCGGCTACAGCGACTATGTGCGGCTGCATCTGAACGCGCCGGTGGTCGGGATCGGGGACAAGCTGATCGCCCAGTTGACCCGCCGCCATGTCAATGAACTGCGCGACCGGTTGCTGCTGAATGGCCGGTCCGAACATCTGACCCGCCGCGCAATTTCGGTGCTGAAGCTGGTCCTCGATCATGCCATGGATAATGGCCAACTGTTCACCAATGCTGCCCAAGGCGTGCGGGTGATCAAGGCCAGCCGGATCGAGCACAAGGCGCCGGTGCCATCGAAGGAGGCGATCCGCGCCCTGATCGAAGCCGCAGACGAGGATTTCAAACCGCATCTGATCGTCTCGGCGCTGGGCGGGTTACGTGCATCGGAACTGCGGGGCCTGCGCTGGCAGGACGTCGATTTCGACAAGGGCTTCATCTACATCCGTCAGCGCGCCGATGCCTACAACCAGATGGGCGAGCCAAAATCGCGGGCAGGGTTCCGAGACATCCCGGCCGGGCCGATGGTGCTGAACGCCCTGCGCCGATGGAAACTACGCTGCCCGAAAAGCGATCTGGGGCTGGTATTCCCCGCGCCACAGGGCGGGATCCTGCAGCACACCCGCACGCAGGACCGCTTCCGAAAGCTGCTGGCCATGGTCGAGGTGACCATGCGCTGGCACGACCTCCGCCACTTCGCCGTGTCGCTCTGGATCGAGCAGGGCTTCTCAATCAAGGAAATCATGACCTTCGCGGGTCATTCCTCGATCCAGATGACCATGGAACGGTATGGGCATCTGTTCCCGTCACCGGACCACCAGAAGGCCATGGCTATGGTCGAGGCGAAACTGTTGGGGTAGCAATTGTTCTCCACCTGACACAACAATCCATATGGTGGACAGGTGTGCTCTGCTCATGTCATGTCGGGCGAGACCACGTATCTGCGCCTTGGCAAAACGGGTGTCTGCGCGAACAACCCATCAGCGACATTCATGCATCCTGCAACGAGGCAAGTCTGTTTGCGGGCGCAGCAACGTGCTCGGCCCAAACGAGGCATCCATGCCGCTTCCGACTTGCCGCAGTTGCAGGACGCTTTGCTGCCATTCGAACATTAGTTCTTGCTAGAGCTCATACAACAATGATGGTAGATGAAGCAGCCTGCAGACACATCTCGGAAAAGAATATTGCCCAAAAGATCAGTTTCTCAGAGGACCGGTGATCTAGCTGAGCATCTTGCTCAAGGAGCGTTCCTAGACGCTTCGAACTGGATTTGTCGAACTCAGTCGCATGACTTTGGGATTGATCTGGAAGCAGAACTTATCGACATCACAGATGGCGTCGAAGAACTATCTGGCGCGCTCGTGAAAATTCAAGTCAAGGGAACGCTCAAGCCTATCTATAGAAACCGCAGCTATTATGTTCGAATTAAAACCGAGTTCTGAAGTACGCAAACCAGTTCAGGGTCCCGGTTCTCCTTCTCTTGGTGAATGTGCAGAGCAACGAAATCCACTATGTATGGCTGCAAGAGTATCTTATTGGCAGAGAGGAAATTTTATATGGTGCCAACAGCGTTCTGGTTAAGGTCCCTGTAGAAAACAAGCTAAACCTGTCGTTCCAGCGTCACCTACCGGAGATCGCGCTTGGCGTGACCAAAAGCTCTCAGTTAATGGCTGTTCAGAAGCTGTTCGAGGTGTTTTCCTCAAAGTATGATGCAAAGGCACTGGCGCTGGCTTCAGACTTGCTCAAGCACCTTGGCGAGGGCGGCCACATCGCGGTTTTCAATGGGGCTATCGACAAATTGAACAAGCGAGGCCCCCACCTTTCGCGGGCGGACTCGCAAGAATTTGGAAAAGTTCTAGCTGACCTTACCCGTCGATTTGGCGAGAAGTTGGATGTTGACCAAATACTGAAGATGGTTGTGAGGGGGGACACCTATTCCTTGGCTGGCCTCGACGGTTTGCTCGGCCTGTACGACGGTTTTCCCGACCATGCAAAGTCACTTGGTTTAGCGCGTCGGTTTGACGACCTGAAACTCTATGAGTTGAGTTGGTATTGCCAGTTTCGTGAAGCATATGCCGAACTGGATTCGATGAGTATTTGGTTGCAAATATCCGAACTGGAAACTGCGTTCAAAACCAAGGCTGGCGTTCTTCATATCTCGGAAGAGGATCGGGTTTTTTGTTCCATGAAGTGGCCAAACCGGGCGGATGCTGTTTATCTGCAATCTCTTAGGTTAAAGGTGCCTTAGATCAACGAGGCGGTCGCCGATCAGTCAAGACAACCTTTGGCTGTCGCATGGGGGCAATGTTGTACGCGCCCAGACGCACCGACCTGCAAAAAAGATTTCGTCGCAGATGCAGTGAACGACCGCAAGGGGTCCCGCTTAGCTGACGGTCGCTCGTCCCTCGTGCGCTCAGATCAGTGGCAAACCCGCCGAGCTTGGTGTCGGCGAAGTGCGTATCAAGCATTTGGTCGAAAGCATGGCCATCATTTCTCTGAATCATAAGTCGGCCATGGCCATGGTCGCAACAAAGCTGTGAGGGTGATGCGATTCCCATTCTTTACCAGAGGTTTGCGGCTATTCCGTGCGACACGACGCCGACATTGCGAGCATAAAAATAGGCTAACAACTTGAAATTACGAGGTTATTTAGGATTCCTGGGTGACCCTCATAACCTGAAGGTCACAGGTTCAAATCCTGTCCCCGCAACCAAAATTCTGTTGGATAACAAAGTCTTGGAATCCGACAAAAACACTTGTGTATAGACACTCGCATTTTACCTCAACGCCACCTCAACGTTTGACGAGTCCCCCAGCGAAAGCGGGGGCTTTTTGCTTTTGCGGCCCTCGAGTCGTTCTGTTGTGGCATCCCTCCAAGGCTGCCAACGTTCTGGATTAAGGGCAATGCGGCGGGTGGGAGATTTGGATAGTGTCCACCAACGATGGTGGACACTATGGTGCTTGTTGGCAGGCTAGGCGACTTTGGACGGCCGTGACATTCTGGATCAGCCCCAACGCCTGAGGCCGTGCTCTCAAGTCAGCCCTGCCGCCTTTTCAGGTAGGCGGTCAGCATGTCGTCGTATTTGGGTCCAAGGTCGAGCAAGAAGCTGCCTTTCCCCTTCGATGCGAGGAGCATTCCTCCGATAAAGGCTGCGTATTCGATCTGCGCGAGCGCCGTTGCCTCTTGTTCCGGAAGGTCGCACCCCAACGCTCTTGCGAACTCAACCAGGTCTTGCGCCAGAACTGACACCCTGCGGTCATCGACAGCGTCGCACGCTTCTCTGACCTGCGGATCGAGGCCAGCCCAAATCCGGAAGGCCGTTTCGACGCGTGCATCGAGCTGACCTGCCTCCCGATTAAGAACTCTCCTGCGCTTGCCTGGTTCGCGCGTGGCGTGCGCAAGGCGCACGATCCGTTCGGTGTTGCGTTCCTGCCAGTCGGCCACCAGCCTTGCGACAAACGTCTCCATGCTGCCGAAGTGATGATAGAATGAGCCGCGCGTCTTTGCTGTCGCAGCCGTCAGGCGCTCGATTGTCACGGCGCTATGGCCTTGCTCTGCCAGCAGGACGTAGGCCGCTTCAATCCACGGATCCGGTCCTCTCTGGCGACGTGGCGCGACCTCTGTCATGCCGCCAGCGCCCAGGCGCCGCTTCCGGTGAGTCCAAGAAAAAGCACCCATTGGGGCATGTCGCGATGGCGCTGCCGTTTCCACAAGACCAGCACCAGCCCCCACACACAGAACGCGCCCGAGACAAGGGTTGCAAGGGCCGCAAGGATGCGCCCGTCCGGTGACACGGCTGCATAGGCATAACACCCTGCCAGCACCACAAGACTGATCGTCGCCATGTGCCAGCAGTAGTAGTGGGTCAGCGTTACAGTCGGCGACAGCGTTTGCTGTTGCAACAAAGGTCGCGCGATCTCTCGCCCCCCTGCAGCGGCATGGATCACCGCGATACCGATAGCGAGCAGGGCGGGCACAACGAAAACCATCATGCCATCACGTACTGGCTGGAGCGCGCGATCTTGCGCTTCGCGGCTGCAAGCAGCGCCCTAGAGTACAAGATGTGCACTGGCATCAGGACGTTGAAAACCAGACCCATCGACTTGCGGCCAGCCTTGCCGGTCTTGACCGGAGTGACAGCGGAACCGAAATAGAGCGTGGTGTCTCCATCCTGGTTCGAGGCTACCTTGAACCAGGACCTTGTTCGGCCCGTGACGTCGCACATCAGGAGTTGGTCGTCAGCGCGCGCCTCGACATGCCATGCGGCAAATCGGGAGGCTTCACCTTGGGCCACCAATGCAGCCTCGGCGTCCGACGAAGGGTGCCCAGCCAATGACAGGATCGCCCGTTCAGCCTTGAAGAGCCGTGTCGTGTAGAATGCCTCGACATATCGACCAAGACCAATAGTCCCCGGAACATCGACGCGGAAGCAATCCGCATAGCCAACGTTGCCAGCATATCGCTTCAAGAACGCATCAGGAGGGAGGCTGCATCGGTGAATGGACATCATCATCCTCGAATCGTAAAATAACATGCGGTATGGTATGCAGCATGCGCGAGACTGAGGTCAAGCCCCGCTCCTACGCCTGCGGCGATTCGGAATCGCTGGTCATCGCGGCAGGGCATGAATCGCTTTCAGGCCTTTGGTGCCATTTCGATCACCAGATTGCCGCGCTTATGGCCGCTGTCCGCCTGTGCATGGGCCAGCGCGATCTCCGAGAGGGGGAAAACGGAGCCGATCAGCGGGCGATAGGCCGCCGCCTCATGCAGCGCCATCAGCCGTGCCATTGCCTGCCGTGTTTCCTTGATGACATTGGCGCAAAGCCTCCGGCCCTCGCCGCGTCCGGGGCGCAGCATCGCGCCCAACATCGAGGGCAGGTCGGCCGTGATCAACCCCAACCGTCCGCAGTCCGCCAGCCGCGCCAACGCGTCGGGCATAACGCCGGGCACATCCAGAATGACATCGAACGGGCCCGGTGGCGGCGCTGTACGGTAGTCCTGCGCCACATCAGCGCCAAGCTGCCGCGCGAGATCGAGATTTTCCGCGCTGGCCAGCGCCGTCACATGCGCGCCATGATGGTGCGCGATCTGAACGGCGGCAGAGCCGACCGCGCCGGTTGCGCCCACCACCAGCACGCGCTCGCCCGGCTGCAGGGCGCACTGGTCCAACAAGAAATCCGCTGCCGTCAATCCTCCGAAAAAGAACGCCGCCGCCTCGGGCACGCTCAGCGTCTCGGGGCGCGGCAGGATCAGGCCGGTTGCCTTGACACACACGAACTCGGCATGCGCGCCCATGTGCATCCCGTCGGTGATGCCGAAGACCGCATCGCCCACCCGAAACTGTGTCATACCCGCACCGACCGCCACCACGCGCCCGGCATATTCGCGCCCCAGCACGGGCCGCCGCGGGCCTCGCAATCCAAAGACCAGCCGGATCATCGGCCCCATGCCGCCGGGCGCGCGCGCGCCACGGATGCGCGCATCGCCTGCGGTCAGCCCGGCAGCCTCGACGGCCACCAGAACTTCTCCGGACCCGGGCAGGGGCTGCGCGACCTCCTCGATTGTGACAGACGAGGGCGGCCCGTACCGGCGGCAAATCGCAGCTTTCATTGATATGCATCCCTAAAATCACAGAAATATGTCACCCACTCGCCCATCTCGAAATCCACCTACCATTGATGAGCATTTTGGCAGCGTAGTTCTTAGTCGCAAAGGCCTGCTCGACGGATCGGGCCATGTCGACCTTGCGCGGCGGTGCCGCTTGCGCGTCTTTCAACATAGATCGTCGTCGAGCAGGCTGCACTCTCCGATCAGCGAGGCTTCATCAAGCGATAGAGGCAGTGGCCTGAGTCGGAGTCAACCACGCTACGACCGGTGGAATTTCAAGTTATGTGGCCTGACGTCCGAGGAACGAAAGCCCAAGCGCAAACATTGCAAGCAACGCTGCAATAGCAAACGTCACTTGTAACCCAGCCTCGCCCCCGGTGCCCAAGCCCGGGAAAATCGCCCCCTTGCTCCCCAGCGCGAACACGGCGCCCATGGCGGATGCGCCAGTGATCAAACCTAGATTGCGCGACAGTCCCAGAAGCGCTGATGTCACCCCGCGACGCTCGCTTGAAGCGGTACTCATGACTGCGGTGTTGTTGGCAGCTTGGAAAACGGCGTAGCTGGCCGTGATGATCGCAAGGCCACTGATATATCCCACGACCCCGAAGGGACCGGGAAGTAGTAGCATTAGGACCGACCCGGCGATGACACCAACGAGACCGGAGTAGGTGACAATCGCTTCACCGTAGCGATCAACCAGCCGACCGGCCGGAACACCGATTAAAGCGGATACAACCGGCCCGACTGACATTGCCATTCCAGTTTGTACCGGGCCTAGCCCCAGAACCCCGTACAAGTAGAATGGACCGACCACGAGGGTCGCCATCATGATCGTCGAAATCAGAGACATCGACAGAAGGCCGGTCGTGAGAGCGCAGTCTTGCAACAGTGACAACTGTACCAGCGGCGCGCGCGTGTGGCGCTCTGCCACAACAAACAGCGCCAGCCCGATTATTGCTAGCACGCCGAGGACAGCATTGATCAAGCCAGGGGCCCCCCCGCCAAGCGTCGTCGCCAAGGCATAAGAACCCAGCGACAACATGAGCATAAGCATGCCCGGAAGATCAAAGCCAAGAGATTTGCGGTCTCGTACCGCATCGGCCGGAAACACTTTGCGTCCGAAGAGGAAGGCCGCCGTGCTGGTGACTGCCGTAAAGGCAAAAACGGCAGGCCAGCCAAAGGCGTTGATCAGCACTCCGCCCAGCGATGGCCCTAAGGCCGTCCCAACCGCTGACACCGTGCCAAGCAAGCCCATGGCGCGTCCAGTCCGGTCCTTCGGCACCATGTCGCTGACCGAAGCGATCGTCAGAGCCATCATGACGGCAGCCCCCAAGCCCTGGACGCCGCGCAGGGCGACCAGCAGCCAGAGATTTTGGGCAACCGCCCCTACGGCGGAAGCAACCGCGAATAGCGCTATCCCCAAGAGTAGCACGCGCCGCCGCCCCAACATGTCGCCCAATCGACCGGCGCCGACAATCGTGGTGGTCACTGCCAGAAGGTAGGAAATCACCACCCATTGCACTTGTGCAATGGGGGCGTCGAATGCCATGGCGAGTGAGAACGGCGGTGAGAAAGTCGGCCACGGTAGCGGCGGGATGAGCCCGCTGCGGGCGGCGCAATAGTCGTCCACCTATGTCTTTCCTTGCAGGCTGCAGGGAGGGCGGGAGGATTTTCACCGTGGATTTGTATCGGAAGGTTCGGCTGGCCTGTGCTGAGGGCATGAGCCAGCGAGAGGCGGCACGACAGTTCAACATCTCGCGCGACAGCGTCAGGAAGATGTTGGCGTTCTCGGTTCCGCCTGGCTATCGGCGCAAGGCGGCGGTGAAGCGGCCGAAGCTGGACGCCTTCACCGGGATCATCGACGCCTGGCTGGAGGGGGACCGCGAGGTCCACCGCAAGCAGCGTCACACGGCGAAGCGGGTGTTCGAGCGGCTTCGCGATGAACACGGCTTCACTGGCGGCTACACGATCATGAAGGATTATGTGCGCGAGCACGAGCGGCGTGGGCGTGAGATGTTCGTGCCGCTGGCCCATCCGCCCGGACATGCCCAAGCCGATTTTGGCGAAGCCGTCGTCATCATTGGCGGCGTCGAGCAGAAGGCGCATTTCTTCGTCATGGACCTGCCGCACAGCGATGCCTGCTTCGTGCGGGCCTATCAGGCGGCGACATCGGAAGCTTGGGTCGATGGTCACGTCCACGCATTCGCCTTCCTCGGCAAGGTGCCCGCGTCGACCCTCTACGACAACGACAGATGCCTTGTGTCCAAGATCCTGCCCGATGGGACGCGCCAGCGGGCCACGCTCTTCAGCGGGTTCCTGTCGCACTATCTTTTCCGTGACCGCTACGGCCGCCCCGGCAAGGGCAATGACAAAGGCAATGTTGAGGGGCTGGTCGGCTACTCCCGCCGCAACTTCATGGTGCCCATCCCCCGGTTTGCAACTTGGCAGGAGTTCAACGCCTACCTGGAGGACCGGTGCCGCAAACGTCAGACGGATGTCCTGCGCGGCCAGTCCGAGACGATCGGGGAACGTCTCGCGCGAGATCTGGTGGCCATGGCCGACCTGCCGGCCGCGCCGTTCGACGCCTGCGATCAGACGACGGGGCGGGTCAGCTCACAGGCGCTGGTGCGTTACAAAACCAACGACTACTCGGTCCCCGTCGCTTTCGGCCACCGTGACGTCTGGATCCGCGGCTATGTCGACGCGGTGGTGATCGGCAGCGGTGGCGAGATCATCGCCAGGCACCCGCGCTGCTACGATCGTGAGAACATGGTCTTCGATCCGGTTCACTATCTTCCGCTTATTGAGAAGAAGATCAATGCGCTGGACCAAGCCGCGCCCTTGGCCGAATGGAACCTACCACCCGAGTTCGCAACCCTGCGCCGCCTGATGGAGGCGCGGATGATCAAGGCCGGACGCCGCGAATACGTTCAGGTTCTGCGCCTGCTCGAGACCTTCGGCATCGACGATCTCCATGCCGCCGTGAAGAAGGCACTGCAGTTGGGCGCTATCGGCTTTGACGCGGTCAAGCACCTCATCCTTTGCCACGTCGAGAAGCGGCCGCCGAGGCTGGACCTCGATGTCTATCCCTATTTGCCGCGCGCCACGGTCGGAACGACATCCGCGGCAAGCTACATGTGCCTGATGTCGGAGGATGCGGCATGACCGAGGCCCCGAAGATCCTGCTAGCGCATCATCTGAAGACCCTGAAGCTGCCCACCTTCCTGCGGGAATACGAGAAACTGGCGCGCCAATGCGCCGCCGAGGGGCTGGACCATGTCCAGTTCCTGGCGCGCCTGGTCGAGCTGGAACTGATCGACCGGGAACGCCGCATGATCGAACGCAGGATCAAGGCCGCGAAGTTTCCGGCGGTCAAAAGCCTCGACAGCTTTGACTTCAAGGCAATCCCCAAGCTCAACAAGATGCAGGTTCTGGAACTGGCCCGCTGCGAATGGATAGACCGGCGCGAGAACGTCATCGCCCTCGGGCCCAGTGGCACCGGCAAGACCCACATCGCCCTTGGCCTGGGTCTGGCCGCCTGCCAGAAGGGGATGTCGGTCAGCTTCACCACCGCCGCCGCGCTGGTCAACGAGTTGATGGAAGCCCGCGATGAGCGCCGGCTGATCCGCCTGCAGAAACAGATGGCCGCAGTCAAACTGCTCATCATCGACGAGTTGGGCTTCGTCCCCCTGAGCAAGACCGGCGCCGAGTTGCTGTTCGAGATGATCTCGCAGCGCTACGAACGCGGCGCCACGCTGATCACAAGCAACCTGCCGTTCGATGAATGGACCGAGACCTTCGGAACCGAGCGGTTGACCGGTGCTCTCCTCGACAGGCTGACCCATCACGTCAACATCCTCGAAATGAACGGCGACAGCTACCGGCTCGGTCAGAGCCGTGCCAGAAAAGCCGACGCCGCGCCCTGATCACCCCGCGCAGTTTTGGCCCGATAGGCCAAAGCGCCATGGCCCGCGCCAGCTATGTGGCGAGCGCGCGTGCCATGGCGCTCAGTGTCTCGCCACTGGCCTGGTTTTGCGCCGCCCAGTGGCCGGATTTTACTCCGCCGTTGACACCGCAGTCACCGTCGCACCCACCACCAAGGTCTCAGTAATAATCTGGGGCCCCCGGACCTTGCCGGGACGAAACGTGGTTGGTTATGACCTGTGAACGGCTAGAATAACTCACAGTCACCCGACTATCACCTCGGAATAGATGAATCACTCGATTCTGTGTCGTTTCGGGATCTCCTAAAATTTTGCATTAACCAAACCACAAAGTCACTGATGATGGTCGATAGCGTACCAAGCATCGGATACAAAATCGGTGACGCGGTCAGCCATCTCATGAAGTTCTGCCCGGTCGCCAAGCGAGAAAGTCCGTGGCTTGGGATGCAGCAGGCACAGCGCACCTAGTCGTACTTCCTGGCGAAAGATAAGGGGGGCACCCGCATAAAAACGGATGAAAGGTGGGCCTGTCACCAGCGGATTGGACGCAAAACGCTGGTCGGCCAGCGCATCGCCAACAATGAATACCTGGTCGCTGAGAATAGTGAAGTTGCAGAACGCCATCCTCCGTGGCGTGCTGTTCGCTTCGATCCCGAACTTTGCCTTGAATACCTGGACGTCCTTATCGAGCAGGGTCACAATCGCTGTCTTGACGCTAAAATGCCTTGCTGCCTCCTCACAAAGCACATCAAGTCCGGCGACAGCTAGGGCATCCATGAGGCCGCTTGCCTGCAGAACTCGCAATCGCTCGGTTTCGTTCGGCCCTAGGGGAAACTCTGTCACGCCGCCACCCAAATAAAAACTTGCTGCAGTAGGTATCACCAAAATGTCTTCACCGACAAGCGAAGTAGCGTTGCCATTCTTAGCCAAGTTTGACCGATCGCGGCGCCTTGTTCTCCGAAGGCTCTCAACGCTCAAGCTTGGACTGTTCATGCCCTTCACGACCATAAGATCGACCCTTCTGGCCTTGATTGGATCTCTTGGAATGGTGATCCTCGTTCTGGCGGCAGTTCAGCTAAATGACCTCTCAGTGCTGCACGGTCGGGCGCAACAGCAGTTCGAAGCCAACATCGCCCGTAACAAGATTGCAAGGGCAACACTGGCGCTGGGACGTGAACGCAATGCGATCTTCCTATCCCTGGCAATCGGGGCTGAAGCCCGGTCAGAAACTGCGGTCGAAACGGATCGCAGCTTTGCCGCAATCCGATTGGCGGTCGCGGGCGCCTTCAAGTCGGACGACGCCGGCACAGAAGCGGACCTTGCCGCAGTCTTTCTGAAGACTCTTCCCGAAATGCGCGCGGACGCCGCTGCAGCGATGTTGTTGCCTTTGGGGTCGCAAGCGCGGCAAAAGGAGGCTTCGCAGTGGCTCGCGGGTATTTCCCTGGTCGTAAAGGATCTGCGAGCGATCCGGCTGCGGTTGTTGGATCTGGGCGATACCGGCGAGAACCTATTCAGCATTTATCACCTGCGCACTCTTACGCTTATCCTGCTCGATGAGATAATGAAGAACGACGCGCTGCTGGAGGTAGAGACCGTTCGGCAGGCCAATGCTACACTTAGCACTGCAGAAGCAGGACTTCTCGACACTGCCCCCTTGGGCTCCATCGCACCAACGGAAACCGCTGTTTCGGTGGCACCATTTGAGGAAATTCTCGCGGCGCTTGGCGAGGGGCACCTCGGCGTGGGGTTCGGAAGTTTCGATGCGCAGGTCTATGGTGATGCCGAGAGGGCGCTGCGTCAGGCTTTACTTTCCGGCAGTGGTCTGGACGAAGCAGTCCTTAGGTGGCGTCGCGTTTCAGCAGCTGCGATTCTGCAATTGGACGAACTTCAGGCTGCGACCTTTCGCGTTATGCAAAACCATGTCATCGAGACGCGAACTGAGGCATGGACGAACATGTTGATCTGGGGATTGGTGCTGTGCGCCTCGGCGCTGATCCTTGGCGTTTCCTTCTGGGTCGTGCTGGCCTTGGTCGTCGGCCCGCTGGAAAGGATGCGCGTTGCGATGCTGGAACTGGCCAATGAAAATCTTGCCGTGTCGCTGCCGAAGCCAAACCGGATCAGGGAAATCGGCGCGATGGATGATGCCTTGCGGGTGTTCAAGGCGAACGCTTCGCGCCGCCAGACCTTGCAACGAGAGCGGCTGAAGCTTCATGGCCGTCTTGAGGAAACCTATACCCATTTGAAAACTGACCTCGAAGCGGCTGCTTTGATTCAGGCTTCTCTCTTGCCCCAGCAGGCGCAGATGGCAGGTGTCTCGCTCTCGTCGTACTTCCGACCGTCGAATTTTCTCGCCGGCGATACCTTCGACGTCCTGCAGCAAGCGGACGGGCGCGTCATCGTGTTCCAGATTGACGTGGCCGGCCATGGTGCCGCTGCAGCACTTGTGTCGATAGCCTCAAAATACACCGTCGCCCAGGCGATCCTTCAGCGTCCGACCGGGTCGAATCTTGCGGACCTGGCGAAAGAGATCAATCGGGAATGGCCCAGCGATCTGCCCTATTTCACGCTTCTGCTCGCCGAGATCGACCATTCGACCGAGCAAGGCACTTTGGTGCAGGCGGGGCACCCCTCGCCGATCCTCCTGCGCTCGAATGGCGACCTGGTAGCCTTGGGCGAAGGGGGCCTGCCCATCGGTGCCCTTGCGCAAGCGACGTTTGACGCAGTATCATTTTCATTTGGGCCTAACGACCGTCTGGTAATGGCCACTGACGGAGTGCATGAAATGGAAAGCCCTGACGGAGAACCCTTCTCGGACGAGCGTCTGCAGAAGGTGCTGCGGGGAGGAAAGGGCAAGACCACCGAACAGATCATCGACGAACTGGATGTCGCAATGCGGTCTTGGCGTGGCGACGATACCCTGGACGACGACGTCACTATCGTCGTTCTGGAAGGAAAGAGGGTAGATGGACATCAGTGAAGACCGGTCCAGTGGAATGTGCGTCCTGCGGCCCAAGCAGGCACGGTTGGACGCAAGCGTGGCATCCGGGCTGCGCGATGCGCTGATCGAGCGGATCAGCCGGGGCGAGCAGACCATCATTATCGACATGGGCGAGGTGACCTTCATAGACAGCTCGGCCCTAGGTGCGTTGATCGCGGCCGCTAAGCGGCTGGGCCCGACGGGGACGATTGCCGTGGCAGCGATGGCGACCCCCGTTGCCAAATTGTTCACGCTGACCCGGATGGACCGGGTCTTTTTGGTCAGTAACAGTGTACATGACGCAGTGAAGGCCTTGGCAAGGTGACGGTCGCGGCGATGACGTTACAGTTAAGCATGATGATCGGGCGGGATCTTGGCGAACTGGGTCGAGCTGCCGATCAGTTGCGCGCCTGGCTGGCCGGAGTGTTGGACGACGACGCGGCGGCCAGCGTAGAGCTTGCCTTGGTCGAAGCGTTGACGAACTCGATGCAGCATGGACCGTCGGACAGCGAAAAGCCGATCGGAATCTTCCTTGCGGTGTCCGACGCGGATGTGGTGCTCGAGATCGCTGACGGCTCCCCGCCGATGCCTACGCTCTTTGACGGTGCGGGCCAGCAGAAGCTTGGGCTTGAAGAGCTGGTTATTGAAAACCTAGCCGAAGGCGGTCGTGGGCTTTCGCTGATCGTGGTGTCGATGGATGAAGTCAGTTTTATTCAGGCGGAAGACAACGTACGCCTGCGGATGGTCAAACACCGCAAGGATGCCCCATGACACATAGGTTCACTGGCCAAAGGTAAGGTCTGCTAGCACTTCGATCGCGCCCCACTCGGGCGCTGCGACGGAACCCTGACCGCGGAAAGCCTCCGCCCGCGCCCGTCCGTCCGAGATATCCAACACCCCGGCCTGAACAGCCACGGAAAGCGCAAGTACAAGTGCT
This sequence comes from Pararhizobium antarcticum, assembly GCF_001885585.1. Taxonomy (GTDB): domain Bacteria; phylum Pseudomonadota; class Alphaproteobacteria; order Rhizobiales; family Rhizobiaceae; genus Pararhizobium; species Pararhizobium antarcticum. Next base: position 28,283 of record NZ_LSRP01000106.1, read on the forward strand.
GCTGCCGATTGGGCATCCCCGGGCGACGCCTCAAAGCGCCGCTCAGCCGCGGCCAGGGCCTGGTTCGCGGAAACGACTAGATCATCTGAAACGGGCGTCTCTGGCTCATGCGCCGGGGCTCCGATGTCAAGGCGCTCCAAGTAGATGATCGCGCTTGTTGAAAGGATCAGCGCTAGGATCCAGATGATCTGACCACGCGCGGCTATCATCGCTTCATTTTGTTTCAAGACAATGCCCCTCCATCACGGGTGTATCGAATTCTGGGTCGGGCGCCCAGACGGCCGCCCTTATGATCGGCAACAGTGACAGTACGTTGTTCGCGCCCCAGACCGTGTTTGCGATCAGCCCTCCCAGCGAATAGGACCCGAGGCCAAACACGTGAAGGCTCCACGCATAGATCATCCCTGCCAGGGTCAGGGCCACCAAAAGGATCTGCCATTTGACCAGATGCAGGAAGCGGCCTTCAGTGCGGTCCTTGGGCGTCACAGGGAACGAGATCTTCCTTCCCCGTGCAACCGTCCATAGCGCCTTGAGGGTCAGTGGAAACATCGCCATGTACCATCGCCGCCCGGCCATCGTCCTCGCCCCCCACAGGCCGCAGAGTTGAGCGAGCTCGTTAAGAAGGAGGAACGGCACGATATGAAGGAAAAAATCCATCGAATAGGTCGAGACCGGCACGAGGGCGGTAAACAGAAAGATGATCGGCCAGACGATAAATACAATATTCCAAAGTGGCGAGAGGTAAGAATTGAGAGCGGCGGTGCAAAAGTCGGCCACGGTAGCGGCGGAATAATCCAGCTGCGGGCGGAGTAAAATCCGGCCACCTATTTCCTTTCTGCAAATGACAGCAGGATGGACAGGGGATCTACACCGT
>NZ_LSRP01000107.1 GCF_001885585.1 Pararhizobium antarcticum
TCGATCGTCCACATCGCAGCTTCCTTTCGTGATTCGAAAGCACAAAAGGAATCACAACCGCGCACAACCCGCAAACCGAAGTCCGCTAACCGATTCCGCCGATTCTCAAAGTCTCCGGACGGACACTAAGATGTTGATTTTGTATCCTCTCCCACAAGGGGAGAGGTAAAGCTCCCATTCGCCGGTATCCTTGAGTTCAGCCAAAATCGTCAGGCAGACGCCATCGAGGTTTTTGATGATGTCGTCGTTCCAGAAGCGCAGCACACGAAAACCTTTCGCTTGAAAGAATACATCGCGGGCGAGATCGCGCGGACTTTCGGCATGCTGGAAGCCATCACCTCGACGATCAGCCGCGCTTCAAAACAGACGACGTCGAGAATGCAGCTATGAAGCGGCACCTGCCGGCGAAATTTATGGCCTTCGAGTTGGCTGTTACGCAGGGCCTGCCAGCGGGTTTTCGCCAAGCGTCGCATCCGCCCGCATGGCGCGGGCGCGGCTGCGATTGATCGGCGGCGGCCTGTGGCGCATGGGCGGCTCCGGGTGTTTCGCGCACTGTAGCAAAAATCCCTTCACCTGCGATTTACAGGACATGACCAAAGCGAAATGCTGATTTTGCATCCACTCTGGTCGTATCCGCCATTACGCCGCCGGTGCGCGCCGATTGTCCGTCGGGAAATACCGCCGTCCCATCCAGAGTGCGAACTGCACGAGGATGATCAGCACCGGCACCTCGACCAGCGGGCCGATGACGGCGGCGAAGGCGACGGGGGACGCAAGCCCAAAGGCGGCGATGGCAACCGCGATGGCCAGTTCGAAATTGTTGCCGGCCGCCGTGAAGGCAACAGCCGTCGAGCGCGGATAGTTCGTGCCGACCGATTTTGCCATGAGGAAGCTGACGAAGAACATGATCAGGAAGTAGATCGTCAGCGGAATGGCGATCATCACGACATCGAACGGCAGGCGCACGACATCGCCGCCCTTGAGGCTGAACATGGCGACGATGGTGAACAGCAACGCGGCCAGCGTGATCGGGCCGATCGCCGGCAGGAAGACACCCTCGTACCAGTCCCTGCCCTTCGTTGCCGTCAGGATGCGCCGCGACAGATAGCCGGCTACAAAGGGGATGCCGAGATAGATCAGCACGGCCTCCGCGATTGTCCAGAACGAGACGTCGATGACGCTGCCCTCAAGACCGAACAGTGGCGGCAGGAATGTCAGGAAGAACCAGGCATAGACGCTGAAGAACAGGATCTGGAAGATCGAATTGAAGGCGACGAGGCCGGCGACATACTGGTTGTCGCCGCGCGCCAGCTGGTTCCAGACCAGCACCATGGCAATGCAGCGGGCAAGGCCGATGAGGATCAGGCCGGTCATGTATTCGGGATAATCGCGCAGGAAGAGCACGGCCAGCCCGAACATCAGCGTCGGCCCGATGATCCAGTTCTGCACGAGCGAGATTGCCAGAATGCGCTTGTCGGCAAAGACCAGATGCAGCTCCTCATACCGAACCTTGGCAAGCGGTGGATACATCATCAGGATCAGGCCGATGGCGATCGGAATATTGGTGCTGCCGACCGACAGGCTGTTCAAGGCGGCGGGAAACCCCTCGAACAGGCTGCCGAGCGCCACACCAAGCGCCATGGCGGCAAAGATCCAGACCGTCAGGTAGCGGTCGAGAAAGGACAGGCGAATGGACGGCTCTGCGGGCTGCATGGCGGGTTCCTTGCATAAAAGGTCTGCTTCCGCCCGTTCGGAGGCGGAAAGCCGGATATCATTGAACGGTGGTGTGATCAGACCCGACGGCCAGCCTCGTCGACGACGCTCTCGCCGTCTTCTTTCGAAAACGCCCCCTGCTGCGCGCTCGGCAGCAGATCGAGCACGACTTCCGACGGCCGGCACAGCCGGACGCCGAGCGGCGAGACGACGATTGGCCGGTTGATAAGGATCGGGTGTTCCATCATCGCATCGAGAAGTGCCGCATCGTCAAGATCCGTGTTGCCGAGACCGAGCTCGGCAAAGGGTGTGCCCTTTTCGCGAAGGAGGTCGCGGGCACCGGTGCCCATGCGCGCGATCAGTTGCGCCAGCAGGGCCCGGCTGGGCGGGGTTTTCAGATACTCGACGACATGCGGCTCGATGCCTGCATTGCGGATCATCGCCAGCGTGTTGCGCGAGGTTCCACAGTCGGGGTTGTGATAGATGACGATATCGGCCGGGCTGTTCATGCGACGTCCGGCCTCCGGTTGGTGGTGCCTTCCATCTGGCCGATATCGCGAAGCTTGGCCGTCAGGCTGAGGCGCTCGAGGCTCTCGACGGGCAAGGCTGCGAAGGCGGCGATGCGAAGCTTCATGTAGCGCAGCGTGGTCGCAAAGGCGACGCGCTTTTCGGCATCGGTGCCTTGGACATCGGCAGGATCCTCAACGCCCCAATGGGCCGTCATCGGCTGTCCCGGCCAGACCGGGCAGGCCTCGCCGGCGGCATTGTCGCAAACCGTGAAAACGAAATCGAGCGCCGGCGAACCTGCCGTTGCAAACTCATCCCAGCTCTTCGAGCGCAGCCCCTCGACGGGGTAGTTGTGGCCAACAAGCGTTTCGAGGGCGAAGGGATTGACCTCGCCTTTCGGATAGCTGCCTGCCGAGAATGCATTGAACTTGCCGGCGCCATCCTTGCGCAGAACGCTTTCGGCAATAATCGATCGTGCGGAATTTCCCGTGCAGAGAAACATCACGTTGAAGGTCGTCTTGGTCATCGTGACCGCTCCTGTTTTAACAGCATGGTTCGAGTTCGGCGATCAGCGGCGCGCAGAAATCCGCGTTTCCGCCGCAGCAATCCTTGATCAGGTAAAGCATCAATTCGCGCAGGCGCGGCACGTCGGCCCGATAGACAATCACCCGGCTGCGCCGTTCGGCCGACAGCAGCCCGACCCGCGACAGGATGTTGAGATGGGTCGACATCGTGTTGTGCGGAATGGCGAGCGCCCGGGCGATCTCCCCGGCCGGCAGGCCGTCGGGGGAATGACGGACCAGAAGCCGGAATGTTTCCAGCCGGGTCGATTGCGCGAGTGCTGCCAAAGCGAGAATTGCATCTTCCTGTTCCATATGTCGAGAATACTGGAAATATCGACTGGGTCAATGGTGCAGCTGTATTTTCGCCGCGAAGAGCGGGCCGCCAACGCAGGCCATCTGACAGGGCTTCATCAGCGATCGTGGCTTGACGCGCGGCTTGACCGGCGATACCGATATTTCCATGAATATAGAAATAGCAGCATCACAAATGGATTCGCTTGGCAATCCGACACGGCTTCGGATCTACCGGATGCTGGTCCGCGCCGGTATCGACGGGTTGCCGGTGGGTCGGCTGCAGCAGTCACTGGACATTCCTGGCTCGACCTTGTCGCACCACTGCAAAAAACTCATCGAGGCGGGCCTCGTCACGCAGGAACGCCATGGAACAACGCTGATCTCGAGAGCGAACTATAAGGCGATGAACGCCCTCATCGGCTATCTCGTCGACGAATGCTGCGCCGACGGGAGATGCGACGAACGACAGGTACCGGCAAAGACAGAACCAGGGAAACACGCGGAATGACCCAGACATCCGCGCCCGGGCGGCTGATCTGGGCGCTCGGCGCCACCCAGATCATCGGCTATGGCACGCTCTACTACGCCTTCAGCATTCTCGCGCCGGATATGGCGCGGGAGTTTTCCGTGCCGGTAGAGCAGATCTTCGGCCTTCTGTCCCTCGCCCTCCTGATCGGCGCATTTTTCGCCCCCAAGGCGGGCGGCTGGGCCGATCGCTACGGTGCCGGCCGCCTGATGGCGCCGGGATCATTGGCCGCCGGACTGGCTCTGGCGCTGGCCGCAATGGCCCCGAACATTCTTGTGCTCGGCAGTGCACTGGTCGCCATGCAGATCGCGTCGATCTTTGTCCTCTACAGCACGGCATTTGCAGCCCTCGTTCAGGTCGGCGGCGCCATGGCGCGCCGAAGCATAACCCATCTCACTTTGATCGCCGGCTTCGCCTCCACGCTGTTCTGGCCCTTGACCGCAGCGCTGCACGATCATCTCTCATGGCGCAGCCTCTACCTCATCTTTGCCGCCCTCAATATTCTCGTCTGCCTTCCCATCCATCTCTGGGTGAGACGGCTGCCGCCTGCCCGGACCGCGGAGCCGCTTGCGCCTGGCGTCTTGGCGGAGGGGCCGCCCATAGCGCCACCCGCGAGCGCGGATGCAGGGCGCACGATTTTCCTGATCATGCTTTTCGCCTTCTGCATCGAAGGCTTCGTCCTCGCCTCGATCCTGGTGCACATGGTGCCGATGATCACCGCCCTTGGGCTCGGCACCGCCGGACTGATGGTCTCGACCCTGTTCGGACCATCGCAAGTCGCAAGCCGCTTGCTCAACATGATGTTTGGCGGGCGACTGTCGCAGTTGATGCTGGCCGTCATTTCCGCAGGCCTCCTCGTCTCGGCCCTTTGCGTTCTGCTGCTGTCCGGTTCGTGGATCCCCGGTGTCATCGTCTTTGCAGTCCTGTTCGGGCTGGGCTCCGGCCTTGCCAGCATTGTCGGCGGAACGCTGCCCCTCGAATTGTTCGGAAAAAAAGGCTATGGCGCCCGGCTTGGCTGGGTTACGGCCTCAAGGCAATTTTCGACAGCGGCTGCCCCGTTCGCCTTTGCGCTGATGATGCAATCCTGGGGGCTGGATCTGGCGCTGACAGCCGGCATCCTGGCCGCAGCCCTTGCCGTTGCGGCCTTCACCGGGATTGCGGTTCTGAAAGGCAGGTCGGTCCGTCCCCGATCGCCCTCGTCTGGACCCGCAGAGTACGAGGCGTGATTCTGTCCTGAGGGGCTTCAACTGCCTAAGGTCCTCATATTTTGCATTGCAACGCAGCAAAAATGCGGTTTATAAGACTGCCATCACCACGGACCCGGTGAAATTCCGGGTGGCTCTTCTGGCCGCCGATCCGCCAGACCACGCAAAACCTGCATGCCCCCGGCGAAAGCACCACAGCGCGCGCCTTTCATGCTTTGCGAGAACTCACACCATGTATTTTTCGTCTCTCCGTCGGGATTGGTCAGCCAATCCCATGCGCGAAATGCTCGCCGGCGCCGTCGCGACGTTTGCTCTGATCCCGGAAGTCATCGCCTTCTCGTTCGTCGCCGGCGTCGATCCGCAGGTCGGCCTGTTCGCGTCCTTCGTCATCGGCATTGTCATCGCCTTCACCGGCGGGCGTCCCGCAATGATCTCGGCTGCGGCCGGATCCGTCGCGCTGGTGGCTGCGCCGCTCGTCCATAGCCACGGGCTGCCTTATCTTTTCGCCGCAGGATTGCTCGCCGGTCTGTTCCAGATTGTTTTCGGTCTGCTGCGTCTGGGCGTCCTCATGCGCTTCGTGTCCAAATCGGTCCGCACAGGCTTTGTTAACGCGCTCGCCATCCTCATTTTTGCAGCGCAATTGCCGCATATCCTCGGGGGAGACGGGCTTGCCTACGGCATGCTGGCTTGCGGCCTTGCGATCATTTACCTGGTGCCGAGGATCACCACGGCGATCCCCTCGCCGCTGATCTGCATCCTCGTTCTGACGGTCGCGACGATAACCCTGCAGCTCCCCGTCATGACGATTGCCGATCTCGGAAAACTGCCGGATTCGCTTCCGATGTTTGCATGGCCGTCCGTGCCGCTGACGATTGAGACCCTGGCCATCATTGCCGGACCGGCGCTGGCCATCGCCATGGTCGGCCTGCTCGAATCGATGATGACGGCGAGCGTCGTCGATGACCTCACCGGCACGCAAAGCTCCAAGAACAGGGAGTGCACAGGCCTCGGCATCGCCAATGCAACAGCCAGCCTGTTCGGCGGGATCGCCGGTTGCGGCATGATCGGCCAGACGGTCAGCAACGTGAAATATGGCGGACGCGGGCGGCTTTCCACCCTGTTTGCCGGCGCCTTGCTGCTGATCCTGATGGTCGTGCTGAAGCCTTGGGTTTCCCAGGTCCCCGTCGCCGCCCTGCTGGCCATCATGGTCATGGTCTCAATCGACACCTTCGACTGGTCGTCATTGAAGGCCGTGGTCGTTCACCCGAAAATGTCGAGTGCCGTGATGGTCGTGACAGTCCTCGTGACGATCGCAAGCTCCAACCTGGCGCTGGGCGTTACCGTCGGCGTTCTGCTGAGCGGCGTTTTCTTCACATTCAAGGTTTCCAGCCTCTTGAAGGTGGAGACGGATGTCGACAGCGCCGCCGGCCGCATGCTCTATCGTGTCACCGGTCAGGTTTTCTTCGCCTCCGCAGACATCTTCATCGAGGCCTTCGATATCGGTGCGGAAAACGGCATGGCGGTGCGCATCGATGTGACCGATGCCCATTTCTGGGACATCACGGCTGTCGCGGCCCTCGACAGGGTCGTGCAGCGGTTCGAGGGGCATGGCACGGCCGTCGAGGTTGTCGGGCTCAATCAGGCGAGTTCAACGCTGATCGGCAGCCTGGACGGGTCGACCAAGCTGAAGGAAGTCTAAGCCTTCTGTCGATCCGGTCGTTGCTGTCAGCGATCGCCGAGCGCATAGCCGGCGCCGCGCACGGTGCGGATGACGGTGTCGGTCTTGCCAAGGCCGATGCCTTTTCGCAGGCGGTTGATGTGCACGTCAACGGCGCGCTCGTCCACTGTGGCGTCATCACCCCACAGGGACAGCCGGATCTCGGAGCGGGAATAGACCCTGCCCGGCGCGCGCATCAGGAATTCGAGCAGCTTGAACTCCGTCGGACCCAGCCGGACCTCTTTTTTCCTGCGATGGACGCGGTGGGCTTGGCGGTCAAGCACGATGTCGCCGACCTTGATCATCGGGTCGAGCAGCGCCGGATTGACCCGCCGCAGCAGGTTTTTCACACGCGCGACAAGCTCCAGCGCGCTGAAAGGTTTGGTGATGCAGTCATCAGCACCCGCAGTCAGACCGGCGCGGGCCGCGTCGAGGTCGTCACCGGCAACGAGCAATATGATCGGAAGACGATGCGTCGCTGCTGTCGTTCGCAATGCGTGGCACATGTCGATGCCGGACATGCCCGCAAGCACGCTGTTTAACACCAGCACGTCGGGCACGCCGATCCCCAGGCGACGGTCAACCTCTGCGGCACTGGAAAGCAGCGTTACGGCAAACCCCTCAACCGCGAGCGCCCTCTGCAACAGGACACGCAACGTCTCGTCGCCATCCGCGACGACCACACTTGCTCCCATCGTGCCGCGTTCCCTTTACTGGCCTTCCATCGAATAACCTGCGCCCCGCACGGTGCGGATGACATCCTGCATGTTGGAAAAATTCAACGCCTTCCTCAGGCGACCGACATGTACGTCCACCGTCCGCTCGTCGACATAGATGTCGTGCCCCCAAACGCCGTCCAGTAACTGGGAGCGCGAATAGACGCGGCCCGGTGAGGCCATGAGAAATTCCAGCAGGCGGAACTCGGTCGGCCCAAGCCGGACTTCCCGGCTCTTGCGATGGACTCGGTGGGTTTCGCGATCCAGTTCGATGTCGCCGCAGCGCAGGACGGAGGACAGGACTTCAGGCTTGGCGCGGCGCAGCATGGCCTTGACGCGGGCCATCAGTTCCGGTGTGGAAAAGGGCTTGACGACATAGTCGTCGGCGCCTGTGGCCAGGCCGCGCACCCGTTCGCTCTCTTCCCCGCGTGCCGTCAGCATGATGATCGGCAGGCGTTCGGTCTCCGGACGCTGGCGCAGCCGGCGGCACAGTTCGATGCCCGACACGCCCGGCAACATCCAGTCCAGGATAAGCAGGTCGGGCAGGCGTTCCTGAAGGCGCATTTCCGCTTCGTCGCCACGATTGATCGTATCGACTTCAAAACCTTCGGCCTCGAGATTATAACGCAGGAGAACGCTGAGCGCCTCCTCGTCTTCGACAACGGCAATTCTTGGCAGCATGCGGTATCAACTCCTTACGCCGGAGCGAGGACCCTGCCCTCGCCCGGTGATTTATGACCAGACAGTCTGTCGTCGTCTTCAGAAGACGCTACGTGCTGCTTTCCAGTGCACCGACCGTGTTGGCACTGTCGTCCTTCGGGCGATCGCCAACGGGCTGCGCGCCGGTTGCCATATAGTAGATCGTCTCGGCGATGTTGGTAGCGTGGTCGCCAATGCGTTCAATGTTCTTGGCGCAGAACAGAAGATGCGTGCACGGCGTGATGTTGCGCGGATCTTCCATCATGTAGGTCAACAATTCGCGGAACAGCGACGTGTAGATCGCGTCGATCTCGCTGTCGCGTTCGCGGATGCTGTTGGCTTTTTCCACAGAGCGCGAGGCGTAGACGTCGAGCACTTCCTTGAGCTGGACAAGCGCAAGCTCGGCCAGATGCTCCAATCCGCGCGAAAGCTGGCGCGGCAGGCTGGCATTGGCAACAGCGATCACACGCTTGGCATTGTTCTTTCCCAGGTCGCCCACCCGTTCCAGGTCGGCCGCAATGCGGATCGAACCCATGATTTCGCGCAGGTCAGCTGCCATCGGCTGGCGCCGTGCAATCGTGATGATGGCTTTTTCGCCGATCTGGCGTTCGGCATCATCCAGGATGACGTCGTCGGAGATGACTTTTTGCGCCAGTGCGAGATCGGAATTGACGAGCGCGCGAACCGATTCGGCCACCATCTGTTCGGCAAGGCCGCCCATCTCCGAGATGCGCCGGGTCAGATACTTCAGATCTTCGTCATAGACGGAAGCAATGTGCGTAGACATGTTTTTTTCCTTGATCACAATCCGGGTTGGAAAGCCGCCGTCCCGCCGCAACGGGAAAGCGGTGCGACAATCCTCAGCCGAAGCGGCCCATGATGTAGTCCTGCGTACGCTGGTCGTCCGGATTGGTGAACATCTTGTCGGTGTCGTTTTCCTCGACGAGATTGCCGAGATGGAACATCGCGGTGCGCTGCGACACACGCGCCGCCTGCTGCATCGAATGCGTTACGATGACGATCGTGAAATTGGCGCGCAGTTCGTGGATCAACTCCTCGACCTTGGCCGTCGCGATCGGGTCAAGCGCCGAGCACGGCTCGTCCATCAAAATCACTTCCGGGCTGACGGCAACCGCGCGGGCGATGCAAAGGCGCTGTTGCTGACCGCCGGACAGACCGGTGCCAGGCTCCTGCAGGCGATCCTTGGCCTCGTTCCAGAGACCGGCCCTCTGCAGGCTCGTTTCAACAATCTGGTCCATCTCCGCCTTGTTGCGGGCGAGACCGTGAATGCGCGGCCCGTAGGCGACGTTTTCATAGATCGATTTTGGGAACGGGTTCGGCTTCTGGAAAACCATGCCGACGCGGGCCCGCAGTTCGACAACGTCGATCGACGGATCATAGATATCGCCATCGTCGAGCGTGATCTTGCCGGTCACCCGGCAGCTGTCGATCGTGTCGTTCATGCGGTTGAGGCAACGCAGGAACGTCGACTTGCCGCAGCCGGATGGACCGATCAGCGCGGTGACCGTGTTCTGCCGGACATTCAGGTTCACATCGAAAAGCGCCCGCTTTGCGCCGTAGTAAACCGAAACGTCCTTGCCAATCATCTTGAAGGAAACGTCATTCATCTTCTTGTCCAGCGCCTTTTCAACTGCTGCCTCTGACATCATATTCATGTTCTATACCCCACTACCAGCGACGCTCGAAGCGTCTCCGCAAGAGAATTGCGCCAAGGTTCATGACAATCAGGAAGGCCAGCAGAATGATGATGGCTCCGGACGTCCGTTCCACGAATGCACGTTCAGCCTCGTTCGCCCACATATAGATCTGCACCGGCAGTGCCGTCGAAGGTTCCATGGGCGAGCCCGGATAATCGACGACGAAGGCGACCATGCCAATCAGGATCAAGGGCGCGGTCTCGCCGAGAGCCTGGGCCACGCCGATAATGGTACCGGTCAGAATTCCCGGCGCCGCCAGCGGCAGGACATGGTGGAAGATAGTCTGCATCTTCGAAGCCCCGAGACCCAGGGCCGCGGCGCGGATGGATGGTGGGACAGCCTTGAGGGCAGCGCGGGTTGCGATGATGATGGTCGGAAGCGTCATCAACGTCAGCACAAGGCCGCCGACCAGGGCTGCCGACCGCGGCATCCCGGCAAAATTGATGAAAATTGCCAGTCCTAGCAGACCGAAGACGATGGATGGCACAGCCGCAAGATTGTTGATGTTGACCTCGATAAGGTCGGTAAATCTATTCTTTGGCGCAAACTCTTCGAGGTAGATGGAGGCTGCGACACCGATCGGCAGAGACAGCACGACGACGATCAGCATCATGTAGAGAGAGCCGAGTGCCGCGACGCCAACGCCGGAGGCTTCAGGCCGGCTCGATGCGCCAGACGTGAACAGTCCGGAGTTGAACTCCTTCGTCATCACACCTGATTCCCGCAACTGATCCATCCAGGTCAGCTGCTGATTGTTAATTTTGCGACGCGCTTCGTCGACCGTCAGATCGACCTGGCCCTTGTTGGCCGAGTCTACATTCGCTTCGGCCAGCAAGGCGACATTCACCGTCTTGCCGATCACGGACGGATCCGCCATCACCACGTCGCGCAACTGGATGCGGGCACTCGGCGAGATCATATCCGTTGCACGCTTGACGAGCGCGCGATTGGCGGGGTCGATGTTCAGGATCTTGATCATCGCATTGCGCACAAGCACGGGATAGTTTGCCGAAAGAAGGACCGATGGGTCCGTTGTGCGTTCCGCATCCGGATCGATCGTCTGCTCGGAAAACTCGATCGGCAGTGTGATTGTCGTCTGGACAAAGGCCGTGTAGCCGTTCGAAAATACGGTCCAAAGCAGGGTGAAAAGAAAGAAAAGGCCGATCAGGATTGCGCTAATTCCATAGATCCTGAAGCGTCTTTCGGCAGCATAACGACGCTTGATGCCAATATCACGATAGGCACGTGGCGCACCGGCGATGCCGGATGAAACAGAAGAGGAAATGTCGGTCATTCGTACTGTTCCCGGTATTTGCGCACGATGTAGAGCGCATAAATGTTGAGGAAAAGAGTGATCACAAAGAGCGTAATGCCAAGTGCAAATGCCACCAGCGTTTGCGGAGACGTAAATTCAAGGTCGCCGGTCAGCTGGTTGACAATCTTGACGGTCACAGTGGTCATTGGCTCGAAGGGGTTCAGCTGCAAACGGGCTGCAACACCGGCTGCCAGGACCACGATCATAGTTTCGCCCACGGCACGGGATGCAGTCAGCAACAGCGCGCCGACAATCCCTGGCAGAGCGGCTGGAAGAATGACACGTTTGATGGTCTCCGAACGCGTAGCCCCCAGTCCGAGAGAGCCGTCTCGCATGGCCCGCGGTACCTGCGTGATGATGTCATCCGACAAGGACGAGACAAACGGAATGAGCATGATGCCCATGACCAGACCTGCCGTCAGAACGCTCTGCGCCTGGATGAAATTGACGTAGTTGCCGGTGACCAGACCGTTCAGCTCCGTCGAGATGTCGCGCAGGAACGGGCCGACGGTGACCAGTGCGAAAAAGCCGTAGACGATCGTCGGAATACCCGCGAGAATTTCGAGCAGTGGCTTGGCCGTGCCGCGCACGACGGGACTTGCATATTCCGCCATGTAGATTGCGGCGAACAGTCCAACCGGCACCGCAAAAAGCATTGCGACGAGCGCGATGTAGAGTGTGCCCGCAAGCAGAGGAATGAGACCAAACTGACCAGCGGTTGCGGCTGCACCAGCAGCAGCAAAGCGCGGATCCCAGACTGTGCCGAAGAAAAAGCTGTAGGCTGGAACCGACTGGAAAAAGCGTGTCGTCTCCGACAGCATGGACCCGACGATGCCGACGGTGGTCAGGATGGCAATGGAAGACGCAAGGATGAGACCCGCCAGGATGACGCGCTCGACCTGATTTCGGGCGCGGAAACGCAGGCCGATGCGGCGAACTGCAAAAAATGCCCCCAGAACCCCAATGGCGAACACAACGATCGTCATCAGCAAACGGCTCGTCGCCGAAAGCGCGTTGAAGCTTTCTGCCGCTTCGATCATGAACGGTTGTGCCTCGCTTGCGAGCGGCACACCCTTCGAGGCGAGGATCTCGCGCAGATTTCCGGTGCCGGATTTAGCCGCTTCCAGCTCTTCGGCGCTCAGCAACAGGATCCCGCCTGCCATGGAGCGTGTCGTGCCCAAGGTTAGCTCGGTCGTGGCGCTGCCCTGGGAGAGAACGCTGTCTGGAAACGAGGAACGGATGAGGCTGTCAATATAGATCGGCGCGGCGATCAGCCAGACGAAGAGGACAATGAGTGACGGGATTACCGCCCAGATCGCCACATACGATCCGTAATATACCGGCCGGGAGTGCAAAGCCGACAGCTTCCCCCCGGAGATCGACAGGGATCTTGTACGTCCGGTCACGTAGCCGATCAGGCCCAGAACTAGAATGAACAATATAATCAGCGAGGTATTCACGAGCCATTCTCCCCGGCGCGATCAGTCATTGACTGCGGTAGTCGCAAGAATATCCGGCACGCCGTCATGGCGTGCCGGATATCGTGTTTGGATCGATTACATGACGTTTCCGGCTTCGAAGCTCTTGCGGATTTCTTCACGCTCTGCATCCGGAGCTGCAACGAGACCATAGGCTGCGAGCGGGCTGTCGGGGCCGATCATCTGATCATCCGTGAAGAATTCAACATATTCCTTCAGGCCCGGGATAACGCCGAGATGTGCCTTCTTGACGTAGAAGAACAGCGGGCGGGAGACCGGATACTCGCCGGAAGCAATCGTTTCCGTCGAAGGAGCAATGCCGCTCATGGTCGCGACCTTGAGCTTGTCGGCATTGTTTTCATAGAAGGACAGGCCGAAAACGCCGATGCCGTTCTTGTTGCTGTCGATGCGGGCCAGCGTTTCGGTGTAGTCACCGTCGATGTCGACAGCAAGGCCGTCCTTGCGCACGGCAATGCACTTGGCTTCTGCAGCGTCTTCATCGGCAGCAAGACCCTTGAGGGCTTCGGCAGCGCCGGTTGCTTCGCAGCCTACAGCGAGAACTTTTTCTTCAAACACTTCACGGGTACCGTGCTTTTCGCCCGGGATGTAGGCCGCGATTTCAACGTCCGGCAGAGCGGCGTTGACTTCCGACCACTTCTTGTAAGGGTTTGCAACGATCTTGCCGTCAACAACCAGTTCGGCAGCCAGGGCCAGATACAGGTCCTTCGGCTCAAGCTTCAGGTCGGCATTGCCAGCGTCGGTTGCGAAAACGATACCGTCATAGCCGATCTTGATTTCCTGGATTTCCGTGACGCCGGCTGCCTTGCAGGCCTCAACTTCGCTTGCGCGGATCTTGCGCGAGGAGTTGGCGACGTCGATCGTGTCCGGGCCAACGCCCTTGCAGAATTCCTTCAGACCGCCCGACGAGCCGCCGGATTCAACAACCGGTGTCTTGAAGTTCGGGAACGTTTCGCCAAAGGTCTCAGCAACGATCTTGGCGTAGGGCAGAACTGTCGACGAACCGGCGACCTGAACCAGATCGCGAGCCGAGGCAGTACCAGCAGTTGCCATCATGATTGCGACGAGTGCGCAGCTTCCAAGTAGTTTCTTCATGGATTATCTCCCGTAAATTCGGATGGACGCTTTGGCGTCGTGATCCGTTTAGAGGGCGCGCGTAACAGTTTTGTGACAGAATTGTTTCACACAGACGACGGTCGCCCGGAGGCATGGCAGTTGCCCCAGAAGCTGAGGCTTAATCCGGGCCGTCCGAATATCAGCCACATGCCGGCGGGCGGTGATCGTTGATCTCGATCCAGTATTCGTCCGGGTCCTGCACGTAGATCTGGCGGAAGCCGTTGCGGTGGACACCGATCACGCCGGGATTGCCGGGCCAATCGGTAAAGACGATGCCACGGGCGGTGATATCAGCGACAAAAACATCGAAATCGGCGGTCGATACGGCGACATGGACATCCTTCGTCACCTGCGTTTCGCCAAAATCGCCCTGGATCAGGTGGATCGCATCACCGCCACCGATGGCGAGCCATGCAACATTGGCGCTGCCGCTCCGCTGGATCGGCGCAAAGCCCATCACGTCCCGATAGAAGGCAAGGCTTGCCTCAACGTCGCGGACAAGCAGCGCAAAATGATCGAGCCCGAACCTGTAGCGCCCAAACCTGTCCGTCATCGCACAAGGCCTTTCCGTATGTCCTGAAATCAGCCTTGTCGGCCTACTTTCCCGAGAAGGGATCGGCAAGCGCTGCCTCCGGCCGGCTGATCGGATATTTCGTCGCGGAAATGCTGGCGGCGAGCCGCTTTGGTCCCTGCGTCTTCAACAAGGCACGGAAGCTCGGATGCATGCCGCCATCGGAATAGGCGGTCATCGACGACATGGCAGGGACAGAGCCGGTGATGGCAGCATCGAGTTTCTGCGCTTCCGCATCAATCCTCGCCATCGCCATCGGCTCCAGCTGGTTGATCGCCGGGGGGCATGACGCCAGCGCATCGGTCGGCTCGCCGCCTTCGAATTCCCGATTGAAGACGTAGCGGCCACCGCAGACCGAGACCTTCGGCTGGCGGCGGGTGACGTTGAAGGCGTCATAGCCTTCTTTCATCGTCCGCCAGAACGACATGTTCACATCGCCCCGATGCGCTGCCATTTTGTCCGCCGTCATCCGGAATGGGTAGGCCTGTACCTGGAAACGATCCTGCCCGCTCGACAGCGCCTTTTCGACAATCGCGTAGATCTCGCCGACACCCTGATCGGTCATTGCATAGCAGCCGGAGGACGAGCAGGCGCCATGCACCATCAACGCATCGCCGGTATAGCCGAGCGCCGATTCAAGCCTGTTTGGATAACCGAGATTGAAGGAGACGTAGAATTGCGAGTTCGGATTCAGCATGCCTTTCGAGACATGATAGAAGCCTTCCGGCGCGCGCCGGTCACCGACCTTGGTTTTCGGCCCGAGCTCTCCGGACCAGCGGCAGATCGGATAGGTCTTGAAAAGCGCATAGGCGCCGGACCGGTCCACTTTCCAGACTTCCAGCTCGCTTTCCTGCTTGAAGATGCGCACCAGAACCGGGCTTTCCGGCTTCATGCCCTTTTTGGACATCGCTGCGATGACCTTGCCCGTAAGCTGCGGTGGCGCCTCTGAAATATCCTCGAGCGACATGCAGCCGGACAGAACGGAGGCCAGCCCCACGACTGCCACTGTCCGGGCAAGCCTGCGGCGACTGCTGAAAAGCCGGTCTACGGCGCGGTGAAGAGCATGAAAAGCGTACATGGTCACTCTTTGGATCAGAAACGCGACGAAGTTTTGTCGATCAGTCGACACTGTGCCGTCTTATGGCACAGATTCCTTATATTCGGTTACCGCTTCGTTAACCGCCTGAGTGCGCGTCGTGAAACGCATGGCTACCGCGCGTTTCACGACGATAGGCAAACTACTGCCGCACGACGATCTTGGCCTTGGACGGAACACGGGTGTAAAGATCGATCACATCCTGGTTGAGCAGGCGCACGCAGCCGGAGGATACCGCCTTGCCGATCGACGTCCAGTCCGGATTGCCGTGCAGGCGATAGAGCGTGTCCTCGCCATTCTGGAAGATATACAGCGCCCGGGCGCCGAGCGGGTTCTTCAGCCCCGGTTCCATGCCGCCGTTGGCGATCGAATATCGGGCCAGTTGCGGCTGGCGCTCGACCATTTCGTTCGGTGGTTTCCAGCGCGGCCAGGTCTGGCGCCAATGAATGATGCCGTCGCCCTGCCAGGAAAAGCCGTCGCGTCCGATGCCGACGCCATAGCGCATGGCAGTACCGCCGGGCTCGACGACATAGAGCAGGCGCGATGGCGTATCGACAACGACCGTGCCCGGGGCTTCGCCTGTCGGGTCATCAACGCGCTGCCGGTAATACCTTGGATCAATCTGCCGGTACGGCACCGCCGGGATGAGAAAACCGCCATCCGAAACCGGGCCGTACATCACCGCCAGTTCGGCGTCGCTCGGCGCGCCCATTGGCCGGCGCGAGGCGCCGGGCGCTGGCATTATCCGACGGATAGCGGGTGATGTGGAAGTGCAGCCCGCAAGACCGACGGCCGAAAGTGCCAGCACACCCAGAAAGCCGCGTCGGGAGTAGGTTTCGTCAGGTGTCAAAGTCTCGTCAATTGTCATGGGCTCGTTCAATCCGCCGTCAAGTCGTGTGATGCACCGGGGCCAAGGCTTGGAAAAATGCCGTCAACCTGCGCAGCCATCCCGATTCAACCGGGTCAGCCCTGCCCTTATGCAGACAAGTGCCACAATTTCCAACGCAACAAACCGACCAGCCCCCGTCTTTCTGCTGTGCTCACCGCATCGTGATCGCCAGGCGGGGCGCTGTGTACCCCGACATGAAGAAAAGCAGCATTGTCTAAAATTCGATTCAAAGACCCGTATTGAATTTCATCGGTCGGAAAAACCTGTGCCGTAAGCTTTGAACACAAGGAGCGGACGACACCCGATGAGGCGCGCGGGAGGCGTGCAGGCAAGGAACGGACAAGCCATGACCCAGATTGTCACCATGTCGGCAACGACGGCCGCCTATGCGGCCGAAGTCGTAAAACCGTCGGCAAGGATACGCGGAGATGGTCCGACGGACGAGGCCATTACCCTGCTTTCGACACGACCCGCGCAGGAAGCTGCAGCGGTTTATCACGCCGTTGCTGCGCTGCGAAATCCGACGGCCCTGTCGCTCATGCTGATGAACTCCAAGGGACGCATGCCCCAGGAGAGCCGCGCGGAAGCCTTGCGCCTCTACAGGGAAAACGAGCTGGACGAACCAGAACCGGAAGAAACACCCGCCGACACCCTGCCTGAAACCCCGGCGGACGACGAAGATCTCTGGCCATTGGCATAGAGAACCGGCCTGCAGCGCAGGCCGGTCGTCGAAAACTGCATCTGCAGACGCGACGCACCGATCAGTGGTGTTTGTGCCCGCCCCCCGCGACGCCGCCCACCGGCAGGACATAGACAACCTTTCCGGCCTTCTCGAAGGTCAGTGTCACCGGCACGGCATCGCCTTCGGCAAACGGCTTGGCGACATCCATGAACATCAGGTGCAGGCCACCGCTTGTCAGCTCGACCGTTTCGCCGGCCGGGATCGCGATACCGTCATCGAGCTTGCGCATCTTCATGACATCGTTTTCCATGGTCATCTCGTGCAGTTCGACGTGGCCGGCCGCAGGACTTTCTACAGAAATCAGCCGGTCGGCCTCCGCACCATCATTGCGCACGACAAAACCGCCGCCGCCGACCTTGGCACCTGGCAGCATGGCCTTGACGGAACCGCCCGAAATTTCCAGATCCCCGGCCGTCACAGCCTGCCCGTCGCCAACCGGCATGGCTGCCATCTCCGCCATCGCCGCACCGGTCATTCCAGCCATATGGTCGTGGTGAGCCGATCCGGCATTCGTCGGCATCACGGTCAGGGATGGTGCCGGATGCTCCAGTGCATGGGCGCTCTGACCGTCCGCCGGGATCTGGTCCCAGACGACCTTGCCGTCTGCGCCGCACAACTGTGTCACCGGAAAGGCGATCGTCGTCTGCCTGTCGAACCCGGAAATCCGGCCACTGATCAGGAACGTGTCGTAGTATTCGTCTGAAAGGTCGCCACCCTTCCAGCGGATCTCGAGGGGGCCGGCACTCACCGGCTTGCCGTGATTGTCATAGGTCTTTTGATAATCGCCCTTGATGACCTCAAGCTCCCAACCGGCCTTCGGTTGCGGCTTGGCGAAAACAAAGCCCTCAGGCAGCTTGACCTGGACCTCGGTCGTCGGCTTGCCGTCGCAACCATGCGGGATCTGGACGACAACCTTGAAGCTGCTCTCGGAGCTGGCTGTATCGGTTTCAAGCGAGGCATGCGCATGCGCCATGCCTGTTGCCGCCAGGAGGAAAGCGCCGGCGAGAAAGGGAAGCTGTCTCTGTGTCATGAAAAGTCTCCGGACCAGACTGCGCAGGGTCTTGATGCGCGCTGGTTGATGCCGCTGTCGCGGTCAGATGATCTGAATTTTGAAATGCCGTGCTGATGCGATCAGAGGGACACGGGAGGTCCCTGGGCCGGCGGAAGCAGACGCGCATAGGCGATGACAGGCGCGTCGATCCAGACTGTTCCGGCAGAAACTTCTGTCTCGGAAACAAAGAGAGAACCCGTATCGGCCGGTGGGGGCAGAAGTGCTGTGGCCGCAAGGCGGCAGGCTTCGCAAAACGGCGCACGACCCTCATCATGTTGACCATGGCCGTGGTCGCCGCTGAGGCCGTCGAGACCAAAGCAGATGTCGGCAATCGACCCGTCCGGGAGGACATAGGCAGCGGCAATCTGCGGCGGAAGAACGCCGGCGGTCACCGGCTGATGGGCAAATGACAGAAACAGCAGCGCCAGTGCAGCCAGCATGCGCACCCCCGTCTGCAATGTCCCCTGTCGCTTTGCCATGGTCGTTCCCGTCTCCGAAAGTGAGTTAGCCCGCTTGCCGGAAAAATGCAAAGGCCGATTTGCCGCAGCAGCGATCGTTTGCCCGCTTGGACGAGGACGACAAAAATCTGTTTGGGCGCGACATTTTGCGCTTGCCAAAAACCGCCAACGCCCGTTATCTGGAATCGATCTTGTTGGGAGAATCCGGTTTGCGCCGGTGCCGAAGGAGCAACCGCCCCGGAAACTCTCAGGCCAAAGGACCAGCAAGGTGCCGGTAGGACTCTGGAGAGACGTGCGAAAGCACGCGCCGAAGGGATAACAATCTCAGGCAAACGGACAGAGGGGGCTCGCAGACGCAGTGCGCAGGCACTGCAGACATGAGCCGGTGCGCTTCGCACCAGACCTGGAGGCCGGATTGAACGACCATACATCCTTGAAGCAGACGCCGCTGCATGACCTGCATGTGTCCCTCGGTGCCCGCATGGTGCCATTTGCCGGTTATGCGATGCCGGTGCAATACCCCGCCGGCGTGATGAAGGAACACCTGTTCACCCGCAGTTCTGCCGGCCTGTTCGATGTTTCGCATATGGGACAGGTGACGATCCGCCCGAAATCCGGCCGGATCGAGGATGCGGCTCTCGCCCTTGAACACCTTGTTCCCGTTGATGTGCTCGGGTTGGCGCAGGGCCGCCAGCGCTACGGCCTGTTCACCAATGACAGCGGCGGCATTCTCGACGACCTGATGATTGCCAATCGCGGAAACCATCTGTTCCTGGTGGTCAATGCCTCCTGCAAGGAGGCCGACTTTGCCCATATGAAGGCGCATCTGAGCGAAAGCTGCGATGTCGAATTACTGCAGGATCGGGCGCTGATTGCGCTGCAGGGGCCGCACGCCCAGGCTGTTCTGGCCGAACTCTGGGCCGACGTTGCCACCATGCGCTTCATGGATGTGGTTGAGGCCGATCTCCACGATGTGCGCTGCATCATCTCCCGTTCCGGATACACCGGTGAAGACGGTTTTGAAATCTCCATCCCCGCCGCCGATGCGCCCGATGTGACGCGCCGGATCCTCGAACATCCCGACGTCATGCCGATCGGTCTTGGCGCCCGCGATTCTCTCCGGCTCGAGGCAGGCCTTTGTCTCTACGGGAATGACATCGACACCGGCACGACGCCGGTCGAAGCGGCGCTCGAATGGGCAGTTCAGAAAGTCCGCCGCACCGGTGGCACCCGCGCCGGCGGATTTCCGGGCGCGGATCGCATCCTGGCAGACTTTTCGGACGGAACATCACGCCGTCGCGTCGGACTGAAACCGGAAGGCCGTGCACCGGTTCGTGGCGGCGTTACCCTCTATGCCGATGCCGATGGCAAGACCCCGGCCGGCACGGTGACATCCGGTGGCTTCGGGCCCAGCGTCGATGGTCCGGTCGCCATGGGCTATGTCGATCAGGCCTATGCCTCAGCCGGAACGAAACTTTACGGGGAAGTCCGCGGCAAATATCTCGCCCTTGTGGTCGCCACCCTGCCCTTCATCACACCCACCTACAAGCGCTGACCAGGAGAACCCGTCCGATGCTGAAATTTACAGACGAACATGAATGGCTGAACATCGAAGACGGTATCGCGACCGTTGGCATTACCAGCCACGCAGCCGAGCAACTGGGGGATCTGGTCTTTGTCGAACTGCCAGATGCCGGAGCAAGCTTTTCAAAGGGCGATACGTCGGCAACCGTCGAATCGGTCAAGGCCGCCTCGGATGTCTATTGTCCGCTGGATGGCGAGATCGTCGACGTCAACCAAGCCATCGTCGATGACCCGTCCTTGGTCAACAGCGACCCGCAGGGTGCCGGCTGGTTCTTCAAGTTGAAACTGTCCGATCCGTCGGCGGCCAACGGGCTTCTGGATGAGTCCGCATATAAGGAGTTGATCGCGTAATGACGACTGCGGCCGATTTCACCTTCACCGACTACAAGCCCTATGATTTTGCCAATCGGCGTCATATCGGGCCCTCGCCCAGCGAGATGGCTGCGATGCTCGCCGTTCTCGGCTATGAGAGCCTCGACGCGCTGATCGACGACACCGTGCCACCGTCCATCCGCCAGACGGAGCCCTTGGCCTGGGGGCCGGCTATGACCGAGCGCGAGGCCCTCGACACTATGCGCGAGACGGCGAACCGCAACAGGAAACTCGTCTCTTTGATCGGCCAGGGCTATTATGGCACGATCACCCCGCCGGTCATCCAGCGCAACATCCTGGAAAACCCGGCCTGGTACACGGCCTACACGCCCTACCAGCCGGAGATCAGCCAGGGACGCCTCGAAGCTTTGCTCAACTACCAGACGATGGTCTGCGACCTGACGGGGCTCGACGTCGCCAACGCATCGCTTCTGGACGAGGCAACGGCTGCCGCAGAAGGCATGGCAATGGCCGAGCGGGTCGCAAAATCCAAGGCAACGGCGTTTTTCGTCGATGAAAACTGCCATCCGCAGACGATTGCCCTGCTGAAGACCCGTGCCGAGCCGCTTGGCTGGACGATCGTCATCGGCGACCCCTTTGCCGACCTCGATCCGGCCGCCGTTTTTGGTGCCATCTTCCAGTATCCGGGAACATACGGTCATGTCCGCGACGTCTCCGGCCTGATCTCGAACCTGCATGTGCAAGGCGCGATCGCCGTCGTGGCGGCCGATCCGCTGGCCCTGGCGCTGCTCAAGTCACCGGGCGACATGGGCGCCGATATTGCCATCGGCTGCACCCAGCGCTTCGGCGTGCCGGTCGGTTATGGTGGTCCGCATGCCGCCTATATGGCGGTCAAGGACGTGTACAAGCGCTCCATGCCCGGTCGTCTCGTCGGCGTCTCCGTCGACAGCCGCGGCAATCGCGCCTATCGCCTGTCGCTGCAGACCCGCGAGCAGCACATCCGCCGCGAAAAGGCGACCTCGAACATCTGCACGGCGCAGGTCCTGCTCGCCGTGATGGCCTCGATGTATGCGGTCTTCCACGGTCCACAGGGCATCAAGGCCATTGCCCAGAGCGTCCACCAGAAGACTGTTCGCCTTGCCATGGGCCTCGAAAAACTCGGTTACACCGTCGAGCCCGATGTCTTCTTCGACACGATTACGGTCGATGTCGGCAGGCTGCAGAGCGTCATCCTCAAATCTGCCGTGGCGCAAGAGGTCAATCTGCGCCGGATTGGCACCACCAAGATCGGCATCAGCCTCGACGAGCGTTCGCGGCCGGTTACGCTTGAAGCCGTCTGGCGGGCTTTCGGCGGCGATTTCCAGGTTGCCGATTTCGAGCCGGGCTATCGCCTGCCGAAGAGCCTTCTGCGCACCAGCGAGTACCTGACCCATCCGATCTTCCACATGAACCGCGCGGAAAGCGAGATGACACGCTACATCCGGCGTCTGTCCGACAGGGACCTTGCGCTGGATCGCTCGATGATCCCGCTTGGTTCCTGCACGATGAAGCTGAATGCGACGGCCGAAATGCTGCCGATCACCTGGCCGGAATTTGCGGAGATCCATCCCTTCGTGCCGGTCGACCAGGCAGAGGGCTATCGCCACATGATCACCGATCTGGGCGAAAAACTCTGCACGATCACCGGCTATGACGCAATTTCGATGCAGCCGAATTCGGGTGCGCAGGGCGAATATGCGGGCCTTCTGACGATCCGCGCCTATCACATCGCCAATGGCGACGTGCATCGTGACGTCTGCCTGATCCCGACCTCGGCACATGGTACCAATCCGGCGTCCGCACAGATGGCAGGCATGAAAGTCGTCGTCGTCAAGGTCAGTGACAATGGCGACATCGACATGGCGGATTTCCGGGCAAAGGCCGGGCAATATGCAGCCAATCTGTCCTGCTGCATGATCACCTACCCCTCGACGCATGGCGTTTTTGAAGAAAACGTTCGCGAGGTCTGCGAGATCGTCCACCAGAACGGCGGTCAGGTCTATATGGACGGCGCCAACATGAATGCCATGGTCGGGCTCGCCCGTCCCGGCGACATCGGCTCCGACGTCAGCCATCTCAACCTGCACAAGACATTCTGCATTCCGCATGGCGGCGGCGGTCCCGGCATGGGGCCGATCGGCGTCAAGGCGCATCTTGCCCCCTATCTGCCCGGGCATCCCGAGACCGATGGCGGCGACGGCGCCGTGTCGGCAGCCCCCTTCGGATCGGCCTCTATCCTGCCGATCTCCTGGAGCTATTGCCTGATGATGGGCGGCGAAGGCCTGACGCAGGCGACCAAGGTGGCGATCCTCAATGCCAACTATATCGCGGCCCGCCTGAAGGGCGCCTATGAGGTACTCTACAAGTCGGCCCGCGGGCGTGTCGCGCATGAATGCATCATCGATACGCGGCCCCTCGTCGACAGCGCCGGTGTGACGGTCGACGACGTCGCCAAACGCCTGATCGACTGCGGTTTCCATGCGCCGACAATGAGCTGGCCCGTCGCTGGAACGCTGATGATCGAGCCGACCGAGAGCGAAACGAAAGCTGAACTCGACCGTTTCTGTGATGCGATGCTGGCAATCCGCGAGGAAGCACGTGCCATCGAGGAAGGGCGTATGGACAGGACCAACAATCCGCTCAAGAACGCGCCGCACACGGTCGAAGACCTGGTCGGGGAATGGGACCGTCCCTATTCACGCGAGCAGGCCTGCTTCCCGCCCGGCGCCTTCCGTGTCGACAAATACTGGTCGCCGGTCAACAGGGTGGACAATGTCTACGGCGACCGGAACCTCGTCTGCACCTGCCCGCCGCTCGAGGACTATGCCGAAGCGGCAGAATAGCCAGGCTGACAGAAAGGGCGCTCCGGCGCCCTTTCTGCTGCCCGGTCAACGCTCAGATCGGCCAAGCCGTCGTTGGCGCGGGCGTAATCGCGACATCCACCCAGAAGCGGGTGAAACCCTCTGCAAACGTACGGTAACCACTGACCGACGAAGGCTTCAGGGCGTAGGCGTTGGCGCCGCAGGCATAGGAAATGGACACGTCGCGGGGGTTCATCGAGGAGGTCAGCATAATGACCGGTAGAATCGCGGTCTTTTCATTCTTGCGAATGCGCTTCAGAAGTTCCATGCCGCTGATGCCGGGCATGTTGATGTCAAGCAGGACATAGTCGAAGGCTTCGTCCGTCAAGCGCAGGCTGGCGATATCGGCATCATCGACATGGATGATTTCAAGACGACCACCGACTTCGGAAAAGGCGCGCACGACAAAGCGGGCATCTATAACGTCATCATCGACGACGAGCAGTTTTTTCAATCTGCTGTCCAAGATCATTCCTTCGCGGAGCCGTTGTCTTTCGGAAAAGCGACAGTGAATCGTGCGCCTCCGGTGAAGCTTGTGTCAAGTTCTATTCTGCCGTTGTGGCTCTCGACGATGCGCTTTGCCAGCGCAAGTCCGATACCCGTCCCCTGATAGACGCTCTCGTCGCGGTGCAGCCGCTGGAACACGTCGAAAATCTTGCCCGCGAATCGCGGGTCGATTCCGATGCCATTGTCTTCGACATGCAGATAATCGGTATCGGTGCTGCTTTCGCCATAGACGCGAACCACCGGTTTGGTATCGGGACGTCGATATTTGACGGCATTGCCGATCAGGTTCTGTGCCAGCCGCTTCAGCAACTCGGCGTCTCCACGGATCACCGGCAGGTCGCCGACATCGACCCGCGCATCTGCGGCCCTGATCAGGCTGCCGAGATTGAGGATCGCGTCCGTGACGGCGTCCGACAGCGGAACAAGGGCCCAGTTGCCGATCTGGTAGGCAATCTGCGAATAATCAAGCAGGCTCTCGATCAGGCGGTCCATGCGGCGCGCGCTCTGGCGCAGATGCACCGCGTAGCTTGGCAGATCCTCGAGATTTCCGGCCTGGAGGTCGTCGTTGATCATGTCGGAGAACATCGCGATATGCCGCAATGGTGCCTTCAGATCGTGTGACACCGTCCCGGTGAACTGGTTCAGGGCATCGTTCTTGCGCTGCAGTTCCAAGGTCTGCCGGGTGATCCGTTCCTGCTGTTGCATCTGCATCGTGATGTCCCGGCCGACGGAAATGACCTCTGAGACGCGCGTTCCGTCGAAGACGGCGAGCAGGGACCACAGGATCCAGGTCTCCGGTCGGCCAGGACGGACATGCAGAACTTCCTTCGAGCGTATCCCTTCTTCCGGCAGGACGGTGTCGAAAGCCAGGCGCGTTGGTTCTTTCATGCGTTCCGGCACATGGTCCAGCAGATCGGTCCCGACCATGGCCTCCGGCGTCGTCCCGAAGAAATCGGCATAGTTGCGGTTCACGAACAGCACCTGACGGTCGGGCGTGAAGCGACCGACAAGGTCCGGTATATTCTGCAGCAGCGACAGATATTCCTGCCTTTGCCGTTCCAGCGCCAGTTCGGTCTGCTTCATCGCTGTGACGTCGATGCGCAGGGCGATCGTGTTGCCGTCCTTGGTCTTGAAATTCTCGACGCGCAGCCAGCGATTGTTGGCATAGGGGAAAACCTTGGCATGTCCCGTCGGGTTGCGGAAGTCGAACAGGCGGCTCTCGATCCACTCCGCCGCCAGCGGCGAACCGAGCGGCGCCTCGGGATAGTGGCCGCCCTCATAGGCGATCCGGATGATATCCGCAGCCGTCATCCCCAGATGCAGAAAGGGTCCGGCCGGGCCGCAGACGCGGCGATAGGCCTCGTTGTAGACCATCAGCCGCTCTTCGCTGTCGAAGATGGCAAACCCCTCCGGTATCGCACCAAGCGCCGTGTCGAGAATCTTGCGCGCATTCCGGCGTGCCTTGTCGAGCTTCAAAATATCGGAAATATCATGAATGACGCCGATGAAGCCCAAGCTCTCCCCATCAGGCCCATCGACGCGGGTCGAGCGAAGCCGGGCGGAAAAAACGGTCCCGTCCTTGCGCTTGAACGCATATATGGCTTCTGTAATGGGGCTGGGATCATTCTCGACATTGCGCTTGTTGAGACAGGCCGCGTAATCATCCTCGGTGGCGTAGAGGATCGATGCAGGCTGACCCAGCAGTTCTTCTTCGCCAAAGCCGAACTGCCTGAGCGCAGCCTCGTTGAGGGAAAGGATCATTCTCTGCCTGTCGACCACGACGACAGGTTCCGGAAACATTTCGTAAAGCGCCCTGGCGAAATGATCCTGCATTTCCGGTCTCAGCCTTCCATCAGCCCTTGATCGCCGACCATAAGAACAGAAAAAGGGACCGGCGCATACCGGTCCCCATCTCACTTTTTCAATTTATGGAAGAGTTATGATCAACCTGCCTGAACGACGGCTCCGCCCTGGGCGGCCAGCGCTGCAAGGTCAGCGGGTTTCAGTTCCACGGATTCGCCACAACCGCAGGCGGATGTCTGGTTCGGGTTGTGGAACGTGAAGCCGGAACGCAGCGTCGTGACCTCGAAGTCCATCTGTGTGCCGAGAAGATAGAGCACGGCCTCCGGAGCGATCCAGACCTTGGCGCCCTTATGCTCGATCAGATCGTCCTTCGGGTTCGGTTCCGTCACCATGTCGATGGCATATTCCATGCCTGCGCAACCGCCCTTCTTGATCCCGACACGAATGCCCCGGGCGTCACCACCGGCATTGTCCACGATTGCGCTGACACGGCCAGCGGCTGCATCCGTCAAAGTCATCACTGCAAAGGCCATCGGCCGCATCTCCATTCACGATCAGGTTCAAGGCCTGACGTTTCATGTTCTAAATGTAATGGCCGACCGTTAAAGGATCAATATGGCGCCAGCCTGTTTATCCGCCAACCTCAGTACCAGCCGACGGCCACCTGTGCCTCTTCCGACATGCGGTCCGGCGTCCATGGCGGATCGAAGGTCATCGAGACCTCGACGCCCGAGACACCTTCGACGGAGCCAACGGCATTTTCGACCCAGCCCGGCATTTCGCCGGCAACCGGGCAGCCGGGCGCCGTTAGAGTCATGGCGATCTTCACCATGCGATCGTCCTCGATATCGATCTTGTAGATCAGGCCAAGTTCGAAAATGTCGGACGGAATTTCCGGGTCGTACACTGTCTTCAGCGCGGAAATGACATCGTCGCTGAGACGTGCCAGTTCGTCGGCGGGAATGGCGGAATGCACGATGCCGGCGCGCACGTCGATCTTGTCTTCGGTCGTATCAAGGCTCATGGTCTGTTCCTTACGCAAAGAATGTGCGGGCATGATCCAGCGCATCCACCAGCACGTCGACTTCGGCGCGCGTGTTGTAGAGGCCGAAGGATGCCCGGCATGTGGAGGTGACGCCAAAACGTTTCAAGAGCGGCTGGGCGCAATGGGTGCCAGCCCGCACCGCAACCCCTGCCCGGTCGATCACCATCGACACGTCATGGGCGTGAATGCCTTCGAGTTCGAAGGAAAAGATAGCACCCTTGCCCGGCGCTGTCCCGATGATCTTCAGCGAATTGATCCCCGTGAGCCTTTGATGGGCATAGGCGGCGAGATCCGCCTCATGGGCGGCGATCGCGGAACGCCCGATCATCTCCATATAATCGAGTGCATAACCAAGCCCGATCGCCTGGACGATCGGCGGTGTGCCGGCCTCGAAGCGATGTGGCGGTTCGTTATAGGTCACGCCATCCTCGGAAACGTCGACGATCATCTCGCCGCCGCCCATGAACGGACGCATCTCCTTCAGCCTGTCGGCCTTGCCATAGAGCACGCCGATGCCGGAGGGGCCGTAGAGTTTGTGGCCGGTCATCACGTACCAGTCGCAGTCGAGGTCCTGCATATCGACCGGCATGTGCACGGCGGCCTGGCTGCCGTCGACGAGAACCGGGATACCTCGCTCATGGGCAATGCGGCAGATTTCCTTGATCGGAACAACTGTGCCGAGTGCGTTGGACATGTGGGTGATAGCCACAAGCTTTGTCTTGTCGGTCAGGCATTTGACGAAATCATCGATGTGAAAGGCGCCCTGATCATCGACGGGAGCCCAGACCAGCTTTGCCCCCTGCCGCTCGCGGATGAAATGCCATGGCACGATGTTGGAGTGATGCTCCATGATCGACAGGACGATCTCGTCACCGGCGCCGATCTTGGGCATGCCGTAGCCATAGGCCACCGCATTGATCGATTCGGTCGAGGACTTGGTGAAGACGATGTTGTCGACCGAGGGTGCGTTCAGGAACCGCCGCACCTTCTCCCGGGACGCTTCATAGGCATCGGTTGCGGCGTTGGACAGGAAATGCAGACCCCGGTGCACATTGGCATACTCGTTCGAATAGGCGTTCGACACGGCGTCGATGACCACCTGCGGCTTCTGCGCCGACGCGCCATTGTCGAGATAGACAAGCGGTTTGCCATAGACGCTCCGCGACAGGATCGGGAAATCCTTGCGGATCGCTTCGACGTCGTAGGCAGGCACCGGTACAGTATGTTCCATGTCAGCGTCCCATCAGCGTACAATAATGACCGTGCGGAAAAATCCGCAGGGCCGGGTCAGGCGTGCTTTTCCAGCCAGTCGGCAATGATCGTTTCCAGCGTCTCGATCAGCGCCTCGTTTTCCAGTTCCTCGACGATCTCGTCGACAAAGGCGTTGACCAGCATGGCGCGCGCCTTGTTTTCGGGAATGCCGCGCGCCTGCAGATAGTAGAGATGCGTCGGGTTGATATCGATCACGGTTGCACCGTGGCCGCACTGGACGTCGTCGGCGAAGATTTCCAGCTCCGGCTTGGCCGAAAAATCGGCATCGTCCGAGAGCAGCAACGTGTTGCAGGCCATCTTGGCATCGGTCTTCTGTGCATCCGGAGCAACCCGGATCTGGCCCTGAAACACGCCCTTGGCGCGGTCGAACAAAACGTTGCGAATGACTTCCGTCGACGTCGTGTTCGGCACATCATGGCCGAGCGTGAAGGTCACGTCGGTATGGGTCTCACCGCCAAGCAGGTTGATGCCGCGTAGCTTGAAGTCGGCACCTTCGCCGGTCACCACGCCATGAATCTCTTGGCGCACCAGCTTGCCGCCGGCATTGATGACGAAGAGCTTCAGCTGTGCATTCGTGCCGAGATCGAAATTGATCTGTGCGAGATGGCTGTCGGCTGCCCCCTGCTGCTGCAGGATGATCCAGGTGATGTCGGCGCCTTCATCCAGAATGAGATCGGTGACGGAGGTGACAAGGCTGGCCTCATCGCTGACGGACAGATGCCGCTCGATGATGGTCGCCTTGGTGCCTGCCCCGAAGGTAACCGGGAAACGCGTGTGGCTCTGGCCGAGGCTCTGGACGAGTTGCAGTTCGAGCGGCACTTCGAGTTCTGTGCCTTCAGGCAATTCGATCTCGAAACCGTCGCGCACGAAGCTGCCGTTGATCCGGCCGATCGCATCGTCAGACCCACGCTCGATCAGGTCGGGTGCGGCAACGCCGTCGGCCAGGCTTTCGGCGTAGCGGCGGACATTGACGCCAACAGGCGCTGTCTTGTCATCCGCCTTGCCGTTGAGCACGGTCATAACAGAGGATCCGGCGACCAGCGGCTCGACCCGCTCGGCAAAGGCCGTCGGGTCGGCGACGGGCACAGTGCGCAGCAGCGCGCGAAGGTCGGTATAGTGCCAGGCTTCCACGCGCCGCGTCGGCAGGCCTTGCTTTTTCAGGTCGTCGACCAGCGTGTCGCGGGCCGAAAGCACGGCACCATCGCCAATCAGATCACCGATCTGCGCGGTATAGGCATCGACCAGCGCCGTTTCCGCCGCGGTCATCTTGATCGCTGTCTGGATGTTCATGGGTTTCTCCTCAAGCCGCTGCCGCGTCGATGATGTCGGCATAACCATTGGCTTCGAGATCGAGCGCCAGCGACTTGTCGCCCGACTTGATGACCTGGCCCTTGTAGAGGACGTGGACGCTATCCGGCACGATGTATTCGAGCAGGCGCTGATAGTGGGTGATGACGATCACGGCACGATCCGGCGAGCGCAGCGCATTGACGCCGTCAGACACGATCTTCAGCGCATCGATGTCGAGGCCCGAATCGGTTTCGTCGAGAATGCAAAGCTTTGGCTCCAGAAGCGCCATCTGCAGGATTTCGGCACGCTTCTTCTCACCGCCGGAAAAGCCGACGTTGAGCGGACGCTTCAGCATCTCCGGGTTGATCTGCAGCTTGGCGGCCGCTTCCTTGACGCGACGGATGAAATCCGGTGTCGAAAGCTCGGCCTCGCCGCGGAATTTGCGCTGCTCGTTCAGGGCGACCTTGAGGAACTGCATCGTGGCGACACCCGGGATCTCGACCGGATACTGGAAGGCCAGGAAAATACCCTTGGCAGCGCGCTCGGACGGGTCGAGCTCCAGAATGCTCTCGCCGTTGTAGAGGATGTCGCCTTCTGTCACTTCGTAGTCGCTACGACCCGAAAGGATATAGGAGAGCGTCGACTTGCCGGACCCGTTCGGGCCCATGATGGCAGCCACTTCGCCAGCCTTTACGGTGAGGTTCAGACCACGAATGATCTCGGTGCCGTCTTCGGCGATGCGGGCATGGAGGTTTCTGATTTCAAGCATTTCGTCTTCCCTTTGGGAACAGAATAAACATCGTGCGCAAGACGTTGCGCATCAGGTTCAAGTTGTGATGCCGCTTAGCCCACCGAGCCTTCCAGCGAAATCCCGATCAGTTTCTGCGCTTCGACCGCAAATTCCATCGGCAGTTCCTGGATGACTTCCTTGACGAAGCCGTTGACGATCAGCGCGATCGCCGCTTCCGTCGGAATGCCGCGCTGCAGGCAGTAGAACAGCTGGTCCTCGGAAATCTTCGACGTCGTCGCTTCATGCTCGAACTGCGCCGTCGAGTTCTTCGCCTCGATATAGGGCACGGTGTGGGCGCCGCACTTGTCGCCAATCAGCAGCGAATCGCACTGGGTGAAGTTGCGGGCGTTCGATGCCTTGCGGTGGGTCGAGACCTGGCCGCGATAGGTGTTCTGGCTGAAGCCGGCGGCGATGCCCTTGGAGACGATGCGGCTCGACGTATTCTTGCCGAGATGGATCATCTTGGTGCCGCTGTCGATCTGCTGATAGCCGTTCGACACCGCGATCGAGTAGAACTCGCCGCGGCTGTCGTCGCCGCGCAGGATGCAGGACGGATATTTCCAGGTGATCGCCGAACCCGTCTCAACCTGCGTCCACGAGATCTTCGAGCGGTTGCCACGGCAATCGCCGCGCTTGGTGACGAAGTTGTAGATGCCGCCCTTGCCGTTCTTGTCGCCCGGATACCAGTTCTGGACGGTCGAATACTTGATCTCGGCATCGTCAAGCGCAACGAGTTCGACGACAGCCGCATGCAGCTGGTTTTCGTCGCGCTGCGGCGCCGTGCAGCCCTCGAGATAGGAGACGTAGGCGCCCTCCTCGGCGATGATCAGGGTGCGCTCGAACTGGCCGGTGCCCTTTTCATTGATGCGGAAATAGGTCGACAGCTCCATCGGGCAGCGAACGCCCTTCGGGATGTAGACGAAGGAACCGTCGGTGAAGACCGCGCAGTTCAGCGTCGCGTAATAATTGTCGGTCGGCGGAACCACCGAGCCGAGATATTTCCGCACCAGATCCGGATGCTCGCGTACGGCTTCAGAGATCGACATGAAGATCACGCCGGCCTTCTTCAGCTCTTCCTTGAAGGTGGTCACAACCGAGACCGAATCGAACACCGCATCGACGGCGATCTTCGACGTCTTCACGCCGGCAAGGATTTCCTGCTCACGCAGCGGAATACCCAGCTTCTCGTAAACCTTGAGCAGTTCCGGATCGACATCGTCGATCGAGGTCGGACCGGGCGTGCTCTTCGGCGCCGCGTAGAAATAGATATCGTTGAAATCGATCTTCGGATAATCGACGCGGGCCCAGTCGGGCTCTTGCATCGTCAGCCAGCGTTCATAGGCGTCAAGACGCCATTCCAGCATCCATTCCGGCTCCTGCTTTTTCGCAGAAATGAAGCGGATGATGTCTTCGGACAGGCCTTTTGGTGCCTTGTCCATTTCGATGGTTGTCTCAAACCCGTATTTGTACTGGTCGACATCGATCAGGGCGACCTGATCGATTGTTTCCTGCACAGCAGCCATGTCGTTCTCCAATCAAGCCGGATACAAGGTCCGGCAGCTTGTCAACACGATACAATGTTCGTTGTACCGTCTATGTAGTGGCTCGAGGGCGATTTTCACCCTGCTTGCCCAACGGAAACCTGGATTTCCGCGAATTATTGCCTGCCTATGCCGCAGCCCCCGAAAGCCGGCGACGCCCTGCGACCTTGGCGAAAACACCCGCACAGCGATCGATCTCGGCATCCGTCGTGGATGCACCGATCGAAAGGCGCAAGGCGCCGAGCTGCGGATCGAAACCCATCGCCGACAGCACGTAGCTCTGGCCAACCTTGCCGGAAGAGCAGGCCGAGCCCGCAGACAGCGCGACCCCTTCGAGATCGAACGCGATCTGCCCCGTCTCGGCCTTTAGGCCCGGAAGACTGAAAAAACTGGTGTTGCACAGGCGCTCGATATCCCGGCCGTGTATCAGCACATCGGGGGCCGCCGCAAGCATCGCTGCTTCCAGCCGGTCACGCTGCGCCGACAAGGTTGCTGCCCGCATCGCTATGCCATCAGAGGCAGCCCGTGCGGCCGCGCCAAAGCCGGCGATCGCGGCCATGTTTTCGGTGCCCGAGCGGTGCCCCTTTTCCTGGCCGCCGCCGCGCATCAGGGCCGCCGGCATCAGGGCTTCGCCGCGCGCAACAAGCGCCCCGGCGCCCTTGGGGCCGCCGATCTTGTGCGACGAGATGATGATGAAATCCGCGCCGAGATCGTCCATGGAAATGGGCAGACGCCCGGCCGCCTGCACCGCATCGACGACCAGAATGCCGCCGGCAGCCTTGACGATCGACGCGACAGCCGCAATCGGCTGCACGATGCCGGTCTCGTTGTTGGCCAGCATCACCGCGACCATCGGCAGGCCCGTCGCCCGGTCATGGGCGGCAAGGGCCGTTTCGAGCGCGACCAGATCGATCGTGCCCTGCGGCGTCACGGCAATCTCGCTGACATCAGCGCTTGTGAAGCGGCCACCCTCGCGAATCGCCGGGTGCTCGATGGCGGATACATAGAGATGGCCGATCGCCAGCGGCGTGCGGCCCATGCGGAAATGCGGCGTCAGGACGGCATTGGCGGCTTCGGTCGCACCGCTTGTGAAAACGACAGCGGAGGCTTGCGCACCGCATAGCTGCGCCACGTCCCGGCGGGCACTCTCGATCAGCATGCGGACCTTGCGACCTTCGGCATGCACGGAGGACGCATTGCCGTCCATGTCGAGCGCGCACAGGAGGGCCGAGCGCGCGGCTTCATTGAGCGGCGCCGTGGCATTCCAGTCCATATAGATACGCGATGCGACCATGAAGTCCCTGCACCAATCATGCCGGCCCTTAAGGTAAAGGTTCGCAGCTGGCGCATTTTCCTTGAATTTTTCGGTCTGCTTGCCGTAAGAGACGACACTCGCCACGGAAAGCCCGTGTCAAAGTTTTGAACGGTTCTAAACTGCGTTTTAAAAAACCTGACTGCTTTCGTCAAGACAGATCATCAGTCGGAAGTGCATTTAGCATCGAAAACATGCCCGGAGAGCCAATGCCCGAAATCATTTTCAACGGACCCGCCGGTCGTCTCGAAGGCCGATACCAGCCTTCCAAGCAGAAAAGCGCGCCAATCGCGATCATTCTGCATCCGCATCCGCAGTTCGGCGGCACGATGAACAACCAGATCGTCTACCAGCTGTTCTACATGTTCCAGAAGCGCGGCTTTACGACGCTGCGCTTCAACTTTCGCTCGATCGGCCGCAGCCAGGGCGAATTCGACCATGGCGCCGGTGAACTGTCGGATGCTGCCTCTGCGCTGGACTGGGTGCAGGGCCTGCATCCCGATTCGAAAAGCTGCTGGGTTGCCGGTTACTCCTTCGGCGCCTGGATCGGTATGCAGCTCCTGATGCGCCGTCCGGAAATCGAAGGCTTCATGTCGATCGCGCCACAGCCCAACACCTATGACTTCTCGTTCCTCGCGCCCTGCCCGTCCTCCGGCCTGATCATCAATGGCGACCTTGACAAGGTTGCACCGGAAAAGGATGTCAACGGTCTTGTCGACAAACTGAAGGCACAGAAGGGTATCCTGATCACCCACAAGACGGTGCCGGGCGCAAACCACTTCTTCAACGGTCAGGTGGATACGCTGATGGCCGAATGCGAGGATTATCTGGATCGGCGCCTTGCCGGCGAACTCACGCCGGAACCCGCAGCCAAGCGGATCCGCTGAAACGATTTGTCCAAACGTGAAAAAAGGCCGGAGCGATCCGGCCTTTTCCATGGATGCTCAAAGCTGGGACTGCCTGTCCCCCCAGGATGGCTCCACGTCGCTGGCCCGGTTCACCCGGTTGCGGCCGCTCTTCTTGGCGCTATAGAGCGCTGCGTCCGCACGCTCCATGACGTCGGCGATTGGATCGTTCGAATCAACGCGTTCGCAGACGCCGAAACTCGCCGTCAGCCGTTCGTCTTCGGAAATGCCCGGTATGCGCAGGCTGGAAAATGTGCTGCGCAAGCCCTGCGCAAAAAGATAGCCGACGGTTTCGCTGGCGCTTGGCAGGAAAATTGCGAACTCCTCACCGCCAAGACGCCCGCAGATGGCATCTGACGGTGCGCGTTCCTTCAGCATGGCACCGAAGGCAGCAATGACCTGGTCGCCGGCCTGATGGCCATGCGTATCGTTGACCATCTTGAAGTGGTCGATGTCACAGACGACGATGCAATGCGGATGTGCGGCGACCGGACGGGCAAGAATCCTGCCGACACGTTCGTTGAAACCGCGACGGTTGAAAAGCGCCGACAGAAGATCGGTCTCCGATCTCGCCTTGGCGTCATCCATGATCTCGACAACCAGGACCGCAAGCAGCGTCAGGCCGATCGATACGACCAGCACGGCGCTCAGGCTCTGCGAGATCAGGGCATAGGCACTGGCCAGATAGGATTGGGCGTCGCGACCGGCACCAAAGGTGACGATGAAATAGACCTTCAAAAGGAACTGCACCGCGGTCATTGTCAGGAGGACCATCAAAAGGATATCCGGCTTTTCGCGCCGCCCCGACCTGTAAACCGCAAGCGTACCGGTTATGGCGGCCACGAAAAAAGGCATCTGATAGCCCAGTGCATGCTGCAGCGTGCTGCGCGGCATGTCGAAGATCATCAGATTGACGGCCAGCGATACCGCAATGAACCAGCCGGAGAGCACGATGTTGACCGGCATGGAATAAAGCCGGCCGATACCGAGGCGGATCATGAACAGCGCCGCCAGCACCGATGAAAAGGCGCCAAAACTTGCAAGCCTGTCGAAATCCGCGAAGCGGACAACAAGTTCAAAGACGGCAGACAGCGAAGCAACGGCAAAAGACAGCGCAAACCAGCGGCCCGCTTCGGGAATACGGCTGCGTTTTGCGATCACAAGGAAAAACACGCAGAAAAGCTGCGCGATGAGAAAGTTGACCGTCAAAAGAAAAAAAGCGCCGCTCATGCGTCCACCTGGCTTGGCTTTGCAAAGTGCTAAGCCTCCGTCCTGATGGCGACACCGCTCGACAAGCCCCCGGTCGAACGAAATGCCTACATTCAGAACGGCTTTAGTCTACCTCACGCCGGCAAAAGAACCGTTAACCGCCGGGCATCGGCGCCACGGATGCTGTCGGATCGACGGCGGCAAAAACGCCACCGCTGACCGCCTCGCGAACGCCGGTCGTGCCTGGAAGCGTCAGCGGCAGGCCAGCCAGAGAGCGAACGGCCAGATACGCCCAGGCTTCCGCCTCCATCGTATCGCCATTGAGACCGACCGTTTCAGCCGGGATTGCAACGGCGTTTTGCTGAGCCGCCAGAGCAGAAAGATCCGCCATGATGATCCTATTGAGGCGGCCACCGCCACAGATGATGTAGGTTTTCGGCACTTCCGGCAGATGGCCAGCCGATTTCAGGATTGCGGCCGCTGTGACATGGGCGAGCGTGCGCGCACCGTCGGCAAGGCTGGCCTCGCATCCTTCCGGCGGCTGGAAATCGTTGCGATCCAGCGAGCGGCGTTTCCGGGCCGTGAAGAATGCGTTCGAGAGGTAGCGATCGCTCAGCGCCGCAATCACACCGCCTTCGCTGGCGATCATGCCGCCCTGATCATAGGGAATGCCGGCATGCGCCTCGACCCATTGGTCAATCAGCGCGTTGCCCGGGCCGCTGTCATAGGCGATGATCGCGCCATCTGTGCCGATGAATGTCAGATTGGAAATGCCGCCGATATTGACGAAGGTCACCGGGCCGCGAATGGCGGCAGTGGTCGACAGCATCGCTGCCAGCGCCGCGTGATAGACCGGAATGAGCGGCGCCCCCTGCCCGCCATGAACCATGTCGTTGGCGCGCATGTCATAGACGACGGCGATGCCCGTTTTCCGCGCCAGCAATTGACCGTCGCCAAGTTGAACCGTCAGCGCCATATCCGGTCGGTGCAACACCGTCTGCCCGTGGAACCCGACAACATCGACATCTCCCGGCAAAATGCTGTTCTCTTTCAGAAATCGGTCAATGGCGTCAGCATGCCGTAACGTCAGCTGCTCTTCGACATCGGCCAGAACGCCTGGCCTCTGCGACCGCTCCACAATCGCCTTGGCATCGTCAAGCGCCTGCTTCAGACGATTTCGAAAGACCGGATCATAGGCGATCCCCATTGACGGTCCCTGCTCCACATGGCCGCGCCCGTCCGTGCGCAGCAGGGCCACGTCGATGCCGTCCAGACTGGTTCCGCTCATCAGGCCGATCGCCGTCTTGATTTCCGCCATGAAAGCGTCTTTCCTTCCGCAATAAACGCGATGCAAACAGATGTAATCTGGCGAAAACAGTGCTAAACGGCCCGCCAATATCCAACAAGCACTAAAAAATCCGTCCACTGCAACAACCAGCCAAGAGAGACAGATCATGTCCGAGTTCAAGTCCGATTTCCTGCACACGCTGAAAGAGCGCGGCTTCATCCACCAGACCTCCGACGATGCCGGCCTGGATGCGCTGTTTGCCAAGGAAACCGTGACGGCCTATATCGGTTTCGATCCGACGGCACCGAGCCTGCATGCCGGCGGCCTGATCCAGATCATGATGCTGCACTGGCTGCAGAAGACCGGTCACCGGCCGATCTCGCTGATGGGCGGCGGCACCGGCATGGTCGGCGATCCCTCCTTCAAGGACGAAGCCCGGCAACTGATGACACCTGAGACGATCGGCGCAAACATCGCCAGCATCAAGACGGTGTTTTCCAACTACCTGTCCTACGGCGAAGGCCCGAAGGAGGCGCTGATGATCAACAATGCCGACTGGCTGCTCGGCATCAACTATCTGGAATTCCTGCGCGATGTCGGCCGTCATTTCTCGGTCAACCGCATGCTTGCCTTTGACAGCGTCAAGACCCGGCTCGAGCGCGAGCAGTCGCTGTCCTTCCTCGAATTCAACTACATGATCCTGCAGGCCTATGATTTCGTCGAACTCAGCAAGCGCACCGGCTGCCGGCTGCAGATGGGCGGTTCCGACCAGTGGGGCAACATCATCAATGGCATCGATCTTGGCCATCGCATGGGAACGCCGCAGCTATACGCGCTGACCTCTCCGCTTCTGACCACCGCGTCGGGTGCGAAAATGGGGAAATCGATGAGCGGCGCCGTCTGGCTGAACCCGGACATGCTGTCTGCCTATGATTTCTGGCAATACTGGCGCAACACCGAGGATGCCGATGTGTCGCGCTTCCTGAAACTCTACACGACACTGCCGATGGACGAGATCGCCCGCCTGTCGCAGCTTGGTGGTGCGGAGATCAACGAGGTCAAGAAGATCCTGGCGACCGAGATCACCGCCATGCTGCACGGCCGTGCGGCTGCCGAACAGGCTGCTGAAACCGCCCGCAAGACCTTCGAAGAAGGCGCACTGGCCAACGACCTGCCGTCGATCACGGTTCCGGCAGCGGAGCTCGGCGCCGGCATCGGCATTCTCGCGCTGCTCGTCCGTGCGGGGCTGGCCGAATCCAATGGCAAGGCCCGGCAGTTCATGAAAGACGGAGCGGTTCGCGTCAACGACCGAGCTGTCAGCGACGACAGGGCGATGATCGGGTCCGGTGACGTCACGGCAGATGGCGTGATCAAGCTGTCGCTTGGCAAGAAAAAGCACATTCTCGTGCGACCGGCCTGACGGCGTCGTTTCAGGCAAAAGCGTTGCGACGGCGGCGTGTGCCTGTCCTGTATGATCGTTTTGGCATGCGGAATTTTGTATTTCGCGCGCAACTGCGATAGATCGAAGGTTGAGACCGGTTTGTATCCAGCGAACCGGATCATTTGAGAAGCCCGAGTCCCATGTCGATGCAATCCAGCGAGCAAATCACACGCCTTTGCAAGGAAAAAGGCCTGCGCATGACCGGCCAGAGGCAGGTGATCATGAAGGTGCTCTCAGGTGCGACCGATCATCCTGACGCTGTCGAACTGCATCGCCGCGTCAGCGAAGTCGACACGCGCATATCCATCGCCACGGTCTACAGGACGGTCAAGCTGCTGCAGGACAAGGGCATACTCGAGCGGCATACGTTTGGCGACGGGCGTGCCCGCTACGAGCCCGCAGCCCAGGAACACCACGATCACCTCATCAATATAGAAACCGGCGAAGTTACCGAATTTCGATCGGACGAGATCGAGCGTCTCCAGGAAGAGATCGCCCGCCGGCACGGGTTCACCATCGTCAGCCACAGGCTGGAAATCTACGTCAAGCCGCTGGACGGCAAGGCCCCCCGCCGCCCGATCAAGCCGTGACACTGCGGCGCTTCATCTCCCGGTGACGGCGCGTGGCCGTTCATCCAACCGTTGTTTCGCTGGCGTCGGTTTCGGTTTGCGCTGCCTTGCGCGTCGACACCACGAAGGCGATGATGAACGCTGCTGTCATCAACAGGACGATGGTTGGAGCCGGTGCGCTGTCGATGAAGAATGAGAGATATACACCGAAGAAGGCGGAAACGGTGGCGATCAGCACGGACAGAACGAGCATGCCCTGGAACGTCCGGGCCAGCAGGAAGGCAATGGCCCCCGGTGCGATCAACACCGCAATCGCCAGGATCAGACCGACGGCTTTCAATGCGCCGACGATGGTCAGCGATATCAGGCACAGCAGGCCGTAATGCAGCAGCCGCACCGGAAGGCCGATCGCCTGCGCCTGCGCCGGGTCGAAGGCGTGCAAAAGCAAATCCCGCCATTTGACAAGGATGATCGCGCTGGCAAGAAACGCAATCAGCCCGGTCTCGGCGATATCACGCCAGCCGACGCCGAGCATGTCGCCGAACAGGATGTGGTCGAGATGCACGTCGGACTGGATCTTGACGTAGAGCACCAGTCCAAAACCAAACATGCCCGAGAACACGATGCCCATCACCGTATCCTGCTTGATGCGGCTGTTGTCCTTCAGGAAGCCCGTCGCCACGGCGCAGGTCATGCCGGCTGCAAAGGCGCCGACCGCTAGCGGCAGGCCGACGATGTAGGCGATGACGATGCCCGGCAGAACCGCATGGGAGATCGCATCGCCCATCAGCGACCAGCCCTTGAGCACGAGAAAACACGACAGCAGGGCGGCCGGCACGGCAACCAGCACGGAAATGACCAGCGCATTGACCATGAATTCAAACTGGAAGGGTGCAAGCAGGGTTTCGAGCAGGGTCATGGTCCGGTCTCCACCGTCAGCCGGGCCCGGCGCCGGGCCGCCAGCATGCCGTGCTTCGGCGCGAAAAGGAACGCAGCGAGGAAAACGAGGGTCTGCAGGCAGACGATGATGCCGCCGGTGGCTCCGTCGAGAAAATAGCTGACATAGGCGCCGACGAAGCTGGTGATCGCGCCGATCGCCACCGCAATGATCAAAAGCCGCGGAAAGCGGTCGGTGAGCAGATAGGCCGTCGCTCCCGGAGTAACGACCATGCAGATCACCAGAAAAGCGCCGACGGTCTGAAGGGCGGCAACGGTAGAGGCGGATAGGAGCGTGAAAAACAGGATCTTCAGGGCCGTCGGATTGAGACCGATCGAACGGGCATGGGTTTCATCGAAGAACACGACCATCAGGTCCTTCCATTTGACCAGTAGTATAGCCAGCGAGACGATCCCGATTGCAGCGAGCTGCAGCGTATCCTCCGGCGTGATGGCAAGGACATTGCCGAGCACGATGGTCTGGATGTTGACGGACATCGGAGACAGCGATGCCATGAACAGGCCCAGGCCAAAGAAGGAGGAAAAGATCAGGCCGATGATGGCATCCTCCTTCAGCTTGGTGCGCTGGTTGAGAAACAGCATCGCCGCGGCGGCAAGACCGCCGGAGAAAAATGCACCGATCGAAAACGGCAGGCCGATCATGTAGGCCCCTGCGACGCCGGGAACGATCGCATGCGAAAGCGCATCACCGATCAGCGACCAGCCCTTGAGCATGAGGTAGCAGGAAAGAAAGGCGCAAACGCCACCGACGAGCGCGCAGACCCACATGGCGTTGACCATGTAGTTGTAGGTGAAAGGTTCGAGCAGCAGCGCCATCAGTCGCGACCGCCGCTAGCGCTGCCAGCTCCGTCGTCCTGGTAGAGGACCAGGGGACGTTCGTCATCGCTGAGGAACCCGGTCGGCCGATGGGCGCCGCCGTTTGGACCATTCAGCACGAAATGTCGCAGGACACCGCCAAAGGTCTTTTCGAGATTGGCCTGGGTAAAGGTCTCGTTCGTCGGACCATAGGCAAGGACCGTGCCCTTGATCAGCACGGTGCGATCGCAGAATTCCGGCACGCTGCCGAGATTGTGCGTGGACACAAGCATCACCCTGCCCTCGTCGCGCAAGGACTGCAGCAAGCCAACGATGGCGTCTTCCGTCTTGACGTCGACGCCGGTAAAGGGCTCGTCGAGGAGGATCATCCGCCCGTCCTGGGCAAGGGCGCGCGCCAGGAAAACACGTTTTTTCTGGCCACCGGAAAGTTCGCCGATCTGCCGCTTCCGGTATTCGCTCATGCCAACCCGCTCTAGGGCCGTCGAGACCGCCTCCCGGTCAGCGGCCTTGGCGATCCGCAACATGCCCATATGGCCGTAGCGCCCCATCATGACGACGTCCTCGACCAGCACGGGAAAGTTCCAGTCGACGTCCTCGCTCTGCGGCACATAGGCGACCAGGTTCTTCTTCAGCGCCTGCTCCACCGGCAGTCCGAGAATGCGGATGTCACCCTTGGCGAGGCGGACAAAGCCCATGATCGCCTTGAACAACGTCGACTTGCCGGACCCGTTGACGCCGACCAGCGCGGTGATCGTGCCGGTGGGAATTTCGAAGCTGACATTCCGCAAGGCGGTATGTCCATTGCGATAGGTGACGGACGCGTCGCGCACGACCAGTCCGGGATTGCCCTCTGCATCCGAAGGCGCGGGTGTTGCCAAACCTGTGACGTTGGCATTCATTGCGATGTTCCCTGGGCCAGGCCCTTTTCCACGGTGTCCGACGTCACCCGCAGCAGATCGAGATAGGTCGGCACAGGTCCATCGGCCTCACTCAACGAATCGACATAAAGCACGCCGCCGTAAAGCGCGCCGGTTTCGCGGGCGACCTGGCGGGCAGGCTTGTCGGAAATCGTGCTCTCGCTGAACACAGCGCCGATCTTGTTGGCCCTGATGCCATCAATCACCTTGCGCACCTGCTGCGGCGTACCTTGCTGGTCGGCATTGATCGGCCAGAGATAGAGTTCCTGGAGGCCGAAATCCCGGGCCAGATAGGCGAAAGCCCCCTCGCTCGACACCAGCCAGCGCTTGTTCTGCGGGATAGCCTCGAGCTTCTGGCGAATCGGCGCGATGGTCGCCTTGATCGTTTCCTTGTAGGCGCTCGCATTGGCGGCATAGGTGTCTGCATTCGCCGGATCGTATTTGGCCAGCGCATCGCGGATATTGTCCACGTAGATCAGCGCATTGTCCGGGGACATCCAGGCATGGGGATTGGGTTTGCCTTCATAGGGGCCCTCGACGATGCTCATCGGCTCGATCCCCGTTGAAACGACGACACTCGGAACGTCGCGCAGGTTCTGGAAGAATTTTTCAAACCAGAGTTCGAGGTTGAGGCCGTTCCAGAGGATCAGCTGTGCGCCCTGTGCCCGCTGGATATCGCCGGGTGTCGGCGAGTAATTGTGGATTTCCGCGCCTGGTTTGGTGATCGATTCGACGATGGCAGCGTCGCCCGCCACGTTTTTCGCCATGTCGGCAATGATGGTGAAGGTCGTCGCCACCTTGAATTTTTCCTGCGCGACTGCCGCCCCTCCGCTCAGGCACAGCGCCAGTGCGCCAGCCATTCCGATGAACATATGCTGCATGGAGCGAAAAGGCATTGTGGC
Organism: Pararhizobium antarcticum; assembly: GCF_001885585.1. Lineage (GTDB taxonomy): Bacteria > Pseudomonadota > Alphaproteobacteria > Rhizobiales > Rhizobiaceae > Pararhizobium > Pararhizobium antarcticum. Next base: position 41,774 of record NZ_LSRP01000107.1, read on the forward strand.
GAACTTCCTTGTTGCGAATGAGTTGCAACAGCATCTATAGCCGGCCTGAAGTTTTTTGCAAGGGCAACGAAGTCGCACAAGGCGTGCCGTCTGCGATGATCGGCGTCGTCCCGGGTGATCGGGCCTCGCTCAACTGCAAATGCCGATTGCTCTCACTGGAACTCGAAGATGCTGCGGAAGACGCCCGGTGCGATGAGCGACAGCGGGTTGATCGTCAGTTGTGGCTTCTTGTAGGGACCATCCAGCTTGAAGGTGATGCCCAGCAGGCCGCGATCGCGACCATTTCCAAGGATCGCGCCGATCAGCGGCAGTTCGCCGAACAGCCGGTTCAGGCCATAGGCCGGCATGAATGTGCCTGTCATGGCCATATTGCCCCTGGCATCATGGACGGTCCCCTGGAACGTCGCGCCGATATCGGTGCCGCGCACCACACCACGATCGACACGCACCGAACCCGGATCGAGCAGAAGTTCGGCAAAGCCGCGTTCAAAACGGGCGGTACTGACATCGATGTCGCGCTTGACAGCCTGGTTGAGGCTGCGCCCGTTGGCGTCGGCCGGCGTCGAAACCATGGATTTCAGCCGGTCTTCGTCAACAAGGGTAAAGTTCCGGATATCGACGGCACCCCGCCAGGACCCGGCGCCGCGGTCGCGCAGTTTCAGGTTGAGAAGACCGCCGCGCATATTGCTGTAGATGTCCGCAAAGCGCGCCAGCGAAGCGGCATCGCCGCTGGTCAGCTCCAGCGTGTTGTCCGCCGCCCCGCCGACAAGTTTGGCAACAACCGCCTGGCCACTGTCGGTGATCGCCGACAGGTCTAGCCCACGGATCTCGCGGCCGCGGGCCTTGTAGGTAAATTTGACACTCGACAGGGTTTCGTTGTGAAAGCCCTGGACCTGATCAAGACGCGCCTCGATCGTGACGCTCTTGCCATCTCCCGCAGCCTTGGCGCTCTCCGACGGCCGGCGCAATTGCTCGATCACCGGCCGGACATCGGCGGATGAGCCCTGGACATCCATGCTGTAGCCACCCTTCTGCCGGGCAACATTGACGGCGTAATTGTCGCCGGCCGCGAGACGCACCGATGTAAAGCGAGCCGTATGCAAGCCGGCTTTGTCGATCTGCATCTGGCCGCGCGCACCGAACCCGTCACCGGACAGGGAAAAATCACTGATCGTTGTCGTACCGTCCCGTGTCGCTGCCGAGAATTCCGCCTTGGCTCCGATCCCCGGTCCTTTCGACCAGCCGACCCAGGGAAAGGAAAGGGAGGCACGGGCAAGATCCAGCGACACGGTCTGCGTGTCCGTCTCGTCGATCGAGAGATTCACACCGACCGAACCCTCGACAATGCCTGACAAAGCCGGTGCAATTTTTCGCACAGCATCGCCGTTCAGCGTACCCGATATCTCTCTCTTCCGCTTGACGCGGCTTTCCGCCCCGACGGGTTCGACGACGGCAAGCGTCATGGGCATGCCGTCAATCATGGCTTTGGAATCCAGGACAGCCTGGTTCTGATCAACCCGCAACGTGCCTCGGATATCCGAAATGTCACGCCCGGCAATCTGCTTGTTCAAGGTCACGCCATTCAGGACCATCTCCGTCTGCCATTGTGGCGGCGGCGGTTTCTGCGCCATGACGAGACCGAAGCGGGCGCCGACCAGCGCCGTCATCGGGCCGGAAAAATCCTCCACCTTGAAAGATGTACGCTGCAGCGCACGGATCGGCCGATAACTGACCAGTTCGGCGATGGCATCCGCCTCACCCGCGACCTCGACCTTCATTTCCGCCATCAGCGGCTTTTCATGCACATCCGGCAGTTGGAAATTGCCGCCGGCCAGGCGCACAGCCCGGCCGGACGGGAAATAGGCCGTCCCGCCCTTGATCTCGACATCCATGGACTCGCCCCTGAGCGTCAAGCGCCCCGAGGCGTCGCGCAGCGGTGGAATGTCTCCGGCGAGACTGACCCGCGCGTCCTCGATATCGAAACTGACATTCAGTTCGCCACCACTGAGTTGCAGCGGACCGACGTTGTTGCTGATCCGGCCCTGGGGAAGGAAAACCTCTAGCCTCGCATTGCGCGCGATGCCACCATAGACGTTGGCGATCACCCATCGACGCGCATTCTTGCCGATCCACCATGGCCAGAGTTGTTTGACGGCCGCAGATTGCACACGGTCTGTGAGCCCGACAAAGCTGATCTGCGGCGATGTTTCGCCAAAAGTCATCGCCAGCGAACCGGCAATAGAGCCCATGGCGCTGGAAACCGTTAATTCGTCGAACAGCAGTTCATGGCTGGCCGTGAGAAAATGTCCCCGCGCCTTGGCGTCGAAAATCAACGGTCGATCGGTCACATCTGTGGGCGCGGCGCTGGCCGATTGCAGCAAGAGGTCCAGCACAAAGCCGCTGGGAGCAATCCCGCCAGACGCCTCTATGTCGCTGACGGCCCCGGTAAAGGGAAACGACGACCGGCCGAAATTGAGTGCGGACGGAAGAACTTCGATCGAATGCCGTTCAAAATCATAGGCGAGCACAATGTCGGATGTTTTCAGGTCGGAGGTCAGCCCACCGGCGTGAAACAGGCCTTCACCGATCTGCGCCTTGATCTGCATGGAGGGCTTCGTGCCGTCGCCGGCACGAATGGCATTGATGCTGAGGTCGGCGCCAGAAACGATCCCGAAAGCCTGTTCAGGCCCGGTTTGCGGGCGATAGAGGAAAGGCGTCAGCGGCATACTCGTGCCGCTGCCCGCCAGACTGACGATTCGTCCATCCTTGCTGGCCGCTTCGAGCGTCAACGCGCTGGCTTCGCCGGCAATCTGGACCTGGCCGGAAATCTGCATCGAACCGTCGCGCGCCCGATTGAAGTCGAGTGCTTCGATGACAACAGGAATAACGCGCGCACGTGGTCCGGCAAACGAGAGTTTCACGTCGGAGATCCGCACAACCTGTGTGTTGCTGCGGGCGATCAGTTGCGAAATGCGATCGATCTGCGCGAACACACCTTCGAGCCCCTCGCCGACCTTGGCGATGCGCAGGGCCGTCAGATCGATTGGCCGGCCCTGCGGCAGCAGCGCCGGGTCGAGCATCACGCCGTCCGCCTCGAGCCGGGAGACAGCGACCCTGCCGCGCAGCAAGGCCAGAGCATCCAGTTCGATCGATACGGACTCCGTCGTGACCAGTCGCTTGTTGGAGAGGTTTACAACCAGTGCCACATTTTGCGCTTTCAGCGCCAGCGCGCCGCTCATCGTCAGCCGCAACACGGTGCTTTCGACATCGGCGTGATAGGCGTCGCCCAGTGCGGCATTCAATGCCTTTTGCGCGCGGGCATTCAAGGTCGCATCAAGTGCGCCACTTTCGATCGTTGCCAAAAGGCCGGCAAACAGAAACACCCCGACCATCGCCAGATAGATGATACCCTTGCAGACACGCCAGATCCGTCCGCGCGGCGGCGGTGCATACAGGATGCAGGGATCATGCGCCTGCGCCGACGGCAACGAATGCAGCGCAACAATATCTTGCTTGCGAAAGCTGACCTTTTCGCTGGGTATTTCGTTCATAGAGCCGGTGAGCCTCCCGCAAAATCAAACCCGGACATAGTGCATTCTGCACGTTTCACCATGCCCGAAACCTGTCCTGCGCCTAAAAACGCCATCCTGGCGCTAACCGGCGCCGGAGATCTTCCGCCGTAGCGACACAACCAACAGGTGGAAACGACCGGCATTCTTTGAAGACAATGCCTGGAAACACTAGTCAAACGCCGTGGACTCGGCAATCAAACTCTGGTGCTTGCATCTGATCCCTGTCAAAACGCTGTCGAGATCCGCATTGCATTCAGACGCGTATGAAATTGCTATCCGGAACCGACATCGTAGAGGCGCTACGATACTGTCCAAGAAAGGAATTTTCGTGACCGAACTGACCATTGGCGCATCCGCCCCTGATTTCACGCTGCCCCGGGACGGGGGCGGAACGGTTTCGCTCGCGGAGTTCAAGGGAAAGGCCGTGGTCCTGTTCTTCTATCCCAAGGACGATACAAGTGGGTGCACGGCTGAATCGATCGCCTTCACCAGCCTTGCCGCTGATTTCGAGGCGGCAGGCGCTGTGATCATCGGCTTGTCACCTGATTCGGTGAAAAGCCACGACAAGTTCGCAAAAAAGCATGCGCTCTCCGTGATCCTGGCATCGGATGAAGAAAAAGCCACGCTGTCAGACTATGGCGTCTGGGTGGAAAAGAGCATGTACGGCCGAAAATACATGGGTGTCGAACGCACGACGGTTTTGATCGACAAGGACGGAAATCTGGCCAGTGTGTGGCAGAAGGTCAAGGTGCCCGGCCATGCCGAGGCGGTTCTCGATGCCGCAAAGGCGCTCTGAGCCGTTGACGGGACATCCATGACCGAGCTTCCGGCAATTCGCAGCCTGCGCGACGGTGCCGCCCGGGCAATCCGGGCGGACGACCTTGATCTGAAGACGGCCCTTGCGCAGGAGACCGCACGACGCTGGACGGAGCGCACTTTGTCGCTGCGCTCCCCGCTCGATACGACTGTCCCGGACCGACCCGGCCGGCCGGAGCGACCGGCTCTCATTCCGCCCCGACAGGTCGCCAAGCGGGCCTTGACGACCGAGCGGGGACGCATTGCACTGATGCACGCGATTGCCCATATCGAACTGAATGCGGTCGATCTCGCGCTCGATATCGTCGCCCGCTTCGTGACGGAACCTGTTCCCAATTCCTTCTTCGACGGCTGGATGCGCGTGGCTTTCGAGGAGGCCAAGCATTTCCTGATGGTGCGTGACCGTCTGCGGCAGATGGGCGCCGACTACGGCGACCTGCCGGCGCATGACGGGCTGTGGCAGGCGGCCCATGACACGCGCAATGACCTGACGACGCGGCTGGCGGTGGTGCCGCTCATCCTGGAAGCGCGCGGACTGGACGTCACCCCGGCCTTGCAGGCGAAGATGCGCGAGGTCGGCGACCATGACAGCGCCGCGGTGCTCGATGTCATCTATCACGACGAGAAAGGCCATGTGGCCGTTGGCGCCAAATGGTTCCGCTTCCTCTGTGCGCGGGAAAAACGCGACCCTGCAATCACCTTTCAGGCAATGGTGCGCGCCAATTTTCGCGGACCGCTGAAGGCGCCATTCAACGACATCGCCCGCGCCGAAGCGGGCCTGACGCCCTCGTTTTATCGGTCCATGACCGCCTCCGTGAACAACTGAGAATGGAGGTCGAATACCGACAGGAAAGCCTTTATTAACCTTAACAGTGTCTAATCCACCCCCATAAGGACGGCGAGAATCGTAGGTTTCGGGGGTGATTTGGTGTCTGCTCAAACTGAAAGCCGGGTTTTCGGCAAGCGTGCCCAAAAACATGTCATCATTCTCGCCAGCGGCGACCGCGTTCGACATATGACAGTCGAGCCCTGGATGGCCGCGCTCGTCGTTTGTTTCCTCTGCGTCTTTACCGTCGGCTATTTTGCAGCGACTTCCTATCTTGTGCTGCGCGACGACCTGATCGGCGGCACGATGGCCCGCCAGGCGCGCATGCAATATGAATATGAAGACCGGATCGCGGCCCTGCGTGCGCAGGTCGATCGCGTCACCAGCCGGCAATTGCTCGACCAGCAGGTGGTGGAGGAAAAAGTCGAAAAACTGCTCGAGCAGCAGATGGCTCTGTCCTCCCGCCACGGAAAGCTGGGCTCGCTGCTGGAGCGCGCCGAGGATTCCGGGCTTTCAGAAAGCGAAATACCGATCCCGACCATAAACCCGCAGGCCTATGGCAACCCGCAAGCCCATGACAATGCGCAGGCTTTTGGCAAGCGCGCCGATGCCAGCGGTGGCGTCAGGGCGATCGAGCGGCTGATGGGGATTGGTGGCACAAAGGCCGACGAAGCGACGACGCTCGCCGCCTATGCACCGGGCGCTGCATCCAGGTTCGGTCCGCAAGAGACCATGTCGGATCGCGCCGACCGGCTGTTTTCAAAGGTCACGCATTCGCTGAAGGACATCGAGCGTGACCAGGTGGTTCGGATCCAGGCGCTGACCACGGGCGCCTTCGAGACTGCGGACGCTATCGACACGATCCTTCAAAAGACCGGTATCGAGCCGGGTGAACGTGTCGGGAACGAGACCGCGACGCTGGAAACCGCTCCGTCCGGTGATACGGCGATGGGCGGCCCCTTCGTCGAGCCGGAAACGACAGAAGCGTTTGACAATTCCCTGGTGGCGCTGGACACGGCTCTGGTTCGGCTGGAGCGCGCCCGCACGCAGGCCAAAAGCCTGCCATTCAACAATCCTGCGCCGGCAAGCGACATTACCAGCCGCTTCGGCAATCGCCTCGATCCGTTCTTCGGGCGTCTTGCTTTGCATGCGGGCATCGATTTTCGCGCACCTGTGGGCACGACGATCCACGCAACCGGTCCCGGCACGGTGATCACCGCCGCACGCACCGGCGGCTACGGCAACATGATCGAAATCGATCACGGCAATGGCATCACCACGCGCTACGCGCATCTCTCCAATATTCTCGTCAATGTCGGCGACCGGATTACGGCGGGCGACGCCATCGCAGAGTCTGGCAGCACGGGCCGCTCGACCGGGCCGCATCTGCATTATGAAGTCCGCTTGCACGGCCAGGCCGTCGACCCGATGCGTTTTCTGAGCGCCGGGCTAAAACTGACGCAATATATCAACTGAACGCCCAAAGCTGCCCTTCACGCTTTCTGTTTACCGTCCCTCCCCTGAAATGCCCGGTTTTCTTGACTTTACTCGGCGTTGGGCTTATGAGGCGCAGCGATGGCAGTCAAAGGATTGCCGAGTCACCAGAGTTCAATTGAACCGGAACGGAAACAGATTTCCCTTTGACCACTTTTGCTGATCTTGGCCTGAGCCAAAAAGTTCTTTCCGCAGTGACCGATGCGGGCTACACCATTCCGACGCCGATCCAGGCGGGTGCTATTCCGCCGGCTCTACAGCGGCGCGACATTCTGGGCATTGCCCAGACCGGAACAGGCAAGACGGCCTCGTTCGTTCTGCCGATGCTGACGCTGCTCGAAAAGGGCCGCGCCCGGGCTCGTATGCCCCGCACACTGATTCTCGAGCCGACGCGCGAACTGGCGGCACAGGTTGCAGAGAATTTTGAAAAATACGGCAAGAATCACAAGCTGAACGTTGCCCTTCTGATCGGCGGCGTCTCCTTCGACGAGCAGGATCGCAAGATCGAACGTGGCGCTGACGTGCTGATCTGCACGCCCGGCCGTTTGCTAGATCATTGCGAGCGCGGCAAGCTGCTGATGACCGGCGTCGAGGTTCTCGTCATCGACGAAGCCGACCGCATGCTCGACATGGGCTTCATCCCCGACATCGAGCGCATTGCCAAGCTCATCCCCTTCACGCGCCAGACATTGTTCTTCTCGGCCACGATGCCGCCGGAAATCCAGAAGCTGGCCGACCGCTTCCTGCAGAACCCGGAGCGCGTCGAGGTTTCCGTGCGCTCGTCGACGGCGGCGACCGTGACGCAGCGATTCGTCGCGACCCACAGCAAGGACTACGAAAAGCGTGCCGTTCTGCGTGATCTGATCCAGAAACAGGACGATCTGAAGAACGCCATCATCTTCTGCAATCGCAAGCTGGATGTGGCCGAGCTGTTCCGCTCGCTGTCGCGTCACGGCTTTTCGGTCGGCGCCTTGCACGGCGACATGGACCAGAGCTCGCGCACCAAGATGCTGGCCGGCTTCAAGGACAACGCCATTACGCTTCTGGTGGCGTCTGACGTCGCCGCGCGCGGCCTCGACATCCCCGATGTCAGCCACGTCTTCAATTTCGACGTGCCGATCCATGCGGAAGATTACGTCCACCGCATCGGCCGCACCGGCCGTGCCGGGCGTTCGGGCGCTGCCTTCACGCTGGTCTCCAAGCGTGACAGCAAGTTTGCTGATGCCATCGAAAAGCTGATCGACAAGAAGATCGAATGGCTTGATGGCGACCTGTCGGCACTCCCTGCCCCGATGGAAAGCCATGAAAGCTCCGGCAAGCCGGAACGCGGCGGTCGCGATGGCAAGCGTGGCGGACGCCGCAACGAGCATGATCGCGAACGCGGTCCGCGCTCGCCTCACGGCCATGTTGCCCCAACCCATCCAGTCACAAGTCAAGTTGCAACGTCCGGTCACAAATCGGACATCAAAACAGACGATATTCCAAAAGAGATCGAACCGGTCATCACAAAGGCAGAACCAGTGAAATCAGAACGCAAGGCAGAAACGAAACCGCAGCACGCCAGCCGCAATAGCAACCGTTCTGTACCTGCGCCTTACCCGGCTAACGATGACGTACGCGATCGTCGCAACCGCTACCGCCGTGACCAGGACGATGGTCCGACACCGGTCGGTTTTGGCGACGATATCCCGGCGTTCATGCTGATCGCCGGCAAAGCCTGATTCATCAGGCTTTTGCATGGGACTTCCAGGCATTGATTTCCCCGGTGTGGGATGTGGGCTTGCCGTCTTAAAGGACGGCAAGCTTTTGCTTTGTCGCAGGCTGAAGGCACCGGAATCCGGCTATTGGAATATCGTCGGCGGCAAGGTCGATCATCTGGAGCTTTCCAGCGACGGTGCACGCCGCGAGGCCGAAGAGGAAAGCGGCCTTTCCATCCGCTCGCTTGATTTTCTCTGCATCAGCGAACAGATCATTGCCGCCGATCAGCAGCACTGGGTGTCGCTGATCTATGTCACGGACGATTTTTCCGGCGAACCGCAACTGACCGAGCCTGATAAACTCTCCGATATCGGCTGGTATGCGCTGGATTGCCTGCCGCAACCGCTGTCGCGCTTTGCGCAAGATGCCGTAGCGGCGTTGAAAGCCCGGCGAGCATAGCCGATCCCCCGGCTTCGCAAAGCGACGTGCCTGACCGCTATTTGCGCGCTCGCTGGGATGCCTGATCGGCAAGCCTGACCCAGCGGGCCATCTCGTCCGGATCATCGAAAGCCGCGTCCGGCACGGACCAGTAGGGCATATGCACGGGCTTGCCCTTACCGTCATAGGCCCATTGCCGGCTGCCGGCAGCCAGAAAATCCGGGGCGCTGATCGCGTCGGCCTTCAGCAGGATCTCGCCATTCACCTCCAGCGCGAGGATGCGGCCGTCGACATAGATGCCCTTGCCGCCGAACATGCGTCTGATGCGGACCGGCCCGAGCGTTTCGAACATTTCCGCAATGGCCTCATTGTCCATGTCGCCTATCCCTTGAGAATTCCGCCAGCAGCCAAAACGGCGTCCGGCGTGTCAAGATCGAGATGGGCCGCCGGCCCCAGTTCGACGTCGATGATCGCAAGGCCACAGCTTTCGACCACCTGTCGCGCGCCGACGTCGCCCTCCAGGCTGCGGATCGCGGCAAAGGTCGCCCGGGGGAGAATAACGGGATTGCCACGTTTTCCGGCATGGCTGGCGCGCACCACGGCCTCGCCCTTCGATTGCGCAAACGCCGCCAGCATCCGGCGCAGATCATCAGGAACAATTGCCGGCATGTCGGCCAGCATCACCAGCAGCCCGCTGGTCTGGTCGCCGAGTGCGTCGAGCCCTGTCTTCAACGACGATGCCATGCCGTCGGCGTAGGCGGGGTTTTCGACGATCCTGACATCGAGCCCGGCAAGCGAACCAGCGATCTCCTGTGAACGGTGGCCGGTGACGACGACGACTTTTGATCCGCTGGCCGCGATCGCTGTCTCCACTGTCTTTCGCACCAGCGGTACGCCATCGAACTCGGCCAGCAGCTTGTGGTGGCCGGAGAGGCCCATGCGGCTTGCCTGTCCGGCGGCAAGCACGACAATGTCGATCAAGGCATAATCCTCAGGCATAGTCGTGCGTTCGCGCGGCAATGGCCGGCTCGGTATTTCCATCAGCAATCCGCCAACGCCCATGCCCGAGATCTCCTGCGCCGATGGCTGCTCGCCGACGAGGATACGGTTCAGCACCCAGTCGAAACCATTCTCCTTCGGACTGCGCGCGCAACCAGGTGCGCCGATCACAGGAATGTCGCCGAGATGGCCAATGACAATCAGGTTTCCGGGATCAACAGGCATGCCAAGATAATCCACGACTCCGCCGGCAGCCCGCAATCCGGCCGGCAGCACGTCGTCCTGGTCGGCCACCGCCGATGCACCAAAGACGATGATGAGTTCCGAGGTGGGGGCGGCCTGTCGGATCGCTGCGGCAATGGCCTCGGTGGTGTGCTCCACCCGCATCTCACCCAGAAGCGTGCTTGCGGACGGTCGCAGCCGCTCCTCCAGTATGCGTCGCGTCTTGTCCATGACACTGGTTTTGAGCGACGGCAGCAGGGTGGCGACGAGCGTCACGCGGAGCGCCCGGAAGGGCTTGACCGCAAAGGCAGGCGCCGCCTGCAGCAGCGCGCAGGCCTCCTCGACAGGCGCTGGCGCCACGGCAAGCGGGATGATCTTGATGGTCGCCACCATATCGCCGGCGCAGACTGGCACATGATCGGCAAGACAGGCAAGCGTGATCGCCGGGTCGATCCGGTTCAGCCGATCGACCACGGCACTATCGGCCACGAATACACCGTCTGACGTCGCGTAGAGATTGACCCGGCCGGTGGCAGCCTCGGAGGATCGCACGTGATCGTGCCGGATCACCGCAGCCAGCCGGCTCGCGGCCGCGTCTTCCAGCAGATCGCCCGGATCCAGCCGGGCGACGACCACGTGTCCCATGCCGGCGGCCTCGATCGCCGCAAGATCCCCCTGTGTCAGGATATGGCCCTTGGACAGGCGCGTCTCGGCAAGCTTGATTGCATGGGCGAGCACGCAGCCCTCTGCCGTCTCGACGGGAACCGGACCAAATTTCATGACGTGCCTTCCGCAAGTGTCGACACCGAGCGCGTGCGAAAGGCGCGGATGATCTCGGCAAGGATCGCAACGGCGATTTCCGGCGGATTGCTTGCACCGATATCCAGGCCGATCGGCGCCGCTATCCGCTCGATCATGGTCTGCGCCACGCCTTCTTTTCGCAGCCGCTCGACGCGCGTCGCATGGGTCTTGCGGCTGCCGAGCGCGCCGACATAGAAACAACCGCAGTCGAGCGCAGCTTTCAACGGGAAATCGTCGATCTTCGGATCATGGGTGACGGCGACCAGCGCGCTGTAGGGGTCGAGCGGGCGCAGTTTCAACACATCTTCCGGCCAATCGGCGACGAGATCGACGCCGGTGAACCGCTCAGGCGTGGCGAATGCCGTTCGGGGGTCGATGACCATGAGATCAAAGCCGGCAATGGCGGACAGTCCAGCCAGCGCTTGGGAAATATGCACGGCGCCGATGACGACGATGCGTGGCGGCGGCAGATAGACATTCAGAAACAGGCGCTCGCCATCGACTTCGACGAGTGCGGACTTGCCGCTGCGAAAGGCGTTGTCGACGACATCCACCAGCCCCGGCGGGGCCGGCTGCCCCTCGATCAGGATAAAACTGGAGTTTCCCGACAGCGTCGTCACCGAAAGCGCGGCCTTGCGACTGCGGCGCGCGGCGTTCAGCGAAGCAAGATCTTGCGCCTTCATGCGTCACCCAGCTTCTCGACATGGACGCGGATGCGGCCACCGCAGGACAAGCCGACGCGCCACGCCGTTTCGTCGGCGACCCCGAATTCGAGCATCATCGGACGGCCATGTTCGATGACGTCGGCGGCCTCGCCGATTACAGCGCCTTCGACACAGCCCCCGGACACGGAACCGTGGAAATTGCCGTCCGCATCGATCACCAGATGGCTGCCGACCGGACGGGGCGCCGAACCCCAGGTCTCGATGACAGTGGCGATGGCAACCTTGCGGCCATCATTCAGCCAGCGTTCGGCGACCATCAGCGGATCATTCTCGTAGGGATTCTGGACCATGTTCCTGCCTCTCTGCACCGAAGTCATGTACGGCTCAGGAACCGTCGCGGATCGCTGTCGCCGCGTGCCGTTCCAGACAACGCCGCCACCAGATCGCCGATCGCCTGAAGATTGTGGACAGCGCGCAATTCGTCGACATGCGGCAGCATGGCCCGCACGCCGCGCGCACGCGCTTCAAAGCCCTCGAACCGCAGCAAGGGGTTGAGCCAGACGAGCTTTCGGCACGACCGGTGCAAACGGTCCATTTCGCGCGCCAGGTCACCCACGTCGTCGCGCTCGAGACCATCGGTGATCAAAAGAACGACAGCTCCCTGCCCCAGCACCCGGCGCGACCAGAGGCGGTTGAAGTCGTGCAGCGTTTCGCCGATCCGCGTTCCGCCGGACCAGTCCCGCACCGCACCGAGACAGTCATCAATCGCCTGGTCGGGATCGCGGTTCTTCATCTGCCGTGTCACATTGCTCAACTGCGTTCCGAAGAGGAAGGCGTGCACACGCCGCCGCTTCTCCGTCAGAACATGCAGGAAATGCAGGAAGATACGGGTGTATTGGCTCATCGAGCCCGAAATATCGGCGAGAACGACGAGGGGCGGATGGATCATCTTCGCCTCGCGGAAACGTGGCAGGATCAGATCGCCACCGGTTTTCATGGCATCGCGCATGCTGGCGCGCGGATCGATCCGGCGCGGACGCCGGGATGCGCGGAACCGCCGTGTCGCGACACGGTCCATCGGCAGGACCAGCGCTGCCAGCGCTTTTTTCGCAGCCACGATTTCCAAAGCCGTCATCTGCGCAAAATCCGTCTTGCGAAACAGTTCGCTGCCCGATGCGGTATACCGCGCGTCGATCTCGACCTCCGGTTCGTTGCGTGGCGGACGGTTGGCATCCTTGCCGGAAAACAGCGCGTCGCTGACACGGGCCTCGCCGGCCCGCCGCTTTTCCTTCTCGCGCTGGTCCGCCATCTTCGGCGACAGCATGGCGATCATTTTTTCAACGAGATCGCGCGAGCGCCAGAACAGCCGGAACGCTTCGTCGAAAACCGCATCGTCCTCGCGGCGCTTGACGAAGATACAGTGCAGGGCCGCATGAAATTCCGCCCGCGAACCGATCCCGATCAGCCTGACAGCCCGGATGGCATCTGTGACCGCGCCCGGGCCGATCTTCAGACCCGCCTTGCGCAACACGCGGGCAAAAAACACGATATTGTCGGCCAGGCGCCCGTCGGAAGGGCGCTCCGAGCCTTCGTCGTGCCCCGCAAGACTGTCGGATTGTGGAGCAAGCGCTGCCATTCTATCCCGCCGCCCGCTGTTCGCTCTGCACTTCGCTGAGGAGCCTGCGGCCTTCGCTGCCTTCGATGCGGGCGATATCATCCTGGTATTTCAACAGGGTACCCAGCGTATCAGCGATGGTCTCGGGGTCGAGCGCCAGCCTGTCGAGCTCCGTCAGGGCCGTTGCCCAGTCGATGGTTTCGGCGACCCCAGGATTCTTGAACAGATCGAGCGTGCGCAATTTCTGCACATAGGCAACGATATCCTGCGACAGGGCGGCGGAGCATCCCGGTACCTTGCGCCGGATGATTTCCAGTTCCTGCTCGGCTTTGGGATAATCGACCCAGTGATAGAGGCAGCGGCGCTTCAGCGCATCATGCACCTCGCGCGTCCGATTGGTGGTTATGATGACGATTGGCGGCTCTTGCGCGCGGATCGTCCCGAGTTCGGGGATCGTCACCTGGAAGTCCGAGAGCACTTCAAGCAAAAATGCTTCGAACGCCTCGTCGGTGCGATCCAGCTCGTCGATGAGAAACACCGGCGCCCTGCCCGGCTCACCCGAAATCGCCTGCAGCACCGGCCGGCGGATCAGGTATTTCTCGGAAAAGATATCGCGTTCAATGCTGGATCGGTCGGTTGTGCCGGAGGCTTCGGACAGCCGGATTTCCAGCATCTGGGCCGGATAGTTCCACTCGTAGACGGCCGACGAGACGTCGAGGCCTTCATAACATTGGAGCCGGATCAGCGGGCGATCCAGCGCCTTGGCGAGAACCTTGGCGATCTCCGTCTTGCCGACACCGGCCTCGCCCTCGAGGAACAGGGGGCGCTTCATGCGCAACGACAGGAAGAGCACTGTCGCCAGCGCCGTGCCGGCCAGGTAATCGGCCGATTCGAGCATCGCCATCGTCTCGTCGATGGAGGTCGGTATTGTCCCGCGCTGATATGAAGTCATCGTTCGTGCTCCCGGGGGAAGCCTACAGCGTCCGGTAGCCACGGTCCAGATAAAGCAGGGCCGGTTTTTTGTCACCGAGCTTGACGCCAACGACTTCGCCGAAAATGACGACATGCGTTGCGACCGTCTTAATATCGACGATCCGGCAGTCGAATGCCGCCACGGCACTCGCGAGAACCGGTGCCCCGGTTTCGAGGGTGGTCCAGTCGGCTTTTGAAAAGCGCAAGGCCGGATCAAGCTGATCACGACCGGAAAAGGCATGGGCGATTTCGGTCTCGTCCGCCGACAGGACGTTGAGCGCAAAACTGCCGCCGAGCGAAAAAATCGCATTTCGCGGATTGGCGCCGTTCAGGCAGACCAGCAGGGTCGGCGGACTGTCGGATACGGAGCAGGCGGCGGTAATCGTCACGCCGCGACGCTCGCCATCCTTCTCGGCCGTTACCACCTGTACATGCGCCGCAAGCCGGCTCATGGCGTCGCGGTAGGTCAAGGGGTCGAGTCGCGGCTTGTCCAACACTGCTTTCTCCTGATCGATAGCAGCCCCATACATAGACGCTGAAAAGAATTATGAAACCCGCCGGGCCACGAATTTCTGGCTTAATCGCGGCAATTGTCGTTGCATCACCGCAGCCGTCGATCTTTTCCTTTGACGCTTGCGGCCACATCTTTAAAACATGGCCTTTCTTAAGCTGGGAAGCCGCATGCTCCGTTCGTCCGTCGCAATCCTGATCCTGACCAGCCTTAATCTGGTGGCTATGACGCAGGCCAAACCGGCAGCCGCGGCCGGCCTTAAGATCGCGCTTGTTGCACCGACGCAGGGCCCTTTTGCGCTTCTCGGCAAGCAGATGCTGGAGGGCGCGCAATTCCAGGCGCAGGATCGCGGATCGGAGATCATAACGATCGACGAGACCTGCGAGGCCAGCGATGGCGCAGCGCTCGCAAAGGCCGTTGTTGCGGCCGGCGCCGAGGCTGCCATCGGCTTCCTGTGCACCGAGAGTCTCGAAGCCGTTTTGCCGGCGCTGGCCGAATCCGCGATCCCGGCGCTGTCGCTCAGCGTCCGCTCCGACATTCTGATGGAGGATGCGCTGCGCATGAAATGGCCGTTCTTCCGGCTGGTGCCGAGCGCCAAGGCGGAAGCGGCGAAAATCACCGACGTCATCCTGTCGCGCTGGAAGGACGAACCCCTCGCCCTGATCGACGATGGCACCATCAATGGCCGCGAACTGGTCGAAAGCGTGCGCGAAGCGCTGGCTGGCATCGGCCTGACACCTGTTTTCAACGACACCTACCGGCCGGCCCAGGAACAGCAGGTCGCGCTTGTCCGCCGGCTGGCAAAAAGCGGCGCGACGCATGTCTTTACCGGTGGCGACCGGATCGATACCGCCATCATCGCCCGGGATGCGCGCTCGGAATCCCTGAACCTGACGCTGATGGGGGGCGAAGCGCTGAACGCGGCCGACCAGTCTGTCCCGCTGGAAAACGGCGTATTGGCCGTCACCCTGCCGGATTATGCGACCCTTCCGGAGACGAGACCCGTCAGCGACGCCATGAAGGCTGCCGGCCTTGTCGTCGAAGGCTATGTCCTGCCGGCCTTTGCCGCCGTCTCCCTTTTGGAGCAGGCAAAGGATCAGGCCGCAACCGATAGTACCGGCCTCCTGGAGGGCTTTTCAAAAGGCCCCTATCCCACGGTTCTCGGCCCGATCCGCTTCGACACTGGCCATGAACTGGCGGACAATCCCTACCAGCTGATGCAGTGGCAGAACGGCCGATTCGTGCCCGTGCCATCCGCACAGCCAGCGAACTGATGCGCCCCGGCCCGCGCAACCTGATCACCGATGTCGCCGGCCTGACGGTCGGAAACGCGGCGGACGACGTTCTGAAATCCGGCGTCTCCGTTGTCCTTTGCGATCCGCCGGCCGTCGCCGCCGTGCAGGTGCTCGGGGGTGCGCCCGGCACCCGCGAGACCGACCTGCTCGCGCCCCACAATACCGTCCAGACCGTTGATGCCATTGTACTGTCGGGCGGTTCCGCCTTCGGCCTTGATGCCGCCTCTGGTGTGCAGGCAGCCTTGCGGGCGATGGGGCGCGGCTTTGCTGTTGGGTCCCTGCGCGTGCCGATTGTTCCGGCCGCGATCCTGTTCGATCTCATCAATGGCGGTGACAAGGACTGGGGCCGATATCCGCCCTATCGGGATCTCGGTTTTGCCGCAGTCGAGAGCGCCTCCCGGCATTTTGCAACGGGAACGGCCGGTGCCGGCACCGGCGCGCTGACCGCGACCTATAAGGGCGGCCTTGGTTCGGCCTCGACCGTTCTGCCGAACGGCGTAACCGTCGGCGCGCTGGTTGCGGTCAACGCGCTTGGCTCCGCGACCATCGGCGATACCAGGCACTTCTGGGCCGCGCCTTTCGAGGAAGGCGGCGAGTTTGGCGATCTCGGCATGCCCCAGCCGTTTCCGCGCAATGCGCGCGACCTGCGCATCAAGTTCCGCGACCGCTCTATCGACGTACAGAACACCACGATTGCCGTGATTGCGACCGATGCCGTCCTGTCAAAGGCGGAGGCCAAACGCCTGGCAATCGCCGCCCATGACGGTTTTTCGCGAGCACTCTGGCCCTCGCATACGCCGCTCGATGGCGACCTGGTGTTTGCGCTGGCGACCGGCGCAAGCGGCAAGAGCTTGTCCGTATCGGATTTCATCGACCTTGGCGCAGCCGCTGCCGCCACGATGGCGCGCGCCATTGCGCGTGGCGTCCATGACGCCATTCCTGCTGCAGGCGATCTCCTGCCGGCATGGCGATCGGGCGAACAATGGCGATCGGGCGAGGACATGCAATAAGGACGACGCAACATCCGCGAATGTTGTTTGATTGCCCCAGCAATGTTATGGCCGGGGAAACTTATGGAGTGCGCCCGACATGTCCCTTCCGATCCGGATTTCCCCTTCCATTCTGGCTGCCGATTTCGCAAAGCTCGGGCAGGATGTGCGCGATGTCGCTACCGCCGGTGCCGATTGGATCCATCTTGACGTGATGGATGGGCATTTCGCGCCCAATATCTCCTTTGGTCCTGATGTCATCAAATCGCTGCGCCCCTACACGACGGCGACCTTTGACTGCCACCTGATGATTGCGCCGGCCGATCCCTATCTCGAAGCCTTCGCAAAGGCGGGCTGCGATATCATCACCGTCCATGCCGAAGCCGGACCCCATCTGCACCGGTCGTTGCAGACCATCCGCGCGCTCGGCAAGAAAGCCGGCGTTTCGCTCAATCCGGCCACACCGGAAAGCGTCATCGAATATGTGCTCGACACGGTTGATCTGGTGCTGGTGATGACCGTCAATCCGGGATTCGGGGGGCAGAAATTTGTCGAGGCGACCGCCGAAAAGATCCGCCGTATCCGTGCCATGATCGGCGACCGCCCGATCGAGCTGGAGGTCGATGGCGGCATAGCTCCCGATACGATCGCGATCGCGGCTGCGGCCGGCGCCAATGTCTTCGTCGCCGGCTCGGCGATATTCAAGGCTGGGTCGATCGAAGGCTACAGGAACGCGATCAGCCAGTTGCGCGCAGCCGCGGAAAGTGGCGTGAAATGAGCCGGTCGGAAGGCTACGGCGGTCCGGGCATATGAGGGTTGACGCCGAAAACGCGATGCACAGGTCGCCGGGCTTCTTCCGGTGTCTGGGCTGGCGTCTGCTGGCGGCTTTGCCCACCGGTCGGCAATTGCTGTTGGGAGCGCCGCTCTGGGGCCTGCTCATGGCGGTGTCGGCCGCAATCACCCTTCTGCTCCGGGAGGGGGAAGCCACATTCCAGCTGCCGAAGATCCTCCTGCTGTTTTTTGCAGGCGGGGCCCTTGCCTGGCCGTTTTCGTATTTTCTGGGCCGTTTTTGCGCCCTCGGTCGCAGCGCCGAAACGCGGTTTGCTGCCTATTTCCTGTTCTTGACCGTTTTGACGATCGCCGCGACGGCCTTCCTCTATGCCATGGACTACCGGCTTTTCTACGCACGCTGGCATGCCCCACTCGGCACGCGGATCTGGCAATACCAGTTCCTGTACACCACGGGTGCGGCTGTCTACCAGTTCGTGGTCCTGGGCATACGGCTCTACCTGCCCTTCGGATTGGCAGCCCTTGGCGCGACCAGTCTGTGGCTCGCCAGGCGTCCGCACGATATGCAACGTTGAGATTGCCCGCCATCTTTGCTAGAGGCTCAGCCAAACTTATTCTGATGATGAAAGCTGAAAGCCCATGATCCCGCGTTACTCCCGTCCGGAAATGGTGGCCATCTGGTCGCCCGAAACGAAATTCCGCATCTGGTTCGAGATCGAGGCCCACGCCTGCGACGCGCTCGCCGAACTTGGCGTGATCCCGAAGGAAGCCGCACGAACGATCTGGGAAAAGGGCGGAGCCGCCACGTTCGACGTTGCGCGCATCGACGAGATCGAGGCCGTCACCAAACATGACGTGATTGCCTTCCTCACGCACCTTGCCGAAATCGTCGGTCCGGAGGCGCGCTTCGTGCACCAGGGCATGACCTCGTCAGACGTGCTCGACACCTGCTTCAACATCCAGCTCGTCAAGGCGAGCGACCTGCTGCTCGCCGATCTTGACAAGCTGCTCGAAGCCCTGAAACGCCGCGCTTTCGAGCACAAGGACACGGTCACCATCGGCCGCTCGCACGGCATCCATGCCGAGCCCACCACATTCGGGGTGAAGCTGGCGCTTGCCTATGCCGAATTCGAGCGCTGCAAGAAGCGCCTGATCGCGGCGCGCGAGGAAATCGCCACCTGCGCCATTTCCGGCGCCGTCGGCACGTTCGCCAATATCGATCCGCGCGTCGAAGAGCATGTCGCCAAGGCCCTGGGGCTGGCTGCGGAACCGGTTTCGACGCAGGTCATTCCGCGCGACCGCCATGCGATGTACTTTGCGACACTGGGCGTCATTGCCTCCTGCGTCGAACGCCTGGCGACCGAAATCCGCCACCTGCAGCGCACCGAAGTCCTGGAAGCGGAAGAGTATTTCTCACCCGGCCAGAAGGGCTCGTCGGCCATGCCGCACAAGCGCAATCCGGTGTTGACCGAAAACCTGACCGGCCTGTCGCGCATGGTCCGCTCCTATGCTTTGCCGGCTATGGAAAACGTGGCGCTCTGGCACGAACGCGACATCTCGCACTCCTCGGTCGAGCGCATGATCGGTCCGGATGCGACGGTAACCCTGGATTTCTCGCTGGCGCGTCTCACCGGCGTCATCGACAAGCTTCTTGTCTATCCCGAGACCATGATGAAGAACATGAACAAGTTCCGCGGTCTGGTGCATTCGCAGCGCGTGCTTCTGGCACTTACCCAGGCCGGCGCCTCGCGAGAGGATTCCTACCGGCTCGTCCAGCGCAATGCGATGCGTGTCTGGGAGGAAGGCAAGGACTTTCTTGAGGAACTGCTCGCTGACAGCGAAGTCCGTGCGCTATTGCCGGAAAGCGAGATCCGCGAGAAATTCGACCTTGGCTATCACACCAAACATGTCGACACGATTTTCCACCGCGTTTTCGGATAATGCCGGCTCCCGGTTGAGGCGTGGGAGGGCCCCGTAATGGGCCCTCCGCACCGACTGTGCGAAATCGGCTCAGATTTCTATAATGCCACCGAAATCCCTCAGCTTTCCTTCAGGCCTTTCTGCGACAGTTTTGATCGAGGAATCGATCGGCTTTCGGGGAGGCTCCATGCCGCAGCATCAGGTCACGGAACGCAAGGTCCGACGGACGGCAACTACGTTCACCGGCACCGTCACCTGCAAGAACGGGACGAGCCGGGGTATCGTCAAGGACCTGTCACCATCCGGCATCTGCTTCCAGCTTCATTTCGACATCAATGCCAAGACCGGTCAGGAAGTAACAATCGACAGCGAGGAACTCGGCCATCTGACCGGCATCGTGCATTGGTACCGTGGCGACAGGATCGGTATCAGGCTGCTCCACACCTCTTCCAATCGGGACGCGCAACTCACCTCCTTCTACAAATATTTCCGCTGAAAGCATCGATTGCGCCGGCCCGCACCGATGGGCCGCCTCAAAGTCCCGCCCGTCCCAGTCTCGCGGACCCTGTGCAGTCAGACCGGCTTTTCGGGCTCGATCAGCTTGCGATAGAGATGCCAGGTGGCATGGCCGAGAATGGGCATGACCACGGCAAGCCCGACGAAGACCGGGATCGAGCCGAGCACCAGTCCAGCGGCAACGATCAGCCCCCAGACGGCAATGGGAACCGGATTGGCCAGTGTCGCCCGGATCGATGTCTCGACAGCCGAGACGGCACCAACATCCCGGTCCAGCAACAGCGGAAACGATACGACGACGGTAGCCAAAACAATGGCCGCGAAAACGAAGCCGACGGCGTTACCAACGAGAATCAGATTGAAGCCCGCCTCGGTCCCGACGATGCCGTTCATGAAAGCCGCCAGCGAGGCCGGAGGAACCTCGCCGAGAAACCGCACATACAGCGCCTGCGCAACCACCAGCCAGGCGACGAACAGGATCAGAAGCATGGCAGCGACGGCCAGGATCGCCGGCAGCGCCGGAGAATGGCGCACGTCGAACGCATGTCGCCATGCGGTATCGAGACCCCGCTCGCGACGGCGGCTGATTTCATAAAGCCCGATGGCGGCAACCGGCCCCAAAAGCGCAAAACCGGATGCCAGCGGATAAAGGATCGGCAGCATGTTCACACCCGAACTCCAGGTGGCGAGAACGACACCGGCGATCGGATAGATGAGACAGAGGAAAACATAGTGGGACGGTTTCGTGCGGAAATCGTCGAAACCAAGACGCAGCGCGTCAAAAACATCAGAAACGGCGATCTTGCGAACGCCCGGATGTGCAAGCGCCTCGCCCGGCCCCGCCATTACATGAAAAGCTGTCATGCCCGTCCTCCGTGTTGAAAAGGTCCGTTACAGCGTCCGGGAAAGTCATGATGTCATCGTCAAAAAGGCATGGACGGCGACCGCATGCGTTTTGATCCCGTATCGTCGCTGCAGCCGGCAGCAAAAGCGGGCTCTTACGAGCGCGACTGCAGCTATGCTACACCTGTTTCAAGCGTCTTTCACTTGACTTCCGTCCTGCCCGACCTCACATCGCCGTTACTATGAAAACATCCGAAGCAGATATCCTCATCGTCCCCGGCTACACCAATTCCGGTCCCGAGCACTGGCAGACCCGCTGGCAGAGCAAACTCACGTCGGCGCGGCGGGTCGAACAGGCGGAATGGGCCAAACCCGTGCGCGAAGACTGGATCGCGCGCATGGTGGAAGAGGCAAACGCGGCCACAAAGCCCATCGTCATCGTTGCCCATTCTCTCGGCGTCGCAGCCGTTGCCCATGCGCTTTCGGGTATCGAAAAGAAGATCGCCGGCGCTTTTCTCGTCGCACCCCCGGACGTTGCCAATACCAAGATCAGGCCGAAACACCTGATGACATTCGGCCCCTACCCGCGCGATCCGCTGCCGTTTCCATCGATGATCGTCGCCAGCCGCAACGACCCGTTCGGCACCTATGAACATGCGGGCGACATAGCCAATGCCTGGGGTTCGCTTCTGGTCGATGCCGGGGAATCCGGCCATATCAATACCGAGTCAGGCCATGGTCCCTGGCCGGAGGGAACCATGGTGTTCGCCCAGTTCATCAGCCGGTTGAAGCCGTGAATACCGATGCGGTGCAGACAGGTCTCTGTCGCAAAGAATTTACCTGTCCTGAATTATGCGGCAAAGCGTGCCTCATTAATCCGAACTTCACTGTCCTTGATCATCATCGCCTAAAATGAGCGAGATCGAAGACACCGGTGCCCAGCAGAGATGACGAAAAAAAACACCTGGAACCATGTACGCCGGTGGTGACAGGGTTTGATTCTGGCGTCTTTGCTCAGGCAGCGGGCGGCATTTTCATCATCAGCGGGGACGGCCTGGTCCAGTTGGCCAATCCCGCGTTTGGCCGCTTGGCCGGATCGCAAGACGCCACACTCATCGGTCTGCCATGGCGCGTGTTCGTGCATCCGGACGACGCAGCCACCATCGAAGAGACGATTTGCGAGATCCGCAATTCCGTGTATTCGACCAGGACCGTCTCCATGCGTCTGCAACCGACGGGGTCCAGCCCGGTCTGGACGATCGCGAGTTTCGCCAGAATGTCCGCCGGTGCCGGGTCTATGGACGTGATTGTCCAGGTTCAGGTGATCGACAGCCTGATGCAGACGCTGGGCGCACTGCAAAAGAGCGAAATACGCTGGAAATACGCATTGGACAGCGCCTATCAGGGTGTCTGGGATCACGACTTCAACCTGGAAGAATTCTTCTATTCCGCGACCTGGCGCAAAATTCGCGGCCTTGCCGCACATACGCCTGTCGATGGCTCGCTTGAAAAATGGATGGAGGGTGTCCATCCCGACGATCGGGCGCACGTCCTAGCCTGTATCCATCAACAAAATGAAGGCCTCGTCAACTTCCACGTTTTTCAGTACCGCGAGCGTCATGCCGATGGTCACTGGGTGTGGATTGAAAGTCGCGGTTCATCGGTCGAATGGGACGCTGACGGCAAGCCGACCCGCATCATCGGCACGGATACGGACATCACCGAGCGCAAGCGCGACGAAGCGACGCTGGCCGAGATTTCCCGCAAGCTTCGCTTGGCTCTGGACGTCTCGAAAATCGGTGTCTTCGACTTCAATCTCGATACCGGCGAAGCGCTCTGGGACGAGCGTATGCTGCAGATCTACGGACTCGATCGACCGCAAAGCCGCTATTCGCCTGTCGATTGGGAAAAACTCGTCCATCCGCAGGATCTGGCCACAGCGTCCGCGAATGTTGCCGCTGGCATCAGCGAAAACAGGCCATTCGTGAATGCGTTCAGGATCGTTCTTGAGGACGGGACAATGCGCTCCATCCGCTCCAACGCGGCCCCCTACACCGATGCAGAAGGCGCCTCCAGGCTGATCGGCGCCAACTGGGATGTAACCGAAGACGTTGCCTTGCAAGCCGAACTGGCCAAGGCCAAGACGCTTGCCGAAGCCCGCAACCAGGAGCTTGAAGCGGCCCGCGTGCGCATCGAATACAATGCACTGCATGACCACCTGACAGGCCTTCCCAATCGACGCTATCTCGACCAGAGACTTGACGAATGGGTCGTGGACCCGATGCGCAATTCCGCCATCCTGCACATCGATCTCGATCGCTTCAAGCAGATCAACGACACGCTCGGACATCAGGCGGGCGACGCTATGCTCTCCCATACGGCGCTGACACTGAAACGATTTGCGCAGGATGACGATTTCGTGGCGCGAATCGGTGGTGATGAATTTGTCGTGCTTTGTGGGCCGGGCCGCAACAAGACCGATGTCGTTGCCTTGACCGACGCCATTATCACGGCTCTGCGCCAACCGGTCCCCTATGAAGGCCATCTTTGCCGCTTCGGCGCCAGCGCGGGTATCGCCTGGGCCGGAGACGAGACGCACGATGCCAAGCAGTCGCTGATGAATGCCGATATCGCCCTTTACCGGGCAAAGGGGCTCGGACGAAATCGCTACGAGTTCTTTACAAAACAGTTGCAGACGCAGATCCATCACGCCAAGCGCACCGCCGACGAAATCATGAAAGGGCTGGAGGAGCACGAATTCGTACCCTACTACCAGCCTCAGTTCTGCGCTCGGACCCTCGAAATCTCCGGCGTCGAGACGCTGGCGCGCTGGAATCACCCCGTGCACGGCGTGCTTGCGCCCGCCTATTTCATGAAGGTTGCCGAGGACATGAACGCGCTGTCGGCGATCGACCGCAGCATCGCGGAGCAAGCGCTTGGGGATTTCAACGACTGGGAGCGCATGGGGCTCGGAATCGACCGCTTTTCCGTCAATGTCTCCTCGCGGCGGTTGCGTGAACCTGGCTTGATCGACAGCCTGAAGGCATTGCAGATCAGGCCCGGTATCCTGTCCTTCGAATTGCTTGAATCGATCTTCCTGGACGATCTCGAGGATTCGGTCACCGAGACGATCAGCGTCTTGAAGCAGTTGGGGATCGATATCGAGATCGATGATTTCGGCACCGGGCACGCCTCGATCGTCGGCCTTTTGAAACTCAGCCCGAGCCGTCTGAAAATCGACAGGGTTCTGGTCGAACCGATCAAGGAGTCAGCGGAGCAGCGTCGCCTTGTCGGCTCGATCATCGACATAGGCCACTCGCTGCACATCGATGTGGTCGCCGAGGGTGTCGAAACGCTGGCGCATGCCGATATCCTGCGCGATCTCGGCTGCGATATCCTGCAAGGCTTCGCTTTTGCAAAGCCGATGTCGAAGGTTGACCTGGAAGTCTTTGCGCGCTCCGGACACTGGCGTCAGTCGCCGCTACCAACCCAACCATCGCGGCCAGAGGCCGATCGGGATTCCGCCGCATAAAAAAATCCGCGCAGCATCGCTGCACGGATTAAAAAACGTTTTTCTGGCCGATCAGCCGTTCTGGATCTGCGTTACGGCTTCGGAAAGCAGTTCCAGCATCTTCAGACGGATATCGTCATCGCTCTGCGAGATACCGGCCGCATCGAAGTCGGCGCGCAGCTTGCGCACGACGTCCTCATGTCCGGCTTCTTCAAAATCGGCGGCAACCACTTCCTTCGCATAGGCGTCTGCATCGGCCTTGCCGAGCAAGCCGGCCGCCCAGAGACCCACAAGCTTGTTGCGTCGGACTTCAGCTTTGAATTTCAGTTCCTCATCAAGCGCGAACTTTGATTCAAACGCCTTTTCACGATCCTGCATATTGGCCATGTTTCCATCTCCCAAACGATTTTGCGCCGCAACGGCTTCGTCCCCATAAACCAAACCCCCGCAAAAAGTGCAATGCGAACTTATCGGCGGCCCATCACTTTCCCGCCAGTCTGATCTAATTCGGGGATCAGATGAGAGCGCGATTGTGAAATCTGATCTTTTCGGTTATGGACCCGACTAGAGAATGACGATGGCGCAGCCCAGGAGCGCCAGCAACCGTAGAGACAATATTCATGAACCGTCGCCGCCGTATCTACGAGGGCAAGGCAAAGATCCTTTACGAAGGTCCCGAGCCAGGCACTCTGATCCAGTTCTTCAAGGATGACGCTACTGCCTTCAACGCAAAGAAGCATGAAGTCATCGACGGCAAGGGCGTGCTCAACAATCGTATTTCCGAATACATCTTCACGCATCTGAACCGGATCGGCATCCCGACCCATTTCATCCGTCGGCTGAACATGCGCGAACAGTTGATCAAGGAAGTGGAGATCATCCCGCTCGAGATCGTTGTCCGCAACGTCGCTGCCGGTTCGCTGTCCAAGCGCCTCGGCATCGAGGAAGGCGTAGTCCTGCCGCGCTCGATCATCGAATTCTATTACAAGGCCGATGCACTGGAAGATCCGATGGTCTCCGAGGAGCATATCACGGCTTTTGGCTGGGCAAGCCCGCAGGAACTTGATGACATCATGGCGCTTGCCATCCGCATCAACGACTTCCTCACTGGCCTGTTTCTCGGCGTCGGCATCCAGCTGGTCGATTTCAAGATCGAATGCGGCCGCCTGTTCGAAGGCGACATGATGCGTATTATCCTGGCCGACGAGATTTCGCCGGACAGCTGCCGTCTCTGGGACGTGGAGACCAAGGAAAAGATGGACAAGGACCGGTTCCGCCGCGATATGGGAGGGCTCGTCGAGGCCTACCAGGAAGTGGCCCGCCGTCTTGGCATCATGAACGAAAACGAACCAACGCGCGGCTCCGGCCCGGTTCTGGTGAAGTAAGCAGGAAAAACGACAGTGATCAACGCACGCGTGACTGTGACGCTGAAGAACGGCGTTCTCGACCCCCAGGGCAAGGCCATCGAGGGCGCGCTCGGCGCCCTCGGTTTCGACGGCATCGGCCATATCCGCCAGGGCAAGGTCTTCGATCTCCAGATCGAAACGGAAGACCGGGCAAAGGCCGAAGCCGACCTGAAAGCCATGTGCGAAAAACTGCTCGCCAATACGGTGATTGAGAATTATACTATCTCACTCGCCTGATGGTTGAATGAGGTGGTGCAATGGCTGAAGTCGCCAACGCGTTGATGTATAAATTGCTGAAGCGCGTTGATGGTGATGTTACTGCCTTGAAGGACGGCCAGCGGGAGATTCGATCAGAGTTGAACGTGATGCAGGGAACGACGATTGCCATGCATCAGGACATTCACAACATCTACGGACTTCTTGCTCGTCACAAAACACGCCTCGACCGTATCGAAAACCGCCTCGAACTGCGCGCACTCGCCGAGGCCCAATCCAGGTTTGAACCGCACCCATGAAATCCGCCGTCGTTCAGCTTCCAGGCCTCAATCGCGACCGCGACATGATCGCCGCGATCACCAAGATTTCCGGCCAGGCGCCGATCACCATATGGCAGACGGAAACCGACATTCCGGATGTTGATCTGATCGTTATCCCCGGCGGCTTTTCCTATGGCGACTACCTGCGCTGCGGTGCGATTGCTGCCCGCATGCCGGTGATGCAGGCAATCAAGGCGAAAGCTGAAGCCGGCGTCAAGGTGCTCGGCGTCTGCAACGGCTTCCAGATCCTCGTCGAAGCTGGCCTCCTTCCCGGCGCGCTGATGCGCAACGCCTCGCTGAAATTCGTCTGCAAGGAAATCAAGCTGGAAGTGGTGAATGCCGACACGGATTTCACCCGCGCCTACGGCAAGGGCCAGATCATCCGCTGCCCGGTCGCCCATCATGACGGCAATTATTTCGCCGATGATGAAACGCTGAAGGCAATCGAGGGCAATGGTCAGGTCCTGTTCCGCTATGCGGAAGGCACCAATCCGAATGGATCGATGAACGATATTGCCGGCGTGATGAACACCCGCGGCAATGTACTTGGCATGATGCCGCATCCGGAAAACCTGATCGAGGCGGCCCACGGCGGCGCCGATGGCCGCGGTCTTTTCGCATCCGCACTCGAAGTCATCGCCGCTTAACCATCTGGCTGCTAGAACGGTTCGAGACGAGATCGAATCACCGAGGCTTTCCGATGCGCACTTCCCTCATCCTTCGCGGGCTTGCCCTTGCCGGCCTCACCGGCCTGACGGCGATCGGTGCCGGTTGCCAGTCCGAGCGTCCTTCAGCGCCGCCGGCACAGAGCACCGCGGCCCTGCCGACCATGGAGAGAGTGGCGCTTGCGGCCAACCGCTGCTGGTTCAAGTCCGGCGACGCAGCCTTCAAACCTTATCGCCTGGCGCCGGAACTCAATTCCTTCTCCGGCCGCCCGCGCATTCTGATCGTGCACCGCAATTCTCCGGAATCTCGGCCGCTCGCAGTTGTTCAGGCCGAAGGGCACCCGGCAAAAATGCAGGCCTTCGGCCCGCTTCTTGACGAGCAGGTCGGTCCGCGCATGACCTCCGATATCCGCCGCTGGGCCTCCGGCAACTCCGGTTGCAACTGAGCGTCCCGTCAAGCGAGTGCGCGCCCGTCCTGAGAAGAGACGTGCAAATCGACGGGCAGGGTTCGCTTTCACAGTTCCCTTTTGAAACCAATTCCCTGACAATCGCAGCCGTGATCAGCCAGAGATTGAACGGAGTACCCATGACAGGCACGCAAAACAGTCTAACAACAACAGCTGTGACAACCTCGGCACAGTTGTAGGCAGCCCTGCAGTCTCCCTCCCGCGGAAACCCTGCCCGTTGCCGCCAACTTCAATTGCACCCCGCTCGTTTGTAATCGTCCGATTTTAGAGGCCCGTTTTCATGGCAATCACGATTTACCACAATCGCAACTGCGGAACCTCCCGCAACGTCCTGAAGTTGATCCGCGATGCGGGTTACGAACCGACCATCATCGACTACATGGAGAGCCCACCCGGCCGCGAAGAGATGCTTGCCCTGCTGATTGCCATGGATATGTCCCCACGAGCACTGCTGCGCACCCAGGAGACGCTCTATACCGATCTGCAACTCGATGACGGCGCGCTGGACGACCGCGCACTGCTCGACGCCATGCTGGCCAATCCCCGACTGATCGAGCGCCCGATCGTCATCAGTGAAAAGGGTGTCCGGCTTTGTCGGCCGAAGGAAAAAGTTCTAGAGCTTCTCTAGTCCTGCGCGCCACAGGAAATGCCGCCGCCCGCAACGGGACGGTCAAGCGCATGGTGGGAAGACGGCCTTCCCCGTCAGTTCCAGAAGGAGCGGCAGCTTTCCTGCCGCGCTTCGGCACGCGTCACGCCGATATCGTCCAGCTGGCTATCGCTCAGTTCGGCCAAATCAAGACGGCTACGCGCCTTATCACGCCGGATTTGAAACCACCGCCACGCCGCTGCGATTGCGCCGGTCAAAAGCCTCCACGAATCCCTGGTCGATGACCGCACCACCCGATCCTCGCCGGATTGCACCGCCTTGATTGTCTCTATTATATTCATTGCTTTGATCCAATTTCAATTGATTGTACCCGCCCTGTTTCCGCACTCCCTTCGTCATTCATAATTGACACCGTTTAGGGTGCAATGTAGATAATTGTTACCATGACAAATTGGATTCCAGACCCGACGCAGGGGCAAGGCCCGCTTTACGCCCGCATTGCCGATCAGATCGAGCAGGCGATCATGGACGGCGTTCTTGCTGTGGGCACGAAGCTGCCGCCGCAGCGCAATCTGGCCTTCGACATCGGCGTGACAATCGGCACCGTTGGACGCGCCTATACGCTGGTGCGCGAGCGTGGTCTGGTCAGCGGCGAGGTCGGCCGTGGTACCTATGTGCTGGACAAGCCCGAAAGCCGCCCCGCTGAACAATCGGATCCACTGACCGCGTCGCTTGCCGGCACCCGCCCGATCAACGCGCCGTCGGGCAAGCTGCGTTTCGACAGCACGGCCGCCCCCGACATCGGCCAGGGCGCGACGCTCGAGATACTGCTCGGCCAGATCACCCGCGAACATCAGTCGGACATTGCCAGCTATGCCCGCAATTTCCCCGACCACTGGTTCGAGGCAGGAAGCCAATGGCTGGCAAAGGGCAATTTCCGCCCTGCCCCGGATTGCATCGTTCCGACGCTTGGCGCCCATGCCGGCGCGGTGGCTGTGATTGCAGCTGTCACGGCGCCCGGCGACAAGATTGCCTTCGAGAACCTCACCTATTCACAGATCAGCCGCAGTGCCGGCCTGATCGGAAGACGGCAGGTGCTGATGGAATCGGATCATCTCGGGCTGATCCCGGAGGATTTCGAAAGGGTTTGCGCGCAACAGCACCCCAAACTCGCCTTTCTCATGCCGGCAGCCCAGAACCCGACCGTGATCACCCTGTCGCTGGAGCGGCGCCAGGCCATCGTCGATATCGCCCGCCGCCATGGCGTCTGGCTTCTGGAGGATGATCTTTACGGCGCCATGACCGGCGATCCGACGCCGCTCCTGGCAGAGCTTGCGCCGGAGCGAACATTTCTGGTTGGCGGCCTGTCGAAATCGGTTGCTGCCGGGGTCCGTGGCGGCTGGGTCGCCTGCCCGCCGCATTTCAGCCAGCGCATTCGCATCGCCCACAAGATGGTGAGCGGCGGCATGCCGTTCCTTTTGGCCGAACTCTGCGCCCGCCTGGTGCTCACCGGCGAGGGGCAAAGACTGCGGGAATACGGCATCGCCGAAATTCGCCTGCGCGAGCAGATGGCCCGCGAGATCTTTTCCGGGCTGGACTTCAACTCCCACCCGCATGTCCCCTTCCTCTGGCTGAAGCTGCCGGAACCCTGGCTGTCGGGGACGTTCAAGAATGCGGCGCTTGCCGAAGGCGTGCTGGTCGACGACGAGGACGAATTCAAGGCCGGGCGTATCGACCGCGTCTTTCACCGGGCGAGAATCGGCTTTTCCTCCCCGCAGAATCGCGAGGAGGTACGTCACGGTTTCGAGACCTTGCGCCGCCTGCTCGACAGCGGCAGAACCGGCTACGACAGTTTCGCGTGAATGAAACGGGGCCTTGCACCGAAGAGATCGATGTCACGCCAAACCGAGATTTGTCGGGTGCAACAGCAGTGACTTCGCCGCCGGCATACGCGCCGGCTTTGATTCAACGGCCGAAACCGCCACCGACCTGTCAACGACCTCGAGAGTAAAATCCCGCGCGAACGCTATACCCTTGCCACGAAGATAGAATCCGAAGTGAAGGCTCTGTGCTGTGTGCGGCACATCGAGAACAATCGAACGGTGGACCCAATCACTGGTTCTCCGTACCGCACCCTCCTCCTCTCGATATTCCATATTGTCAAAGCGGAGCATTCCCCGTTCGTCATCGACGCGCAGCCAGATCGTTGCCGCCGAAATCACAGCCTCGGTTCGCAGCCAGGCCGAAAACTTGACTTTGTTACCCAGAAACGGCTTCGCCTCGATGCTTTGCATCATGGTCCCGAAAGGTCTTGCGGCATCATCCAGCCCCTCGGTCTCCGGCCTTCGTTTGATGAAAGCGATCGGCCCCCGATTGCCCTTCTCGGTGCCCATATCGAAAAAATCCATCCGTGAGCCCGCAGGCAACCACCCTTCGGGCAGATGGTGGACCGGCTCTTCAAGCGGGTCACCCTCTTCAAGCGGATCACCCGCAAGTTTTGAGGCAAGAATGTTCCAGTTCTCAAAGCCGAACTGGCGGGCGACAATCTCAAGGCTTTCACTGTGAGAGATCCGGATCTCTTTTTGAGCCAGAGAATCGGACAGTGTTTTTGCCATCACTTTCGCGTCGCGAAATGTGCGCATTCTTCGTTCCCTATCTGGGCGGAGAAAGATGTCACTGCTCGCCTTGCTGACATGACCGCCCGAAACAGGGTTCGATCCATAATCCGTGCTTTCACCATGTCCGATTGGACGCGAGCGGCAGGTTGCGCGGAACCCAGCGTTAGATAAATTTAACCGCGTTCACCTGTCAAGCATCATGCCTTCACGTGTGGTTTTTTGCGTTTTTTCTATCGCACCAGCCTACGGCTTGCGGTAAAGAGACCCCAACGCTCTCCAAATGGATTTCACGGTACCCGATGACCATTTCCAATACCCGCCCCATTACCCCGGACCTGATTGCCTCGCATGGCCTCAAGCCGGACGAATATCAGCGCATTCTCGGGCTGATCGGACGCGAACCGACATTTACCGAACTTGGTATCTTCTCGGCCATGTGGAACGAGCACTGCTCCTACAAGTCCTCGAAAAAGTGGCTGAAGACGCTGCCGACCACTGGTCCGCGCGTTATCCAGGGACCGGGTGAAAACGCCGGTGTCGTCGATATCGACGACGGTGACGTTGTCGTCTTCAAGATGGAGAGCCACAACCATCCGTCCTATATCGAGCCCTATCAGGGGGCTGCGACCGGCGTCGGCGGCATTTTGCGCGACGTTTTCACCATGGGTGCCCGTCCGATCGCGGCCATGAACGCGCTGCGTTTCGGTGCCCCGGATCATCCGAAGACCCGTCATCTTGTCTCCGGCGTCGTCGCCGGCGTCGGCGGCTACGGCAATTCCTTCGGCGTGCCGACAGTCGGTGGCGAAGTTGAGTTCGATGCGCGTTACAACGGCAATATCCTCGTCAACGCCTTTGCGGCTGGCCTTGCCAAGTCCGATGGCATCTTCCTGTCGGAAGCCAAGGGCGTCGGCCTGCCGGTCGTCTATCTCGGTGCAAAGACTGGCCGCGACGGTGTCGGCGGTGCGACCATGGCGTCGGCCGAGTTCGACGAATCGATCGAGGAAAAGCGCCCGACGGTTCAGGTCGGCGACCCCTTCACCGAAAAATGCCTTCTCGAAGCCTGCCTCGAACTGATGAAAACAGGCGCGGTCATCGCCATCCAGGACATGGGGGCTGCCGGCCTCACCTGCTCGGCGGTCGAGATGGGCGCCAAGGGCGGCCTCGGCATCGAGCTGCTGCTCGATCAGGTGCCGGTGCGCGAAGAGCGCATGACCGCCTATGAAATGATGCTCTCGGAGAGCCAGGAGCGCATGCTCATGGTGCTCGAGCCGTCCAAGGAAGACGTTGCCAAGGCGATCTTCGTCAAGTGGGGCCTCGATTTTGCGATCGTCGGCAAGACCACGGACGACCTGCGCTTCCGCGTCATTCACCAGGGCGAGGAAGTTGCCAACCTGCCGATCAAGGAACTGGGTGACGAAGCGCCGGAATATGACCGCCCCTGGACGCCGGCCAGGGTCGCAGCACCGCTGGCCGATGGCGACGTGCCGCAGGCGGACGTCGCCGATGCCGTGCTTGCGCTGGTCGGTTCGGCCAACAATTCCTCCCGCCGCTGGGTCTACGAGCAGTATGACACGCTGATCCAGGGCAATTCGCTGCAGCTTCCCGGCGGAGACGCCGGTGTCGTGCGCGTCGAGGGCCATGATACCAAGGCGCTTGCCTTTTCCTCCGACGTCACGCCGCGATATGTCGAGGCCGACGCATTCGAGGGCGGCAAGCAGGCCGTCGCCGAATGCTGGCGCAACATCACGGCAACCGGCGCTTTGCCGCTGGCGGCAACCGACAATCTGAATTTCGGCAATCCGGAACGTCCGGAAATCATGAGCCAGCTGGTTCATGCGATCAAGGGTATCGGCGAAGCCTGCCGGGCGCTCGATTTTCCGATCGTCTCGGGCAATGTCTCGCTCTACAACGAGACCAACGGCCAGGGCATCCTGCCGACCCCGACGATTGGCGGCGTCGGCCTTCTGAGCGACTGGTCGAAAATGGCCCGCATCCGCTTTGCCGCCGAAGGTGAAACGATCCTGCTTGTCGGCGCGCCGGACACCTGGGGCACGCATCTCGGTCAGTCCGTCTACCTGCGCGATGTGCATGGCCGCAGCGACGGCCCCGCTCCCCATGTCGATCTCGCCCACGAACGAAAGGTTGGCGACTTCGTCCGCGGCCTCATTCAGGATGGCGCACTCACCGCCGTTCACGATTGCTCGTCCGGCGGCCTTGCCCTTGCCGTCGTCGAAATGGCGATGGCCGCGGAGATCGGCGCGACCGTTTCAGCACCGTCCGGTGACGCTATCCCGGCATTCTTTGGTGAAGACCAGGGGCGCTATGTCGTCACGGTTTCGAAAGCCAAGGTTTCGGCCGTCGCGGCTGCAGCCGTCACTGCAGGTGTCTCGCTCGTCGAAATCGGTTTGACGGGTGGCGGCACTGTGACGCTTGGGGCAGCACGGCCGCTGCCAATTCAGCAATTGCGCTTGGCCCATGAATCATGGTTCCCTGATTTCATGGACGGCGAAAACAAAGTTGCCGCCGCGTAATTTCAGGGAGTACCGACGATGCCGATGGCACCTGGCGATATTGAAGACATGATCAAGTCGGGCATTCCCGGCGCAAAAGTCACCATCCGCGATCTGGCCGGCGACGGCGATCACTATGCCGCCGAAGTCGTGGCCGAGGCCTTCCGGGGCAAGAGCCGCGTGCAGCAGCACCAGATGGTCTACAACGCCCTGAAGGGCAATATGGGCGGCGTCCTGCACGCGCTTGCCCTGCAGACCTCGGCACCGGAGTGATCCACCATGGCTGGGCTGCTCAATGAACTGGTAGCGGGCGTCGTTGACAGCGTGCTCAAGGAAATCCTGAAGAAGGCTGGTTCGAAGACGACCACGAAGCGCAAGAAGCGCCAGACGCGTTCGGCAACGACCGGACGCTTCAAGAAGGCCAAACCGGTCAAGCGCGTCATTGCCAGGAAACAGGTCAGCCGCCGCCGGACTACGGCCTCGCGCAGCAAGACGCGCAGTCGTTGACGCGTCTTTTCGATATTTTGTGAGGGCCATCAATTTTTGTTGCAATTGGGTGATGAAAATCAGCGGCGCGCATGTTATCTAGGAAAAATCGATAGCCCCGCCCCTTGAAGCGGGCGCAGGAAGGACAAGATCATGAGCGGAATTAACGATTTCATTGAAAACGAAGTGAAGAGCAACGATGTCGTTCTCTTCATGAAGGGTACACCGCAGTTTCCGCAGTGTGGCTTCTCCGGACAGGTCGTGCAGATGCTCGATTATATCGGCGTCGACTACAAGGGCATCAACATTCTCGCCGATGCCGACCTTCGCCAGGGCATCAAGGACTATTCCAGCTGGCCGACGATACCGCAGCTTTACATCAAGGGCGAATTTGTCGGCGGATGCGACATTGTCCGCGAAATGTTCCAGGCGGGCGAACTGCAGTCGCACCTCGAGGAACAGGGCATTTCGGTGAAGGGCGCCGCCTGACAGGGCAGCGGTTCATCTCGAGAGCGGAAAAGGCGGGCTGACCGCCTTTTTTGATTCCGGAAGACTATGCTTATTTTCTAATATTGAATGCCCTTGATCAGCACGGTCGGGAGCGTTGATACGTCATGGCACAGGCCATGATCGACGCTCGCGTGCCGACGGGTTTACGGCCGCACCAGACCAGACACCCCGTGGGCTTTGAAAATCCGGAGCGTTGAAAAACGGGGCCTTGAAAATCCCGGGCGACGCTACCCCGCACAGGGTCTACTGCTATCCGCGCTCATCCGGCCTGATCCGTGGCCGCCTTAGAGCGAATCCGTTTCGACATGCCGACCGGCCTTCCCAGCCTGCCGACGGTCAAGTCTCCAGCCGGCCAATCCGGCTGCCTTCCATACTGCATGCGCGCCTGCGCATCCGCCAGGACAGAGTGTTATGACCACCACATCCGAAGCACCGGGTATTCCGATGCTGTCAAAGGCCCAGTTCGTGGCTCTCATGGCCATGCTCATGGCCATCAACGCCCTATCGATCGACATCATGCTCCCCGGACTGCAGGAGATCGGCGCGAGCCTCGGTATTGCCGACGAAAATCACCGGCAATATGTCATCACCGCCTATCTGATCGGCATGGGGTTCGCCCAGTTGTTCTTCGGGCCGCTGTCGGACCGGTTCGGTCGCAAGCTGCCTTTGCTTGGCGGCCTTGCCATCTATGGCGTCTGCGCGCTGGCCATCGTCTTTGTGCCGAGCTTTTCCGGGCTTCTGGCCCTGCGCTTCGTGCAAGGTATCGGGGCCGCTGCCACGCGGGTGATCTCCGTGTCGATCGTTCGCGATGTCTATGGCGGCCGTCAGATGGCGGAGGTCATGTCGCTGGTGATGATGGTGTTCATGGTCGTGCCGGTGATCGCGCCAAGCATAGGGCAGTTGATCATGCTGTTTGCGGAATGGCACATGATCTTCGTCGTCATCGCGCTCTTTGCCGCGCTGGTTGCCACGCTGGTCATCCTGCGTCTTCCGGAAACCCTGGCCGAAGAGAATCGCCGGCCGTTTACCGCAACATCGATCATCGGCGCCTTCCGCATTGTCCTCACCAACCGTATGGCCCTGTTCTACACGCTGGCCACGGCCTTCATCTTCGGCTCGCTGTTCGGCTTCATCAATTCCGCGCAGCAGATCCTCGTCGGCATTTACGGGCTCGGCGTCTGGTTCCCGCTGGTCTTTGCCGGTTTTGCCGGCATGATGGCGGTGGCCTCCTTTACCAATTCGCGCATGGTGAAACGTTATGGCATGCGGCGCCTGTCGCACGGCGCGCTGATCGGCTTTGCAACCGTTAGCCTGATCTGGATGGTCGCATCCCTGTTCGGCCCGGTTCCGCTTTGGCTGTTCGTCCTGCTCTACGGCACGGCAATGTTCCAGTTCGGCCTGATTGGTCCGAACTTCAATGCCATGGCGATGGAGCCGCTCGGCCATGTCGCGGGCACGGCGTCATCGGTTCTGGGCTTCACCCAGACGATCGGCGGCGCTGTCCTCGGTGCAGCGATCGGCCAGGCCTTCGATGGCACTGTCACGCCCTTGGCGCTCGGCTTCTTCATCCTGTCGGCCATCGGCCTCGGCTTCGTTCTGATCGCCGAAAAAGGCAAGCTCTTCAGTCCCAACAATCCGGCGTCCTGATCGCTCCCAGATCGCCACGCCGCCCCTCGCTCCAGAATTCCACAGGACCAACCATGACATCCCCCACGACGACTGAAGGCACGGCCCCTTCCGGATCGACCCGGATCGGCCTCGGCTTCCTCGAATTCGTCATCACCATCGCGCTGATGACCGCCAGCGTGGCCATGGCGATCGACATCATGCTGCCGGCCCTGCCGGCGATGGGCACGGCACTGAACGTGACCGATCCAAACGATGTCCAGTTGGTCATCGGCGTATTCTTCCTCGGATTCGGCGTCTCGCAGATCGTCTTTGGCAGCCTGTCGGACGCCTTTGGCAGGCGCGCAACACTGCTGGCCGGCCTGGCCTTCTATGCCTTCACGATGTTCTTGGCCGCCTTCGTGCAGGATTTTCAGTCGCTGCTGATCCTGCGCTTCATCCAGGGCATCGGCGCTGCCGCCGTGCGCATCAACAGCATGGCCATCGTCCGCGATTGCTTCGGCGGTCGCGACATGGCGCGGGTCATGTCCTACGTCTTCATCGTCTTCATGGTGGTGCCGATCGTCGCGCCCTCCGTCGGCCAGTTGATCATCTCGGTTGCCACCTGGCACTGGATCTTCATCGCGCTCGGCGTCATCGGCGGCATCCTGTTCGTCTGGGCGCTGCTTCGCATGAAGGAATCGTTGCCGGTGTCGGAGCGTCAGCCCCTGTCGGTCGCCGCCGTCACCTCCGGCTTCAAGACAGTCCTGACCAACCGCATCACCTGCGGCTACATGATCGGCCTGACGCTGTTCACCGCCGTCATCTGCGCCTATGTGGTCACGGTGCAGCAGGTGTTCGGCGTCGTCTACGGCCTTGGCGAATGGCTACCTCTGGCCTTTGCCGGCACCGCCGGCGGCATTGCGATCGCCAATTTTGCCAATGGCTATTTCGTGCGCAGCTTCGGCATGCGGCGCATCTCGCATGTGGCGATGATCCTGTTCACGCTGGTGGCGATCGCCATCGGCCTCTATGCGCTGGCTGGCCGTCCGCCATTTGTCGTCGCCTATATCGCATTCACCCTGCTCTTGATGTTCTTCGCGGTCATTGCGACGAACTTCACGGCGATCAGCCTCGAGCCTATGGGCCATATCGCGGGCACCGCCACGGCGATTACCGGTTTTGTCTCGACCACCGGCGGTGCGCTTCTCGGCGGTGCCATCGGCCAGATGTTCGACGGTACGATCCTTCCGCTTGTGGCCGGTTTTGCCGTCTTCGGGGCCCTGACGATTCTCGCCACGCTCTGGGCGGAAAACGGCAAGCTGTTCACCCATCCGAGCGACGACCACGCCACTGCCGACCATGGCGGCCATATGTAGACCGGCACAACCCGGAGACAGAAAAGCCCACCGGACAGCATGACCGGTGGGCTTTTTTCATGCCAGATTTTTTGCGTGGTCAGACCGTGAAGACTTCGCGGCGCAGTTCTTCCCAGGTGTCCCTGTCCGGAGCCAGCAACAGGCCGCCATCGACATGCTGCGGCAGGTAGGGCGATCCATCGAAACGGGCCGCATAGGCGCCGGCTTCCTGCGCGATCAAGGTGCCCGCCAGATGGTCCCAGGGCATCAGCTTCTGATACATGAGGAAGTGAAAATGCCCGGCCGCAAAGCCCCGGTATTCGTGAGCGGCACAGCGATAGCTCGTAGCAATCCGCACCTTCGACATATTGCCCATAACGAGACGCCGATCGTCCTGCGCATAGTAGGTTGTCGAGGCGCAGCCAACGAGATTTTCCAGCGAGACAGAAGCGGCGCAGGCCAGACGGTCCTGGGTGCCATCGGCGCGGCAGAACCAGGCACCCGATCCCTTTTCCGCGATGACCCAGTCATTGCCGAGCGGATCATAGATGATGCCGGCAATCGTTTCGCCTTTCGAGACGACGCTGGCCATGACCCCGAACAGGGAGAGGCCGGCCGCATAGTTGAACGTTCCGTCGATCGGGTCGACGATGATCGCGAGATCGGCATCCGCAATTTTGTAAAGCAGCTCAGGCTCTGCAGCCACCGTCTCTTCACCGACGAACAGCGCGTCGGGTGCAAACTCCGCGACCCGCGCCTTGATCAGCCGTTCCGCCGCTTCGTCGGCCTCGGTCACGAGATCGATGGCTTCGCTCTTCATCCGCACATCGCCGCTGCCGAGGTTGCGAAAACGCGGCAGGATTTCCTTGTAGGCGGCCTCCTGCAGAACATTGGCAAGGGCTGCGATATCGACGGTCTTCGTCATGCTTTTGGCTCCGCGAACAGGGATTTGAAATCAAACAGCTTGGGATCGAGCAGATGCGATGGATTGGCGTGGCCAAGCGCCCGCAGCATCGTATCCTTGCGGCCGGGCATGCGGCGCTCGATATCGGCCAGCATGGCTTTCATGGCGTTGCGCTCCAGCCCATCCTGTGAGCCGCAAAGGTCGCAGGGAATGATCGGGAATTCCATCGCGGCGGCGAATTTCGCGAGGTCGTCCTCGGCCGCATAGGCAAGCGGACGCAGCAGCATCAGGTCGCCCTCGTCGTTCAGCAGTTTGGCCGGCATGGTCGCAAGACGTCCGCCATGGAAGAAATTCATGAAGAACGTCTCGAGGATGTCCTCGCGGTGATGACCGAGCACCAGCGCATCACAGCCCTCTTCACGGGCGATGCGGTAGAGATTGCCGCGGCGCAGGCGCGAACACAAGGCGCAATAGGTACCGCCAGCCGGGACCTTTTCCTTCACGATCGAATAGGTATCGCGATACTCGATCCGGTGTTTCACGCCGATCGAGGCCAGATAGTCCGGCAGGACGTGTTTGGGAAAATTCGGCTGACCTTGGTCAAGATTGCAGGCGACCAGTTCCACCGGCAGCAATCCGCGCCATTGCAGGTCCATCAGGATCGCCAGCAGGCCGTAGCTGTCTTTGCCGCCGGACAAGCCCACCAGCCAGCGCTTCTGCCCGGACAGCATGCCGAAATCCTCGATCGCCTGCCGGACCTGACGCAACAACCGCTTGCGCAGCTTGTTGAACGACACGGAGGACGGCATCCTGGCAAAGATCGGGTGCTGGTGGTCGTCTGGCACCAGGTCCGCGTCGGAGGGCGCGGGCGCGGTGCCGCGCTGGGCTGAGGAAATTGGAAGGTCCATCATGCTGTCCCGTGCAACGCGCCGAAAGCCGAAGGCCGGACGCAGGAATTCAATCCCCTGCACTTGCCTGCCTTGCCCCCCAAGATCAAGCAAAATCAGGGATTCGCTGTCGAAACGATGGGGCGTCTCAGGCGCCGAAGACCGACCAGCCGGTGCGGTTGGCGAGCATTTCCAGCGCCAGTGAGCCAATCAGCGAATTGCCGTTGTGATTGAGGCCCGGCGACCAGACTGCGACAGATGCCTTGCCCGGCGCGACGCACAGGATACCGCCGCCGACGCCGCTCTTGCCCGGCAGGCCGACCCGATAGGCAAAGTCACCGGACCCGTCATAATGGCCGCAGGTCAGCATCAGTGCATTAATGCGCCGCGCACGCTGGCGTGAGACGACCGAGTGTTTCGTCAAAGGATTGGTGCCGGACGCAGCCAGAAACAGCCCGGCCTTGGCAAGATGAACGCAACTCATCGATAGCGCGCATTGGTGGAAATAGACACCGAGCACGTGATCGACGGGATGATCGAGTTTGCCAAACGAGCGCATGAAATTGGCAAGGGCGAAATTCCGATATCCGGTCGCAGCTTCCGAGCGAGCCACTTCGGCGTCGATGACGATGTCGTCCTCGTCCGCGAGATAGCGGACGAAGCGGACGATCTCGCCGATCGCCTCCTTTGGCGTATGCCCGGCCAGCACAAGGTCGGTGATGGCAATCGCACCGGCATTGATGAAGGGGTTGCGCGGTATGCCATGCTCGTGTTCGAGCTGGATGATGGAGTTGAATGCGGAACCGGATGGCTCGCGTCCAACCCGCTTCCAGATGTTTTCGCCGTGTTTGCCGAGTGCCAGCGTCAGGGTGAATATCTTCGAGATGCTCTGGATCGAAAACGGCATTTCGGCGTCGCCAGCCTTGTGGATGGCCCCATCGACGGTGACGATCGCCATGCCGAACCGTTTGGGATCGACGCACGCCAGTTGCGGAATGTAGTCGGCAACCTTGCCCTCGCCGAGCCGTGGCGTCAGGTCGCGATGGATATCATCGATTATCGACTGCAGGTCCAAGGGGTCCGTGCCTGGCATCAGTCATTCTCCGGATGAGTGCAGCGCAACAAAAAAGCCACTCATCTCTGAGTGGCTTTTCCAAAATTGGCAAGGCACAAGCCTCAACAAATCAACGCGAGTAGAATTCGACGACCAGGTTCGGTTCCATGACGACCGGATACGGAACGTCAGACAGGCCCGGAACGCGAACGAATGTCGCGACCATCTTGTTGTGATCGACGTCGATGTAGTCAGGAACGTCGCGTTCAGCCAGCGAAACCGCTTCGAGAACGATGACGAGCTGCTTGGACTTTTCGCGAACTTCGATCACGTCGCCAGCCTTGCAGCGGTACGAGCCGATGTTGACGCGAATGCCATTGACCGTGACGTGGCCGTGGTTGACGAACTGACGGGCAGCAAAGACCGTCGGTACGAACTTGGCGCGGTAGACGATCGCGTCGAGACGCGATTCGAGCAGACCGATCAGGTTTTCGGAAGTGTCGCCCTTGCGACGGTCAGCTTCGGCGAAGATCGCACGGAACTGCTTTTCACGGACGTCGCCGTAATAGCCCTTGAGCTTCTGCTTGGCGCGCAGCTGCACACCGAAGTCGGAAAGCTTGGACTTGCGACGCTGGCCGTGCTGGCCGGGGCCGTATTCGCGACGGTTCACCGGGGACTTCGGACGACCCCAGATGTTCTCGCCCATACGGCGGTCAATTTTGTACTTAGACGATTCGCGCTTGCTCATCGTATTTCCCTTCAACAGGTTACACCGGTTTGTTGCCAAACCGGATCAAGGAAACACGCCCTCCTCTGAACTTCTTTTGAAAGCTCTGACAGGTTTCTCACATTACGCTAACGGAGAAGCCACGGGACATGTCGGTTTGCGCATCTCCCTTGGCCGCGAGCGGACAAGAAAGGCATATGCGCTTCATAAAAGTAACACCGGGCGTTTCGGCCCGGTGTTGAGCGGGTCTTTAGGTAAGTTTCACAAATTTGTCAACGACTGCAGGAAACAATTGGCAGGCAATGCCGGCTATTCCGCAGCAGACTTGCTTTCGACCGGCAATTCCAAGGCATCGGCAGCACCCGGCGCTGTTTCGACCTGCAGATCGGGAAAGGCGACGATTCGCTTGCCGGAAAAATCGCTGTGCACGACGATCAGGCCCTGCTCCTCGAAATAGCCCAGCAGGCGGCGGGCACGGCGCGCCGAGTGCGTCCCGTAGGCACGCGCGATCATCGCATCCGACGGGCAAGGCAGGCCCCGCACCGCCGATTGCGCAACCAGGAGAAAGACGCCCTGCAGGTCGTCGGTCACGGTGCGCGACAGGCCAAGCGCCAGCGCCCAGATTTCGCTGGCCGCTGTGTCTGGATCGACACCAGAGCGGGCCACCGCCATCTTGCGGCGAAAGACGCTAAGCGACAGCGGTGCACCGGGTACCCGGCGGATCCGGCAGCGCACCAGAAAATCCTGAAACAGCTCGGCATCGGCGCGAAAGGCTGCATCGGGATTTTCGAGGATCTCGGCCAGCATACCGTCGAGCAGGGCTTCACGATCGGCCGCCGGCATTTCCGGTGCGGGCGCCTTCTGCTCGGCAATCGCTGCCGGCTCCGGCCGCGGACGGGAGAGTTCGGCAAGGATATCGGTCGTTGGCCGCGGTGCGCTTGCCCGCCGCACAA
Source organism: Pararhizobium antarcticum (assembly GCF_001885585.1). Lineage (GTDB taxonomy): Bacteria > Pseudomonadota > Alphaproteobacteria > Rhizobiales > Rhizobiaceae > Pararhizobium > Pararhizobium antarcticum. Next base: position 83,559 of record NZ_LSRP01000107.1, read on the forward strand.
GCGGCCGGATCAGTTCGTCGGGGTCCGGCGTGAAGATCAGGTCTTCGACATCGGCCACGGCCTGCGGCAAGGGCGTCAGCTTCGGGCTGGTCGAGCGGGCGGAGGTCTCGACATGGCCGATCGTCACCGGCAGCGGTCGGCGCGACAGGGCCGGGCCGAGCGCCACGAAAGAGCCGCGCTTCAGATCGCGGAACATTTCCGCCGTGCGCCGGTCCATGCCGAGCAGATCGGCGGCGCGCGCCATGTCGATGTCGAGAAAGGTCCGGCCCATGAGGAAGTTGGAGGCTTCGGCGGCAACGTTCTTGGCGAGCTTTGCCAGGCGCTGCGTGGCGATGACCCCGGCAAGGCCACGCTTTCGGCCACGGCACATCAGGTTGGTCATGGCCCCGAGCGAAATCTTGCGCGCCTCTTCCGAGACGTCGCCGGCAACCGAGGGCGCAAACATCTGCGCCTCGTCGACCACCACAAGCACCGGATACCAGTAATCACGATCGGCATCGAACATCGCGTTCAGGAAGATCCCGGCGCTGCGCATCTGCTGCTCGATGTCGAGGCCTTCGAGGGACAGAACGCAGGAGACACGGTGCTGGCGGATGCGCCCGGCAATGCCGACCAGTTCGGCCTCGGTCCGCTCACCCTCGATCACGACATGGCCGAATTTGTCGGCCAGCGTGACGAAGTCGCCTTCGGGATCGATGATGCACTGCTGCACCCAGGGGGCCGACTGTTCGAGAAGCCGGCGCAGAAGATGCGATTTTCCAGAACCCGAATTGCCCTGCACCAGCAGGCGGGTCGCCAGAAGCTCCTCGATATCGAGCGGCACGCTCGTCCCGTCGGACGCCGTCCCCATGTCGATGCCGACTTTCATATTCACCTCGTTCTCAATGCCATGCCGGATGCGCCGCCACGAACCCGCAAGCCCCGACCCATACCATGGCTCGCCGCCATATGCGCTGGTCGTGGGCCGAAACCCACAGCAAAGACGGCCATTGCCCTACCGAACCGTGAGGCCAAAACCCTGCATCAGGCGGCGGGTGGAAAAATCAGGACGTCCCGATGTGAAAATCGCGGGATCTTCCCCGATCAGCGGCTCGACATCCGCCATCAGTGGCACCAGCGAGCGTGCACGCCGGGCAATCGCTTCTGCCGGGTCGAGCCAGTCGACCGGCCAGGGGGCAAGGCGGCGAAAGACATTGGCCATGAAGGGATAATGCGTGCAGGCAAGGACGACAATATCGGTCTTTCTACCGTCCCTTTCCACGAAACACTGGCTGATTTCGGCCAGCACCGCGTCGTCGGATAGGGTTTCGCCGCGGATATAGGCCTCGGCCATGCGCGCCAGATTCTCCGAACCGACAAGGCGGACATGGCATTGCGAGGCGAAGGACTGGATCAGGTCGCGGGTATAGGCCCGCTTGACCGTTCCCGGTGTGGCAAGCACCGAAACCAGGCCCGACCGGGTCCGCTCGGCCGCCGGCTTGATTGCCGGCACGGTACCAACGAAGCGCATCTCTGGAAATGCGGCGCGCAGATCGGCGCCGACAAGCGTGAAGGCGGTGTTGCAGGCAATGACACAGAGTTCCGGATCATGCGTTGCGAGCAGGCCGCGAAACAGCGAGATCACCCGCTCCTTCAGCGCATCCTCCTCCCAGCCGCCATAGGGAAAGCCGGCATCGTCGGCGGTATAAATAAAGTGCCGCTCCGGCATCAGCACGCGCAATTCGCGCAGCACGGTCAACCCGCCAATGCCGCTGTCGAAAACCAGGATCGGCTTCAGGTCAGAGCTCTTCACCGCTGTCGTCACCCTTGTTCGCGCGGGAATTTTCCGGCGCCCCTGCCCCCCTTGGCGCGTCGCGCGTAAAGCGATCGAGCGAGGAGATGATGCCGCGCACGAGGCGGATTTCCGATTCGGCAAAAGCCGGCCGCGTCAGAACTGCACGCAGATTATCGATCAATTTCGGCTTTTTGGCGAGAGGCCGGAAATAACCGCGGGCCTCCAGCGCCTCTTCGACATGGTCGAAAAGCCCCTGCAACTGGTCCTTCGTTGCCGGTTTCTGCTCGAGCGCATGAAACGAGGTTTCATCCGGTGCGCCCATGCTGGTCTTCATCCATTCATAGGACATCAGAAGAACCGCCTGCGCCAGATTGAGCGAGGCAAAGGCGGGATTGACGGGAAAGGTGACGATCTCGTCGGCCAGCGCCACCTCCTCATTGGTGAGGCCGGTGCGCTCCCGGCCAAACAGGATTCCGGTTGCCTCGCCCAGATTGAAGCGCGTCCGCAAGGTCTCGGCAGCAATCAGCGGCGAGCGCACCGGCTTGTAGCCGTAGCGGTCACGCGCCGTCGTTGCGTAGACGAAATTCAGATCGGCGATGGCCTCCGGCAGGGTATCGTAGATCTTGGCCGCATCGATGACGTGATCGGCGCGGCTGGCAGCGGAGCGGGCCTTTTCGCTCGGCCAGCCGTCACGCGGGCTGACCAGGCGCAGCTCCGACAGACCGAAATTGGCCATGGCGCGGGCCACCATGCCGATGTTCTCGCCAAGCTGCGGATGCACCAGAATGATCGCCGGGCCCTCGGTGAGGAGAATGCGCTCGCTGTTCGTACCTGCCATGGGTTTCAGCCTTCCTGTCTTTCGGGCGCTTCACTGGCACACTTGCGCGAGGAAGGGAAGAAGCGCGCGAAGCAGCGCCTTTTGGAATGCCAGCTGAATGCCAGCTGAATACAAGTCCTGCTGTCTGGCTATGTTCAGAAACTGCGCTGTCAACGAACCGCCGTCATCTCCCACCACCGGGATTGTCGCTTCCGCGGCACGTCGTCCACACGAGCCACCGCCGTCAAGCCTGAGGCCATGCCGTGTATGCCGCCGCCGGGGCAATCGCAACGCAAGCGATCCTAGCCAAAAGTTTCGCCATCGCGTGCTTTGCGTCGCGCGCACACAATGCTATAGCGCAAAACGGTTTTACCTTCACGAAACGGGGCATCCGCCCCCTCCCAAATACGAGGCATACTCCATGACGAAGATCAAGGTCGCCAATCCGGTCGTCGAACTCGACGGCGATGAAATGACCCGCATCATCTGGCAGTTCATCAAGGACAAGCTGATCCATCCCTATCTGGATATCGATCTCGAATATTATGACCTCAGCATGGAAAACCGCGATGCCACCAACGATCAGGTGACGATCGACAGCGCCCATGCCATCAAGAAGCATGGCGTCGGCGTCAAATGCGCCACCATCACCCCGGACGAGCAGCGCGTCGAGGAATTCGGCCTGAAGAAGATGTGGAAGTCGCCGAACGGCACGATCCGCAACATCCTCGGCGGCGTCATCTTCCGCGAGCCGATCATCTGCAAGAACGTGCCGCGCCTCGTCCCCGGCTGGACCAAGCCGATCATCGTCGGCCGCCACGCCTTTGGCGACCAGTACCGCGCCACCGACTTCAAGTTCCCGGGCAAGGGCAAGCTGACGATGAAGTTCGTCGGCGAAGACGGCACGGAAATCGAACATGAAGTCTATGACGCCCCGGCTGCCGGCGTTGCCATGGGCATGTACAACCTCGACGAATCGATCACCGATTTCGCCCGCGCCTCCCTGAACTACGGCCTGCAGCGCGGCGTTCCGGTCTATCTTTCGACCAAGAACACCATCCTCAAGGTCTATGATGGCCGCTTCAAGGATATTTTCCAGGCCGTCTTCGAGGCCGAATTCGCCGCCAAGTTCAAGGAAGCGAAGATCACCTATGAGCACCGCCTGATCGACGACATGGTCGCCTCGGCGCTGAAATGGTCCGGCGGTTATGTCTGGGCCTGCAAGAACTATGACGGCGACGTCCAGTCCGACATCGTCGCGCAGGGTTTCGGCTCGCTCGGCCTGATGACCTCCGTCCTGATGACGCCGGATGGCCAGACCGTCGAAGCCGAAGCCGCCCATGGCACGGTGACGCGCCATTATCGCCAGCACCAGAAGGGCGAGGAAACCTCGACCAACTCGATCGCCTCGATCTTTGCCTGGACCCGGGGTCTCGCGCACCGCGCCAAGCTCGATAACAATGCCGAACTGGAACGCTTCGCCGACACGCTCGAAAAGGTTTGCGTCGATACCGTCGAAAGCGGCTTCATGACCAAGGACCTGGCGCTGCTCATCGGCCCTGACCAGCCATGGCTGTCGACCACCGGCTTCCTCGACAAGATCGACGAGAACCTCAACAAGGCCATGGCTGCCTGATCGAAGCACCACCCGACCGACGTTCCGAAAACCCGGCCTTGCGCCGGGTTTTTGCTGCCTGGCGTTGGGCGATCCTGCCCTAAGCCCCCCTTGTCGCCGAGGCGGCAGCTGTGCTCAAATGAACCAAGAGGAGAAACGGCGGGCGCGGTTTACCGGCACATCACGCAGACTGAACATCAGGCTATGCCGGGGGCGGCAAAAGGGGGAAACATGCGATACACACAGGCCATCATGGCATTGGCCATGCTCGTGCCAACCGGCGCTGCTCAAAGCCACGCCGGGGAACTGACGCCGATACTCGTGTCCGGCGGAAGCTGCGGCTGGTACGTCGTGCTCGGCTGCGGCAAGCGGGCCACCGACCAGCAAAACAAGCGCGACGACCTTGGCGGACCGAATGCCGGCGGCGGCGCTGGACTGCGCGTGATCACCACCAACGACTACGCCAATTTCCGACCGGGCTATTACTGCGTCGTCGACGGACCCTATGCGAATAAGAGCGACGCCCAGAGCATCGCCTGGGCCGAAGCCGTTCCCGACGCCTATGTCAAAAAGGGCTGTTGATCATCCGGCCAAAAGCGCTGTCCCTGAACATGGTCAACCAGGCTTCCCGGCGGGCAGCGGCGGGCACACGCAACACCGTCACAGGTGAACCCCTTCCGACGGGTTCAGTCGAGCAGTGATGCAGACCCGCCAATGACAGGACCGCATCACCGTTTGCTGTCTCGGGATCGACGTCCTGCCCCAGAGGCAAGGTCGTTCACAGATCAACATCCCGACCGAAGGCAAAGCGCGACCGGCGGCTTGACTCCGTCGATAACGCCCAGGTTCAGCAAACGCCGCTTATTTCAGCGGCAGGTGGATATCCGTCAACAGGTCGATGGGTGCGGTATCGCGCGGATTGTTGACATATTCCTCGAACCTTACGGTATCGCGAAATTCCCTGCCCGATTGCGGCAGCCAGACCCCGTAAAGCCACTGATAGGCCTTGTGCATGTCGGCATAGGGTCCCTTGTGTCTGAGGATCGCATATTCGCCGCCCTCAAGATGCTGGTGGACGAGTGTTTCCTGTGTGGGCACATGCTGTCCTTCGGTAACGCAGGCGAAGGAACGCAGTCTGTCTTCCGCAACGAGATCCGGATCGTCCAGATAGATGCCGACCATGCGCATGTCTGGACGAAAGAGGTTGTGTGCCATAAGCGTGCCGCCTAGTCTCTCGAAAGCACGGTCGATCGCCATATAGGACCCTTCATGGGGCACCCCGACGAGTTCGCGGGGGGCGAGGGTTTTCATTGTGACATCGTACATTGCGGATTTACCTTTTTGCGGATTCGATTGAAAGATCGTGTGGCTGCCCTCCCTCCGATACCGCGCAGGCGGCATGCCGAACACCGACTTGAAAATCCGGTTGAACGACTGAAGATTGGGGTAGCCCGATCGTCTCGCTATCTCCTCGACAGAAAGAACCGTGCCCACCAGATCGCCGGCAGCCCTGTGCAACCGCAGGCGCTTGACGGTAGCCGCCAGCGTCTCGCCATGCACGGCCCGGTAAACACGGTGCCAGTGATGCGGCGAGAGGCAGGCTATCTCCGAGAGCCGATCAAGATCGAGCTCTTCGTCAAGATGATCATGGATATAGGCCGATACGCGCTGCAAGCGGCGTTCATAGGCGGCCCAGATGCTGGTGTCTTTCATGTCGTCCCTCAAGCAAGCCGAACACGCGCAAACAAGCATATTGCCATTTGACAAATCCTGCGAACCCTTCGCCTCCAGATCAGCGGCAGGCCGAGCCGCTGAATGCAAAAAACCGGATCTCGCGATCCGGTTTTGCAAACTGTGCAGAGAATTCCGCTCTCAGCCGGCGATGGCTGCGGCAACCGCCTGAATGGCATCCGCCGCCTTGTCGCCATCCGGTCCGCCGGCCTGGGCCATGTCGGCGCGCCCGCCGCCACCCTTGCCGCCAAGGGCTGCAGAGGCGATACGCACCAGATCGACGGCGCTGACCTTTGCCGTCAGATCGTCGGTGACAGCAACAACTGCGCTTGCCTTGCCGTCGCTCGATACGCCGATGAAGGTGACGACGCCGGAGCCGAGGCTCTTCTTGCCATCATCCGCAAGGCTCTTCAGATCCTTCGGATCGACGCCGGTGACGACCTTGCCGAGGAACTTGATGCCGGCGATGTCCTGGACCTGATCGGCCGCGCCGCCAGCTTCACCACCGCCCAAAGCGAGCTTCTTCTTCGCCTCGGTCAGCTCGCGTTCCAGCTTGCGGCGTTCGTCCATCAGCGCCTCGACACGGGCGGCGACCTCCTGTGGTTGCACCTTGAGGCTGGTAGCCAGCGCCTTCACGCGTTCATCCTGCTCATTCAGATAGGCAAGCGCCGAAACGCCCGTGAGCGCTTCCAGACGGCGCACACCGGCACCAACAGCACTTTCACCGACGATGCGAACCAGGCCGATCTCGCCGGTTGCGCCGACATGCGTGCCGCCGCAGAGCTCGACCGAATAGGCACGGCTGGCCTTGGAGCCACGCAGGCCCTGCCCCATCGACACGACCCGGACTTCGTCGCCGTATTTTTCACCGAACAGCGCCATCGCGCCCTCGGCAATGGCATCGTCGACGCTCATCAGGCGCGTCGTGACGGCCGTGTTCTGGACGATGATCTCGTTGGCCATCTCCTCGACGACCTTCAACTCCTCGGCGGTCATCGGTTTCGGATGGGACACGTCGAAACGCAGGCGCTCCGGCGCGACCAGCGAGCCCTTCTGCGCCACATGCGTGCCGAGAACTTCGCGCAACGCCTCGTGCAGCAGATGCGTCGCCGAATGATTGGCCCGCAGGCGCGCACGCCGCGCATGATCGACGGTCAGCGCCACCGCGTCGCCGGTCTTCACAATGCCGTCCTCGATCGTGCAGCTATGCACGAAAACGCCCTCGCCACGCTTTTGCGTGTCGGTGACCAAGAGTTTTGCACCGTCGGAAACGATCACGCCGGTATCGCCCATCTGGCCACCGGATTCGCCATAGAACGGCGTCTGGTTGAGGACGATCTGAACCGTCTCGCCCTTGCCCGCCTGGTCGATCGCCTTGCCGTCCTTGACGATGGCGAGCACGACGCCTTCGGCGGTCTCCGTATCATAACCGAGGAACTCGGTCGCGCCGACCTTCTCGCGCAGCTCGTACCAGATCGTCTCGGTCGCCTTGTCGCCGGAGCCCGACCAGCTGGCGCGCGCCTCGGTCTTCTGGCGTTCCATGGCGGCACCAAACGCGGCCGTATCAACGCTGATCCCCTTGGCGCGCAGGGCGTCCTGCGTCAGGTCAAGCGGAAAGCCATAGGTATCGTAAAGTTTGAAGGCCGTTTCACCATTCAACTGGTCGCCTTCGGCAAGATCGGCCGACGCGTCGGACAAAAGCCCGAGACCGCGTTCCAGCGTCTTGCGGAATCGGGTTTCCTCGAGCTTCAACGTCTCGGAAATCAGCGATTCGGCCCGCAGCAGCTCCGGATAGGCGCGGCCCATCTGACCAACCAGCGCCGGCAGCAGCTTCCACATCAGGGGATCGCGGGAACCAAGCAGCTGCGCATGACGCATGGCGCGGCGCATGATGCGGCGCAGCACATAACCACGACCCTCGTTCGACGGAAGCACGCCATCAGCGATCAGGAAGGCGGAGGCGCGCAGATGGTCTGCAATGACCCGGTGGCTGGCGCGCTGGTCGCCTTCCGCCTTGACGCCGGTCGCTTCCTCGGAGGCGGCGATCAGCGCGCGAAAAAGGTCGATGTCATAATTGTCATGTTTGCCCTGCAGCAAGGCGGCAACGCGTTCCAGGCCCATGCCGGTATCGATCGATGGCCGCGGGAGATTGACGCGCTCCTCCTTGCTGACCTGCTCGTACTGCATGAAGACGAGGTTCCAGATCTCGATGAAGCGATCGCCATCCTCATCCTTGGAACCGGGTGGTCCGCCCCAGATATGGTCGCCATGGTCGTAGAAGATTTCAGAGCACGGCCCGCAGGGACCGGTATCGCCCATCGCCCAGAAATTGTCGCTGGTGGGAATGCGGATGATGCGGTCTTCGGAAAGGCCGGCAATCTTCTTCCAGAGATCAAAGGCCTCGTCATCGGTGTGATAGACGGTCACCAGAAGGCGCTTGGCATCGATCCCGAATTCCTTGGTGATCAGTGTCCAGGCAAGCTCGATGGCGCGCTCCTTGAAATAATCGCCGAACGAGAAATTGCCGAGCATCTCGAAAAACGTGTGGTGGCGAGCGGTATAACCGACATTGTCGAGGTCATTGTGCTTGCCGCCGGCACGCACGCATTTCTGCGCGGTGGCCGCCGTCGAATAGGGCCGTTGCTCAAGTCCGGTGAAGACATTCTTGAACTGCACCATGCCGGCATTGGTGAACATCAGCGTCGGATCGTTGCGCGGCACCAGCGGGCTCGACTGTACGACCTCGTGGCCGTTCTTCTTGAAGTAGTCGAGAAATGTCGACCGGATTTCATTCACGCCACTCATCTTGCGCCCTTACCTAACATCCAAACCGCCATGCGACCGGTTCACCGGCCTTGCGGCACCACATCCCCAAAACAACGCAGCAGCCAAAGCTGCCAGCCGTTTCCCCTTCGTGACAGCGTCGCGCCGCAAACGGTCGCACAACAGTCGCTGAAATTCATTGATCCGCTGCAATTCTGCAGCCGAGCCACAGGCTTTTATCGCCCGGGCAAACCCCTGTCCAGCGGACAAAGGAAAACGTCCAGCGGGCAAAAGAAAACCGGCCACCCTTGCGAGGCGGCCGGTCGAACAAAACCAGAAAGATCCCAAAAACGCTACAGGGAGCCGTCCGCACCGTCGTCACCCGCTTCCGGACCGCCATTCTCCAGAAACTTCTCGGCAATCAGACCGGCATTCTGGCGAAGCAACAGTTCGATTTCATTTGCCGTATCCGGATTGTCGCGCAGGAAGCTCTTGGAATTTTCCCGACCCTGCCCGAGACGCTGGCTGTTGTAGGAGAACCAGGCGCCGGATTTCTCGACGATACCGGCCTTGACGCCGAGATCGACCAGTTCACCGGTCTTGGAGACACCCTCGCCATACATGATGTCAAACTCCACCTGCTTGAAGGGCGGTGCCATCTTGTTCTTGACGACCTTGACGCGGGTCTGGTTGCCGACAACCTCGTCACGCTCCTTGACCGCGCCGATGCGGCGGATGTCGAGGCGTACGGAAGCGTAGAATTTCAGCGCATTGCCACCCGTCGTCGTTTCCGGCGAACCGAACATGACGCCAATCTTCATGCGGATCTGGTTGATGAAGATGACCATGCAGTTGGATTTGGAAATCGACGCCGTCAGCTTGCGCAGCGCCTGGCTCATCAGACGCGCCTGCAGACCCGGCAGGCTGTCGCCCATTTCCCCTTCGATTTCCGCACGCGGCACCAAGGCTGCGACCGAATCGATGACGAGAACGTCGATCGCGCCGGAACGCACCAGCGTGTCGGTAATTTCAAGTGCCTGCTCGCCGGTATCGGGCTGCGAGATCAGCAGATTTTCGAGGTCGACCCCAAGCTTGCGGGCATAGACCGGATCGAGCGCGTGTTCGGCATCGACGAAGGCGCAAATGCCGCCCTTCTTCTGGGCCTCTGCGATCGTCTGCAGCGCCAGTGTCGTCTTGCCCGAGCTTTCGGGGCCATAGATCTCGACGATACGGCCGCGCGGCAGGCCGCCGATGCCAAGCGCGATGTCGAGGCCGAGCGAGCCCGTCGAAACGGTCTCAACTTCGACGATGCTGTCTTTTCCGCCGAGCTTCATGATCGAGCCCTTGCCGAACGCCCTTTCGATCTGGGAAAGTGCCGCGTCCAGTGCCTTGCTTTTATCCACCGATTTTTCCTCTACGAGCCGCAAAGAGTTTTGTGCCATGTGATCCACCTTTAGGTTATTGAAGCTGCCGAGGCAATGAAGACGACCTGGAAAGATTTGTACACTTTTTGTTCTGTTTTTGCAAGAGGTACTCAAGTCAATGAACTATCATCGGAAAATGGCATTTGTTCTATTTTTGTTCAGAGTGTTTTTTCGACCTGGAACGACCATAAGATGCCCCGCTGCCGGGGCGCTGGGCCAAGGCTGCGATTCGGCGCAAAATGTGTAAGGGAGCGGCAATGACGAACGGCCAGATCTGTGTTTTCGGAGGCGCGCACATCGATCGTCGGGGTCGCATCAGCGGAACGACAGCAGCCGGTGCCAGCAACCCCGGCGCCTGGTTCGTGGAGGCCGGCGGCGGCGGTTTCAACGCCGCCAGAAACTTGGCGCGCCTGGGCCATCGCGTTCACATGATCAGTGCCCGCGGCGGCGACGCGGATGGTGAAACGGTGGCTCAGGCAGCGGAAGCCGCTGGCGTCATTGATTGCCCCTTCACCTTTCTCGATCGCAAGACGCCGAGCTATACGGCAATCCTGGAAAGCGACGGCAATCTCGTCATCGCCCTGGCCGACATGGATCTCTACCGGTTGTTTTCGCCACGTCGTCTGCGCCAGCGCGCCATGCGCGACCTGCTGGCCGGCTGCGCCATGGTGATTGCAGATGCGAACCTGCCGTCCGAAACGATTACCAGTCTGGTGTCGGCCGCGACGGCGCAGAACAAGATTGTCGCCGGCATTGCGATCTCTCCGGCCAAGGTCACCCGCTATTCCGCATGCCTGGACGGCTTGACCTTCCTGTTCATGAACCAGGCAGAGGCGCGCGCGCTGATCGGCGGCGATGTCGAGGCTGCAGAAGAATGGCCGGTCCGACTTCGGGCCGCAGGCCTGAACGGCGGCGTCGTCACCCGCGGCGGCGAACCGGCCATCGCCTTTCACGGCATGCATTCGGTCAGCGTCGCGCCGCCGTCGCTCGAGGCGCTGGGCGATGTCACGGGTGCCGGCGATGCGCTGGCAGCCGGTTTTCTGTCTGCCCATGCGAACGGCGCGGATCTCGCCAGCAGCCTGCGCCACGGCATTGCCGCTGCCGGCATCACCGTTGGCTCGGCGCTTGCCGTTTCCGAAAAAATCTCCCAGCAAGCCGTTTTGGAAACGATAGGGCTTGTGCCGCCAGCCAAAACCCTGTCATGAACGCGCCGCGAAAAGCTGCAGAGGATAAGCCATGACCAAGTCGTTTTCCCCGTTCCTGCCGATGGAATATTCAAACGAAGTGGCCGCCGCCAAGGCGCGCAATGCACCGATCGTGGCGCTGGAATCGACGATCATCACCCATGGCATGCCGTATCCGGGCAATCTGGAGATGGCCCGCAGCGTCGAGGCGATTATCCGAGAGGAAGGCGCCGTTCCTGCGACGATCGCCGTGATCGATGGCGTTCTGCATATCGGTCTCGATGATGCAAAGCTCGAGGCGCTCTCGAGGACCAGCGGTGCCATGAAGCTGTCGCGCGCAGACCTCGCCTTTGCCATTGCTGAACGACGCACGGGTGCAACCACGGTCGCGGCGACGATGATTGCGGCGTCGCGCGCCGGCATCCGCGTCTTTGCCACCGGCGGCATTGGCGGCGTGCACCGCAAGGCCGAGGAAACCTTCGATATTTCGGCCGATCTCGAGGAACTGGCGCGCACCGGCGTCATCGTCGTCTGCGCCGGTGCCAAGGCAATCCTTGATATTCCAAAGACGCTGGAAGTCCTGGAAACCCGCGGCGTGCCGGTCGTCACCTATGACAGTGACAAATTCCCCGCCTTCTGGTCGCGCGATTCGGGCCTGAAAAGCCCGCTGATGCTCAACAGCCCGGCGGCCATCGCCAATTTCCAGACGATGCGCGACCAACTCGGCGTCGATGGCGGCATGCTGGTTGCCAATCCGGTTCCGGAGAAGAACGAAATTGCCCGCGAGGAAATGGAGATCTACATCACCCGCGCGCTTGAGAATGCAATCCGGGACGAGATTTCCGGCAAGGCGGTGACGCCCTATCTGCTCGACAGCATTTTCCGGATGACCGATGGACGCAGCCTCGAAACCAACATCGCCCTGGTCGAGAACAACGCCCGGCTTGCCGCCGAAATCGCCGTCGCGCTCGCATGAGCAAGGCATAAGGCGTATCGGGCACCGGCTGCTTAGGCGCATGCCGGATCAGCCGGCGATCGCGGTCCGCTCTTCGAGGAGATCGAGGGTCTGTTGCACGGGCATCGGGCGCCCGAAATGGAATCCCTGCATGATGGAGCAGCCGAGCCGCCGCAGGATGGCCACCTGCTCCACGGTTTCCATGCCCTCGACCACGCAGACACAGCCGATATTGCGGCAGAGATCGACGATCGTCTTGACGATGTTCTGGCTGAGCCCGTCGGCGCCGATGTCGACGATGAAGCTGCGATCGATCTTGATCTTGCGCAAAGGCAGGCGATGCACGTAGCCGAGACTGGAATGTCCGGTGCCGAAGTCGTCGAGCGCAATGCCGATACCACGTTTGATCAACAGGTTGAGATTGTCGCGCGCCACGTCGAAATTGGTCATGACGGCTGTTTCTGTCACCTCAAAATCGAGATTCTGCGGGTCAAACCCGCTCTCCTCCAGAATGGAGAGCAGCGTCTCCAGCGTCGATCGGGAAACGATGTCGCGGGCGGAAAGGTTGAAGGACAGCCGCGTCGGCTGTGGCCATTGGACGGCCGCATCCAGCGCCTTGGCAAAGAGAATGGCCGTCATCTGCCCCATCATGCCGCAGCGCTCGGCGGACCGGATGAAGACATCAGGCGCAACACGCCCGAGCTTTGCATTGTCCCAGCGGGCCAAGGCTTCGAACCCCAGAACCTGCTGCGTATCCGTATCGATGAAGGGCTGGAACAGCACATGCAGTTCACGCTCGAGATCGGCGCTCTTCAGTTCCTGGTCGATGCGGCTCTGCTGCATGATTTCACGTTCGTGCTCCTGCGAAAACACCACGGTGCCGCCGCGCGAATGCTGCTTGGCATGGTAAAGCGCAAAATCCGCCTGTTCGAACAGGTGGGCCGCATTGGCTTCGCCCGTCGAATGCTGCGCGAAGCCCAGCGATCCCGAGACTTTCGCCGTGATGCCGTTGAGGTAAAAGGGCTTCTGCAGTTCCGCGCAGACAGCGCTCCCCAGTCGCGACAGCGCCGCCTCGTCAAGATCGGCGTCGACGATCAGACCGAACTCGTCGCCGCCAAGCCGGGCCGCAAAGATGTTCCGGTCGGTGAACAGGCTCAGGCGCCGTGCTGCCTCCATCAGCAATCGGTCGCCGGCGGCATGGCCGAAGGCATCGTTGACCGGCTTGAAGCCATCGAGATCGATGATGCCGACCGCAAGCGGCCGGTTCTCGCGGACAGCAGCGGCAAGCCGGAAATCCAGTTCTGACCGAAAGCTGCGACGATTGGGCAGGTCCGTCAGGCTGTCGAGATTGGCAAGCCGGCGGTTTTCGTCGCTGAGCAGCTGCGTTTCCTGCTGCTTGGCGATCAACGCCTTTTGCGAGCCGATGAGATCCGTGAAATCGCGATACTGCGTGAACAGAATATAGACCATCGCGCCGACAACGAGCACCATGTTGAAGGCGATCGCCACAAAAACGGCATTTCCGGTCGAGGCAAAGAACACGGTGAAGGGCACAAGCACTGCAGCCGTCACGACCAGCGCCGCAGCCCGCACATGCATCAGGCAGAATATGCAGCTTATGACAGTATTGGCCATATAGAAGGCGACATGCCCCTTGGCGTAGGCATCACCATAGGGAAACAGCGCCAGCGCCCACGCGGTGAAACAGAGGCCAAGCACACCAGCCAGATAGACCGTTCCCTGCAATTGCCGGACGGCCTTCGCGTGCGGCACGGCCCGGCGGCGTGTCCGCCACCAGACACAGATGCGGATAAGACAGCCGAGATAGAGAACAGAGGGCAGATAGACGCTCAGTGCCAGCGGTGCGCTCTCGAAATGTGTTAGCGACAAGGCAATCGTATTGGTCATCAGCGTGAAGTAAAGCAGGGGGACCTGCTTGGTGAAAGCCGAAAGCTGAGCCTGAATCAACTCAGGATTCTTGCTGTCAATCACCAAAAGCCCAGCCAACGTCCGAAACATCCCCACCTCCTCTTAGCCTGGACGATGCTCCGGGATAATGATGAAGGTTTGCTGAAACATCCACATCAAAAAGGGCGTGAATGGAGTTTGATGTCAGTGGAATATACTTGGGGACCCGAAAAACAGGGTGGCACTCCTGCGCGCCCAAAAGACAACGCCGACTTTTTGTGCAGGCGGTACAGGCGGCATCGGCGTCCGTCAGCGACCGTTCGGCATCACGATTGCAAAATTCGACCATTACCGCCGTGCCTCCCCAAGAGTACCGGTGTTACTTTATGACTTGACTGTAATCTTGATGAAATATTAGCCGGTTAGCGTGGTTCGTGAGCAATATTAAAAAGCTGTGCGCTGATTCCTTGAGGCTTGAAACACCGCCTTCATGGGTCTATACACCGCCGACATGAGATGTTCTTCAGGAGAATCGCGTTGAGTGAGAAGATCGATCTTGGTACCTTCGTCCTGTCAGAAGACGACGAATTTATGAGTGCAAGCCAGCGTGCCTATTTCCGTGCGAAACTGAACGCTTGGAAAAACGACATCCTTCGGGAAGCCCGCGAGACGCTTGGCCATCTGGCCGAAGAAAGCGCCAATCACCCTGACCTGGCCGACAGAGCCTCCTCGGAAACCGATCGGGCAATCGAGTTGCGCGCCCGTGATCGGCAGCGCAAGCTGATTTCGAAGATTGACGCTGCCCTGCAGCGGCTTGACGAAGGCACCTATGGTTACTGTGAGGAGACCGGAGAGCCGATCGGCTTGAAACGTCTGGATGCCCGACCGATCGCCACCCTGTCGATCGAGGCACAGGAACGGCACGAGCGTCGCGAAAAGGTCTATCGCGACGAATAACACGCAATCTGGTCTTGCGGTTTTGCCTTGGAAATTTAAACGGCGCGGCTTGTCTGCGCCGTTTTCCGTTGCAGCATTGGCGGTTTTGACTGCCCTGCCCTGCCAGCGCCATAGCCTCGCGTGCCGGTCGCGACCGACTGCGCATTAACGAGACGTTTTGAGCCGTCAAGCGCATCGCGCCGCCGGATCAAGGTTTGCGGTTGCCGGCGATTTCGCCAAGCATGCGGTTCATTTCCTCCTCCAGCGAAGGCTCCTGCCGTGCTGCGGGTCCATCCAGCTTCGGCTCCTGGCGTCCGGCACTGGCAGGCCGATTGACCGTATCGGAACGCGCAGACGATTCCGGCGTCAGCCGCTGCAGGTCGCCACTGATCTCGGCGTCCAGAAAACTTTCGAAATCCGCGGGCGGTTTTTGCGCCACAGGCTGAGCAAGGGCAACCACTGCGGCCTGCGCCGGGCGTGCCTGCTGCGGTATCTGCGCCGTCGTGCCACTGGCGGCAAGCACCCGGTTCCTGGCGGCATCGAGGATGTCTTCCGGGGCGCTGCTTGCCGGAAAAGGTGTCGCAGCCATGCTGGCACTGACAGGTTGCTCCCGGGAAGGAACAGCCTGCGACGGCAGGCGATCGATCGTTGACGGACGCGGCAAAACAGCGGTCTCGTCGCGCGGTATCCTGACCTGCGCCGGGGGAACCACCTGGCGGGGCTGATCCGCCATCTTTTCCGGACCGTCGCCGTAAAGCACATTGGCCATCGCCGAGACCGGCGCCGCCCTCGTCTCGGGCGAAGGCTGTTTTTGCGGCTGTTGCACGACACGCCGCTCCGCAGTCGGCTGAGGCAGCGCTGGCTGCTCCTGTGGCATGGGCGTCGCCTGCCGCGGCGGCGCGATGCGGGTCTCGATGACGATATCCGTCGGACCGCCGATCATGATCAGATGCTCGACGTCATCGCGCCGGACCAGCACCAGCCGCCGGCGGGTATCGATCGCAGCGGCATCCAGCACAGCCAGTCGTGGCTGGCGATTCTTGCCGCCCCGGATGAAGGGAGACGATGGCCGGTTTCGAATGAACCAGAAGACGCCGACGAGGCAGAGAAGCGCAAACGCAACGACTAGCGATGCCACGATGAACTTCGCACCGTTCGTCCCAAGCATCTCTTCCATTATCGTCACACTCCGTTTCGTACAAAAATCATGCCGCCACTTGACGGCTTTTTTCGGGCCTATTCAACCCGGTCATCAGCCATTGTCCAAAGGAGACTGGTGAAAGCCGTTTTTGATCGGGTGATCAAGGCGATATCGGCGGAAACAGACATTCCTTGTGAATTGACCATGTCTGCGTCCAAGCAAGTGCTTTTTGCTTTTGCCATGCGCTGTTAAAGATGATTCTTGGCTGATGTTCGGCGAGGCGTTGCCTCACGGAACCGGGGCCGGTGGCAACACCGTGTTCGGGTCAGACTTGCCGGACAGACGCCCGTTCATTCCCGATCGGTGCAGCCGGCGATCAACGAGGCGCGTATGACGAAATTGCGACAGGCCGGGGACTATCATATGCCCATCGTGGACCGCGGCACACGCCCCGGCACGGTGCTGCGCATCATCCTCCTGGCCATCGTCCTGACGGTTTCGGCCGCCGCCTTCGTCGTCTTCAAGAGCCAGCTCGAAAACGAGATCGTGCTCGGCATCCTCGGCATCCTGGCGATGGTTGGCATTTTCTTCCTGGTCTCGTCGATCATCGGCTTCATCGAAGTCATGCCGCAGTCGCGGCCCGACGATCTGGCGCGTGCCTTCCTCGACGCGCATGAAGACGGCACGCTGGTCACCGATCGCAAGGGCCGGATCATCTACGCCAACGCTGCCTATGGCGCGCTGACGGGCGCCACCAAGGCAACCGAGATCCAATCGCTCGAAACCATCCTGTCGCGCAATCGCGAGGCGACCGAGGCGATCTACCGGCTGACCAACGGGCTGCATGAAGGCAAGGCCGGGCATGAAGAGTTCCGCCTTCTGAAGCCACTCAGTTCCAGTGGCGGATCCGCAGGCTCCGGCGCCCACTGGTTTCGCCTCAAGGCGCGCGTGTTGCCGCTCGAAGATGGCCAGCGCAATCCGCTCTATCTCTGGCAGGTCTCCGACATTACCTCCGAGCGGGACGATCAGGAACGGTTCTTCAAGGAACTGCAGAACGCCATCGACTATCTCGATCATGCGCCGGCCGGCTTTTTCTCGGCCGGAAAAAAGGGCGAGATCTTTTACATCAACGCCACTCTGGCGGACTGGCTCGGGCTCGATCTCACCAAGTTCCAGCCGGGCTCGATGAGCATTGCCGACCTGGTGGCCGGCGAAGGCCTGGCGCTGGTGCAATCGGTTCAGGCCGAGCCGGGACTGAAGAAGACCAAGGTGCTCGATCTCGACCTGCGCAAGGCCAACGGCCAAAGCCTCGCTGTCCGCCTCGTGCATCGTGTTTCGTCCAACCGCGACGGCGCACCGGGCGAAAGCCGGACCATCGTTCTGTCGCGGGCCGGCGATGACGAAAGCGACCAGTCCGCCTCGATCGCGGCCATGCGCTTCACGCGTTTTTTCAACAACACGCCGATGGCCATCGCCTCCGTCGATGGCGCAGGGCGCATCCTGCGAACCAACGCGCCGTTCCTCAAGCTGTTTTCCGCGGTCGTCTCGCGTGACGACATGGAGCATGGAGCCTTCCTCGAGACCGTCGTGCACGAGCCCGACCGTGCGCGCCTGCGCGAGGCGCTTGATGCCGCGAAGGACCGCCAGAGCGACATTGCGCCGATCGATTCGCTGCATCCGAAGGACGAGACGCGGCATTTCCGGTTCTACGTGAATGCGGTTATCGACCAGAGCGACCAGGCTCCGGAAGAGGCAGCGATCGTCTATGCCGTTGAAATCACCGAGCAGAAGGCGCTCGAAACCCATATGGCGCAGACCCAGAAGATGAATGCGGTGGGCACGCTCGCCGGTGGCATCGCGCATGATTTCAACAATGTGCTGACCGCCATCCTGCTGTCCTCCGACCATTTGCTGCTGTCGGCCCGCCCTTCCGACGCAAGTTTTGCCGACCTGATGGAAATCAAGCGCAACGCCAACCGCGCGGCGGTCCTCGTGCGCCAATTGCTCGCCTTCTCGCGCAAGCAGACCATGCGGCCGACCGTTCTCAACATGACCGACGTTGTCGGCGACCTGCGCATGCTCGTCGATCGCATGACCGGAACCAACGTCAAGCTCGAAGTCGACTACGGCCGCGACCTCTGGCCGGTCCGTACCGATCTCGGCCAGTTCGAGCAGGTCGTTCTCAATCTCGCCGTCAATGCCCGCGATGCTATGCCCGACGGTGGTGTCATCACCCTGCGCACCCGCAATCTTCCAGCCGGCGAGGTTGCAGCCCTCAGCCGCCGCGACCTGCCGGAAGAGGACTACGTGATGATCGAGGTCTCCGACCAGGGAACCGGTATCCCGACGGAAATCCTCGACAAGATCTTCGAACCCTTCTTCACGACCAAGGAAGTTGGCAAGGGCACCGGCCTCGGCCTCTCCATGGTCTACGGCATCATCAAGCAGTCCGGCGGATATATCTATCCGGAATCCGAGATGGGCAAGGGCACGACGTTCCGCATCCTCCTGCCACGCTATATCGAGGAAGTGGTGACGGATGCCGCCGGCAACATCGTCACGGAAACGGTCCCTGCGCTGGGAACGGTCAAACCGTTCAAGACCGAGGAACCGACAGACCTGACCGGCGATTCCGCGGTTGTTCTTCTCGTCGAGGATGAGGAGGCGGTTCGCCGCGGCGGCAAGCGCATGCTGGAAACCCGGGGCTACACCGTGCATGAAGCCGGATCAGGCGTCGAAGCTCTGGAGATTATTGCCGAATTCGGCGACACGATCGACATCGTTGTGTCTGACGTCGTCATGCCGGAAATGGACGGACCGACGCTGCTGCGCGAATTGCGCAAGATCCACCCCGACATGAAGTTCATCTTTGTCTCGGGCTATGCCGAGGATGCCTTCGCCCGCAATCTGCCGGCCGATGCAAAATTCGGCTTCCTGCCAAAACCCTTTTCGCTCAAGCAGCTGGCGGTGGCCGTCCGCGAAATGCTGGATTCCTGAACCGGCCATACGACGATCGGACGGGAAAATCGCCTTGATCTTTGCCGGGCCGGAGGCGACAAACACAGAGTGCTGCGCCGTGGTCGGCGGGCGATGAAACCAGTCTCGGAAGTCACATCGATGCCGCCTGCTGCTGCCCAGATTTTTCGCCTCTACCTCATGCGGCACGCACAGGCCGGCTGGGCGCTGCCGGGCCAGAAGGACTTCGATCGCACGCTGGATGACACGGGCTATGCGCAGGCGGAGATGATCGCCGATCGTGCGGCCGATCGCGGTTTCCGGCCGGACAAGGTGCTGTGTTCGACCGCCACACGTTGCCGGGAAACAGCCGAGGCGCTGCACCGGGCCATGGGCGAAGAGCTCGAGATCGACTACACAGACATGCTCTATGCAGGGCCGGCGAATGTCTACACGGATATTATCGACGCCTGGCAGGACGACGGTTCCCTGATGCTGGTCGGGCACAATCCGATGATGGAGGAGCTGGTACAGGCGCTGCTCGGCGAAACCGCCGCCGCCAATGCCACGCCCACCGGCTATCCCTGCGCTGGCCTCGCGGTGATCGATATCGACCGCAGTCCGTCGGCGCGCGCTTCGGCGCCCGGCCGGCTCGTGGCCTTTCTGGCGCCATAGCGACTGGAAAGCGGGCAATCTCCTGCCCGCTTCTTCTTTTTTTGGTCGCCCTGTCGTCCTATATCGCAGGAGACCGTCCTGTCGCGCAGGTGCTGTTCTCCATAGCCGCTGATAAAGCACATGATGCTCCTTGCGCACCTATCGACCTCACATCTGGGAAAAACGCCCTTTGCCGCCAATTCTGACCAGCCTCACCGACGATGCCCGCATCGCCATCGACAATCTGGCGGACCGGGCGTCCGGCTTCGTCAACCCGACCCTGCGTCTCGGTGTCACCGGCCTGTCGCGCGCCGGAAAGACCGTGTTCATCTCCTCGCTTGTGCACAACCTGCTGAATGGCGGACGGCTGCCGGTTTTCGAGGCTGTCCGCTCCGGGCGCGTCTCGAAGATCAGGCTGGAACCCCAACCCGACGATGCCGTGCCGCGCTTCCAGTACGAGGACCACGTGACAGCGCTCGTCCGCGATCGTCTCTGGCCGGATTCGACGCGCGCCATCTCCCAGCTGCGCATCACCCTTGACTACGAGAGTGCCAGCGGCTGGAACCGGATGTTTTCGCCGGGGCGACGGTCGATCGACATCATCGACTATCCCGGCGAATGGCTGCTCGACCTGCCCTTGCTGGCGCAGGATTTCCGCACCTTCAGCCACAACACCGTCGAGCGCGCCCGTCGTGGCATCCGCGCCGAGCTGTCGTCGCAATGGTTGACGCTTGCCGAGGCAATCAAGATCGAAGGCGCCGCCGACGAGGGCGATGCGCGGCGGCTCGCGGAAACCTTCACAGCCTATCTGAAGGCCTGCAAATCCGACGAGCGCTCGCTGTCCACCCTGCCGCCCGGCCGCTTCCTGATGCCGGGTGATCTCGAAGGCTCGCCGGCGCTGACCTTCTCTCCCCTGGCCGACCTGCCGGAGGGGCGTGCCCCCAAAGGCTCGCTCTGGGCCATGATGGAGCGACGCTACGAAGCCTACAAGACGCATGTGGTCAAACCATTTTTCCGCGAACACTTCGCCCGCCTGGACCGGCAGATCGTGCTGGTCGATGCGCTGCAGGCGATCAATCGCGGACCGGAATCGCTGCTTGATCTCGAGGGCGCGCTCGCCGATGTTCTCGCCTGCTTCCGCTCCGGCACCAATTCCTTCCTCTCGTCCCTTGTGACGCGCAGGATCGACAAGGTGCTGATCGCCGCCACCAAGGCCGACCACCTCCACCATGAAAGCCATGACCGCCTCGAAAAAATCACCGGCCGGCTGGTCGCCCGTGCGATCGAACGGATCGGCATGAGCGGTGCCGGCATCGAGGTGATGGCGCTCGCCTCCGTCCGGGCGACGCGCGAAGCCTCGGTCAACCACGGCGGCCACGCGCTTCCGGTCATCGTCGGAACGCCGATCGCGGGGGAGACAATCAATGGCGAAACCTTCGATGGCGAACGCAAAACAGCTATATTTCCCGGGGACTTGCCAGAGAATCCGGATTCACTTTTTCAAGACCTTGAATCAAAAGCTGAGGAAAGCCTCGTGTCCGATCTGAGTTTCGTGCGCTTCCGTCCACCGCATATCGAGGAAACCGGCGGCGGCCTGAAACTGTCGGTGCCGCACATCCGGCTCGACCGGGCCATGCAATTCCTGTTCGGAGACCGGCTGGCATGACCGACACACCTGACACCCCGCGCCGCAAGCCCGCCTCGTTCACGCTGGACAGCGGCCCCGCCCCCTCGCAGATCGACAAGCCTGCGCCTGACAGGCAAAGCCGACGTGCGCCGGGAAGCTTCGACGAGAACATCGTCATGACGGCCGATGCGGAGGACCCGTTCATCGAAACGACGACCGCCTTGTCCGCGCAGGCCATTCCGGAAGCCCGGCCGCGCAAACGCCGTTTTTCCTTCGCGCGCCTTGCCGCCGGTGCCTTCGGGCTCCTGTTTTCGCTGGCAGTGGGCCTGTGGATCGACAGCCTGATCCGCGATCTGTTCACCCGGGCGGACTGGCTCGGTTATCTCGCTATCGCTGCGGCGGCGATCGGCGCAATGGCCTTTCTGGCTGTCGTCGCCCGCGAGTTGGCTGGTCTTTGGCAGCTGAAGGCCGTGCAGGCCCTGAAACAGGAAGCCATCGAGGCGAGCCTTGCCCCCTCGCCCAAAGCGGCGCGCAAGGTCATGGATCACCTCGTCGCGCTTCTGGCGACCAAACCGCAGACGGCGCGCGGGCGGACGCGGCTGAAGGAAACCGAAGGCGAGATTATCGACGGCCCGCATCTTCTCGACCTGACCGAGCGCGAACTGCTGACGCCGCTTGACCGCGAGGCCCGGGCACTCATCCTCAATGCCGCCAGGCGCGTCTCGATCGTCACCGCCGTCAGCCCCCGGGCGCTGGTCGATATCGGTTACGTCGTCTACGAATCCGCCCGCATGATCCGCGCCATGGCGGAGCTTTATGGTGGCCGGCCGGGCACATTCGGCCTGTTGCGGCTGATGCGCGACGTCATCGCGCATCTTGCCGTCACCGGCTCGATCGCCGTCGGCGACAGCCTGATCCAGCAGGTGCTCGGCCATGGAATCGCCGCAAAACTGTCGGCGCGGCTGGGTGAAGGCGTGATCAACGGCCTGATGACCGCGCGCATCGGCATCGCGGCGATGGACCTTTGCCGCCCCATGCCGTTCAAGGCGCTCCGGCGTCCCGGCATTGGCGATTTCATCGGCGACCTGACGCCGGGCATGTCGGGCAAGAATATGTCCGGCAAGAATATGTCCGACTAGACCTGGCCCGGCTGGACATGACCCGGCTGGATATGGCCCGGCTGGAGATGGCCAGACAATCCCTAGACGCCAGCAGATCATTGGTAGCCGAGGCCGTGCCAGCCCCCGCCCTTGCCGCGGCGGAACGGCGCTGATTTATCGCGTTTTCGAGCATCCTAATTGAAACATATCGTGAGACCATTTCTCGGCCGGCCAAAGCCCGCAGAAACAGTCCATTAACCATTTAAGCGCAAATGTAGCCTTACATTCTGGACGTTGACCTTCAAGGATCGTTTATGTATTCGCGCCCTTCTTTGATCGCCTGCAGCTTCGCCGCAGTCACACTTTCCGCTCTCGTCGCCACGGCAACGCCTGCCCTTTCCGGCAGCCGCGACAAGGCCTTCTTCGAGCAGGTTTCGGGCCAGTGGAAGGGCCCGGGCGAAATCGTTGCCGGCAAATACAAGGGCACGAAATTCACCTGCGACCTGACCGGCGATGCCGCACAGGGCAAGTCCGCATCAATCAAGCTCGACGGCTTCTGCCGCGTCGGCGTGTTCAAGCAGCCGATGTCCGCCGTAATCACCCAGGCCGGCAACAGCTACAAGGGCAAGTTCCTCGATGGCGCCAGTGGCAAGGGCCTCGATATCATCTCGGGCAATGTCTCCACAGACAAGATCGTTGTCGGCATCAACCGCAAAAAGCTGAACGGCGCGATGATCGCCCGCCTGCAGGACGCGTCGACGATGAACATCACCATCTCGGTCAAGGTCGAGGAAACCATGGTCCCGGTGATCGGCGTCAGCCTCAGCCGGCAGGTCGACACCATGGCCGTCGGCTCGATCGAATAGGCTTTCCAACAGCCCACGCAAAAAAGAGCCCGCTGGATCAGCGGGCTCTTTTTACGTTTCAGCGGACTGTTTTCCACCAGGTGGCGTCTGCAGATGCCGCTTCAATGCCGGCGATATCGGCCTGTTCGAGCCAGTCGGCCACCATCCGGCCCGCGATGACCATACGGGGCGCAAAATCCGCAAGCGGCATCAGCACGAAGCCACGGCTGGTCATGCGCGGATGCGGGATTTCCAGCTTCTCGCTCGCAAGGCTGGCGTCGCCATAGGTCAAAACATCGATATCGATCGTCCGCGGACCCCAGCGTTCGAGGCGCTCGCGCTTCATCTCGCGCTCGATCGACAGGCAGGTATCAAGCAGGTCATCAGGCAAAAGCGTGGTCTCGACTTCGGCACAGGCATTGAAAAACCAGGCCTGATCGGTCTTGCCCCAGGGCGGCGTGCGATAGAGCCGTGAGACGGCTTTCACCGAACAGTCGGGACGGGCATCAAGCGTCGCCAGCGCCCGTGCCATCGAGGCGGCGGGATCGCCGATATTGCCGCCAAGGCCGAGTGTTGCAAGCACCATCGTCATGTCAGGCAAAATGCTCGACGGTGACTTCGACATAATCGAGCACGCCCGGCACAGGCGCATTGGGTTTGCGGACAGACACCTCGGCCCGGCGGATCTGCGGAAAACGGGCGCAGAGCGTCTGTGCCACTTCGAGTGCCAGCGCCTCGATCAGATAGCGGCGGCGGCCCGTGATGATCTTCTCGATCTCTGTGAAGGCAATGCCGTAATGGACGGTATCCTCGATCGAATCATCGACGAGCGCGGTTCCCGGTTCCACATCGAGAATGGCGTCGACGAAGAAGCGTTGCCCGAGAAACTCCTCCTCGTCGTGAACACCGTGGCGCGCGAAGAAGGCGCAGTTCTTGAGCGTGATCCTGTAGGTCGCCATCATGATCTCAGTCCTGCCCTTCGTTCCGCGCCGCCAGCATAGCATCTGCCACCAGCAACGCATCCCTGTTGATTGCGACATCGTGTACCCGGAAAACAGCAGCGCCCGCCATGCGCAGGACTGCAGTTGTCGCAGCCGTGGCAGCATCCCGGTCCACAGCCTCGCGGCCGGTGATCTCCCCCAGGAAGCGCTTTCGCGACGTGCCGGCGAGAAGCGGCGCTCCGAAGCGGTGGAGATCGCTGAAACGCGCCATCAGCGCGATGTTTTCGCGCGCGTCCTTGGCAAAGCCGAAACCTGGATCAAGCACGATCTGCCGCCTGTCGACGCCGGCTGTCCCGGCAATCTCGAGCGAACGTTCGAGAAAATGAACCTGGTCGGCGATCACGTCGGCGAGTTTTTCGCGGTCGCGGCCGGTATGCATGATGCAGAGCCCGGCCTGCGTGTCGGCGGCAATATTTGCAAGATCAGGCTCACGCTGCAGCCCGTGCACGTCGTTGATGATGTGGGCACCGGCCGCAATCGCCAGACGGGCCGTCTCTGCGCGATAGGTATCGACCGAAATCACGGCGTCCGCCTGTTGGGCAAGCGCTACGATGACCGGCAGGATGCGATCCTGCTCCTGCGCCGGCGACACGGGATCAGCGCCCGGCCGGGTGGATTCGCCGCCGATGTCGACAATGCCCGCCCCTGCCTCGACAGCCCTCAGCGCCCGATCGACCGCACCGGCCGCATCCCGGTCCGCACCGCCATCGGAGAACGAGTCCGGCGTCACGTTGATGATCGCCATCAGCACACCGAGAGGACCAAGCGTCAGACGGCGCCCGTGCGCGAGATGCCAGTCAAAAGGTTGAAAAGGATCGTACATCATGACTTTCGCCGCGGATGCCTGCGGCTGCCTGCGATTTTGTGTTGCGCTGACGCTGGCTATGCCCCAAGCTTTGGGGAACTTCAACTGCAGAGACCGCCATGCCGATGCCTTCAGGCCGAATTTCCTCCACAGCGCTGTTGATTTTGGCGCTCGCCCTCGGTCATGCCGGAAATGCCATGGCCGAAACGCAGATCAGCAAGAGCTTTTCGTATTTTTCCGTGGGCGGGCGGACCGCCGAAGAACTCGACAAGGCGCTGTCCTCGCATGGCCCCCTGATGAAATCGACGGGTGCGCGCCATCCCGGCGCAACGAAAATCAAATTCGGCGGCACGGTGACCTACGTCAACCGCAGCGGCAAATGCGCAGTCGGCAACGTCAAGGTCACACTCAACACAAAACTTATCCTGCCGCGCTGGACCAACCGCAAGCGTGCCGGGCGCGATCTTGGGCTCGTCTGGGACACGCTGTCGAGCGACATCAAGCGCCATGAGGAACGCCACGCCGAAATCGCCCGCACACATGCGCGTGATCTCGAGCGGAGCTTCATGGCGCTGCGTCCGGAGGCGGATTGCGAGCGCCTGCAGGCGCGTGTCGCCCGCGTCAGTGAAACCGCCATCGCGGCCCATGATCGCGACCAGGCCCGTTTCGACCGGGTCGAGGCTGCTAATTTCGACCGCCGGATGATTCGCCTGCTGCAATACCGCCTCGACACCCTGCGCAAACAGTAATCAGAGCCCGGCTTCCACCGTCAGGGGCAAGCTCCGACGGCGTTCCGCAAAGCCGGACTGTTTTAAAAGCTCTCCAACATCAAAGAGATACCGGCAGGATGCCATTGCATTGACGGTTCTTGCACGCCAAAATCGCAGTGCCGACGGCGTTGATTTTCAAAAAAAGCGCGCAGAAAAATCCTGCGAATCTTGCGCAAACCTTGTGCGTCAATAGTATTTCAGTGGTGATTTCTAGCGATAGAACAAAGCGCAGAGTTCCGCTATGTTTGGATCATAGAGTGAAAGACAGGCAGACAAGCCTTTTCACAAGAATTCAGGGCGTGCCCGAGTAAGCTCATGATGAGCGAAGTGTTTCCCGAGTAAAGTTTTCGCATGTATATCTGCTCGGGCTTGATCGAATAGTCGGTCGCCGGACAGTCATGCACAGATGTTCTCCTGGCGTATCCTTTTGCTGCAGATGTTCCCTCCCTCATCTGCATGCGATGCGCCCTCCTGGCCCCGCTCGCCTTACATGGCAAGCGGGGCTTTTTTTTCAAAATTTATTGGAGAGCAACGCGGCCAATCAGGCCTGGCGTTCGGGCACATGCACGACAAGACCGTCGAATGCATCCGCCATCTTGATCTGACAGGACAGGCGCGAGGTCGGCTTCACGTCATAGGCGAAATCCAGCATGTCCTCTTCCATCGCTTCGGGTGCGCCGACGGCGGCCGACCATGCCTCGTCGATATAGACATGACAGGTGGCACAGGCACAGGCACCGCCACATTCGGCTTCGATGCCCGGAACGGAGTTGCGCACGGCATTTTCCATGACGGTCGAGCCGTTCTGGACGTCAAGGTCGTGGCGCGTGCCGTCAAAGGCGACGATGGTCAGTTTTGTCATGGTCGGTTCCGGATGCTGGCGTTGTTTCGGCGTGCCGCATCGAAAATTGCGCCGCCTTTCCAAAAAGACGGCGCGCAACACGGCAGATTCAGCTGATTTCTTCCAACAATTCAGGCTGCCAGTCAACTCGGCAAGCCTGCGGCGAAAAGCCGACGATGCACAAAGCCGGGCCGCATGCCCTTCGCGGGCACTGTTATCTACTGGATCCGTTTAACGGCAGAGCTTGAGGATGAATATTTCTGCTTCGAGAACGGAGGTTGCAAGTGCCGCCAGATGGCCGGCGTCCTGCGGATGATCCTCGACGGTCTGTGCAGTCTGGGCGACGGTGAAGGCACCGACGGCGAGCGCAGCCCCCTTCAGCCGATGCGCCGTCGCCAGACGATGATCGACGCTGTCGGAGGACAGTTCCTTCATCAGCTGACGCGTCTGCCGCGCAAACATCTGCAGCACTTCGAGTTCCAGGTGCTTGTCACCCATGGTCTGTGTCGCGAGATGGACCAGATCGATCGGCCGCGATTTTGAAGGACATGCACCGCCGAAATTATCGGGGGCTTCGAAAGCGATCTTGAGTGCCGCCATTTTGGCCAATTTCCTTGTTTTCTAATTCAACAGCCGATGGGGTCCGGTTTGCCGCCCGCATCGTAAAAACCTATCCAGATCCTCAACGAGCAGGTTCGGCCGACCATTGAAATCAACCACCTGTCGAAGCACTCTCATGACAGAAGACTGTGCCGGGATTGCGTTCGAGCAATGCAATCCAGCCTATTTCCCGTCTGCCTTGCCGGTTATTAAGCCGCAGCGGCGCTGCTATCAGATTAAATCGGGGCGCAATGAAGGCATAAATCGCCCGGCATGGTTAACGACAGTTAAACCGCCTGAATTCCTTGGCTTTTCGGATTCAAAAGCCCTTTGGGCATTAAGAAGTTGTTAGCATTTTAACGATTGGAGAAGGGCGTTAATTGTCAGAAACAGGTGAATGTGTCACTACGGTACGGTTAGGGACAGTTTGTGCCGGCTTGCCGCCACGGTCCCGGTGGAAAAGAGCATGCGTGGCTATCTTCATGGTCCCGATGCCACTATCCACCGGTGTGAATGAATTGGGTGACCTGTCAGGGTATTGCGTGACTGTGATGCGTGTATCTTGCCGTCACCGCCTGAATGCGGAGATGCTCCACAAGGGACAGGCGGTCCTCATGGAGATTGGTCGCAAACGGGCAGTTTGGTAACGAGGCGTATCCGTAATGGCGACAAATAAAAGCAACGAATCGATCGACGACAAGGCTTTCCAGGCATTGGAAAATGCGCTGAAGATCGACTTTGACGAGCTTAAGTCGGCCCTGAACGAAAAGACTTCCTTGGATGATCCGGAGGAACATGTGTCTGAACCCACGACCAAGGCTTCGGCATCCGACCAGCAGAGACATGCAAAACAGGCCGGCGAACCTGCGGCAAAAACCGCAAGGCCCCAGGATCAGGCAAGAGGCCTGACGCCGGAACAGGCGCCCCGGGCGCCGTCCTTCGCGCCGGCAAACGACGACGGCCGCAAGACGCCGGCAGCCATCCTCCGGTCCCTCGAAATCCGCTCCAGCCGGACAACGATGCGCATTGCCGCTGCCGTGGCGCTGCTGTGGGTCATTGGTGGTCTTGGCGTCGCCAACCTTCTCTACGGGCCGGAAATCTGGCAGATCCGCTCGCTTGCGGATCTCGCAGCCATGCCTGGTGCCGTTGGCGTGGCGATCTTCATCATTCTGCCGGTCATGCTGTTCTTCTCCTTTGCCATCATGATTTCCCGGGCCCACGAACTGCGCAGCGCCGCCCGCTCCATGGCGGAAGTCGCACTGCGCCTTGCCGAGCCGGAAACGGCAGCCTCCGAGCGGATCATGACGGTCGGCCAGGCGGTTCGCCGCGAGGTCTCCGCGATGAACGAAGGCATCGAGCGCACCATTGCGCGGGCGACCGAACTCGAAACGCTGGTGCATTCCGAAGTCAACGCGCTGGAACGCAGCTACAGCGACAACGAACTGCGCGTCCGCACGCTGGTCCAGGAACTGGGCCTCGAGCGAGAAGCCATCGTTGGCCATGCCGAGCGGATCCGCTCCTCGATTTCGGGTGCGCATGCGCAGCTGAAGGACGAACTGGCGCTGGCAGGCGAAGACATCACCACCCGGATCGGCACATCGGGCGAAGCGTTCGCATCGATGATCGAGACCCGTGCTGCCGCCCTGATGGAAAAGTCCAATACCGCGACCCAGACCATCAGTGCCATGCTGTCGACCCGCACCGATGCGCTTGTCTCGGGCCTGACGACGGCCGGCGTGTCACTCAGCACCGAATTCGATTCCCGCCTCGAAAACCTCAGCCAGACCCTGGCCAAGCGCGGCCAGCAATTGCTTGGCCAGTTCGAGACCCGCGCTTCCTCGCTCGACGCCAATACGGAAAAGCTGAATGCCGCCCTCAACGAGCGGGCTCGCCAGCTGAACGAAACATTGATCGCCCGCACCCGCGATCTGAACGAAAGCCTGAACATCGGCCAGCAGGCGATCACCGGTGGCCTGGACGACATCCTGCAATCGCTGAATGCGACGCTCGACGAACGCGGGGCCAGCTTCCGCCAGAGCCTGAAGTCGACTGCCGACGACACGATCATGGACCTCGACCTGCGCTCCGGCTTCTTCGAGGAGAAACTCCAGGCGACTGTCGGCACGCTGGCGACAGCCTTTGATTCACGCTTCCACGAATTTGCCAATGCCTTCGACAAACGCGCCGGAATGCTCGATTCGAAACTGATGGAAAGCCTCGCCCGCATCAACCAGACGGTGTCCGGTGGGTCCGATGCGATCGGCGGCATGCTCGACAGCAGCATCGAGAAATTCGAGAATGCGCTTTCCGACCAGTCTCTGACCCTGGCGACGACACTCGGCACCACGCAGGATTTCATCGAGCAGACCATCAGCGGCAAGACAAGCGAACTTGGCGAGGCCATCGGCAACGCCCACAGCCGGATCGACAGCGTCCTGTCGGAACGCTCCGGTGCGCTGATGAGTGCGCTTACCGAAGCGCAGGATCGGATCGAATCCGGCTTCAGTCAGCGCGCCGATACGCTCGAAACAAACCTCGCCGGCAGCGAAATGCGCCTTGCCGCATCACTCGATGCACGCACCGGCAATCTCGTCGACGGCCTGCAGTCGGCCCATAGCCGCATCGAGCAGACGCTCGCAAGCCGCGCCGACGAAATCACCAGTGCGATCGCTTCCAGCCAGTTCAAGCTCGACAATACGCTCTCCGAGCGCACAGCCGCGCTGACCGGCGTCCTGACGTCGAGCACGACAGCCATCGAAACCGCTCTGGGCGGCACGGCCGAGCATCTCGACACGCTCCTGTCCGAGCGCACCGCCAGCCTGTCGGCGGCGCTTGCGTCGGGCACAGAAGGCATTGCCGAAACGCTTGCCATGGGAACCGCAGCCGTTGAAATCTCGCTTGGTGGAACAGCCGAGCAGATCGACGGTATTCTGTCCGAGCGCACTGCAGCGCTGACCGATGTCCTGACCTCGAGCACGACGGCCATCGAAACGGCGCTGGGCGGCACGGCCGAGCAGCTTGGCTCGATCATGTCCGAGCGCACGGCCAACCTGTCGGCAGCGCTTTCGTCCGGGACCGAAGGTCTCACGGAGGCACTCGCCATGGGCGCCGCCGCCGTCGACATGTCGCTTGGCGGCACCACCGAACAGCTTGAAACCCTTCTTGCAGAGCGGACAGCGGCTTTGTCCGGCGTCCTGTCGTCCAGCACCGATGCGATCGAGACCGCCATTGGCGGGACGGTCGAGCGGGTCGGCGGCATTCTGTCGGACCGCACCCAGGTGCTGGCCGCCGATCTTTCGGCGCGCACCGAAACACTCGATGTCATGCTCGCACAGCGCAATGCCGATATCGCCGGGACCATGTCGGCAAGTGCTGCGGACATGGCCGAAACACTGTCGAGCCGGACCGAGGAAATCGCCGACAACCTGTCGTTCCGCGCCACTGCGATTGCCGAAACCATGTCCGATCGCGTTAGCGACATCGAACAGCAACTGTCCGGCCGCGTTGCCGAGATTGCCGACAATCTCAGCGGTCGCGTCAGCGAAATTGCCGGTACGATGACCCGCACCTCGGGCGACATTGCCGGTGCCCTGTCCGGCCATGCGTCGGAAATTGCCGCGTCCATGGCGAGCAAGGCCTCCGAAATCGAGCAGACCCTGTCGGGCCGCGCCGCGGAACTGACCGGGTCCTTGTCCTCGACGCACGATCGTATCCGCGCGACGCTGGATGACCGGATCAATGCGATCAATATCGCCGTCAGCGAAGGCAGCAACCATCTCACCGAGGTGCTCTCGGAACAGACGACATCGATCGCTACAACACTCGCAACAAGTGCGAGCATGCTGGAAATGACGCTCGAAGAGCGGCAGAGCGAACTTGGATCCGCCATTGACCGCAGCGCCGATGCGCTCGACCAGCGCATGCGCGATAGCACCAGCCTCGTCGCCAGCCGCCTGGGCGAAACGGCAGACCAGATCGGCCATGCCGCCGACACGCTGAACAACCGCATGGACGCCTCGGCATCCGGTATCCACGCCAGCCTGGAAGAAACAAGCAACCGGATCGAAAGCAGCCTCGGCCATCTCGAAGGCCGCATCCGCGAGAGCGTCGGCAGCGTCCACGCCATCGTCGACACTGCGGGCCAGCAGATCGGCGAAACGCTGTCCGGCCGCGCCGCGGAACTTGGCCGCGTCAGCGAAGCTGCAGCGAGCCGGATTTCCCAAACACTGTCGACGCACACATCCGAACTGGACCGCGTCAGCGAAGCCGCAGCGAGCCGAATTTCCGAAACACTGTCGACCCACACATCTGAACTGGACCGCGTCAGCGAAGCTGCGGCGAGCCGGATTTCGGCCAGCATCGAAGGCGGCACGAACCGGATCGAAGAGCGTCTCGGAACCATGGACCGTGCCCTGACCATCGGGCTCGACAATGTCAGCCGGACGATCGAAGGCAAGGCCGCTGGCCTCGTCACCAGCATTCGCGGTGCCGTGGGTGACGCAGCCCAGGGTATCGACGCCGAGGCCGCCCGCTCGGCCGACCTGCTTGCCCGCGCCGGCGATGATTTTGCCCGCGCCATGGCTGCCCGTCAGACGGAATTTGCCACCTCGATCGAACAGACGGCGGCCCAGGTCGCCATGCGCAGCGCGGAACTCGCCCGCTCGGTCGGCGAAGCCTCCGACAATGCCAGCGCCCGGATTTCCGAAACGCAGGGGCGTGTTGCCGAACAGGCCTCAACGCTGCAGCAGAACCTGTCCGACGTCGAAAAGGCGCTGGAAGCGCGCGGCAACGCCATCCGCGCAACGCTGGATGACAAGACGCGCGAACTGAATTCGATGCTGTCTGGCCGTTCGGCCGAATTGTCCCGCCTGATCGACGAGCAGGCCCGTCCGCTGGTCGAGCAATATGCCGTTACCGGCAAGGAAACCGCCGAGCGCATCACCGCCATTACCCAGGAAAGCGCCGATCGCCTGCGTGCCGAAAGCGCATCGCTGATCCACAGCCTGACGGCCCGCACCGGCGAAACCCTGAATGCGATTTCCGGTCGTGCAGAAGAGACGGCCAAGGCGATGAAGATGGTCGAAAACCGTCTGCAATCGACGGCCACCGGCCTGATCGACCAGCTCGCCGCCAGCAATTCGGCGATCGCTTCGGTCATCGAGCAGGCAGGCGCCAACCTCGGCGCCATGGATGAGCAGCTCGAATCAACCACCGCGCGCTTCTCCGAATCCGCCACCCGCGCCACGGACATGCTCTCGACATCGACCCGCCTTCTCGAAGGCAAGGTCGACAAGCTCTCGGAGATCTCCGGCTCGACCCTGTCGCAGATCGGCGGCATCGTCGGTCGCTTCGAGGATCACTCGCGCGTGCTCAGCCAGGCCTCAGACCTCCTGGGCGCGGCCCAGTCCAATCTCGCCAGCACGCTCGAGGAACGCCAGGAGGCCCTGCGCACCCTCTCTGTCGGCCTCGTCCGGCGCTCGGAGGAGATCGAAAAGACCATGCACGCGCTGGAAGGCTTCGTCGATGGCGCCTTCGAACGGGCGGAAGAACGCTCGACCCAGGTTGCAGGCAACCTTCGCAGCGGCATCCAGTCATCCTTTGCCGATGTCGGCCGCCTGCTGACAGACGCCGAGAAGCGCGCAGCATCGGCTGCAGACGCCATGCGCACAGCTCTGGTCCAGGCAGGCGACGAAGCCAGCATGTCGGTTGAATCCGTGTTCGTTCGCGCCGAAGAGCGCTCAAGCCAGATCGCCGGCAATCTGCGGGCCGGTGTTCAGGCATCCTTCAATGATGTCAGCAAGACGCTGTCCGAGGCAGAAGCGCGCGCCGCCAACGCCTCCGAAACGATGCGTGCGGCAGTGACCAAGGCTGGCGACGAGGCCGGCATGTCGGTCGAAAATGCCTTCATCCGCGCCGAGGAACGGTCCAAGGAAGTCGCCTCGCGTCTTCGTGGCAGCGTCGGGGCTTCACTTTCGGATATCGAACGCCTGCTGGCCGAAACCGGCAAGAAATCCGACGGTGCCGCCCTGCAGATGCGGGAAGCCCTTCGCCAGGCTGTCGAGGATGCGATCGGCAAGTTCAGCGGCGCCACCGACGATATCCGCCGTTCGGCCAACGAGATCCGCAAGGAACTCGACATGACCCGCGAAGAATTGAAGCGCGGCGCATTCGACCTGCCGGAAGAAGCCAAGGAAAATGCCTCTGTCATGCGGCGCGCCGTTGCCGAGCAGATCAAGGCGCTGCAGGAACTGTCCGAGATCATCGGCAAGTCCTCGGGCCAGATGGAAGTCTCGCAGCCTGTCGTCCGCCAGCAGCAGCCGGTCGCCAACCCTATCGCCCAGGCCATCGCCCGGCCGGTCGCCCAGGCCATTGTCACACCAGCGCCGGCCCGCGTCGTCCAGCAGCAGCCGACCCCCGAACCGCGTCGCCAGGAGCCTGCACCTGCCCTGCGCGGCACGCTTGGCCTGCAGCCGCAACCGGTTGCCCAGCAGCCCGTCCGCCAGCCCGCACAGCCCGTCGAGGACAGAAACACACGTCCGGAAGAAGGCAGCTGGATGCGTGATCTTTTGCGTGGGGCATCCCGTGACGAACCCCAGCCGGCGCCGGTACAGCGCGCTGCCGAGGCCCAGCCAGCCACACGGGCAAGCGACAGCCGCAATCCGCGGCATGTCATGGAATCGCTGAATTCGCTCTCGGTCGATATCGCCCGTGCCATCGATCATGACGCGTCGGTCGATCTCTGGCGCCGCTATCAGCGCGGCGAGCGCGACGTGTTCACACGCCGCCTCTACACGCTGAAGGGCCAGCAAACCTTCGACGAGATCAAGCGCAAGTATGATCGCGAACCGGAGTTCCGCACTGCCGTCGACAGGTACATCGCCGATTTCGAAAAGCTGCTGGCCGACGTTGCCCGCAACGATCGCGACAAGATGATGACCCAGACCTACCTGACGTCCGATACCGGCAAGGTCTACACCATGCTTGCCCATGCAGCCGGGCGGTTCAACTGATCCGAACCACTCGTTTAAACTCTGGAGGCTCCGCAGGACATCGCGGAGCCTTTTTTGTATCACTCCCCTGACCTCGGCCCGCTGATGCCCTGGAGAGCTCAGAGATCGCCGGGGTATAGGGAGTTGACGCATAAGAACTGGACCAGCGCGTTGATGCGCGGACGAAAGCTGCCGTTGAAGGTCAGCACAGCGGCATATGGCGACTTGCCACCGCGCCATATCTCACATGTGTCGCAGAACCTGATTTTCCTGAATGTTGCTGAACAGAGCGAGCCTGGAGAAATCGCTTTTTTCCGGCAAAGGCAAACTCTGAGAGAACGAAGACCTGTTTGACAAACGGGTCTCGCTCGACCCGCCGCCAGTTTCGATCAGATTTGATGCCGCAGCCATCGTCAATGGATCGTCACGACCATCGAACCGCCGATCATCGGCTTAAGGGGTGGACAGGTCCCGTCCCGTTCGGCCAACAGTCTCTTACCCTCGATAGGCCCGGCTGGACACCGAAATGCTGTTGCCATCCGGATCCTTGGCATTGGCATAGGCATAGCCGCCACCATCCTGAATCGTCCCAAAGACAAGACCGTCGGCAGAGCGCCGAGCGACGAAGCCGGCGACATCCTCGACACCGAAGACGAGCTTGACCAGCACCTGCCCCATCTTCTGGGCTTTGCCGGCCCTGTGCAGCATCAGGATCGCACCGCCTTCCGGGTGCCGCAGTTCGCCAATTCGATCGGTCGGATCGAGCGTGCGGATGAAGCCGAAATGCCGTTCGTAGAATGCCGCGGTGACGTCTACGTCCCGCGTGTAGAGCAGGATCCTGTTCAGCATGCCCACACACCTCTCCTGGGGCGAAACGCGTCTGCGCGCCACCTATGCCATTGTTTCCCTGTGCCCCTGTCCAGACAACGAAAAAGGCGGCCCGAAGACCGCCTTTTCAAAATAGTGACCTTCAAGAACGTTCAGTGTTCCTTGCTGGCGTAGACCGACTTCTTCGTAAGGTAGATCAGGCCGGTGAAGATCAGCAGGAAGATCAGCACCATGAAGCCCGTCCGCTTGCGCTCTTCCAGGTGCGGTTCTGCGGCCCACATCAGGAACGCCGAAATGTCTCTGGAATATTGCTCGACCGTCTGCGGCGCGCCATCGTCATAGGTAACCTGGTCGTCGGAGATCGGCTTGGCCATGGCAAGCGACATAGCTGCATTAAAATGCGGATTGAAGTGCGTGCCTTCAGGAACGGCGACGCCTTCCGGCGGCTCCTGGTAGCCGGTGAGCAGCGAATGGATATAGTCCGGCCCGCCTTCCTGATACTGGGTAAAGATATCAAAGATGAACAGCGGGAAGCCACGTTCGACGCCGCGCGCCTTGGCGATCAGCGAGAAGTCCGGCGGGGCCGCACCATTGTTGGAGGCAGCGGCTGCTTCTTCGTTGGCGTATGGCGCCGGGAAATGATCGGAAGCGACAGCCTTGCGGGTGTACATCTCGCCATCGGCATTCGGCCCGTCCTGGACCTCGTAATTGGCCGCAAACGTTTTGACCTGGGCCTCCGAATAGCCAAGATTTTCCAGGGTACGGAACGGCACGAGGTTCATCGAGTGGCAGGCGGAACAGACTTCCGTGTAGACCTTGAGACCGCGCTGCAGCTGCCCCTTGTCATAATGTCCGAACGGGCCGGCAAAACTCCAGTCCATCTCTTCCGGCTTCAGGATCGGATAGTGTGCGGTGGCAGCGGCGTGCTCGGTCGCTTCCTTCAGATCATGCCCCTCTCCGGCGGCATAAGCGGCGCCGCCCAGGAGACCGGCTGCGAGTGCGAGCGGCAGGAGGCTTGTAACAAGCTTTTTCATCGGTTCAGTTCCTCTCAGCCGCGCTCAGTTCTTGTTCTTCTTTGCCAGAACCGCTTCCGTAATCGAATTCGGAATGCGCTTCGGGGTCTCGATCAGGCCGAGAACCGGCATAATGACGAGGAAGAAGGCGAAGTAGTAAAGCGTGCCAATCTGGGC
This sequence comes from Pararhizobium antarcticum, assembly GCF_001885585.1. Lineage (GTDB taxonomy): Bacteria > Pseudomonadota > Alphaproteobacteria > Rhizobiales > Rhizobiaceae > Pararhizobium > Pararhizobium antarcticum. The sequence continues at coordinate 120,012 of NZ_LSRP01000107.1, forward strand.
CATCAGGGTGTAGAGATCGGTCGCTGCGCGCGAGCCAAGCCAGCCGAGCAGGATCGCGTTGACGACGAAGATCCAGTAGAACAGCTTGTACCAGGGACGATAGACAGCCGAGCGGACCTTGGACGTGTCGAGCCAGGGCAGGAAGAACAGGATGATGATCGAGCCGAACATCACCAGAACGCCGCCGAGCTTCGAATCGATCGGGCCGATGTTGAAGGTGATGGCACGCAGCATCGCGTAGAATGGCAGGTAGTACCATTCCGGAACGATATGCGCCGGCGTCTTCAGCGCGTTGGCCATGACGTAGTTGTCAGGGTGACCCAGATAGTTCGGCATGTAGAAGACGAACCAGGCATAGGCGATCAGGAACACGGAAAGGCCGAGCGCATCCTTGAGCGTCGCGTAAGGCGTGAACGGCACGGTGTCCGTCTTGGTCTTGACCTCGACACCGGTCGGGTTCGTCTGGCCAGTCACGTGCAGGGCCCACACATGCAGCACGACGACGCCGGCGATCATGAAGGGCAGCAGGTAATGCAGCGAGAAGAAGCGGTTGAGCGTCGGCTGGTCGACGGCAAAACCGCCGAGCAGGAACTGCTGCAGCCATTCGCCGACAAGCGGGAAGGCCGAAAAGAAGCCGGTGATAACCGTTGCACCCCAGAACGACATCTGCCCCCAGGGAAGCACGTAGCCCATGAAGCCGGTTGCCATCATCAGGAGATAGATGACCACGCCGAGGATCCAGAGGATTTCGCGCGGCGCCTTGTAGGAGCCGTAATACAGACCGCGGGCGATGTGCAGGTAGACGGCGATGAAGAAGAACGACGCGCCGTTGGCATGCATGTAGCGCAATAGCCAGCCATGGTTGACGTCACGCGTGATCTTTTCGACCGAATTGAACGCAGACGACACTTCGGCGACATAGTGCATCGCCAGAACGACGCCTGTCAGGATCTGAATGATCAGCATCACCGCCAGCATGGCCCCGAACGTGTAGGCATAGTTCAGATTGCGTGGAACGGGGTAGGAAATAAAGCTGTCATGCACCATCCGCGGCAGCGGCAGGCGTGAATCGATCCATTTCTCGATACCGGTCGCCGGTGTGTAGGTTGAATGATCCCCACTCATAGTCAGTATTCCCCTCAACCGATCTTGATAACTGTGTCGGACGTGAATGCAAAAGTCGGCACTGGAAGGTTCGTCGGCGCCGGACCTTTGCGAATACGGCCCGCTGTGTCGTAGTGCGAGCCGTGGCAGGGACAGAACCACCCGCCGAAATCGCCGGCCTGACCGAGCGGAACGCAGCCCAGATGGGTGCAGGAGCCGATCATGACGATCCAGTTTTCCTTGTCCTTACCGGCCGAGCGGTCAACGTCCGAAGCCTGTGCATCGGCAGGCAGGTTTTCGTTGCGCGCGACAGGATCCTTGAGATCGGTCAGCGCCACTGCATTGGCTTCCTTGACTTCCGCTTCCGTACGGTTGCGGATGAAGACGGGCTTGCCGCGCCACTTGACCGTCAGTGACATGCCGGGCTGCAGGCTGGCAACATCGACCTCAATCGACGCGAGCGCCAATGTCGAGGCATCAGGCCGCATCTGGTCGATGAAAGGCCAGACGACGGCAGCGACACCAACGGCGCCAGCCATGCCCGTTGTCAGATACAGGAAGTCGCGGCGCGTCGGCTCGCTCAGGGTTTCGCTTGATGTCTCGTGTTCGCTCACGGCTAAACCATCCTCTTCACGCAGTGTTTCGCGGAAACCGCTTCTGTCCCCAGGCCCGTTTTCGCCCCGTGTACACTTGAGCGAAAGAACCGCGCCAAATCAATAAGCTGTTGTCGATTCCGGCGAAGTTTTTCACCATCCGGAGCCAACAGTCAGATACCGGCAGACGCTGGACACAGTTCGGCCACAGATTCCCCGGCAATTCGGCGCGTTCTATGCTTGATCGGGAATGATGTCCAGTGTTCAAGAGGGCGAGTGGGCACAATGTCGCGGGAAAACGCGGCCCCTTGCCGGACCCGTGTCGAAAGGCCGCGCGCAGCCCATGCCGATCGTCCGGCAAAGCCAATGCACACAGGCACTTATCGGATCTATTCCGCAGCTTCGTCGCGGCCGAGGAATCCGCCCGATTGCCGCGACCAGAGCTCTGAATAGAGCCCTCCCCGCGCAACCAGTTCGGCATGGGTGCCATCCTCGATGATCCGCCCGCGATCCATCACGAGAAGCCGGTCGAGGGCGGCAATGGTGGAGAGACGGTGCGCGATGGCAAGGACGGTCTTGCCGTGCATCAGCTGGTCGAGATTCGACTGGATGGCCGCCTCGATTTCCGAATCGAGGGCCGACGTCGCCTCGTCCAGAACCAGAATCGGCGCATCCTTGAGCATGACACGCGCAATCGCGATGCGCTGACGCTGGCCGCCGGAAAGCTTCACCCCGCGCTCGCCGACATGGGCATCGAAGCCCTGCCGTCCGCGCTGGTCCGTCAGCCGCTCGATAAACTCGAGCGCCTCGGCCCGCCGCGCCGCCTCGGTCAACCTGTCCTCGTCGGCATCGGGACGTCCAAACAGGATGTTGTCGCGGATCGAGCGGTGGAGAAGCGAAGTATCCTGGCTCACCATGCCGATCTGGGCGCGCAGCGATTCCTGCCGGACGCCGGCAATATCCTGCCCGTCGATCAGGATCCGGCCGCCTTCGAGATCGTAAAACCGCAGGAGCAGGTTGACGAGGGTCGATTTTCCGGCGCCCGATCGCCCGACGATCCCCACCTTTTCACCGGGGCGGATGGTTAGCGAAAGATCGTCCATCAGGCCTTCGGACCGGCCATAGTGGAAGCGAACATGATCGAAGCGGATTTCCGGCTGCCGGACGACCAGATCCGGCGCACCGGGGCGATCCGTGAGACCGATCGGCTGCGAGATCATGTCGGCCGCATTCTGGATCGTGCCGATGTTGCGCATGATGCCGTTGAACTGCACCATCATGCGGCTGAGCAGGAAATTCAGCCGCAGGACCAGGGCCAGCGTGAAGGCCACGGCCCCCGAACTGATCTGTCCGCGCAGCCACAGATCGACGCTGATCGCCGCCATGCTGACGATCATGATGCCCGAAAGCAGCGCCATCGAGGCCCGTACGCCGGTGATGAAGCGCGTAAAGCTCAATATGCTCTTCTGGAAGATATCGAAGCCCTGCCGCATGTAGCGGTCATTCTCGTCGTCGCGACCGAAAAGCTTCAGCGTCTGAATATTGCTGTAGGCGTCGACCATGCGCCCGTTCAGCATAGAAGAAGCCTCCGCCGTCGCACGTGAATGGCTGCGGATGCGCGGCACGAAGAAACGGGCGAGAAAGGCGAAGGCGCAAAGCCAGAGCAGCACGATCACGGCCAGCCAGACATCGAGCTGTCCGACGAGCACAAGGGTCGACACGGCGTAAATGCCGACGAACCAGACGCTTTCCATCAGGGACGTGACGAGATCGCCGGTCGCCTGTCCGCCGGACCAGACCTTGGTGACGATGCGGCCGGAAAAATCATTCTGGAAAAAGGAAACCGATTGCCGCCCGACATGCAGATAGGACTGCCAGCGCACGAGATTGTAGAAGCCGGGCGTAATGATCTGCTGGTCGACCAGCGACATCAAAAGCGACACCAGAAAACGCACAACACCGATCAGCACCAGCATGCCCAGCAGTTCGGCGCCATGGGCTGCGAGAATGCCGTTCCAGCCATCGGCCGGCGTCGTGGTTGCGAGAATATCGACGATCCGCCCGACAAACCAGAACAGTGCCGCCTCGATCGCTGCCGTCAGGCCGCCAAGCACCAGCATCGCAACAAACGGCGCCTTGGCCTGCCGGATGTAGAACCAGACATAGGGCAAAAGCCGCTCCGGCGGACGAAGGTCGTCGCGCGGCTCAAAGGGCCGTATCCAGTTTTCGAATGTGGCAAAGATCGCGTTCAGGAACATCAAACCGATATAGGCGGTTTTGCGAATGCGGCAACTGGAAATCACCGCGCAAACCACCCAACCCGATTACAAATCGGCAATGATCCACATCGCCCGCAGAACTGTGCCGCCTGCCCCAAATCAGCATGCGGCACAGTCCGCGCAGCGTTATTCCGCCGCCTCGTCCTTCCCGGCCTTTTCCGCATCATCGGCGAGGAAGCCGCCGGACTGGCGCGACCAGAGATCGGCATACAGTCCGGTACGGGCAATCAACTCGGCATGGCTGCCGGTCTCGACGATCCTGCCGGCCTCCAGAATGACCAGCCGGTCCATTTCCGTCAGCGTCGACAGCCGGTGGGCGATGGCGATCACCGTCTTTCCGGCCATGAGTGCAAACAGGTTCTCCTGGATCGCCGCTTCCACTTCCGAATCCAGTGCCGAGGTCGCCTCGTCGAGGATCAGGATCGGTGCATCCTTCAGGAACACGCGGGCAATCGCGATCCGCTGGCGCTGGCCACCGGAGAGCTTGACGCCCCGTTCGCCGACCTGCGCATCCAGCCCCTTGCGGCCCTGGTTGTCCTCGAGCCGTTCGATGAAGTCCCAGGCATTGGCACGCTTCGAGGCCGCAATGATCTCTGCGTCGCTCGCCCCGGGATGGCCATAGGCGATGTTGTCGCGGATCGAGCGGTGCAGCAGGGACGTATCCTGGGTGACGACACCGATCTGCCCGCGCAGACTGTCCTGCGTCACTGCCGCAATGTCCTGACCATCGATCCTGATCGTGCCCGATTCCAGATCGTAGAAGCGCAGCAGCACGTTCATCAGCGTCGTCTTGCCGGCGCCCGAACGCCCGACCAGACCGATTTTCTCGCCCGGGCGAATGGCCAGCGACAGGTCGTCGATGACACCCTTGTTCTTGCCGTAGTGGAAGCGGATGTTTTCGAACGCGATCGCACCCTGTCTGGCGTCCAGCACCTTGGCGCCGTCGCTGTCGACGATGTCGTGGGCCTTGGTCATCATGCTCATGCCGTCATAGACCGTGCCGATGTTTTCGAACAGGGCCGACACTTCCCACATGATCCATTGCGACATGCCATTGATCCGCATGGCGAGTGACACGGCAATGGCGATCGAGCCAACGGATATGCCGCCGTTCAGCCACAGATAGATGCCGAGGCTGGCGATCGAAAAGAGCGCGATGCAGTTGTTGGTATAGACCAGCACATGGAACAGCGTGACCTTGCGCATCTGCTTGTGCACGGTCTGCAGGAATTCATCCATGCTGTCCTTGGCATAGACCTCCTCCCGCCCGGCATGCGAAAACAGCTTCACCGTGGCGATATTGGTGTAGCTGTCGACGATCCGCCCGGTCATCATCGAACGCGTGTCGGCCTGCTCCTTCGAAATCTTGCGCAGGCGCGGCACGAAATAGCTGACAATGCCGATATAGACGGCAATCCACAGCAGAAGCGGTGCCAGAAGGCGCCAGTCCGCGGCTGCAACAACAACCAGCATCGAGATGAAATAGCTGATGACATAAACGAAGACATCGAGAAGCTTCATCACAGTTTCGCGCACGGCCAGCGACGTCTGCATCACCTTGGTGGCAACACGACCGGCAAATTCGTTGGCAAAGAACGTCATGCCCTGCCGCAGCAGGTACCGATGCATCTGCCAGCGCGCGATCATCGGATAGTTACCCAGCAGAACCTGGTGCATGATGATGGAATCGAGCGCGACAATGGCGGGAAGGCCCACCAGGATCAGCGCGCCCATCCAGAACAGTTTCGTGCCTTCGGTCTCAAGGAATGTCTCCTGCCGCGCCGACGACAGCCAGTCGACGACATTGCCGAGGAACTGGAACAGCGCCACCTCGCCAACGGCAATCAGCATCGTGCAGATCGACATGGTCAGCAGCCAGGGTGCTGCCGGTTTTGTATAGTGCCAGCAAAAAGCAAACAGTCCCGAGGGGGGAACCGTCGGCTCCTCAACAGGATAGGGGTCGAGGCGGGATTCAAACCAGCCGAACATGGAAAGCTCCGTTACTACAATCTGGGTCCGGGCAACGGACCGCCTGTTTTTGAAACATCAGCAAACAGGACGATCGACGACTGTGTTTTTCCCGCAAAAACGTTCGTTTACGAGAAAAGTCGATCCGTGTCCCGGCAGGCCATCAGGGAAAAAGCGCGAAAGGTGTCAGCCCGCAGAAATCGGGGACATCGATCGGAGGCAGTTGGTCGTTGGATAGTCCATGCATGCCTCCATCAGGTTCGCGTTGAAGATAGCCCATGCGTAGAGGATTTCGACGGCTTGTGCCAGATTGTCGCGGAGCGTTTTCCGATCTTTTTCACCCTTGGTCGAACCGCTGTTGCCATTCGGGCACAGATTGATTATCGCCGGTGATCGTTCCCATCTGTTCTGGTGATATGACCATTCCCGATCTCCGCATTGCGCTTTTTCAGCCGGATATTCCAGGCAACACCGGCACGATCCTGCGGCTGGCCGCCTGCCTTGGCCTATCCGTCGATATCATCGAGCCGGCCGGCTTTGATATCTCCGACCGCAACCTGAAACGCGCCGGCATGGATTATATCGCCGCCGTGGCGCTCACCCGCCATATCAATTGGGAACGCTTCGAACTCTCCCGGCAGGCGGAAGGAAGGCGTCTGGTGCTGGCCTCCACCAAGGCCGCCCTGCCCTATACGGCCTTCATGTTTCAGCCCGCAGACACGCTGCTGTTCGGCCGCGAAAGTGCCGGCGTCCCGGATCATGTCCATGCATCAACGCCGCATCGCATCCTTGTCCCGATGGTCGAGGGACAGCGGTCGCTGAATGTAGCCATGTCGGTGGCGATGATTGCCGGCGAGGCCCTACGCCAGATCAACCTGTCCGGCACATAGACTGGCTGAACCATCAGGCGTCAGGCAAGCGAAACAAAAAATCCGCTCAATCTGCGGTGGGAAGCCGCCGCATGGTGAACTCAACCTGGTCGCCATCCAGAAGCCGCCAGCTTTCGACTTCGGTCCAGTAGGCCGCTTTCGGCCAGGCATCGAACCATTGCCGCGCCTTGTCCCGCGCCGCGGCGCGCTCCAGCCGAAAGGTCTCGCGCACGAACAGACCGTCGCTTCCACCCGGCTTTGCCCGGCGGTGCCGGTCGATCTGACGTTTCAGGCCATCAAGCGGCGGAGCCGCGGGTATTCTTGCCATCGACTTCACCTTTGCCAGCCGGACAACTGCTGTCAACGATAGGGCGATCCGTCAGCGTTTGCGAGTCCGTTTTCAACCGGCCTCTGCCTGCTACCGGCTGCGGCAAAGTTTCGCCGGGCTTGCGGCGGCGCCGTCTTGGCGTTGCCAAAGATGGCAAAAAAAGCGAACTGTGCGCACCATAGGCGAATCGGCAGGAAAACGGCAGGCAACAGTGTGTGCCGGCCAATCAGGAAAAAGACGATGGAACGACCGGAACTGCCGCAGGGGCTGCCTGACGATATCGAGGACAAGAAAGCCCGCGCCCGCGCCTGGTTCGAAAGCCTGCGCGACACAATCTGCGCAAGTTTCGAGACGATCGAGACCGAATTGTCCGGCCCCCTCTCGGATCGTGAGCCCGGTCGTTTCGTGGCAAAGGACTGGGCCCGCGACAACGGCAATGGCGGCGGCGGTCGCATGTCGATGATGGAAGGTCGCGTCTTCGAAAAGGTCGGCGTGCACACCTCCACCGTCCATGGCGAATTTTCGCCGGAGTTTCGGGCGCAGATCCCCGGCGCTTCGGAAGACCCAACATTCTGGGCATCCGGCATCTCGCTGATCGCCCATCCGGTCAATCCCAATGTACCGGCCGTTCATATGAACACCCGCATGGTCGTCACCACCAGCCACTGGTTCGGCGGCGGTGCAGACCTGACACCGGTTCTCGACCGGCGCCGCGTCATGACCGATCCCGATACGCTGCTCTTTCATCGAGGCATGGAGATCACCTGCAACCGCCATGCGGTCGCCGATCATGGCCGTTTCAAAGCCTGGTGCGACGACTACTTCTTCCTGAAACACCGCAACGAAGCGCGCGGCACGGGCGGCATCTTCTATGACTGGCAGCATTCGTCGGAGGAAATGGGCGGATGGGAGGCAGATTTTGCCTTCACGCAGGACGTCGGCAAGGCCTTCAACCTCGTCTATCCGAAAATCGTCCGCAGCAATTTCAACAAGCCGTGGACGGAAGAGGATCGCGACGAGCAGCTGGTGCGCCGCGGCCGCTATGTCGAATTCAACCTGCTCTACGATCGCGGCACGCTGTTCGGACTGAAGACCGGCGGCAATGTGGAATCGATCCTGTCATCGATGCCACCCGTGGTGCGCTGGCCCTAGAGGGGTCTCGTCGAACAAAATGCGATCCGGCGCGTTTTCTGTCGTGACAAGACAGGATCACGCAACGACAGGGAGCATTTGCCATGGTCTTCAAGGAACGCACATTTTACGGCGAGGCACCGGAGAAACTTGTGCCGCAAAACCCGGCCGATCTCGAAGCGAGCGTCGCCGACTGCTTGGCTGTGGTCAGCGGTCTTGATGCCTCAGACATTGCCGTCGTTGCCAAGGACAGCATCATCGTGCTCAGCGGTACCGTCATGACGCTGGACGAAAGCATCCTCGCCGAGGAAGCCGCCCGATCGATCGCAGGCGTTGCCAACGTCGACAACAGGCTGGTGGCAACCGCGATCAGATCGACTTCAACGTCCAGCTGACGATTTCCGCAGAGACATCAGCAAAAGCGGCATCAAGAGCCGCGACGAAAGCCGCGTTGCCGCTGCCCCTGACGGGCACGGTGGCGCGGAACGACTGTTGCGAGCGAACGCTGCCATTCCGATCGTTGAGGATCTTCGCAAAGATCTCGACGACGGCCGTGTCTGCACCTTCTGTCGCGATCTCGAAGGAACGTATTTCTGAAATGATCTGGTAGTCGATCGCAAGGCCTTCGCCCGGCTTGCCGACCCCACCGACCTTGCCGGTATTCTCAAATGCCTGGACGAGCTTGGCCTGAACCATCTTCGGGAGACGGTCGCTCCATTGCGAGGCCGCGAGATACTGGATTTCGGATTTGGATAGCCGGATGACAACCTGCTCGCTGTCCAGCGCCTTCAGCGCCGTCGGCTCGGGAACGAGGATCTGCTTGTTGGTGGAATTGCGGCCCTCGACCACAGGCGATGTCGACAGGCTGAACGTGTCATTGCTGGCCTTGCCACCGCAGGCGGACAACAGGGAAGCAATGCAACACACAACGGCGAACCGGACAAACCCTGCCCTACGACCGTGACTAACACCCGCGAGATTCATGCAGCCTATACCCTTTGCCGATTCTCCGGCAACTTAGAGTGCCATACGTTCAAAACAAGCCCAAACCCGTCGATCCAGACCAAGTGTGACCGAAAGGCCACCCGCCAGTGCAGCCCGGCCACACAAGGCTCGGCCTAAACCTAGCGTCGCGTCCGTCCGTCATACTCTTTCACGGTCTCGCCACCGAACAGCAGCCGCTGCGGATCCTTGTCGAATGTCGTGATCGTGTTGTCGAGGCTCTGCACCGTTCGGCGCGTATCGCTGATGAGCGCTTCGATGTCGCGTAGGCCGGAACCGGAGAAGCGCTTCAGGTTTTCCGCGATCGGTCCGATCTGCGCGTTGATGTTTTCCGCGACCTTGCGAAACGATTCCAGCGTCGCGCGTGCATCGGCGGAAAGCGATGGCGCGTCGGCATCGCCAAGAAAACCATCGACCTTGACCAGAATGCCATCAACACGCTTGGAGGCCGCGTTCAACGTATTGGCCATCTGGGTCACGTCCGTGATGGTCTGGTCGATTTCCGGTTGGCGCTGCGTGATCGTCTGGGCAAAATCATTGATCGAGGCGATGGCCTTGCGGGCATCGGCGCTGGCCGCAGAGACGTCATTGACGACAAGGCCGACCTTCTGTGGGTCAATGGCCGCCACAAGCGTATCCACCCGCTTCAGCGTCGCGGTCGCGTCCTTGCCGAACTGCTCGTAGGTTTCGGCCGTCCGTTTGAAGGTGGCGATGGTGTCGGCAACACTCGAGGAGGCTGCACTCAGGTCATTGCTCATTTTCGCGACATTGGTGACAATCGTTTCGACCTTCTGGGGATCGACCGACTTCACCAGGGCTTCGGCTGAACCGAGGGTCGAATCGAGCTTTGCCGAGGCCGAGTTGATCGAATCGGACATGCCGCTGACGCTTTCGAGAAACTTGTCGACGCCCTCAGCATTGTCGGCCAGCGACTTGGAAAACCGTTCCGCATTACCGATCGTGTCGGTCAGCGGCTTGCGGACGTCCTGGACGAAGCCCTGAAGATCGGTGATTGCGGTGTTGGCGCGATCGAGAATCTTGTCGGCCGTCGCAAGCAGGCTGGTCACGCTCGACTGGTCTGCCGTCAATTGGGCCGGTGTTCCCTTGTCGAGGGCAGCCCGCAGGATGTTTTCATCCCCCTTGTTGCCACCGCTGAGCTCGATATAGGCAGCGCCGGTCAAACCCTGGATTTCCAGCGTCGCCGTCGTCGACTTCAGCACCGGCGCATCCGCGGAAACCTCGGTCACAGCCACGGAATAGCGCGGGTCGTTCGAGTTGATCGCGAGATTGCGAACGGAGCCGACGGGGATGCCGTTGAAGCGCACCGGCGATCCGACGCTCAGGCCGTTTGCCGATCCGGGAATGCTGATCACCAATTCCACCATCTCGCCGCTGCGGCCATACTGGGACATCCAGTAGACGAAGCCGAAGGCTGCAGCGATAACCATGACCGTGAAGAACCCGACAATGGCGTAATTTGCTTTAGTTTCCATGGAGACAGCTACCTTCGGACCGCTACGGCGCAATCCCATATTTCAAAAAGAGTGCCGGCACGATCGCCGGCAAAGCGTACAAATAGGTCAGGACGTTCGTTTGTCCTGCGGAACGATCGAGCGGGCGCGCTTTCCCTGGAAATAGGCCTGCACCCACGCATCGTCAAATGCCAGCATGTCCTCGATCGTCCCTTCGACCAAAACGCGTTTCTGACCGAGAACGGCGATACGGTCACAGACAGAAAACAGGCTGTCGAGATCGTGAGTCACCATATACACGGTCAATCCCAACGTGTCCCGCAGTTTGGCAATCAGGTCGTCGAACTCGGCAGCCCCGATCGGGTCGAGGCCCGATGTCGGCTCGTCAAGGAAAACCAGGTCCGGGTCGAGCGCCAGAGCCCGTGCCAGAGCTGCGCGCTTGATCATGCCGCCGGAGAGCTCGGACGGGAACTTGTTGGCTGCCTCGGGTGCAAGGCCCACAAGTTCGATCTTCAGACGCGCCAGTTCGTTCATCAGGTCCTGCGGAATGTCGAGATATTCGCGCATGGGGACCTGAATGTTTTCCAACACCGTCAGCGATGAAAAAAGCGCGCCGTGCTGGAAGAGCACCCCCAGCCGCATGTCGAGCTCGACGCGCTCCGCATCGCTGACAGCGTCATACTCCGCGCCAAGAATCTTGATCGAGCCGGCCCGACGCGGCAGAAGCCGCAGCACAGTCCGCATCAGAACCGACTTTCCCGTGCCGGACGCGCCGACAAAACCGAGGATCTCGCCCCGGAAGATGTCGAGATTGAGGTTTTCGAGCACGATGTTGGAGCCGAAGCCGACGGTCAGGTCACGCACGGACAGGATTGCCTCTGCGTCACCCCGTGCCTGCACATCCGATGTCTCCGCGGTCATGGACAGATCCTTCTCCATCAGAAATCGATCGCGGCATAGAACATGGCGAACAGGCCATCGACGAGGATGACCACGAAGATCGATTTGACCACCGAAGACGTCACCTGCCGGCCGAGCGATTCGGCGCTGCCGCCGACTTTCATGCCTTCGACAGCCGCCACCACGCCGATGATCAGCGCCATGAACGGCGCCTTGATCATTCCGGCCAGCACCGAGGAAAAATCCACCGCCTCCTGCAGGCGCGCCAGGAATGTGGCGAAGGTGATGCCGGAATAGCTCCAGGTGACGACAGCGGCGCCGGTGAGCGCCGAGAAATTCGCGATGATCGTCAGGAGCGGCAGGATGATCGTCAGCGCGACCAGGCGCGGAAAGACAAGGATACCGACGGGGCTGAGACCCATGACCTTCAGCGCGTCGATTTCCTCGCGCATCTTCATCGAGCCGATTTCGGCGGTGATCGCGCTGCCCGAGCGACCGGCGATCATGATCGCCGTCAGGAGCACGCCGATTTCGCGCAATTGCAGGATGCCGACGAGATCGACCACAAACAGTTCGGCGCCGAAATAGCGCAGCTGGAAGGCGCCCTGTTGCGCGATGATGGCGCCGATCAGGAAAGACATCAGCGTGATGATCGGCACGGCCTGAACGCCCATCCGGTCGATCTGGTTGACGATTGCCGCCGGCGATACGCCGCTCTGGCGCCCCAGTTTCATTTGCGCGCCACGAACGGCGGAACCCAGGATATACATCGCGGCGACGATATCGTCCCAGGTATAGGACACCGCCTTGCCGATCGGCTTGAAGAACCGCTCGAACAGAGCCGGTTTTTTCGAATCGTCCTGTGCCGGGACAGGCAGTTTTTCCGGCAGAGCGTTGACCAGCTCGATGAACCGCGGCTTGTCGCCGGAAAGCTGCACCTCGGCTTGACCTTCGCCAAGCCTGCCCATAAAGCGCCGGATCAGCCAGGCTCCGGCCGTATCCATGGCGGTGACGTCGGTGAAATCGAAGACAATGGTGCCGCTCGCCGTCTCGCCGCCCATGCCGTTCAGGCGGTCGGCCATGGCGCTTACCGAACGATTGCGCCAGTCACCGCTGAACCGATAAACGCGTCCTGTCTGGTCAGGACCATCTTCGATTGCAACGTCTGCATCGGTCGGGGCATGGGAACGCGTCACGTCGATGAGGTCTTCCAGCAAGGGCTACATTTGATAAAACATCAGCGACTCATAGCCGCTTGGCGCACGTCTGTCACCGATGGATAGCATCGTCCGTGCAATCCGCTAGCATGAACGGCCAAACTCCGGAGAAGTTTCATGACAATTTCCCTTCATTGTGCCGTCGAGCACTTCCCGATTGCAGGCCAGTTCACGATTTCGCGCGGCTCGAAAACCGTCGCATCGGTGGTGACCTGTACGATCACGACAGGTGGAAGAAGTGGCAGGGGTGAATGCGTACCCTATGGTCGCTACGGCGAAACCATCGACGGCGTCATGGCTGCAATCGAGGCGGCACGCCCGCTCGTCGAAAACGGCATCGACCGGCAAGGCTTGCGGGAAGCGATGAAACCCGGCGCCGCCCGCAATGCGATCGACTGCGCGCTTTGGGATCTGGAAGCCAAGACCAGCGGCGAGCCCGCCTATGTCATTGCCGGCCTGCAAGCACCCGGTCCGCTGACGACCGCCTATACGATTTCGCTGGACGAACCGGAGACGATGGCCGCACAGGCCGCCCAAAACGCCCACCGGGCGCTTTTGAAGGTGAAGGTCGGAACGGATGATGACGGACCGCGCATTCGCGCCGTGCGCCGGGCCGCACCCGACAGCGGCATTCTTCTCGACGCCAATGAAGGCTGGACGCCGGACAATCTCGCCCGGCACTTCGCAATCTGCGCCGAGGCTGGCGTGCTGCTGATCGAGCAACCACTACCGGCGGGCAAGGACGAGGCGCTCGCCTCGATCGCCCGTCCGATCCCTGTCTGCGCCGACGAGAGCGCCCACCACACAGCGGATCTTGCTGCCCTTTGCACGCGCTATGATGCGATCAACATCAAGCTCGACAAGACGGGAGGCCTGACCGAAGCGCTGCAGATGCGCGACGCCGCCAGGACGCTGGGGCTGAAAACCATGATCGGCTGCATGGTCGGCACCTCGCTGGCGATGGCGCCCGCCGTCCTTCTGGCGCAGGGCGCAGATTTTGTCGACCTCGACGGCCCCCTGCTCCTGGCACGCGACAGAGAGCCCGGCCTTCGCTATGAAGCCTCGCTCGTCTTTCCGCCGGGAAGCGATCTCTGGGGCTGAAGCAGGAACGACGCGGCAGCAAAACCACAGCCGGCCAGCGCCACGAGCGACATGGCGTAAAAGCCGTCGACACCGAACCAGCTGTAAAGATATCCGGCGGCAACGGTGACAACCGCGGTGAAGAAGCCGGTGTAGAAGAAATAGAGCCCCTGCGCCGACGTTTCCTGCTCCTCGGGCACCCGCTGCACCAGACGGTTCTGCATGCCTGTGTGCATGATCGCATAGGTGAAGGCGTGGAAACACTGCAGCACGAAATAGCCCCAGAAGCCAAGCGACATCGGGAAGATCAGCCAGCGCACCACGGCCAGGATGCAGCCGGAAAAAATCATCGTCCAGATGCTGAAACGGCGTGTGATCGCCTTGGTGAAGACGAACATGACGATTTCGGCAAGCACGCCGGCACTCCACAGCAGGCCGATTTCTGTGCCCGAAAAACCGATATGCTGCCAGTAGATCGCCGAGAAGGCAAACAGCATGGCATGGCTGGCATTGACCAGCGTGACGCCGATCAAAAGCAGTTGCAGGTCCCTTGCACGCAGGGCCCGGGGCGGCGGCGATGTCAGCGTCGCCACCGGTGACGGCCGCCGCGGTCGGCCGACCCTGGGGGCGGCGATGGCCATGGCGATCGTCAGGAGAAAACCGCCCGCCATCGCCGGCAGCACCATGTCGCCGCCATAGGCACCGATCATCACGCCGCCGAGCATGGTTGCGCCGATGAAGGCGACCGAGCCCCAGAGCCGCATCTGGCCATAATCGAATTGCCAACGGCGCACACCGGTCAAGGCGATGGCCTCGACGATCGGCACATAGGGCGAATAGACGGCCCCCTGCAGCGCGTAGACGATCAGAACGAACCAGAAGCTGTGCGACACAAAAAGCGCAAGCGCCGTCAAAAGCGACAGCATGGCCGACCAGACAAGGACCTTGGCCCGCTCGCCTATGCGATCGGCGAGCAAGCCGACAAGCGGCGCGGTGATCACGCGGACAAACAACGGCACGGCGAGAATGATGCCGATTTCGAAATCGTTCAGCGAAAGCGTGCTCAGCCAGACCGGAAAATACGGCATGGCGAACCCGTTGACGATCAGCGGGGCACAGAAAAGGAGAGCGGTGCGCACGGCAAAATGTGCAGGCGCATCCTGACGAAACGGGACCGAGGAGGGAGGAATCATAAAAAGACCTGATGAACAGACAAAAGGCCTATCACAAGCGCCCGTCCCGCTGCCAGATGCCAGAATTCCCTACAGCGATTTTTCAGGCCGCATGTTGCGAAAGTGCACGCGTCATCAGCTGTTCGACTTCAGACGTATCTTCGCGCTCGACCGGAAGGCTCCGGACCTGCTGCCAGGTGAGCAGTTCCATCGTCCCGTCCTCATGCTCGGCAACTGCGGTGCAGCTCTCCACCCAGTCTCCGGTGTTGATGTAGCGGATACCGCCGATATCTTCGATGACGGCATGGTGGATATGCCCGCAGATCACGCCATCGGCATCGGCGCGACGGGCTTCGTCCGCCACCACGCGCTGGAACTCGCCGATGAAATTCACCGCATGCTTGACCTGCTGCTTGGCCCAGGCGGAAAACGACCAGTAGGGCATGCCGAGACGGCGGCGCACGGCAGACAGTCCGATATTGATAACGATCACCATGTCGTAGGCCCAGTCACCGAGATAGGCGAGCAGCCGCGCATTGCGCACGACGACGTCGAACTCGTCGCCATGCAGAACCAGGTAGCGGCGGCCATCGGCGCCTTCGTGCATGTGGCGCTGCACCACTTCGATGCCACCGAAGTGCAGGCCTGGAAAGTCCCGCATGAATTCGTCGTGATTGCCGGGGATATAAATGACACGGGTGCCCTTGCGCGCCTTGCGCAAGAGTTTCTGGACAACATCGTTGCACGCCTGTGGCCAGTACCAGTTGCGCTTCAGGCGCCATCCATCGACGATATCGCCAACCAGAATAATGGTATCGGCATCGTGCAGCCGCAGGAAATCGAGCAGATAATCGGTCTTTGCTGCCTTGGAGCCCAGATGCACATCTGAAATGAACAGGGTTTTGTAATGACGGGTGGATGACGGATTTGTTTTGGCTGTCATGCCTGCCTCGCGGTTATCTCGGACTTAGGGTCCGCTCTCAAAACCAGACTCTTGTTTCAGGAGAATGACAGCGCACCCGGCCCGCATCCGTCTATCGTGCAGCCAAGAGGCAAGCGCATGGGTAAAATGGCCGTTCGAAACTATACGCCGGGTTTTTTTCATGCAAAAAGAGCCGCGAATGAAAAGCTGAGGATCGAGCATGGACACCGGCGACAAGGCAAACAATCCACAGGTTCCCGAAAGCGGCGATCTTGATGCGCAGGCGCTGTTCTTCCACCGGTATCCACGGCCGGGCAAGCTCGAGATCCAGCCAACCAAGCCGCTCGGCAACCAGCGCGACCTGGCGCTTGCCTATTCCCCCGGCGTGGCAGCCCCCTGCCTGGCGATCCGCGACAACCCGGCAACCGCTGCAGATTATACGGCCCGTGCCAATCTTGTCGCGGTGATCTCCAACGGCACGGCCGTGCTCGGGCTCGGCAATATTGGCCCCCTGGCGTCCAAGCCTGTGATGGAAGGCAAGGCCGTTCTTTTCAAGAAGTTTGCCGGCATCGACGTCTTCGACATCGAGATCGACGCCCCGGAAATCGACCGGATGGTCGACGTCATCTCCGCGCTCGAGCCGACCTTCGGCGGCATCAATCTGGAAGACATCAAGGCGCCGGAATGTTTCGAGGTCGAGCGCCGGCTGCGTGAGAAGATGGATATCCCTGTTTTCCATGACGACCAGCACGGCACGGCGATCATCGTTGCGGCCGCCATCCTCAACGGCCTGGAACTGGCCGGCAAGGACATTGCCAAGGCAAAGATCGTCACATCCGGCGCCGGCGCAGCGGCCCTTGCCTGCCTCAATCTCCTGGTGACGCTTGGCGCCCAGCGCGAAAACATCTGGGTTCATGATCTCGAGGGCCTGGTCTATAGCGGTCGCGAGGTCCTGATGGACCAGTGGAAGTCAGTCTATGCGCAGGACAGCGAAAACCGCGTGCTGGCCGACAGTATCCGTGGTGCCGACGTGTTCCTCGGCCTGTCCGCCGCTGGCGTGCTGAAACCGGAACTCCTGGTGCAGATGGCCGAAAAGCCGCTGATTATGGCGCTGGCCAATCCCAACCCGGAAATCATGCCGGAACTGGCGCGCGCCGCCCGCCCGGATGCCATGATCTGTACCGGCCGCTCCGATTTCCCCAATCAGGTCAACAATGTCCTGTGTTTCCCCTATATCTTCCGCGGCGCACTGGATTGCGGCGCCCGGACGATCAACGAGGAAATGAAGATGGCGGCGGTGCGCGCCATTGCAGCGCTGGCCCGCGAAGAGCCGTCCGACGTCGCCGCGCGTGCATATTCCGGCGAAACGCCGATTTTCGGGCCCGATTACCTCATACCCTCGCCCTTCGACCAGCGGCTGATCCTGCGCATTGCCCCAGCCGTCGCCAAGGCTGCGGCCGACAGTGGCGTTGCCGACCGGCCGATTGCCGATTTCGACGCCTATCTCGATCAGTTGAATCGCTTCGTTTTCCGCTCCGGCTTCATCATGAAGCCGATTTTCGCGGCCGCCAAGAATGCCCAGAAGAACCGGGTGATCTTCGCCGAAGGCGAGGACGAGCGCGTGCTGCGCGCCGCCCAGGTGCTTCTGGAAGACGGCACGGCACGTCCCATCCTGATCGGTCGCCCGCAGATCATCGAATCGCGGCTGAAGCGTTACGGCCTGCGCATCCGCCCCGATACGGATTTTGAAGTGGTCAATCCCGAAGGCGACCCGCGTTTCCGCGATTATGTCGAGGAATATTTCGCGCTGGTCGGCCGGCTCGGTGTCATCCCGGAAGCCGCCCGCACCATTGTGCGAACCAACCAGACGGTGATCGGTGCGCTGGCCGTCAAGCGCGGCGAGGCGGATGCCCTGATCTGCGGCGTCGAGGGACGCTACAGCCGCCACCTGCGCGATGTGTCGCAGATCATCGGCATGCGCAAAGGCGTGCTCGACTTTTCGGCGCTCAGCCTTTTGATCTCGCAGCGGGGTGCGACCTTCCTTACCGACACCTATGTCACCTTCAATCCGACGGCAGAGGAAATCGCCCAGAAGACGGTGATGGCGGCGCAGGAAATCCGCCGCTTCGGCATCACGCCGCGTGCCGCGCTGGTCTCCCATTCCAATTTCGGCTCGCGCGATTCCGAGAGCGCTTTCAAGATGCGCCGTGCCATACAGATCGTCCGCGAACTGGCCCCCGACCTCGAAGCCGACGGCGAGATGCACGGCGATTCCGCAATCTCCGAAATCCTGCGCAGACGCGTCATGCCGAATTCGACGCTGGCCGGCGAAGCCAACCTGCTCGTCTTCCCCAATCTCGATGCCGCCAACATCACGCTCGGCGTCGTCAAGACAATGACAGACAGCCTGCATGTCGGCCCAATCCTGCTGGGAACTGCCCTGCCCGCCCATATCCTCTCCCCGTCGGTGACCTCGCGCGGCGTCGTCAACATGGCGGCCCTGGCCGTGGTCGAGGCGTCCTACCCGGAATAACAATCGGCAATGTCAGCGCAGAATCGCGACTTTATGCAACCCTAAATTGCATAAAGTCGAAAATTCTTAATGTACTCAAAATTGCACTGGACAAAGCGTAAAACCGTTACCATGCTGAAACCCATAAAATAAAAGGGTATTTCAGCATGGCTGACCAACAGGCGTTTTTTGACCTGCTGGACATTATGGAAAGCGAAAGAGCCGTTGAACCGAAACGGTTTTTCGCCCTGATGCGCAGCACTTTCAACATTGAAAATCTGCTGTATATCGATGTGGAGCTCCTTCCGCGCGGCTTTCGTGTTCATCGCTTGTGCCACACGTTTGAAGCCGATCTCCCGGAGGTTTACCGCGACAGGAATGCAGGTTGTATCGACGCTGTGCTGCGCATGGCATCGGGTGACATCAGACCCGTCGATCTGGCCGACAGCCGCAAACGCTATCCGGCTAGCGAAACCCTGTTTCAGGCGGCACTGCATTTCGGCCTGACGCCGGAAGGTATCATCCTGCCGCTATCGGCGCCGGCAAGACGGTGCGCAAGGCTGGTCATCCAGGCTGATGTCGCGCCCGCCGAGTGGGCGAGCTATCGGCGATGCCACCTGCGGGATTTCCAGCTCCTCGCCAATCTGTTCCACGCCTCGCTGCTCGAAAGCGACGCGCGTCGCCGCGACCAGCACCCAGCGTCTGTTATCCTGACCAACAGGGAAACGGAGGTCCTTGGCTGGGCCGCCGCCGGCAAAAGCTACTGGGAAATCGCCACTATTCTCGGCATCACCGAGCGGACCGTCCGCTTCTTCATGACCAATGCCCGTCGCAAGTTGAATGTGGTTTCCAACACACAGGCGGTCGCCCAGGCCATGCGACACGCCTTGATCCCGGTTTCCTGAGCGTCTCCCCGCTTTTTTCCGCCGTCAACCCTGCGTCCGACTGCCATGGTTCGCCCCAGTCGCATCCTATGTCATTTTGACGTGCATCCATAACCTGTCACTACCGACAGTTTTGCCGCACAACCATCCCTGACAGCATCGCCCCCTCACAACCTGTGACAGGAGCGTAAAATGATCAGGATTTTCAACACCAAAAACAGCAAGCACCATCCGCAGGAAATGGACGCCATGTTCCGCCTGCGCAAGCGTGTCTTCCACGACCTTTTGAAATGGGAGGTAACGGTGCGCGGGGCCTGGGAGATTGACAATTACGATGAAGCCAATCCGCTCTACGTCCTCTCCTACGATGACGAAACCGGACGGCTGCGCGGATCGCTGCGGTTGCTGCCGACGCTGGGGCCGAACATGCTGGACGACACGTTTCCAACCCTGCTGGGAGACACCCCGCAGATCCGCAGCGCCTCCGTCTGGGAATCCAGCCGTTTCTGCATCGACCCGGAGATTTCGCAGGACAGGGCTTCCAATCAGGTCACGATCGCCGCAGCCGAATTGATGTGCGGTGTCGGCGAGCTCGGGCTCGCCTCTCGTCTCAGCCATGTGGTCACGGTGACCGATGTCTTTCTCGAGCGCATGTTCCGGCGGATGGGATGCCCGGGCGAGCGCATCGGCGAGCCGCAGCGGATCGGATCGGTGCATGCCGTCGCCGTCGCCTGGGCGGTAACCGACGCGTTGCTCGACACGATGAAGTCCGTTGCACAGATCAACGGATCGGTGCTGGCTGCGCCGATGTCGCTGGAGATGGCACGCGCCGCCTGATACCTGTCGGGCGGGTCGCGCATGCTGCCCGCCCGATCCACAGGTAGGCCGCCGACGTTAACGTAAAGTCGGCGATCGCGTTGCGCCCTCGGCAAATGCCGGTATGATGGACCAGGCTTTAAAACGACGCGGCGCGCGCCGCTGGGCTGCGCTGCGGCTCGCTCAGACGAGAGATGAAACACGTGTTAACCCGTTCGGCAGCTCTTGCGGCGTTTGTCCTGCCGCTATTCTTAACGATGAGCGTGACTGCACAGGCGTCAGCCGTCTGCGACAGGCTGAATGCGCGTCTTGCGAACCTGCCGAAAATCATTGCCAGCAATGCCAGTGCCCGCGATTATACCACCGCCATTTCAAGGCAGAACCTGGTCCTGCGCAAGGCCCGCAACGATCGGCGCCGGCTCGGCTGCAGTTCGGGCAGCATCATCATCATCGGTGGGCCGAATGCCGAGGCTTGCGACAGCATCGAAACCACCATCGAGCAGATGGAAAGCGATCTGGACACGCTGAAGGCGCGCCGCCAGCACATGGTTTCCGGCGGCGACAACGACGTCAACCGCCGGCGGATCGTCGCGGCGCTGGACGTCAATCGCTGTTTTGAAGAACAGGAGGCCGTGATCAACGCATCGACGTCCGAGCCTGAAATCCACCGTAATATTCTCAGCGATATCCCGAAGGCCGGAGAGACATTCTCGATGTTGCGCGGCAGTGCCGACGTCGCCGATCTCGACATCCCGTCGATCGGCGGCAACGGCACCCTGCGCACCCTGTGCGTGCGAACCTGCGACGGCGCCTTCTTCCCGATCTCGTCGAATGCGACGCCTGCCGATTTCCAGCGCGATGGCGCCGCTTGCGAGCGCCGGTGCCCGGGGGCAGAGACCGAGCTCTATTATCACGCGCTCACGACGGAAGAGACCGATCAGATGGTCTCGGCCAGGACTGGCCAGCCCTATACCGACCTGCCGACGGCCTTTGCCTATCGCACCCGCGATCTTCGCCAGGCCGGACAATGCGGCTGCAAGCCGGCCACCGTTACCGGATCTGGCGTCGATCAGCCTGTGACCGCCAGGCAAAGCCTGCCGGCGGATGGGGCGTCCATCATCGCGGTGACCGCGCCTGCGGCAAAACAGAAGTCTGTCGCTATCGTCGAGGACCGGCCCTACAATCCCGGCGATGCCAAGGTCAGGGTTGTTGGTCCAACCTTTCTGCCGCCACAGGAATCGGCGATCGATCTCAAGCATCCGACGGGACCCGGCTACCAGCAGGTCCAGAGCAACTGATTTTTCAATCGGCGGATACGCCCGCGCCCCAGCGCCCTTCGAAGACCAGCTCCTCCAGTGGTAAACGTTGTCGCCACCCCTTCACCGCCAGTTCCGGCTCCGCATACAGCGCGTCGAAATAGCCCAGGCACAGCCAGGCGATGATCTCGACATGGTCCGGAATACCGAGAATGTCGCGGATATCGCGATCCCGGAAAATGCTCACCCACCCGACACCGACGCCTTCCGCCCGGGCCGCCAGCCAGAGGTTCTGTACGGCACAGACCGTCGAATAGGCGTCCATCCGCGGATTGTGGGTGCGCCCGAGAATGACGCTGCCGCCGCGCGTCGGGTCACAGGTGACGCAGATGCTCAGCGGCGCCTTGCGAATACCCTCGAGTTTCAGGGTGCGGTATCGGTCCTGTGCAGCCCCCTCAAACATCAGCGCCGCTTCTTCATTGGCGAGGCTGAAGGCTTCATGGACCCTAGCCAGTGTCGCAGCGTCGCGCACCAAAATGAAATTCCACGGCTGCATGAAGCCGACGGACGGCGCGCTGTGGGCCGCCGACAGAAGCCGTCGCACGACATCCTCAGTCAGTGGCGCGCTCAGGAACTGGTCGCGCACGTCGCGGCGGGTTTCGATGGCACGATAGACGGCGTCCTTGTCTGCACAGGAGAAGGCCTGCGCCTCGACCATGCGGTCTTTGCGTTCGGATGGCATCGTTTGATCCCCAACAATGCGAAACCTCCCGCCGTCCATACGGGTCCAGTCTATCATGTCAGGCCGGTCTTCTGACTGCGGATCAACCGATCGCACCGCCTTCCCGGCCCCCTGCGGGTCCAGTGGCACGGGCCGGGCACATGCGCATTCCCTCTGGTACGATCGTCCCCGTCACAGCGTTGGGCACGTTCCGGATGTTCGCCGGATTCCCGATTCTCCCGCTTGCGCAGGCACCTGACGCCATGGATATGGTCACAGCCCAAAAGCGAAATCAAGGCGAAGCGAAACCGGCTGCCAAGCGCTGGCCTTGCTCAGATCGGCGCGTCGGGATGCGGCGACCCGTCATAGGCACCCCAGATCGACTGGTCGAAGCAGATGACAGAGCCCGTCATCAGTCCGGATTCGGGCGACGACAGATAGGCGCAGGCGCGGGCGACTTCGGCGGGATCGACCAGCCGGCCGAAGGGCTGGCTCGCAGCCGCCGTCTCCAGCCAGTCGGCGGGTGCGCCGTGGAATTCCCGCTGGATCCGATCCTCGCCCTCGGATGCCATCCAGCCGATGTTCAGGCCGTTGACCCGGATGCGGTTGCGCAACACCGCATAGGCGGTGTTCTTGGTCAGCGTCTCCAGCGCGCCCTTCGACGCGCAATAGGCGCTGATGAAGGGCTGTCCCGCCTTGGCCGACATCGAGCCGATGTTGACGATCGTGCCCTCGGTCTTTTCCCGGCGCATCAGCTTGATGGCTTCCTGCATCAGGAAGAACGGCGCGCGCACGTTGATTGCAAACATGCGATCGAAAAGTTCCGGGCTGGTATCGAGAATGGTGCCGCGATCGGTGATTGCAGCAGCATTGACCAGCGCATCGACGCGACCAAACTCGGTATCGCAGGCGGCAACCACCTTGCCGGCATCCTCGACCTTTTCCAGATCGGCCTGGACGTAGATCACACGGCATCCCGTCGCCGTGGCGATTTCTGATGCCTTGGCTTCGCCCTTGCTGGCATTGCGCCCGCAAATCACCACGCCGGCCGCGCCCCTTTCCGCGAAAAGTCCGGCAATCGTTGCGCCCAGCCCCTGCGTGCCGCCCGTCACGATGGCAATCCGGCCATCCATCCGGCCATAATCCTTGGTCATTGCATCTCTTCCCTGTTCGTTATTCCGGTTCAGCTGTGCTTCTTGTCGGCCTGTTGCGCCAGCGCGGAGACGAAGGCCTCTACCTCCCAGCCCTCGGCCAGAGCCTGGTGCATCAGTTGCGCCTGGGTTTTCGGTGCCAGCCCGCCGACCGGCGGATCGCGGTCAAGATTGGTCGGGAAGGAGTAGCCTTCCGCGCATGCGGCGATGGCGCAGTCGACCTCTCCCGGTAACAACCGCCCTTCGGCCAGCATCACTTTCAGCGCCGGATAGAGCACGCCGCTCATCCGTTCGCGGTTGACCGTTTCCATCGCCCGCCCGAAGGCCGACGAAACCTGCAGGAGGTTGGCGACGCGCTTGATGTCCTGCGAGCGGTTGGTACCGGCCGCATGAAACAGCGCCGGGTTGAAAAACACGAGGTCGCCTTTCTGCAGCGCCAGTTGCACGTGATGGCGATCGAAATAGTCGCGGAACTCCGCGCGCTTCAAGGCGAGATAGCCCGGCTCGTAAGCCTGGCTGAACGGCAGGAACAGCGTCGGTCCACTCTCGAGCGGCATGTCGCAATGGGCAACGGCCCCCTGCAGCGTCAGCGCCGGCGACAAGCGGTGGACATGCGCCGGATAGGTTTCGATCACCGCCGACGTCTGGAAGCCCAGATGATAGTCGCGATGCGCCGATTGGGCGGCGCCGCCCGGATTGACGCGATTGACCTGCGCGGTCATCTGATAGCCCGGGCCGAGCCAGGCTTCGCTGGCCAGCGCGATCAGCGCATTGCCATAATAGGCCGCGAAATTCTCAGGATCCCTCAAACAATGCTTTTCAAGCGAATTCCAGATCCGGTCATTGGCGCCGGGCTTGGCAAAGTGATCGCCGCCGCCGGTGTTCGTCCGGTGTTGCTCGTTGATGATGGCGTCGAATATCGCGCTGGCCGCATCAAGGATGCCGGTGTCGACATAGGCCTGCTTGATGACGACAACGCCAGGACCGCGCGAAAACGCCTCGCAGATTTCGGCCAGCACGGCAAGACGCCCCTCCGGCGTTTCCGCCGCCGCCATCACGGCCTTGCCGTCATAGAGCAGCACGTTCTTTTCCACAGCCATGGCATGCGGATAGTCACCGAGCTGCGTGTTGCGCTCGACCAGCGCGCGAAAATCCTCGATGTCGCAGGCGGCCTCCGTCAGCCACACCCTGTCCTTGCGCTTTTGTGCGTCATTGTCCGTCTTCATCCCTGGTCCTCCCGTCGGATGCGTTCGATGACGGGACTATACGCCGGGCGGAAAGCTGTTATAGAGCAGAAACCCATCAAAAAACCATCAGGACGGCCCGTCGATGGCGCATGATTTTCTGGTCAAGGACATCGCGTTTCAGGCGGGTGTATCGACAGCGACCGTCGACCGGGTCCTGAACGGTCGCGCAGGCGTGCGCCGGCAGACCGAGCAGCGCGTGCGTGCAGCGATCGGCGAGTTGGAAAAACAGCAGGGCGGCCTTGAGGTGCAGAGCCGGAAATTCGCCATCGACGTCGTCATGGAAGCACCGGCGCGGTTTACCGAAACGGTCCGCCAGGCGTTTGAAAGCGAAGCCGCCACCTTCATGCCGAGCGTCTTTCGCTCACGTTTCCATTTTTCCGAGACGATGCGAGCGCAGGACATCGTCAGCCATCTCGACCGTATCCGCCTGCGCGGCACCGATGGCATCGTGCTCAAGGCACCCGATGTGCCGGAAGTCAGCCTTGCGGTGGTCAGGCTCGAACAGGCCGGCATTCCCGTGGTGACACTGGTCACCGACCTTCCCAATGCGCCGCGTACGGCCTATGCCGGCGCCGACAATCGCGCCGCTGGCGAAACCGCAGCCTACCTGATCGGCGAACGTGTCGCAGGCGCACCGGCGACCGTGCTCGTGACACTGTCGAGCAACCGGTTTCGCGGCGAGGAGGAACGGGAGATCGGCTTTCGGCGCACGTTGCGCGACCGCTATCCGCAGGCCAATCTGGTCGAGATCAGCGAGGGCTATGGCCACGACGCGGCAACCGGCGCGCTGGCGGCAAAGGCGCTGGCGTCTCATCCAGGCATCAACGCCGCCTATTCGATCGGCGGCGGCAACCGCGCCGTGGTGGCCGCCTTCAAGGCCGCCGGCCGCTCCTGCGGCATCTACATCGCCCATGATCTTGACGCCGAAAACCTGGCTCTGCTGCGCGAAGGCGCCATCCACTTCGTCCTGCATCATGACCTGAAGACGGATGTCCAGACGGTTTTCCGCGCCATCCTCAATCGCCAACGTCCCCGGCCCGCGCAGGGCTCCCGGCTTTCAGCGGTGGAAGTGATAACCCCTTATAATATTCCGGCCCGGATCGGATGACGTTCGATTTGGCCGCCAGAATGTCCGTCATCAGCCCCAAGACAATCGCGCTTGCATCCGGATCGGCACGTTCAGCAAGACCGGCACGTCGGTCAAGCACGCAGGATGGGAATGGACGACGTGGAAACCACGGAAAGGTGGTGCGTTTTCGGGGATGGAGATGGGGCAGATGCATTCTGAAATTTGTAGAAGAGCCCGTTTTTCCGCTGCTCGAAGCAGAGCCCCGGCAATTGCTTCAGTGCTTTGCCAAGGGTTGCGCACCCGAAGGTCTTGACGCTGAACGTCGGGTCATTGAGGCGCAGGTTTGACGCCAGAACACTGACCGCAAACCAGCCGCCAGTATCCGCGGACATCCTTCCCGAGACCCCAAACACCAGGCTTTTAAATTGCCCTGGGACCGCGACCACCTTGACGGCACTGGCGGCAACACTTGGGGCCGGCGACGCGGTCCTTTCCGGTTTTGCCGGCATAAGATTCACAAACCGGTTGCAGGCTTCGCGGAGGCAATCGGCAGCGTTTTGGCCGCCATATCCTGTTACCGACTTTCCTGCAGCCCGCAAATAGACGGCAAGCGGCGTGAAATCGCTGTCACCCGACGCGAGGCAGAAGTGATCGACGTCCGCAGACCGCAAGAGCTCGATGGCATCGATCGCCATTCGGATATCGGATGCGTTTTTTCGGCTAGACAGACCGCCCACCTGCACGAGGTCAAGGGCAAATTTCCCTTGGCAGCAGAACCATCCCTTGCCGTGGCCGCTTGCGAAATTGCCGTAGGCCCGTCGAACGACCGTTGGCCCCAGCATTTCGATGTCGTCGAATATCGGCTTGGCATGCAGATGCGAAACATTCTCGGCGTCGATGAGGACGGCTACCCTGTTTTTCTCTCGTTCCACGACACATTCCCCGGCTTTGCTTCAGCATGAGAAATACGTATCAATGATGCAATCAAGGGGCCATATTACCTTCCAGCATGGTTAACCCTGAGTTGTCAATATAGCGCATCCCGGCACCGACGCATCACGCCGCAGGCGCATAGCGCACGAAAGCGAACTCCTGGCCACTTGGCGACCAGTTGGGGACATTGATCGTGCCCTGCCCGCCAAACAGCGCAATCAGGACACGGGCATTCCCGCCGTCCGGATCCATCAGCCGGAGCCGCACATTGCAGTCGCGCGGGTGATCGAAGACGTCTGCGTCGTAGGACAGGACGAGAAGGTGACGGCCATCGGGAGACGGGTGCGCAAACCAGTCACCGAATTCGCTGTCGGTGATGCGCTGCACCTCGGATGCGTCGGGCCGGACGCGCCAGATCTGCATTCGACCCGTTCGGCTGGAGTTGAAATAGATCCATTGCCCGTCCGGCGCATAGTCAGGCCCGTCATTGCGGCCCTCGCCAAAGGTCAGCCGCGTTTCGGCGCCGCCTTCGACCGGGATTGTATAGATGTCGAATATGTCGTCGCGGATGCCGCAATAGGCAAGCCTTGTCCCGTCCGGCGACCAGCCATGCCAGTAGGACGGCAGGTTCTGCGTCACCCGTTCCGGCACGCCGCCACCTGAAGGCAGCGTGTAGATGGTCGACTTGCCGAATTCCGTCTTGTCGCTGATGACGATCCTTGTGCCATCCGGCGACATGCCGTGGTCATTGTTGCAATTGACCGCAAATCCCGTGTCGATGCGTATCGGCTCTCCACCGTCGAGCGGCAGGCGATACAGAAGCCCGTCGCCATTGATGATCAGCGACTGGCCATCCGGCGCAAAATTCGGTGCCTCGACCAGCCGCTCCGTCTGCCAGACGATACGCGTCTCGCCAGTCCGGATATCATAGAGTTCGACGGAACTGCGCATGCCTGAAACCCTTCGACCCTTCGACCCTTTGACGCTTCTAGCGGTCGCGAAACCGGTTGGTGATCGGATAGCGCCGGTCGCGGCCGAAGTTCTTGCGGGTGATCTTGACCCCCGGCGCCGACTGACGCCGTTTGTACTCGGCGATATAGAGCAGATGCTCGATGCGGTGCACGGTCGGCTCGTCATGGCCGCGCGCGACGATTTCCTCGGTGCTCATTTCCTTTTCCACCAGGCATTCGAGAATGTCGTCGAGAACAGGATAGGGCGGCAGCGAATCCTGGTCGGTCTGGTTCGGCCGCAGTTCGGCCGACGGCGCCTTGTCGATGATGTTCTGCGGGATCACCACGCCGGACGGACCAAGCGCCCCCGGCGGCACGGTCGTATTGCGCCAGCGCGACAGCGCATAGACCTGCATCTTGTAGAGGTCCTTGATCGGATTGAAGCCGCCGTTCATATCGCCGTAAAGCGTCGCATAACCGACCGACATTTCCGACTTGTTGCCCGTCGTTACCACCATGGAGCCGAACTTGTTCGACAGCGCCATCAGGATCACGCCGCGCGTGCGGCTCTGCAGGTTCTCCTCGGTAATACCGGGCTCCGTCCCCTCGAAGGTTTCCGAAAGCGCCTCCAGGAACCCCTGCACCGGCTCCTCGATCGCCACGACATCATAGTGGCAGCCGAGCGCCTTGGCGCAGTCCTCGGCATCCTTGAACGAATCCTTCGACGTGTAGCGGTAGGGCAGCATCACGGTGCGCAGCCGTTCCTCCCCGAGCGCATCGACGGCAAGCGCCGCGCAGATGGCCGAGTCGATGCCGCCGGAAAGACCGAGCACGACATTCTTGAAGCCGTTCTTGTTGACGTAGTCGCGCAGCCCGATCATGCAGGCGCGGTAATCCGCCTCCTCCTTCTCCGGCAGCCGCGACATCAATCCTTTCTGGCAGACCCAGCCGCCCGCCTCGCGCTTCCATTCGCTGATCGAGACGGCCTCCTCGAACTGGCTCATCTGGAAGGCCAGCAGCCTGTCGGCATTGACGGCAAAGCTTGCCCCGTCAAACACCAGCTCATCCTGCCCGCCCATCTGGTTGGCATAGAGCAGCGGCAGTCCGGTTTCGATCACCTGCTTGATAACGATCTGATGACGGATATCGATCTTGTCGCGATAATAGGGCGACCCGTTCGGTGACAGCAGAATTTCGGCACCGCTTTCCGCTAGCGTCTCGCAGACGCCGAGATCACCCCAGATATCCTCGCAGATCGGAATGCCGAGCCGCACGCCGCGAAAATTCACCGGACCGGGCATGGCACCCGGATCAAACACCCGCTTTTCGTCAAACTCGCCATAGTTCGGCAGGTCGACCTTGTCGCGGATCGCGGTGACGGTGCCTGCATCGAGAACGGCGATCGAATTGTAGCGGCCTGTCTCGTCCTGGCGCGGGAAGCCGATAATGACGCCCGGCCCGCCATCGGCGGTGTCGCTGGCCAGTTGATCGACAGCCTTGCGGCAGGCCCGCAGGAATGCTGGCTTCAGCACCAGATCCTCCGGCGGATAACCGGAGATGAACAGTTCCGTCAGCAAAAGCAGATCCGCCCCGTGCCGCGCAGCGTCTGCGCGCGCCTCGCGTGCCTTGGCCAGGTTGCCGGCAACATCCCCCACGGTTGGGTTGAGCTGGGCAACGGCAATGCGGAGCGTGTCGGTGATGGTCTTTTGCGTGGTCATGGCAGGCCTGTCTTGACTGTCTCTTGGGGATGCAAAGCAGTTATGTCCCCTATTAGCGTATCCGGCGTGAAAATACCCGGTCCCGGCGCTCAAAAACTGAAAAAAACACAGCCTCCTGCCCCGCCCACGGCCGTTCCTGGAAGACCGGGCGGGACCCGCGGCTGCACAGAGCCGTTTCGCAGTGGCCCGCAAAACCGGTTGGCAAAGCGCCGCTTTCCCTATTCATCCCCTGTTCAAAATGACGGCTGTATGACAGATCTACGAATGTTTTGTGATATTGGAGAAAACCTTGGCCAGTTTCGAACAGGTGACGCAGACCGCGTCCGCGCCCGAGGTTTTCACCAAGCGCAACACCCGCACCGCCAGCCATGCCTCTGCACTGGCCCTCGCCGGGCGACTGGCGGTTTCCTTTCTTCTGGCTATTGGCCTGGTTTTTGCCGTCGAGTGCATCGCCCGCAGTTCGATTTCGGAGGCCGGTCTGTTTTTCCTGGATCCGATGCGGCCGGCATGGACGACGGCCGGCGTTTTCTTTCTGGTTTTTCTGGCTGTCGACGCCCTGTTCGGCCGCGACAACTTCGCTGTGGTCCTGCTGCTGCCGCTGGCGCTCATTCCCGCCCTGCTCAACCAGCAAAAACAGATTTTCCTCTCCGATCCGCTTTACCCGACCGACTTCCTGTTCGGCCGTCAGATCATGGAACTGATGCCGGTCCTCGTTCGCGACCGGCCGTGGACAGCCGTTGGCATCGTCATCGGCCTGGTCATCAGCGTCGTTGGCTTGGCGCTGATGATCCGCTATGCCTGGCGCAATTTCCCGCAGCTTGCACGCAAGCGCCGCATCGCGCATCTGGCTTTGACGCTGCCCTTGCTCCTCTCGTTCTATCACATCATGGACTATAACCAGTTTTCGTGGATGCGCGATCGCCTGAAGATCATTCCAATGATGTGGGACCAGACGGAAAACTACCGGCACAACGGCTTCACCATGGCCTTTGCGCTGAACCTGCCGATGGCCAATGTCACGGCGCCGGCCGGCTACATGTCGGAGGCGATCGACAAGATCCCCGTCAATTCCGCGCTTCCGGCCGGCACCAGCCATCGCGGCAAGCCGGATGTGATCGTGCTGATGAGCGAATCCCTCTGGGACCCGACTCGCCTGCCGAATGTGACGCTGTCTCCCGATCCGATGCCGACCATCCGCGCGATGCAGTCCGGCGATGTGTTCTCGCCGGAATTCGGGGGCATGACGGCCAATGTCGAATTCGAGGCGCTGACCGGCTTCTCCAATGCCTTCCTGCCCTATGGCAGCATTCCCTATCAGCAATACATCCGCAATCCGATCCCGTCGCTCGCCACCTTTTTTCGTGGCGAAGGCTACGTATCGCGCGCCGTGCATCCGTTCCAGAAATGGTTCTGGAACCGCAGCGCCGTCTATAAATCCTTTGGCTTCGATGACTTCAAATCCGAAGAAAACATGCCGGTGATGCAGAAGCGCGGGATCTTCGCCTCGGATGAATC
Organism: Pararhizobium antarcticum; assembly: GCF_001885585.1. GTDB lineage: Bacteria > Pseudomonadota > Alphaproteobacteria > Rhizobiales > Rhizobiaceae > Pararhizobium > Pararhizobium antarcticum. Next base: position 150,821 of record NZ_LSRP01000107.1, read on the forward strand.
GCTGACGAAGGAAATCATCCGCCAGGCCGACGAATTGCGCGATCCGTTCTTCTTCTTCACGGTCACCCTGCAGGGCCACGGTCCCTACGAGGCAAACCGCTACGCCAAGAACACCATCAAGGTCGAGGGTGACTTGCCGGCTGTGGATCGCCAGGTGCTGGAAACCTATGCGCAGGGCGTGAAGGAAGCCGATGACAGCCTGAAGATGCTGATGGACTGGGCAAAGACCCGCGACCGGGAAACCATCATCGTCCTGTTCGGCGATCACCTGCCGCCGCTCAACACCGTCTATTCCAGCACAGGCTTCATGAACGGCGTCACCGCTTCCCGCAAGGGTTCGCTCGCGCAGATGAAGGCGACGCACGAGACCCCGCTGGTCATCTGGTCGAACAAGACAGGCCCGAAGAAGGACGTCGGCAGCATCAGCCCCGCCTTCCTGTCCTACCAGATCCTCAAGCAGGGCGGCTTCGAGCATCCCTATTATACGAGCTTCCTCGGCCGCGTTTTCAAGCAGTACCCCATCCTCGACCGCTACATGCTGGTCGATGCCAAGGGCAAGGACAAGCCGGGCTGGTCGCGTGCCAAGCAGATCGCACCGGCGATCCGCGATTACCGTTTCCTGCAGCATGACATGATGTTCGGCAATCGCTTCGGCACGGATCGGTTCTTTGAATCGCACGCAGACCTTTATCCCGCACCGGCCATGTAAACGGCTGTGCCGAACGCGCGATCGGGTACCCTACCCGGACCGGAACTGGATGCGCGAAAATGACCGTTTTGCAGACGCGGCAACTGAGGCTCGATCCGTGCCGCCCGAGCGACCGGGCCGACTTCATTGCGCTTGAGCGTGACCCGGAGGTCATGCGCTTTCTAACTGGTGGACATCCCGTCGATCCCGAGCAGGATGCGCCCGACGCGACGTTTCTGCGGCCACGCGGAAGCGAGCCCTACGTCTGGACGGGACGTCGCATCACCAATGATGCCTTTGTCGGATGGTTCTGCCTATGGCCGGAGAGCGAGACCACGGCGGAGATCGGATACCGCCTGCGCCGGGAGGACTGGGGCCAGGGACTGGCTTCAGAGGGCATCCGCGCGCTTGTCGACTGGGGATTTGCGAGCGGGGGTTATCAAAAGGTCGTCGCGACCACGATGACCGTCAACCACGCATCACGCCGCGTCATGGAAAAGATCGGCCTGACCCATGAACGCACCGTGCCCGGCGACTGGCCGATCCCCATTCCCGGCTGCGAGCTGGGCGAGGTCTGGTACGCCTTGACGCGCGCGAACTGGAACGGCAGCTGATCAGCCACACCGGCCCTCTCCGGGTTCGTGTCCCGCGGCCTTGTATACTGACGATTTCCCCTGTCTGAAATCTTCCGATGCGGTAAAACCGACCTGCATCATGCCGGAGCAGTGCCATGTCCCAGATCAACGACACCTCGCAAATTCTGTTTGGCAAGCCGAGAGACGAATTGGGCGATGTCGAGCGCAACGTGCTGGATCACTCCCACGAACGCAAGATCCTCTCGAGCGACACGAACGCCGCCTTCAGCGCCCGCCAGACCGGCGGCGATCGACTGTCCGACACCATCGCAAAGGTCGGCGGTTCCTGGACCTTCATCGTCTGCTTCCTGCTCTTCCTGTGCGCATGGACGGTGGCCAACACGCTGCTCCTCACACGGGAAGCCTTTGATCCCTACCCCTTCATCTTTCTCAACCTGCTTTTGTCGATGGTGGCTGCCCTGCAGGCGCCGATCATCATGATGTCGCAGAACCGGCAGGCGGAGAAGGATCGGTTCGACGCGGCCAAGGATTATCAGGTCAACCTGAAATCCGAGGTCGAACTAATCGCCTTGCACCACAAGATCGACAGCGTGCTTCTGGCCGAAATCGCAGCCCTGCGTGCGGACGTGGCACGGTTGGAAACAGCGCTCTCCGCTGCGCTCGCGGCAACACCTCCGCCGCAGTGACCGCAGGCACGCGAGACACGCTGCAGTCCGGCACGAACCCGCAGACTGAACCGGTACGGACGCTGCGAACAGGCCAGCCGATTTCACCGGTCCGCATCGACATGACCGGCAATCGCGGAAGCAAGAAGCGATGACAGGCACATCCGGTTGTTTTTTATTGAATATATTGTAACGCTGGGCCGTTACTGTAGGACATTGCAGCCTACGGAGAACAAGACCGTGCATTGGCCCTGCCGCAGCTTGCGGGCCATCTAGCCTTGGAGACCGACGCAACCCGAACCAGTCCGATCAAACACGCCAACGGTACACCATGAACTGCTTCTCAATCTCCGCAGTTGCCCCTCCGTCGCCGCCCCGTTGCCTAACCGTGCCTGCTCTGCTCGCAAATCCGGGTTTTCTTCCTGTGCTTCAGCAGGGCGCGAAACATCTGATCGCGCTCTACGACCGCTTTCCGCGGGTGGCCAGGCTGGTCTCCGCCCAGCAGAAGTGGCTTCTGACACAGGCCGGCTATGCACTTCATCTGGAACGCGATCCCGGTAACCCACTCTCCGGAATCACCGCCTCCCGCCTGCTCGACATCATCGTCGAATTCGGCGTTGCGAGCCGCAACACAGCAACAGCGTTTCTTGCGGAGATGCAGGCCTACAAGTTCATCCGTGACGTGCCCGGATGCACCGACCGGCGGAGCCGGCCGCTTGAGCCGACGGAGGTCAGCCATGAAGCGATGACCCTGTGGTTCCGGGGGCAGCTGCGCAGTCTGGATCTTCTCGATGGCGGCAACCGCACAGGGATGCTCGAAAGCACCCCCGAGATCTTCAACCGCAGCCAGCCCCGCGCGGCCAAGCGACTGATCGCCGACAAGGCCTGGCGCGAACCGCCGGAGAGCATTGCTACCTTTGTCTGGACAGAATCGGGCGGGCTCATTCTCGATGATCTCATGACCCGCATCGTCAATCTGGTTCCCGAAAATGGTCTGCACTGGGTCGAGCAGCTGCGCTTTGCCGAGCTTTCAAACCATTATGCCATTTCGCGCACCCATGTTCGCCGGCTGTATGCCCGCGTCGAAGCGCTTGGCCTTGTCGGCTGGGAAGACCGTGCGAAGAGCGCGCGGCTCTGGGTCAAGCCGTCACTCATCGAGGACTATTCCCGCTGGCAGGCGGTCAAATTTTCGGCGCTCGACGAGGCCTATCAATGCGCCGTCGAATCGCTCGGACTGGCTGAGCAAGTGCCTGGCGTGAAAGAGGACAACCTGCGCGCCTAGAACCGGGTGGTCAGCTGTTGGATTGGGCAAAACGCGGCAAGCCATCGTCGATGTCGTAGAAATCCGCCTTGTCGGCGCAGAAGATGTGGTAGGCGATCTTGAGATCGGACGGCTGATCGAAAGCCCCGACCAGGACCGAGGTCTCGCTTGTACCGTCCGCCTTCCAGTAGAGCGCTGATCCACAGACCCGGCAGAACCCACGTTCCGCATCCGGACTGGCACGATAGCGGGTCACAGCGTCCATGCCTTGCCACGTGATATTGTCGTCTTCGATCGTCGTCGTGGCATAATAGAGACCGGTCTGCCGCCGGCATTGCGAGCAATGGCAGGCACCCGCCTCGCCCAATGCACCGCGTACCTCAAACCGGATCGCCCCGCAGCCGCAACCGCCCTTGTGGATATCGCCCAAGATCCGTTCCCCCGTTAAATACGACAAAGCCGGGACAGCTTCTGAGGCTGGCCCGGCTTTGTCAAATGCAATCCGGCAGAGTCTGGATCAGCCGCGCTGATCCGTGTCGGTTAGCCGTTGGCGACCATGCGCTTTTCATCGCGTCCGCCCTTCATCCGCTCGGCCAGCAGGAAGGCCAGTTCCAATGCCTGGTCGGCATTGAGGCGCGGGTCGCAATGGGTGTGGTAGCGATCGCCGAGATCGGCGCCCGACAGCGCGCGCGCGCCACCGGTGCATTCCGTCACGTCATTGCCGGTCATTTCGATGTGGATACCGCCCGGATGCGTGCCTTCGGCACGGTGGATCTGGAAGAAGCTTTCGACTTCCGACAGGATCCGCTCGAACGGGCGCGTCTTGTAATGGTTGAGCGTGATCGTATTGCCGTGCATCGGATCGCAGGACCAAACGACCTTGCGGCCTTCCTTTTCCACCGCACGGATGAGGCGCGGAAGATGTTCGGCAACCTTGTCATGACCGAAGCGGCAGATCAGCGTCAAGCGGCCGGCCTCGTTCTGCGGGTTCAGCAGATCGATGAGTTCGAGCAGGCCATCGCCGGTCAGCGACGGACCGCATTTCAGGCCCAGCGGGTTCTTGATGCCGCGGCAATATTCGATATGGGCATGATCCGGCTGGCGGGTACGGTCGCCGATCCAGATCATGTGCCCCGATGTCGCATACCAGTCGCCGGAGGTCGAATCGACGCGGGTCAACGCCTGCTCGTAGCCAAGCAGCAGCGCCTCATGGCTGGTGAAGAAATCCGTCTCGCGCAGGTTCGGATTGCTTTCCGGCGTGATACCGATCGCCTTCATGAAATCCATCGTTTCGGAAATCCGGTCGGCGAGCTTGCGGTAGCGTTCAGCCTGCGGGCTGTCCTTGACGAAGCCCAGCATCCACTGGTGCACATTGTCCAGATTGGCGTAGCCACCCATCGCGAAGGCGCGCAGGAGATTGAGCGTCGCTGCCGACTGCCGGTAGGCCATGATCTGGCGCTCCGGGTCCGGAATGCGGGCCTTCTCGTTGAAGTCGATGCCGTTGATGATGTCGCCGCGATAGCTCGGCAGCTCGACATCACCCTGGCGCTCGATATTCGACGACCGCGGCTTGGCGAACTGGCCGGCAATACGACCGACCTTGACCACCGGCTGCTGGGCGCCAAAGGTCAGCACCACGGCCATCTGCAGGAAGGCGCGGAAGAAGTCGCGGATCGTGTCCGCACCATGTTCTGCGAAGCTCTCGGCGCAATCGCCGCCCTGCAAAAGGAAACCCTGGCCGGCCGCAACATTGGCGAGCTGGCTCTTCAGACGGCGCGCCTCACCGGCAAACACCAGCGGCGGATAGGTTGCAAGCTGCGCTTCGGTGGCGCTCAGCGCCGTCAAATCCGGATAGTCCGGAACCTGACTGATAGGCTTCTGCCGCCAGCTGTTCGGAGTCCATGTCTGTGCCATGATATTCACCTGTTCATCAACCGGCCTTCTTAACCGGAACGGTATCGCAAAGTCCGCGGCTTATAGACCTTGTCTGGCTTCTTGTATAGCCATGCGCGCCCGCCGTTGCCCTCGCCACGCACCAGGCCAGAAACCGGGAAACCCGATCAAGCTTCGCCCATTCCATCCGCTCCAGCGGGTCCGCCATCGGTTCGGCCTTTTTCCCTGTTGGGTCCTTTGCCTGCCCGTCGAGGGCAATCATCCATTCCGGGCTCATCGCGATCTCCTTGTCCGGTTGCGATGCCAGACACGTAGTCGCTAGGGGCAGGCGAGCGTAGACGCATGGCTGAAACACACGTTTCACACATGTTGGATGCCATGCACCGCGGTCTGCGCTATACTGCCCGTCACGGAAAAGGAGCCTTTTGTCTTGAACGAAGTCGATTGGGACGATCTGAAACTGTTCTTCCAGGTGGCGTCGGAGGGCGGTCTTGCCGGGGCTGCGGCGGTCGCTGGATTGAGCGCGCCAACCATCGGCAGACGCATGCTGGCGCTTGAGCGCACCATGGGACGTTCGCTGTTCATGCGCAGCCAGCAGGGATATCGCCTGGCGCCCGACGGCGAGGTCCTGCTGCTTCATGTCGAAACCCTGCGCAAGACTGTATCCGACATCACACGCTGGCATGGCGACGCCTTCACGCTTCCGATCGTCTCCATTGGTGGGGATATCTGGCTCGGTGGGTTTGTCGCCGAACGCGCGATGGAGCTGCGGGGCAAGACCGACGGCTTTCGCCTCTGCTGCAAGCGGCTCCTGCCGGACGACAATCTCACCTTCCGGCATGGCATGATCGCAATGTTCTACGAACAGCCGCAAAGCGGCAATTTTGCCGTCAGCAAATCGGTCACCATGGCCTACTGCGTCTACCGGGCGGAAGACGAGCGCTGGAATACCGATTTACCATGGATATCGATCGGCACCGAAGTGGCAGCGTCATCGGCCGAAAAATGGGTATTCCGCAACCATGAACAGGATATCCACAGCTGGACCAATGCGCCGGAGCTTTTACCCAAGCTCATCGCCGCTGGCGCGGGGCGCGGGGTGCTGCCCATCTTCCTCGGCGACACCCTGCCCGGCCTGATCCGCGACGGCGAGCCGATCGCGGAATTGACCCATCCCGTCTGGCTGACCGTCAATGACGACGACCGGCAACGGCCGGAGGTGCGTCTGACACTCGACCGCCTGACGGATTTGCTGAGACGCAATGCCGCGCTGTTTTCCGGTCAGGAAGCCAAAACGGCACGACAGCCCATCGCCCTTACTGCCGTACCCCGTCTTTGACACGGTAGCTGGGCGAATACATCGTCACCAGTTCTTCGGCTGCCGTTGGATGCACCGCCATGGTGCGGTCGAAATCATCCTTGGTGCATCCGGCCTTCAACGTGATGCCGATCAGCTGCGCCATCTCGCCCGCTTCATGGCCCAGAATATGGGCACCGACGACCTTGCGGTCGGCAGCATTGACGATCAGCTTCATGATGGTCTTTTCGCTGCGTCCCGACAGGGTCGCCTTGATCGGCCGGAATTCCGCACGATAAACCTCAATTTCGGCAAAGGCATGCGACGCCTGTTCCTCGCTCATGCCGACCGTCCCGATTTCCGGCTGCGAAAACACGGCCGTGGCAATCAGGTCGTGATCGGGCGAGAGCGGGTTCTGCTTGTATTCGGTCTCGATGAAACACATCGCCTCGTGGATCGCGACGGGCGTCAGCTGGATGCGGTCGGTAACATCACCCAGGGCGTAGATGCCCGGTGCGCTGGTGCGCGAGAAGGCATCGACGACGATCGCACCGCGTTCATTGGTGTTGACACCGGCCATCTCGAGACCAAGCCCTGTCGTGTTGGGAACGCGCCCCAGCGCCAGCATCACCTGGTCGACGGTGATATGGTCATGGTGGAGTGTTTCGACGACGCGCGTGCCATCCTCGGCCGCCGTCACCGACTGAATGAGGTCGCCGCAGAGAATGCGGATGCCCTTCTGTTCCATGGCGGCATGCAGGCCACGCCGCATGTCCGCATCGAAACGCGAGAGGATTTCCTTGCCGCGATAGATCAGCGTCGTTTCGACCCCGAGCCCGTGGAAGATGTTGGCGAATTCGACCGCGATATAGCCGCCGCCGGCAATCAGAATCGACTTCGGCAGCACCGGCAGATCGAATGCCTCGTTCGAGCTGATGCAGAGTTCATGGCCGGGCAAGGCTGCATGCGGCGTTGGATGTCCGCCGGTGGCAATCAGGATGCGTTCGGCCGTCACGGTCTTGCCGGAACCGAGGAGCTTGATGCTGTTCGGACCGACGAGTTCTGCCCGCGTCTGCAGGATTTCCGCACCGGCATTTTCCAAGCCCTTGCGATACAGGCCTTCGAGCCGCGTGATTTCCCGTTCCTTGGCGGCCACCAGCTTCGACCAGTCGAAACTATGCGTACCGACCGTCCAGCCAAAACCGGCCGCATCCTCGAAGTGCTCGGCGAACTGGGAGGCATACACGTAGAGCTTCTTGGGCACGCAGCCACGGATGACGCAGGTGCCGCCATAGCGGTATTCCTCGGCGATCGCGACTTTCTTGCCCATGCCTGCGGCCAAGCGACCGCTGCGCACCCCGCCCGAGCCACCACCGATAACAAAGAGATCGTAGTCGAAGGACGTCATGGCAATGCTCCGGGGTAATCTGCGTTGGCTGCGGGCGGTCGCGCGAATCCGGCCCGTCCCGTCCTGATATAGGGTGGCCGCCGCCAAAAAGAAAAGCCCGGATTGCTCCGGGCCTGAACTTCACTGTGTTGCGCTGCATAGCCGCCTTTGGCGGCCAGCACAGACAATCAGGGTGTCGGCTGCGCTGCTGTCGCATCCGTTGCCGGCTGCGTCGCACCGATGGCCGCGTCGATTTCTTTCGAGGCTTCCGCGTTGAGGTCGCGCGACACGCCCGACGCCCAGATGTCGGCAGCCTTGACCATTTCGCGCGAGGCAATCGGTCCGTCGTTCAAAAGCTTCTTGCCGGCCGGCGAATTGTAGAAGGTCGCAATGGCGTTCAGCTCTTCGACCGTGAACGTCTTTGCATAGATCGCTGCAGCTTCGTTTTCGAGGTCAGACCGGCGTGCGGCAAGCGCAATCGCCTTTTCGTCCACCGTCTTGACGATCAACTCCTGATAGTTCGGCGACGACTGGATCATCGTGTTCTTCAGACGCTCGGCAAGGTTCGGCAGGATGTTGTCGAAGCCGTTGGTCGCGCCGATCGCAGCAATCGCTGCACGGGCTGCCTTGCTCTGTTCTTCGGTGACGTCCTGCGCCTGCAGGGTCGGAACCATCACGGTCGAAATGAGAATGGCGGTTGCTGCCAGCGTGCGGCCGAGACCTGCGAATGTGATCATGTCAGTAAAGCTCCTGTCCGTTGAGCGCCCATTCGCAAAAAACCGATGGCGGCGCGAATGGGTGCATATTCATTGTCTTCGTGCGGCGCCCATGACCGGGACCGGGCATGCGCCATGCTATCGTGCCTCAAGCACCCTTGCCCCGGACGGGCCGGCAATAATGGCAAGCGATGCGATATTGATGAACAGCCCATGCTCCACGACCCCAGGCACGGCATTCAATTCGCGTGAGAGCGCATCTGCATCAGGAATGCGGCCAAAAGATGCGTCGAGAATCAAATGTCCGCCATCGGTCATGTACGGCCCGTCGCTCGCCTCGCGCACGACGATATCGCCGGAAAGGCCGAGCCGGGCAGCCAGTTTTTCGATTGCATGCCGCGTCGCGACCAGGCCGAAAGCATTGACTTCGATGGGCAGCTTGAAGGCGCCGAGAATATCGACGACCTTGGTTTCGTCGGCGATCACGATCATCCGTGCCGAGGCGCAGGCGACGATCTTCTCGCGCAGCAAGGCGCCACCGGCACCCTTGATCAGGCGCAATTGCGGATCGATCTCATCGGCACCGTCGATCGTCAGGTCGAGTTCCGGAAGCTCGTCGAGCGACTTCAGGGGAACCCCCAGTTCAAGGCAAAGACGCGCGGTTCGCTCCGATGTCGGCACACCCTGGATGCGAAACCCGCCGGCGACCTTCTCGGCCAGCAGACGAACGAACTCATCCGCCGTCGATCCGGTGCCGATCCCAAGCCGCATGCCGTCCTCGACATGCGAAAGCGCTGCCTCGGCAGCCTTTATCTTCATTTCCCGGGCGTCCATCGCGCGATATGCTCCCTCAATGCGTCCCACGTTTGGAAAACCCGCCGCAATCCGGCCTTCCCCGTTTTTCCGTTGAGACACTTACACGCCCCTCGAAACAAACAAAAGCCAAAATAGAGCGCGAAATGCAATTGCGGCGGCACGCTATCGCGCAAAGTCGCGATTGCTTTTCGCAAGCGCTTCCCCTACCGCAGGGCTCTTCCTTAATTCCATTGCCGACGAGGTTCCGCGTGCCTGCACCCCTGGTTATTTTTGATCTCGACGGAACACTCGTCGATACAGCACCCGATCTCGTGGCCAGCCTCAATCACGCCGTCATGCAGGCGGGACTTGCGCCCGTCACCTACAACGACCTGACGCATCTCGTCGGCCACGGCGCGCGCGCGATGATCGAAAGGACCTTTGCCCTGCGCGACGTGGCCCTGAGTGCAAGTGACCTCGACTGGCAGATGAAGGAATTCATCGATTTCTACCATGGCTCCATGCCCGGCGATTCCATTCCCTATCCCGGCGTCATCGATGCGATGGACCGACTGTCATCGGCCGGCCTGACGCTGGCAATCTGCACCAACAAGCTGGAAATGCTGGCAAAGAGCCTGATCGAAGGGCTGGGCCTCACGGATCGCTTCGTCACCATCACCGGTGGCGATACCTTTTCTGTGCGCAAACCGGACGCCGAGCATCTTTTGTCGACGATCCGTCTGGCCGGCGGCCTGCCGGAAAGCGCGGTGATGATCGGCGACAGCCTGAACGACATCCTCGTCGCCCGAAACGCATCCGTCCGATCGATCGCCGTGCCCTTCGGTTATTCGGACGTGCCGATTGAGACGCTGGAACCAGACCACATCATCCGCCATTTCGACGAACTGAACCCGGATCTGATCGAGCGGCTGTTGGCACGGCACTGACACCATAGTTCAGGCGTAAAAAAAGCGGCTCGAAGGCCGCTTTTTTCATGTCTGTAGCATCGATCGGCTCAGCCCTCGGCACGCCGCGCCGTGCGTGTCGCATCGAGCGCACGGTTCATGTACATATCGCGATCATAAACATCGTCGAAATATTCGATCACGCCGTCCTTGTTCGGCCAGGCCGTGAAATAAGCGATGTAGACCGGGATTTTCTCGGGAACGCTGACGCCCTTGTTCCGCCCGCCGGCGATCTGCCTTCCGACATCCTCGACAGAAATACCAAGCACCGCCGCGGCCATGCGGCGCGGGTCGACGAGGCGCACGCAGCCATGGCTGAGCGCACGCTGATCACGCTTGAAGAAACTCTTCGACGGCGTGTCGTGCATGTAGATGGCGTGGGAATTCGGAAACAGGATCTTCAACTCCCCCAGAGCATTGTCGCTGCTGGGCGGCTGGCGCACGGCCACCGAGGCAGTAGAGCCGTACCAGTTGACCGACGAGGACGGAACCGCACGACCACCGACTTCAACCTGGTAGCCCAGGCGATCGAGATAGTTCGGATCGTTGCGCAGCTTCGGCAGCATCTCGTTGATGATGATCGACTGCGGCACGCCCCAATAGGGATTGAACTCGACCGTCTGGATCTCGTCCTGGAAGAAATAGGTCTGGTTGGCCTTCGAGCCGACCACCACACGCATGGAGAACTCCTCGGCGCCGCCCTGATGGTAGGACGCCATGAAGGACGGCTGGTTGATGAACACATAGCGGCTGCCGAGTTCACCGGGCAACCAGCGCGCCTGTTCCATGGCGATCTGGACCTTGTTGATCTTGTCCGCCGTCGTGTCGCCACCGGTCAGGATGCGGATCGACGCCTTGCCGACGATGCCGTCCGGCTTCAGGCCGTGCTCCGTCTGGAACGCTTCGACCAGGGTCACCAGTTCCGGTGTGTAATCGGGCGTGTTCTGATAGGCCTGCAGCACGGCTGCATGCTCGGCCTTCAGGGCATCGGACCCCTTCAGGCGGATCGCGGCGACGACATTGGCGAGTTCGGGATTGCTGATGCCGGGCTTCAGCAATGTGCCGGGGGCGATCACGATGCGCGGGCTCTCGGCCGTTTCCGCCTGAAGTGTCTGCAGTTCGCGCTGCAGGGCGGCAAAATGCGTGCCCGCCGGCTTCAGCCCGTCAAGCAAGGCTGCGACATCGCTGCTCTTCGCCATCCGTTCCAGCGTGTCCTTGAGATCGACGGTCTTGCGCTTGAAATCGTGATAGCCGGAAATCTTGTTCGGATCGATGCGTCCGCGCACGGTATCCGCAACATAGGTCAGCGTCGCAGCCGACAGGCTGATCTCGAACTGGACCAGCTCCTTTTCGCGGGCGATCATGTCGCCACGATCAAAACTGTCGGAGGGGACGGACACGGCATAGTCCTGCGGGTCGAGACCGACCTTGCCGGCATCGCCCAGCACCTTCAGCGCCGCACGCGCGCCAGCGGTCAGGCCATGGCCATCGATCCAGACGAAGGACTGATGTGCACCATAATAGTCTTCAACTGCCTTGGCGACATCGCCCGGCGCAACGGCATTGGCGGCGGGCAGAAACTGCCGGCCGTCCGAGAGCGGCGCGCGCAGCATCGGCGGCAGATCCGCGCTGCCGATCGACCCGGTGACAACGGGGTCCAGCAGCTTGGCGGTGGCAATCTTGCGCAGCGTTTCTGCCTTGTAGGTATAATAACGTGGCCCGGTGACGCGCGGCAACGGCGCCGAAGCCTGCTGCTTCTTGACCTCCGGCGCAACCATGTCGACGCCCGGCAGCGACTGCATGTCGTCCTGAACCACCCGCTTCTTGCCACGGATCATGTCCATCAGCGTCAAGGCTTCGACAGGCTTCACCTGCAGCGACGTCAGCGCACAGCTGGCGAGCAACGTCACGATCGCGGCGGTCTTCATAATTTTCATCGGTATCTGTGTCCCCGTATAAGCGTTGCCGTCGTCTGCGGCTTGCGCTCGACGCGTGCGATGCGCCGTGCCATTGAACTTATAGAAAAGGATGGTGAATGAAAAGAAAACACACCCTCCCCTGTGCAGCAGGAAGGCGTCACAAAAGCGTGACGAGATCCGCACATGTGGAACGGGCCAGCCCTTCCAAAAATTTGAATTTGCACATGAATTTTTCGCAAAATGACGCATCTTGGCAACCTGCGCCGACGCGCCGGTTTCTGCATGCCGGGAATCAGCCGGGCCCTGTGTCTGAAAAGGCACAGGCCGGCAAACGTCCGCCGGTGCTGTTTTCCGGTCCTGTTCCCGACCGCGCGACGCCGTTCTGCACGAAGGGCCGGAAATCTGTCCGACTTAAACGATTGTAGCCGCTGCGCCGTGGCAGAGCCCCTTTACAAACGCATCCCAACTGGGCCACAGAAAAACCCATCACGGCGGGAAAACGCGGTATTGGCAGCGTTTCCGCCTTCCGGTCTTGAGACGAAACAGCAGGACGAAAGCAGGAAGACGATGACATCCACGCGCACGGAAACAGACACGTTCGGCCCGATCGAAGTCGCTAGCGATCGATACTGGGGCGCCCAGGCGCAACGCTCGCTCGCCAACTTCAAGATCGGCTGGGAAAAGCAGCCGCTCGCCATCGTGCGTGCGCTCGGCATCGTCAAGCAGGCGGCCGCCCGCACCAATATGGCGCTGCAGGGGCTTGATCCGACGATCGGCAATGCCATTATTGCGGCAGCGCAGGAAGTCATCGACGGCAAGCTGGATGAACATTTTCCGCTTGTCGTCTGGCAGACGGGTTCCGGCACCCAGTCGAACATGAATGCCAATGAAGTGATCTCCAACCGCGCCATCGAAATGCTGGGCGGCGTCATGGGCTCGAAAAAGCCGGTGCACCCGAATGATCACGTCAATATGAGCCAGTCATCGAACGACACCTATCCGACTGCCATGCACATCGCCTGCGCCGAACGGGTGGTACACGACCTTCTGCCGGCACTCAGGCACCTGCTCAAGGCACTGGAAGACAAGGTCAAGGCCTTCGATCACATCATCAAGATCGGTCGCACCCACACCCAGGATGCCACGCCCCTGACGCTCGGCCAGGAATTTTCCGGCTATGCGGCCCAGGTCGCCTCCTCGATCAAGCGCATCGAGATGACGCTTCCCGGCATTTGCGAACTCGCCCAGGGTGGAACCGCCGTCGGAACCGGCCTCAACGCGCCGATCGGCTTTGCCGAGAAGGTTGCCGATGAAATCGCCAAGATCACCGGCATCGCCTTCGTCACTGCGCCGAACAAGTTCGAGGCGCTGGCCGCGCATGATTCCATGGTCTTCAGCCATGGTGCGATCAATGCCGCGGCCGCCGCTCTGTTCAAGATCGCCAACGACATCCGCCTGCTTGGCTCCGGCCCGCGCTCCGGCCTTGGCGAATTGTCGCTTCCGGAAAACGAGCCCGGCTCGTCGATCATGCCCGGCAAGGTCAACCCGACCCAGTGCGAGGCCCTCACCCAGGTCTGCGTGCAGGTGTTCGGCAACAATGCCGCGCTGACCTTTGCCGGCAGCCAGGGGCATTTCGAGCTGAACGTCTACAATCCCCTGATGGCCTACAATTTCCTGCAGTCTGTGCAGCTTCTGGCCGATGCGGCCGTCTCCTTCACCGACAATTGCGTCGTCGGCATCGAGGCCCGCGAAGACAACATCAAGGCCGCACTCGACCGGTCCCTGATGCTGGTGACGGCGCTGGCCCCGAAAATCGGCTATGACAATGCCGCCAAGATCGCAAAGACCGCCCACAAGAACGGCACGACCCTTCGGGAAGAAGCCGTTGGTGGGGGCTATGTCACCAATGAGGAATTCGACGCTGTCGTGCGCCCGGAAACGATGATCAGCCCCTCCTGACACGATCAACCCCTGCGCGAACGACACTTCAAGCCATGCCCGCCGCTTTTTCCGAAGCGTTGGGCATGGCTTTTTTATTGCCATTTCTTAACAGGTATAAGTGATAGTGCATGTTCTTATGAACACTCTTAACGATGCGAATGACCAAACGTTAAGGCTTCTAAAATCTTTTACCCCTAGAAGTAGCGATGACAGAAAACACACATGAACAGGAGCTTGGCATGCAAACGGCGGCCTCGCACAAAATTCAGATACCGGACATCTCCGCCCATGTGACGCATGCGATGCGGATCATGGGCATATCGCCCATTCCGCGGAACTACGAACTCTACTACGAAGCCTATATCGGCTCCAATCCGAAGCTATCGAAGGAACTGGCGGCGCTTGGCAGCAAGGCGACGCAGGAAGAACTCGACGCGATCGGCGCACAGTATTTCAGCAATTTCCATCACCCGGCCGGCGTCGACCGCGCGCACACGCATCTGGCCTCCGAACTGCTGTCGCTGCTCACCCTCCTCAAGGAGGAGCAGACAGCGCTCGAAAGCTACAACCGCGTGCTGGACGAGGCCTATTCCAACATTACCAGCAAGAGCAGCGCCAGCGCCGAGATCCTGCGTCACGCGGTGACGATCCTGACAAATGCAACCGCAGACACCATGTCGCGGGGCAAGGAGCGCGTCGAAAACGTCGAGTTGAAAACCTTCGAGATGGAGATCATCCGCCAGGAACTCGAAGAATACAAGCGTATTGCCAACACCGATTCGTTGACCCGCCTTGCCAATCGGCGCGCCTTTGATGAAAAGCTCGCGGCCATCTACAATTCCGAGAATACAAAAGCCTATACCGGTCTTCTCGTTGTCGATATCGACCATTTCAAGAAGGTCAACGACAATTACGGCCATCCGGTCGGCGACAAGATCCTGGCGACGGTCGGGACCGTCATCCGCGCCAATCTGCGCCGCGATGTCTTCGTCGCCCGCACCGGCGGCGAGGAGTTTGCGGTCATCCTGACCGACAGCACCGTCGAAGAATGCCTGCAGGTCGGCGAACGCATCCGCACGGCTCTGGCCAACACCCCGTTCAAGAACTCCAAGACCGGCGTCAATTACGGACCGATCACGCTGTCTGTCGGCATCTGCCCGGCGCAGAGTGCCGAAGATCCCGTCGATCTCTACAACAAGGCCGATATCGCGCTCTATTGTGCCAAAAATGCCGGTCGAAACCGGACCATCCTGTTCGAGGACGGCATGAAGAAGGACACCGGCAAGAGCTGGCTGATCTATCGCAAATAGGCTGACGCCTATCCGCCACCGCTCCCGGCGCCCTTGTGGCGCCGTTCGTGTTTCCACGTGGTTCCCTTGGAAACAGCGGACCTCCCCCGTGCCGTCCTATGAAGGCGTCACAACAGGGAGCGACCCGCATTTCCGCGGCCGATCTCCCAGCAAAAACGGGAGACAACATCATGAAACGCCGGACCCTTGCCATTATCGCAACAGCGCTTCTTATCGCAGCCCCAGCAGCCCAGGCCGCAGGAACGGACCGTTCCGTGGAACTGGCATCGCTGCAGACCGGCACGCTCAAGACCGGCTGGCTTCAGGTTCTCTCGGAAGGCAAGCCCGCCACGGAGAAGGTCCGCGCCCGCAAGGACATCAACGCCTCGCCGATCCAGCGCGAACTGATTGCCTTTAACGAAACGGCAGCCCCCGGCACCATCATCATCGACAACTCCGACCGCCGTCTCTACCATGTTCTCGGCAACGGCATCGCCATGCGGTACGGCGTCAGCGTCGGGCGCGACGGTTTCATCTGGACCGGCGCGAACACCGTCAGCCGCAAGGCGGAATGGCCGACCTGGACGCCACCGGAAGACATGCGTGCCCGCGAGGCCAAAAAAGGCAACATCCTGCCGGCCAGCATGAAGGGCGGCATAAAGAATCCGCTCGGCGCCCGCGCCCTGTATCTCGGCTCGACGATCTACCGCATCCACGGCACCAACCAGCCGTCGTCCATCGGCAAGGCGATGTCATCAGGCTGCATTCGCATGGCCAATGAGGATGTCGAGCATCTCTATGCCAATGTCACCATCGGCACCAAGGTCGTTGTTCGCGATTGAGCTTTCCCTGGGGAAGCGCAGGTGAGCGAAAAGCCCCGCTGACGGTGAGTCAGCTTGCGTAGCGGGACGCCATCAGCCGCAGGCATTCCGCAAAGGCCTGCATATCCGTATAGAGCGCGTCTTCACTGGCATTGCCGACAACGAAGATGCCGCCGCGGCTTTCAATGCCGCCGTCGAGCATCAGATTGTCGACCATGTCGAAATCCTCGATCGACAGGCCGTCCGGCCCGCGGATACGGCCATCCGGCGACCGCGTCAGGGCGCCGCCATAAAAGTCCGCACACCGCTTGAAATGGTCGGTCTCAACATTGGTGTAACCGTAGACAACCTTGCCGAGCGCGCACATGAAGCCGAGTTCGAAGCTCGTTCCGACATCGGCGGCCACGCCGCGAAACGGCGTCAGATTGGCAATGACCGCATCGGCATCCCGCATCATGCCCTCGTTGATCGCGCTGATGGCGAGACCAAGCCCCTTTTTCGTGTCGCTGGGGGGAACTTCTAGATCCCCCGGGCACAAGGGGATGAAACCCGCAGCGCGCACCATATCGGCCTTCTGTCCGAGGATGTCGCGGGCATTGGAGAGAAAAACGTCCGGGCCGGCGAGGTAGATTTTCTTTTGCATGCAATGTCTGCCTTGAAACCTGTGTGACAGCCGAGCTTACAGCAGGGATTGCCCAGAGGAAGCCCGCTGTCGTCGCCATCCCCAGACAATGGCAGACGGTATCCGCGCGTTGCAGCAGGTCACCACATGGTCTTTTCCGCGCGTTCGGGCCATTCGCGATCGTAGGTCTCGCGGTCGAAATCGTCCTTGGCCGCCTTCAGCAGCATGCCCGGCGTCGGCAGGTGTGCGGGATCGACACGGAGCGCCGGATCCCAGAGCCTTGAGCGCATCAGCGCTCGCGCGCACTGGAAATAGACCTCGCCGATCGTGACGACGATGACGCTGCGCGGGTGTTTGCCATCAACGTTGAAGGTGCCGGTCAGGGCCGGATCGACACTGACCACGGCCGTGCCGTTGATCCGCATCGTCGTGTTCGATCCGGGCACGAGGAACATCAGGGCCACGCGTGGGTCGCGCACGATATTGGCAAGCGAATCGACCCGGTTGTTGCCGCGCCAGTCGGGTATTAGCACGGTCCGTTCATCGGCAATCCGCACCACGCAGGCCGCATCGCCACGCGGCGAGCAATCCAGCCCCTCCGGGCCCACAGTCGCCAGCGCGGCAAAGCGCGACGCCTCGATCATCAGCCGGTAGTCCGGCGTCAGGACCGTCGTGACCTTGACGATGGAGGCTTCCCCGGCATCGCCATAGAGCGCCTTGAGGTCGTCGAGCGTGCGGATGATTGTCATGCTTTTCTCCAGAATCCTTGCCAATCCGTCCGGCAAGACCATGAAGCTCTGATGACAATGGCAAGGGAAATCGTCAGGCGACCGCCCGGTCCGGTCTATCGAACAGGAAATCGCAGACGATCTCGATGACCGGCGGCGCCGACACGATGCGGCGATGCCCGAGCCCGTTGGCCCAGTGCAGGTGCACACGTGCGTTTGCGGCCGCATAGCGACGGGCATGTTCGGCCGCCACCTCCTTGTCGTCCTCGGCATGGATGATCAGCACCGGCACGTCCAGCGCACCCATCATCCGCGCCGCATCGAACTCGCTCAGGGAGCGTCCGGCCAGCCGCTCGACGACCGCCTCGAATGCCGCCTGCACTTTTGGTCGCAACCGCATGAACCGGCCGAAATCGGCAAACAGCCAGGCCATTTCGCTGGGCGCGCCAATCAGCACGAGACGGCCGGGTATGCGCGGTTGCACACCGGCAAGCGCACCGCCGGCCGCACAGGCAAGGCTTGCGCCCCCGAACGAATGGCCGACCGCCGCATCGAAGGGGCCGAAATGCCGCCAGGCCGCGTCGACGGTCTGCACCGCCTGCGGCATGGTCAGGAAACGTCCCGGCGAGGCGCCGTGTCCGGGCCAGTCGAGCGCCACCACCTCGGCGCCGGCGGAAACCAGCCCCTCGACCAGCGCCGTCAGGTAATCGACGCGCGAACCCCAGCCATGGGTGACAAGCACACGTTTGCCATTCGCCACAGTCGCATCCGGTAGAAACCGGTGGGCGACGGCCGCGCCACCGGAAAGCGGCAACGAGAGCGAAACCCGCTCGGCACGGGCCACCACGGGTGCCGCCTTTTCGAGCGCCGCTGCTTCCTTGGCATTTTTCCCGCGCCTGCCCGGTGTCCGGCTGAAAATCCCAAACGCAAGGCGACCGGCGGCAGCCGGCGAAAACAACGCAACGGCTGCCAGCGACATGCGGATGACCTTGAGCGCAAAGGATGGCATAGTGGGACTCCGATAATGTTCAATATTGAACAATAAAGTACAGGCATGAACAAAAATCAAGTCTCTTCCGCACCGACAGGCCTTCCCTGGGACCATCCCCGTTTCCGCAGCTGGATCGCCGTTGCCCGCGCCTGCCAGCTGATGCAGCAGACGCTGACACGGGCGCTGGCTCCCCTCGACATCAAGCCGCCGCATCTCGACATCCTGATCAACCTCTATCGCTTCGATGGCATCAGCCAGCAGGAACTGGCGCGAAAGCTCTTGGTCGGCCGCTCGAATATGAGCATGCTTCTGCCGCAGCTGGAAAAACGCGGCCTGATCGAACGGCGCGGCGATCGCAAGGACAAGCGCGTGCTG
Organism: Pararhizobium antarcticum; assembly: GCF_001885585.1. Classification (GTDB taxonomy): domain Bacteria; phylum Pseudomonadota; class Alphaproteobacteria; order Rhizobiales; family Rhizobiaceae; genus Pararhizobium; species Pararhizobium antarcticum. The sequence goes on from NZ_LSRP01000107.1 coordinate 169,770, forward strand.
CGCCTGTCGCTGACCAGGGCGGGAGAGACGCTGACGCAGGAGGCGATGGCCATCCAGACCGCCTTGATCGAACGATCGCTGACCGGCGCGCCGATCGACGAATGCATCACGGTGGCCGAATCGATGGAGCGGATCATCGCCACCCTGCTTGCCGGCGAAACAGAAAGCCCGGAATAGGCCGGCGCAACCGTATCGACAAGCAACGGGACCGACTTACCTCGGCTTCTCGGCCTTGTCGCGTGTCATGCCCTTGTTGGCGAGATCGCGCTCGTAGTCGGCAAACTTCGCCGCCCCGGTCTCGCCCAGTTCGCGCAAAAAGGCCCAGGTGAAGATGCCGGTATCGTGAAAGTCGTCGAAGCCGAGCCGGACGGCATAGTTTCCGGTCGGCGCCACCGAGATGATCGCCACATTGCGTTTTCCCGGCACGGTCAGGCCCTGCCCCGGCCCGTGGCCCTGCACTTCGGCCGACGGCGACAGGACGCGCAGCATTTCCGCGGCAAGGTCATACGAAGCGCCGTCGTTGAAGCTCACCGTCAGCCTTTGGCGGTCCTTCGAGACGCGCAGCTCGGTCGGCCAGATATCAGTCATGTCACGCAGTCTCCATTCATCGATCGAAGGCCTAGCATGGGAAGGACGCAGCAAGAAAGTCTACCCGGACGGCATTTTGCAGTCCATTCACGCAGTTGCGTCTTGACGCGGCGGCCTTGGCTCACGACATTGACGTTTCAAGGAGACAGGATGTGACCACAGCCATTATCGACAGGACGGGCGCAACGCCGCTGAACGACGCCCCGGCGCCGATGATCGATCCGTTTGGCCGCGCCGTCACCTATCTGCGCGTGTCCGTCACCGATCGCTGCGATTTCCGCTGCACCTATTGCATGGCGGAAAACATGACCTTCCTGCCGAAGAAGGACCTGCTGACGCTTGAAGAGCTGAACCGGCTCTGTTCCGCCTTCATTGCAAAGGGCGTCCGTAAGCTGCGCCTGACCGGCGGCGAGCCTCTGGTGCGCAAGAACGTCATGTTCCTGGTGCGCGAACTCGGCAAGCATGTTCATGACGGCCGGCTCGACGAACTGACGCTGACCACCAATGGCTCGCAGCTTGCCCGCCACGCGGCCGAACTCGCCGATTGCGGCGTGCGCCGCATCAACGTCTCGCTCGATACGCTCGATCCGGAAAAATTCAAGTCGATCACCCGTTGGGGAGAGCTCGGCAAGGTGCTGGAGGGCATCGGCGCCGCACAGGCGGCTGGCATCCACGTCAAGATCAACGCCGTGGCGCTCAAGGATTTCAACGACCAGGAAATCCCGGACATGATGCGCTGGGCCCATGGGCGCGGCATGGACCTGACCCTGATCGAGACCATGCCCATGGGCGAGATCGACGAGGACCGGACCGACCATTATCTGCCGCTGAGCGAGATGCGCGCCCGCCTCGCCGAACAGTTTACGCTGTCGGACAATGCCTACAAGACCGGCGGCCCGGCCCGGTACCTGACGGTCGCGGAGACCGGCGGCCGGCTGGGGCTGATCACGCCGATGACCCACAATTTCTGCGAAAGCTGCAATCGCGTGCGGCTGACCTGCACCGGCACGCTCTACATGTGCCTTGGCCAGAATGATGCCGCCGACCTGCGCGCCCCCTTGCGGATTTCCGACGACGACGCCTATCTTTCGACCGTGATCGACGAGGCGATTTCGCGCAAACCGAAAGGCCACGACTTCATCATCGACCGCACCAGCAACAAACCGGCGGTCGCCCGCCACATGAGCGTGACCGGCGGCTGACGCAAACCCCTTTTTTCTTCCCTGAAACGCAAAACCCGCCGGGGTCATCCCCGGCGGGTTTTTCCTGCAGGACCGTCAGATATCAGGCGGCGTAGCTGTGGCGGTTGCCATAACCGTGGTTGCTGCGGGTGGTGCCCGTCTTGAAGCGCTCGATCTTCTCGTTGAGGCTCTCGACCTGCCGGCGCAGGCCATGGATCTCGGCGGTGTTCTCCTCGACCATGGCGGCATTCTGCTGGGTGATCAGCTCGACCTGGCGCACGGCCTGGTTGACCTCGTTCAAGCCCCGATACTGGTCGGCGGCAGCCGATTCGATGTTGCTGACAAGCTGATGGATCGTCGAGATATGATCGTTGATGACCGTCAGCGCCGTCCCGGTTTCCTTCACCAGCTCGACGCCGCTGCGCACCTGGACCGAACTTTCGGAAATCAGCCCCTTGATCTCGCGGGCAGCACCAGCGCAACGCTGGGCAAGCTCGCGGACTTCCTGGGCAACCACAGCGAAGCCGCGACCGGCATCACCGGCGCGGGCAGCCTCGACACCGGCGTTCAGGGCCAGCAGGTTGGTCTGGAAAGCGATTTCATCGATGACGCTGATGATCGTCGAGATCTTGTCCGACGACTTGTTGATCGCAGCCATGGCATCGATCGCCTTGGAGACGACAAGCCCCGAATGCTTGGCGTAGTTGTGCGTTTCGTCGACCGAGACCGTGGTCTTGCGGGCGCTTTCTGCCGTCGAACGGACAATCTCGGTCAACTGACCCAAGGCACGGGAGCTTTGTTCGAGGGCTGCGGCCTGTTGCTCGGTGCGACGGGCAAGGTCGTCGGCGGACGCCGCCAGATTGCTGGTGCCGCCGGTGATTTCATTGGTCACCATACGGACATCGATCAGTGTGGCACGCAGCGCCTCGACGGCATTGTTGTAGGTGCGGGCCATGACGACATAATCTGCAGACAGGTTTTCCGCCATGCCGTCTTCCAGATTGCCATCAGCGAGCTTGGCGAGAACGTCCGACAGGGCCGTCAGCGCCTCCATCTGTTCGGCTTCGATGCGGGCACGCTCGTGGCTGCGCCGGGCCTCTTCTTCGGCCGACAGGGTACGTGCGGTTTCCGCTTCGCGTTCCAGGCGGACATTTTCGACGGCGTGGTCGCGGAAGACGGCAACCGAACGCACCATGTCGCCGATTTCGTCGCCGCGGTTGCGGCCCTCGATCGCGACCTCAAGATCACCATTCGCCAGGCGGGTCATGGTTTCGGTGACACGCTTCAAGGGACCGCGCAGGGTCTCAATGAGCATCAGGCCGCCGATGATGGCGAGCAACGTGCCTGCAATCATGGCGATGATCGAGACATTGGCCGAACGCTGGCTATCCTGTTTTCCGACTTCCTGGGCGCGGCTGACGAAGTTTTCGAGCGTCTGGCTTGCCTGCACCACGAGCGTGGTGACCTGCGCCTTCGCATTGAGCCAGCGTTGACCGACGTCGATCAGCTGTGCGGTGCCGCTGTCGATCTGCTCCAGCGAGGGCGTCAGCTTGCCGAGCAGGTCGCGCAGCGCTGCGTTCTTTCCGCCGGTTTCCGAAAGCGTCGTGGCCGAAGCGCGAACGGCCGTGATATCGGCAATGACGGCAGCGCGGCTGTCGGTATTCAGGTTGCGGTGCAGTTCGCTGATGTGCAGGCGAGTGGCATCCAGCCCCTTGAAGGTTTCATCCATCAGCGCGATCAGGCTTTTCAGCAGCAGAATTTCACCATCCATGCCGACAAAACGCTTGGCAGCCGTATCGGAGTTCTTCGCCGCTTCCTTGGCAAAATCCGCTTCATATTTCGAAAACTTGCTGAGGATCGGAACGATCTGCGTCTTCTTGATATCATTTGCATCCGAAGAAGCGACGATCGCACTGATCTTTTCGGCATCCGCCCGGACGACGGCAATCTGCTTTTGCACCTTGTCCGATGCGATCGCCTCGGCTTCGGCAATCTGCTTCATCAGATGCGGCAGGAATTTCTTGGCCGCGTCGATCTTGGCATCGGGCGCGACCGCCATGGTGACAGGCAGGCGAAATTTCTTGATGCGCTCGGCAAGCCCCTGATAGGCAGCCGCGTCAAACAGCAGGGCTTTCGCAAAGGCTTCCTTCTCGCCGGATTCCTTGCGCAGCACATCGATCTGCTTGTAGGCCATATTGCCCTGTTTGGTCATCTCCGACAGCGCCGTCGCAACCGACGTGGTCACCGCGTCGCGCTCCGTCTCGATCGACCAGAGCGTTTCGGCGCCGCTACGCATCGCATCGCCCAACTGCATCACAGATGCGATCTCGGCCCTGTCCGCCGCGGTCGGCAGGAGGTCGTTGAGAACCCGGATGCCGGCTTCCTGTTCCCCGATCCGGGCTGCCAGAATCTGTCGCGTTTCATCCGTCGGCGTGTCGGTGAAACTCTGCACCGCGCCGCGCAGCGCCTCGAAATTCGAGAGATTGCTGATCGTCTCGCGGGTGACGGTCATGTGTCCGTTCAGCGTGCTCGCGGTGAAATAGCCGACAAGCCCGATGCCGGCGATCAGCGCGACAAGCGGGACGACGAACAAAAGAACCTTGGTGACGATGCGAAGACGCTGCAATGAGCGATCGATCAGGGACATTCCGGACTCCAGGCGTTGAGTAAATCGGACATTCCCGCAGAACGGCCTTCGGCATCGAAGAGCCCATATGCCGCGCGCAACAACAGGCGCCGGCGGCACATTCCAGTTGACGCTGGGGGAAACTGCCTTCCCCTGCGTCAGCCATCATTCGCCCCATGCAAGAGGACAGCGGAGTAGAATGACGGTAGGCAGCGAAAATTAATATTTTCCCAATTAAAACCGCAATTTACGATAGTTTCGAGCGCTGCCGGCAGATCAGCATGCTGCACAGAAAGAATGCAGCCTCGCAAGCGGTGTCGCGCAGCCCATAAAACGGCGACGAGAACGGGACAGATGTTGCATAAAAACACGTCCGATGCTTTACAGTTAGGCAGTTGACGTCTTTTGTTACCGTCGCATCGGCTCTCTCGCAGGAAGCGATCGGAAACCGCCCCCCGGCGAACCAGGATAAAAAATGCACTCTTCCGCCAATATGCGCGGCGCAGTTTTCATGTGCCTTGCCATGGCCGGCTTCACCTGCAACGACGCTCTTGTCAAATCCGTCACCGGCGAAATGAATGTCGGCCAGATCATGTTCGTTCGCGGCTTCCTGACTTCCGTTCTGGTGCTGGCACTCGCCTGGTCTTTCGGTGCCATGCGGTCGTTTCGGCTTTTGACGACGCCAGCCGTTGCTCTTCGCGTCGTTGCGGAAGTCGGCGCCTCCATTACCTATATCAACGCGCTCGGGCAGATTCCGCTGGCCAATGCCTCGGCGATCCTCCAGGCGCTGCCGCTGGCTGTGACGCTGGGCGCCGCCCTCTTCCTGTCCGAGCCCGTCGGCTGGCGGCGTTGGCTTGCCATCCTCACCGGTTTTCTCGGCGTGCTGATCATTTTGCGGCCAGGTCCGGAGGGGTTTACAATCGCCGCGCTCAATGTCGTCGCCTCCGTCTTCTGCGCCGCGATCCGCGACCTCTGTACGCGCCGGATCGACCCCAAGGTGCCGTCGCTGTTCATCTCCGTCATAACCGCCGTCGCCATCACGCTGACCGGTGCGGTCATGATCCTGCCGATGGGTGGCTGGCAGCCAATGAGCCTGGTGTCGTTCGGCCATCTGGCCGGCGCCAGCCTCTTGCTGCTGGTCGGCTATCAATGCATCGTTCTGGCCATGCGCAATGGCGAAATCGCCATCATCGCCCCCTTCCGCTACACAAGCCTGATCTGGTCGATCGGTATTGGCATGCTGTTCTTCGCGGAAAAGCCGGACATCTGGATGATTACGGGCATTCTGGTCATCGTCGGCTCCGGACTTTATACCTTCGCCCGCGAAAACAAGCGGCGCGTTGCAGCGGTTGCCCAGCAATCGATCCCCGAATCGCCGAAATAGAGTGACTTGCGCATGACCCGGACCCGATTTCTCGACAGAAACACACCGCCGCATATCGCAACGCTCGTGCTGATTGCCGGCCTGAGCGCCTTGAACATGAACATGTTCCTGCCCGCCCTGCCCGCTATGGCGGCCGACTTCGAAAGCAGCTACGCAACCATCCAGCTTGCCATTTCAGGCTATCTTGCGGGCACCGCGGTGCTGCAACTGATCATCGGGCCGCTGTCGGATCGCTACGGTCGCCGGCCCGTTCTTCTCTCCGGCATCGGTCTCTTTCTCCTGGCAACGCTGGTCTGCATCGCCGCCACCTCGATAGAGGTCTTTCTGGTCGGACGCATGCTGCAGACGACGCTGATTGCCGGGCTCGTCCTGTCGCGGGCCATCGTCCGCGATATGGTCCCGATGGAAGAGGCAGCCTCGATGATCGGCTATGTCACCATGGGCATGACCATCGTCCCCATGATTGGCCCGGTGCTCGGCGGCGTGCTCAGCGACCTGTTCGGCTGGCAGGCGAATTTCGTCGCCATCCTCGTCTTCGGCCTGCTGGTCATGGCCATCGTCTGGCTCGACCTCAAGGAAACCAACGACAGCCCGTCCGCGAGCTTTGCGGCACAGTTCAAAGCCTATCCGGAATTGCTGTCGTCCGGCGCCTTCTGGGGCTACACGCTGACGACAACCTTTGCGTCGGGTGTCTTTTTCGCCTTTCTCGGCGGCGCCCCCTTTGTCGGCAGCACGCTGCTTGGCATGTCGCCGACGGCGCTTGGCCTCTATTTCTGCTTCACCGCCTTCGGCTACATGGTCGGAAACTTCCTGTCGGGACGTTATGCCAGGCGCATCGGCACCGGCAGGATGATGCTGGCCGGCGGCGTCATCACCCTGGCCGGCACCGTCATCACCGGCGCGCTCTTCCTCGGCGGACTGGAAACCGCACTCGCCTTCTTCGCTCCGATGTTCCTCGTCGGCGTCGGCAATGGCGTCAGCCTGCCGAGCGCCAATGCCGGCATCGTCAGCGTCCGTCCCCACCTGGCCGGTTCGGCCTCCGGGCTTGGCGGCGCACTGACCATTGGCGGCGGCGCGGTCCTGTCGGCACTCGCAGGCGCGCTGCTGACGATCGAGACCGGCATCTATCCGCTGCTTGTGGTGATGGCGGCGGCAAGCCTTGCCGGCATCGCCGCGACGCTGTCGGTGATCGGCGCCGACCGACGCGTGCGGACGCGCCTCTCGGAGCAGCAGGGATGACGGAGCGCCAGACAAGGATCCCGACCGACATTCCGGCCGTCATCATCGCCGGCGGCCTGTCCTCGCGCATGGGGCAGAATAAATCCGCCCTGCAACTGGGCGCTCGCCCCCTGCTCGACCGGATCATCGAGCGGCTTCGACCGCAGGCATGCTCGATCGACGTCAACACCAATGCCGTGCCCGCGCCGGACCTGCCGCCGGGCGTGACGGCGTTCGGCGACACCGTCTCGGGTCATCTCGGCCCGCTCGCCGGTGTGCTCTCGGCGCTGCGCCACACAGAGCGGCGGCATCCGGTCTCATCCTGCGTGACAACGGTTCCGACCGATACGCCCTTCTTTCCAACAGACCTTGTCGCGCGGCTGGCAGCGGCCCGGCAACAGGCAGACCAGATCGCCATCGCCTTTACGGACGACATCATGCATCCGATCTTCGGCCTCTGGCCCGTTGCCATCGCCGATGATCTGGAACGCTGGCTGATCACCGACGACAAGCGCCGGGTGCGCAGTTTCATCGCCCGCCATCCGATGGTCGCAGTGCATTTTCCGATGATCGAGACCAAGGCCGGGGCCTTCGATCCGTTCTACAATATCAACACGCCCGCCGATCACGCACAGGCGGAGCGCTGGCTTGCCCTCCTGGAGGCGGAAAAACCATGACGGGTCCAAAACTGTTCGGCATTGCCGGCTGGAAGAATTCGGGAAAGACCGGCCTTTGCGTCCGGCTGGTTACCGAACTCACCCGACGCGGCTACCGTGTCTCGACGATCAAGCATGCGCATCACGACTTCGACATCGACAAGGTTGGAGCCGACAGTTTTCGCCACCGCGAAGCCGGCGCCCACGAGGTCACCATCGTCTCCGGCACCCGCTATGCCATCATGCACGAACTGCGCGGCGGGCCGGAGCCGAGTTTTGAAGAAATCCTGGCACGGCTTGCCCCTTGCGACCTCGTTTTGATCGAGGGCTACAAGCGCGAGCCCATCCCCAAGATCGAAGCCCGCCGGCTGGAAGCAAAAAACCGCGAGCCCCTGGCCCCGACCGATCCGTACATCACGGCCATCGCCGCCGACCACCCCGTCACCGACACAGGCCTGCGGGTGTTCGATCTCGACGACACCTCAGCCATCGCCGATTTCGTCGCACAGGTGACGGGACTTGGTGCATCGGGCTGAAGTGAAGGCTGATCGACCGGTTTAACGGCTTCCCCTTGGAGAGCCTCAAACAACAACAGGCCCGCTGCTTGCGCGGCGGGCCTGTTGTTCTGTTCAGGGTCGATCCAGACGAAATGCCGTCTAGTTCTGTGCAACCGGACGCACCAGCGCCGTAACGCGGCGGATGGTCACGCGCCGGTTCAGTTGCTCGGCATCGCCGGTGCGCACCTTCAGGAAGCGCTCACCATATCCTTGGGTGACCAGGTTTTCAGCCGGAATGTCATAGACTTCCGACAGAAGCACGGCGACAGATTCGGCCCGCTGGTCGGACAGAACGAGGTTGGACTGGTCGGATCCGACCGCATCGGTGTGACCTTCGATGAAGAAGGTTTCGCCCGGATCCTTTTCCAGCACTTCGTTCATCGCGTTCGCCACGCTGCGCAGTGTCTTGGCCTGCGACATCGGCACTTCGGCGCTTCCCGTGGCAAAGGTGATCGTATCGAGATCGATACGGCGCACCTTGTCGCGGATACGGGCCGAGTTCTTCACCTCATCGATCGTGTAGACGCGCTCGACCTGCTCCACCGGCGGCTCGGACAGGAAGTCGTAATAGTCGCGGTCCGGCTGGCTCGACGTGTCGATGATGTAGTCGCGGACCGGCACGCGCAGACGCATGGGCGGCAGGTCGTCGCCGACGTCATAGGCGGGCGGACGCGGGCCGTCACCGGCTTCCGGCGCGTAGATCAGCAGGTATTCGCGGCCCTGCCGGTCGATGCGCGTGCGCTGCAGGATGTCACCGTAGCGATTGTAGATCGTGACAATCTTGACGCCGCCGACCTTTTCGATCGTTTCGCGGGTGCGGCCCCGCGGCAGCTCGTCATAATAGGTCTCCTCGGCATTGCGGCGCAGACGCGGACGGTCGTCGCTGCGCACGATGATCTGGTCGCCAAGATCGATCACAACGCGGTTGTCGAGTTCCTCTTCGATGCGCGGACGACGATCGCGACGGGTGTTCCCATCGGTATTGCCGGTGATCGCATCAATCAGGTCTGGCAGGTCGAAGGTCGGCGCCTCGCTGATCCGTTCGCCCTTCTCGTTGTTGGCGGCGCCGATTTCCTCGCGGCTCGGACGGCGTTCCGTGCGGCCGGCCTGTGATTCGGCATCGCTCGTCGGTGCCGCGACAGTCTCGTCCTCGGCCCGCAATTCCTGGCGCTGCTTGCGGCGCTTTTCACGCGTATTGTCGCCGCCGGCATTGTCGGCATCCTTGTCGCTGTCAAGCACGGCAGCGCCATTCTCGACGGGCAGGACCACGGTCTCGTCGCTGGCGGACGGGTCCTTGGCAATCTCTTGCTTCTCCTCCGTGGTGCGCGTATCGGTCATTTCCGGGACAGGTTCGTCAGCTGCAGCCGCATTGTCCTCGGCAATCGCCGGATCGCCCTCGATCATCGGGCGCAGTTCACCCTCGGCGACCGGAGGCCTGTCCTCGGACTGGGTCTCGTCCGCAGCCTTCTGCTCTTCCGTCTTCTGCGCCTCAGCTGCAGCCTTCTTGTCGCGCTTCTTGCGCGGCTTCTCGACAGGCTCCGCCTGCTGCTCGGCTTCCGGCTGCTGTTCTTCGGCATCAGGGGCTGCCTGCTCTTCGGCGGCCGGCTGCTCTTCCTCTACGGCCGCCTTCTTGTCACGCTTCTTGCGCGGCTTCTCGACAGGTTCCGCCTGCTGCTCGACTTCCGGCTGCTGTTCTTCGGCAACAGGGGCTGCCTGCTCTTCGGCGGCCGGCTGCTCCTCCGCGGCTGCGGCCTTCTTGTCGCGCTTCTTGCGCGGCTTCTCGACGGGCTCCGCCTGCTGCTCGGCCTCCGGCTGCTGTTCTTCGGCAACAGGGGCTGCCTGCTCTTCGGCGGCCGGCTGCTCTTCCTCTACGGCCGCCTTCTTGTCACGCTTCTTGCGCGGCTTTTCGACAGGCTCGGCCTGTTGCTCGGCTTCCGGCTGCTGCTCTTCGGCAACAGGGGCTGCCTGCTCTTCCTCAGCCGCTGCCTTCTTGCGCTTCTTGCGCAGCAGTTCTTCAGGCACCACCTCACCGTCGGCGGAGAGCTGATCCACCGCCGGATCGCCGCTTTCCTGCGCCACCTCGAATGGTTTCATCAAGCTGTCGGCCAGTGCCGGCTGAATGGCCAGCGACACCGATAGAACCGGAAATGCCACCGTTGCGAAAAGTTTGGATCGAATGCTCATGTCTGTCTCCTCCTTGGAGAGGTCTGTTCTGTTTTTGCCGTCGACTGGCCGTTGCCGGATGTCCGGGCAGCAAACCGCGGGACTGCAGTCAAAGTTCCATGCGATGCCTAGCGGAACCGCGATTAACTCGTGATGAACAGCGTATTCATCCTCGACAGCACATAGAGGCGATCTTGCGGCGGAAAGGGGTAAACGCGGCCACAGCATGAAGTTTCGGCGTTTTTCGACGGATTCCTGTTGATTTTCTCCTGGAAAGCGTAGGACTATCGGCCCAGACCGGCAAAACAATGCCCGGCATACCGGACATCCGCATAAAACAAAAAACCGGATGTCTGCCAACAGAGAGGATGAACATGCGTATTTCCAAACGTCTGGCAGTCGCCGCTTCGGCTGCCGTTTTCGCACTCATGGCCGGCTCCGCCCTGGCTGAAGGCGAAAAGATCGTGATCGGCACGGAAGGCGCCTACCCGCCCTTCAACAATCTTGAAGCGGACGGCACGCTGACCGGCTTCGACATCGACATCGCCAAGGCGCTCTGTGCCGAGATGAAGGCAGAATGCACCTTCGTCACCCAGGATTGGGACGGCATCATCCCGGCGCTTTTGTCAAAGAAGTTCGATGCGATCGTCGCTTCGATGTCGATCACGCCCGAGCGCCAGGAAAAGGTCGACTTCACCGAAAAATATTATAACACCGGCCCGGCCATCGCCATACCGAAAGATTCGGACATAACGGAAGCAACGGCCGCTGGCCTCGCCGGCAAGACGATCGGCGCGCAGTCGTCGACGACGCATTCGAACTATGCCGAAGCCTTCTTCAAGGATGCCGAGCTGAAGCTCTACCCGACGCCTGACGAATACAAGCTCGACATCGCCAATGGCCGTGTCGATGCCGTCATCGATGACGTCGTCGTCCTTTCGTCCTGGCTCAAGACCGAGGACGGCGCCTGCTGCAAGATCCTCAAGGCGCTCGATCCGGATCCCGTCATCAACGGACCTGGCGCCGGCATTGCGATCCGCAAGGGCGAGACCGAGCTGAAGGGCAAGTTCGATGCCGCCATCCAGGCGATCCGCGCCAATGGCACCTACAAGGAAATCAACGACAAGTATTTCGATTTCGACGTCTACGGCGGCTGATTTCGAACTGCACAGAAATGCGATGGCGGAAGGCTTGCCCTTCCGCCATTTTTGTTTGACAACACAAGACAACAACAAGCGAGCCAAAAAGGCCGCGCCGGGGAAAACAGACACATGCAGGCTGCATTTGCCGCCCTATCGTCGCTGCTGTCGTGGATTGCCACGACCATCGATCCGCTCTGCGGCCCGATCGGTGTGTTCAGGCTGTTTGCCTCCGGGACACTTTTGTCCTGCGGCGATGTCGGCTGGGGCGACGAGATCGCCTTCGGTTTCATGATTACCACCAGCCTTGCCCTCTGCACCTTGCCCATCGGCCTGTTCTTCGGCTTCTTCATTGCACTGGCCAAGCAGTCGGAAGAAAAATCGCTGCGGCTGGCGACCGACATCTACACGACGATCTTCCGCGGCCTGCCCGAGCTTTTGACACTGTTCATCGTCTATTACGGCTTGCAAATTCTGGCGCAGCAATTCATGGCCGGGCTCGGTTATGAGGGAGCGGTGGAGATCAACGCCTTCGTTGCCGGCATGATCGCGCTCGGCGTCGTTTTCTCCGCCTATTGTTCCGAGGTGCTGCTCTCTGCCTTCAAGGCAATCCCGCGCGGCCAGTACGAGGCCGGCGATGCACTGGGCCTGCGCCGGGGCCGCACCATGCGGCTGATCATCCTGCCGCAGCTGGTGCGCATTGCGCTTCCCGGGCTTGGAAACCTCTGGATGGCGCTTCTCAAGGACACCGCCCTCGTCTCGGTCATCGGCCTGCCCGATATCCTGCGCCAGACCGGCATCGCCGCACGCGTGACGAAAAACGCCTTTGAATTCTTCTCGATCGCCTGCCTGCTCTTCCTCGTTCTGGCCATGCTGTCGTCGCTGGTGTTTTCCGCGCTCGAGCGCTGGACGAAACGCTCGGAGGCCGCCCGATGAGCCATCGCGAAACCATGCTGCCTGCCCTGCCCGCACCGCCCGAGGCCGCGCGTCGGTTCACGACATCGCGGCTGATCGGCAACGTCACGCTCGGCATCTGGCTAGCCGCCGCCATCGGCATCGTGCTGTTCATCATCGACAGCTGGAGCATCGAGAAACTCACCAAATACGGCCCCAACCTCATCTCGGGTCTGGGCGTGACGCTGACGCTGGTCAGCATATCCGTGGTGCTCGGCGGTATTCTGTCGCTACCGCTGGCCTATGCCCGCATGACAAAAAACAAGGTGCTGTCCTGGCTCGCCTACATCTATGTCTATTTCTTCCGGGGCACGCCATTGATCACCCAGCTTTTCCTCATCTACTACGGCTTTGGCACATTCCGGCCCTATCTCGAGGCGATCGGCCTCTGGACCTTCTTCCGCGATGCCTGGTTCTGCGCGCTCCTGACCTTCACGCTCAACACCGCCGCCTACCAGGCGGAGATCCTGCGCGGTGCCATCCAGAGCGTGCCGCGCGGCCAGCACGAAGGCTCGGCCGCACTCGGCCTGCCCCGGCGCATCGCCTTTTTCAAGATTATCCTGCCGCAGGCGATGATCGTCGCCCTGCGCCCCTATGGCAACGAAATCATCCTGATGATCAAGGGCTCCGCCATCGTCGCCATCGTCACCGTCTTCGACCTGATGGGCGAAACCCGCCGCGCCTTTTCGCGCACCTATGATTTCCAGATGTATCTCTGGGCGGCCATCCTCTACCTGATCATGGTCGAGATCCTGCGCAATCTCTGGGCCTGGATCGAAAACCGCCTGACGCGGCACCTGAAGCGCTAGGAGACATTATCCGGGGCGATCAACCACTTGGCAGCACTCCTCCGAAAAGGCTGCTAACACACTGAAATCAAATAATATTCACAAATCTCCGACGCGCTTTAACACTTGATTTACCAATCGGGCGCTTCAATCATAGGGACCATCATTCAGCAACGATGAGGTCCATATGACAAACGAAATGGAACTGCAGCTTAAAGGTTATGGCCTGACGACCGCACAGATCCTCTATCGCATGCCCGATCATCCGGCCTTTCTGCAAACCTATATCTGGCAACAGTACGACATCGCGCCGCACTTTCCCGAGATGAACAGTTTCCTGAAATTCTGGCAGGAGACACTCGACGGCCCCCTGCATTCGGTGCGCTACATTCACCGCAAGCTGATCTCGGCCACCGACTGGCGGGCGCTCAAGGGCGAATTCATCATCAACTGAGCACGCCCTGCGGCGCAACAGGGCTGAAGATCGACTTGCCAAGTCGGGGACGGCACCTTATGACGCCGCCATGGAAAAAATCGACGAAGAAGCTTTGGCCGAAGCCTATAATCGCGCGCTCGCGCTGGAGAAATCCGGTGATATCGAAGCCGCAGTGAAAGCCTACGAGGAGGTCCTCGCGATCGATCCCGAGGACCATGGCGGCGCGGCCGTGCGCATCGCCTCGATGGGCCGCGGCGAGACGCCCGACAAGGCGCCGGACGCTTATGTGACCACACTGTTCGACCAGCATGCCGACGTCTTTGAGGATGTGCTCGTCGAGCAGCTCGAATATCATGTCCCGGTTCTGGTGCGCCAGCGGCTGCAGGCCCTCGCGCTTGGCCCGTTCAAGCGGCTGCTCGATCTCGGTTGCGGCACGGGCCTGACCGGCGGCGCACTGCGCGATCTTGCGGGCGACATGACCGGCATCGACCTGTCGGAAAACATGGTCGAAGTCGCCCATGACAAGGACCTCTACGAAACCCTCTATGTTGCCGAAGTGGTGGATTTCCTCGAAGACAACGACGATCCGTCCTTCGACCTGATCACCGCGACCGACGTCTTGCCCTATCTCGGCGGCTTGGAAGCCCTGTTCTTCGGCGTTGCCGAAAACCTGGAGCCCGGCGGCCTGTTCATATTCTCCAGCGAAACCCTGCCGGAAGAGACGCTGGCCGGGCGCCGCTTCATGGTCGGCCCGCACCAGCGCTTTGCCCATGCGCCGGACTATGTGCGCAATCGGCTTGATGAAACCGGTTTCGACCTGGTGGAAATGACCGACATCACCGTTCGTCTGGAGGATGGCCAGCCGATCGCCGGCCACCTCGTCATCGCAAGGCTGCGCGCCTGACCGTCACATAGCCCGGCCGACCTGGCCGGGCCGCGATCGAAGTTACGCGTCGTGCACGGCCGGCGTCTCGTACCAGTCGCCCTTGAATTCGGTCAGGATGTTCTTGACGATCACTTTGCCTGTGGGACCGTCGATGACGCCAGCGGAAACCATCAGGAGATCGGTGCCGATATTGTCCTTGAACAACCGGCTGCCGCAGGTCGAGCAGAACCCCCGGCGCGCCGTGTCGCTATAGCCCCACCATTGCAGCGTGCCATCGGCTTCGAACCGGACATCGTCACGCGGCGCACCGATCACCGCCATGTAGTTGCCGTGTGCCTTGCGACAGTCACCGCAATGGCAGCAGAAGACGCCGGCCGCATCGGTCGGAATGGAAAACTTCACACCGCCACAGCGGCAGGATGCGTTCAGTCGTTCAGCCATGTTCTTATCCTCATTGCAGTGTCCGGGTCGGCGATCGCCACCCGATCCCGGTTTACATATGGCTGGATGCCGTCGCGTCCATGTCCGTGCGCGGGAAAAGATCAAGAGCGGGATTTTACAGCCAATAATGCAATCCTTGATAGAATTAACAACCCTGAAGGGCAATCGGTTTGTAGACGGAACGCCTGAGAGTTCTAGCTTGACCTTTCAACCTAAGGGGGAATTCAGATGCAGGATTGGGCATGGTTGACGGGGGCGACGCATTTCTTTGGTCTGGTGGGGGATACACTTGAGAACCTCCTGGGGCTCAATCCGATCGCCCTTCTGTTCGCGCTGTTGACACCGCTGCTCCTGATCTATGGGCGGCGCGAAGTCCGGGTACGGCGGTTGCGCTCGATCCAGGATTTTATCCGTGCCTTTGATCAGCTGCGCCAGACGCAGGCGGAAAAGGATGAGCAGGACGCTGCTGCGCAATCGGTTCCCCCGGCCAGGCGACCACAGCCGATCACCCAGAACCCAACCTTCGAATTCGTCCGCTCGAAATACACGTCCGACATCGAGCCTGTCGAATGGCGGGGCGAAAAACGGACATTGAAACTTAGCGAAAACGAGGAGATCGACCGGATCATCGAGAGCCTCGGGGCCTTTGGATCACCCACCGACAAGCGCATATTCCTGTCGACGACAGGCTTTATCATCGCCTGTTATTTCGGCTTTGATGCGCTGCAGGAAACGATGCTTTCCGGCTTCGGAGCCGCTGGCTCTGCCTGTGCGACCACCTTGCCCTGCACCGAGGCCGCGATGAAGCCCGGCTCCTACGAACAGTTGCGCATCATCGGCTCGCTCACCTTTGTTGGTGCCTATATCGCCGCAATCCGGATTTTCCTGCGCGGCCTTTCGGTGTTCGACCTGTCGTCCTACACCTTCCTGCGTCAGACCGGCGAGATGCTGGCATCGGTGACTTTCACCATTCTCGTCTTCCGTGCCTTTCCCGATCCCTTTCATGACGTGGTCTCGGCAGTGGCCCCCGGCTTTGCAGGCCCCGCCGATGGCAGCATTCCCTGGATCTGGCTGGCGCTGGCGCCGCTGTTCGGCCTCCTGCCGCAAAGCGTCACGAAATTCCTGCTGATGAAGATGCAGTCGCTGGTCGCCTGGATCAAGACGAGCGACGACCGCTTCATCGCCGTGACGAAGATCATCTCGCTGGATATCATCGACGGCATCGACTTCGAGACGCGTTTCCGTCTGGAGGAATGCGGCATCTACGATGTCCAGAACCTGGCCACCTACAATCCGATCATGCTGCACATCGAATCGCCCTACGGCATCTATCAGGTGATAGACTGGATCGGCCAGGCGCAGCTCTGCCACATCGTCGGTCCGGAAAAGTTCCTTTTGTTCCGCGAGGTCAACATCCGCACCATCTTCGATCTCGAACGGGCGATCAGCGACGTCAACGCGCCGCCGGAATTCGACGACATCTGCGTCAGCATCCTGTTTGCCAGCACCGACAATCTCAAACAGACACTGGATATCACCAAGACCAAGCTGGCGACCATTGCCGAGGATGGCACGGTCAGCGATGTCGACCTGGCCGAATACAGCCGCTGGGTCCGGGGAAAGATCAACAAGACGAATGTGTCGGCAGCAACCGAACATGTCATGCGCTGGATTGCCGATGATCTGCATGTCCGCCGGCTGCGCCGTCTCTGGAAAGAGATTTCCGCCAGCCTCGGTGAAGACTCCGATCGGCTGGACAGCACCAAACGTTAAACGCACGAACTGTGCTTGCATCAATCGGACCGGCAGGGGCAACCTGCCGGTTTCGCCATTCAGGATTGCGCCCGCTCTGCCCGCTTGGCCACGAGCCAACCCATTCGTCTTTTTGCAGCGCTGCCGGACGCGGAAAAAACCCGTGATGGCTTCCCCCCGAATGGGCGTTCGGCTACTCCATGAGGCTTGTATACGGAATCGATTTCGGAATTTCAGCAGGGAACGATCAGCCGCAAATGGCTCGCTGCAAAATATCCGCGATCCAGGTCTTCAGGAGTTCTCAATGGCTAAAGTTGCATTCATCGGTCTCGGCGTCATGGGTTATCCGATGGCCGGCCACCTGCGCGTCAAGGGCGGTCACGACCTCACGGTCTACAACCGCACGGCAGCGAAGGCGGAAACATGGGTCGACCAGTTCGGCGGAAGCACGGCAAGCACCCCCGCAGATGCCGCCGCCAACGCGGACTATGTGTTCTGCTGTGTCGGCAATGACGACGACCTGCGCTCCGTGACAACGGGCAAGGATGGTGCCTTCCACAGCCTGAAGGCCGGAACCGTCTTCATCGACAACACGACGGCCTCCGCCGATGTCGCGCGCGAACTGGATGCGGCGGCCACCGCGCGCGGCGCGCATTTCATCGATGCACCGGTGTCCGGCGGACAGGCCGGCGCCGAAAACGGGGTTCTCACCGTCATGTGCGGCGCAGAGCCGGACGTGTTCGCGCGGGCAAGACCCGTCATCGACGCCTATGCCCGCATGGTCGGCCTGATGGGACCGGCAGGATCGGGACAGTTGACCAAGATGGTCAACCAGATCTGCATCGCCGGCCTGGTGCAGGGACTGGCGGAAGGCATCCATTTCGGCAAGAAGGCAGGCCTCGACATCGAGGCCGTCATCGACGTGATCTCGAAAGGCGCCGCCGGCTCCTGGCAGATGGAAAACCGCCACAAGACGATGAATGTCGGGAAATATGATTTCGGCTTTGCCGTCGACTGGATGCGCAAGGACCTCGACATCGTGCTGTCGGAAGCCCGCAACAATGGCGCCACCCTGCCGGTGACGGCCCTGGTCGATCAGTTCTATGCCGAGGTGCAGTCGCTCGGCGGCAAACGCTGGGATACCTCGTCGCTCCTGGCACGGCTCGAGAAATAAGGCCCGCCGAACCCGGAATTGAAAAAGGCTGACGCGCGCCGCGCCTCAGCCTTTGTTCCCGCGCAAAATCCGGGCCGATCAATCCTCGCCGGATTTCGCCTGTTCCAGCATCATGTAGTCGAGCGGAAGCTGTGTCGTGTACTTGATCTGCTCCATCGCGAAAGCGGAGGAGACGTCGCGGATCTCGATCTTGGCGATCATCCGCTTGTAGAAGGCATCATAGGCGGCAATGTCGGGAACGACGACGCGCAGGAGATAATCGACATCACCGCTCATGCGGTAGAATTCGACGACCTCCGGAAACTCGCTGACAACTTCGGAAAACCGCCGCAGCCATTCGACGGAGTGCGAATTGGTCCGGATCGACACGAACACCGTCACCTTGGTGTTGATCTTGACCGGATCGAGCAGCGCCACCCGGCCACGGATGATGCCTTCCTCTTCCATCTTCTGGATCCGCCGCCAGCAGGGTGTCGTCGACAGGCCGACCTTCTTGGCGAGGTCGGCGACAGCGAGGGTCGAATCCTCCTGCAGAAGGCGCAGGATTTTGCGGTCAAGGCGGTCCATTTGGCGATCCTTATCGAATATTATTCTTTCTATAACGCGGAAATCGCCAAATGAAAGAAATTTGTTTCACTCGGTCAAGGCCCGGACCCGTGCGCGCAACACCGGCACAAGCTCCGCCTCGAACCAGGGATTCTTCTTCAGCCAGCTTGTGTTGCGCCAGCTCGGATGCGGCAGCGGCAGAACGGGAATGCCGCGATTGACGCCCAGGTGCAGGCGCCAGTCCCTGGCCGTCTCGGTCATGCTTTTGGCCGACCGCGTGCCCAGATGCCATTTTTGCGCATGCAGCCCGATGGCCAGCACCAGGGCGATCTGCGGCATGGCATCCAGCACGGTCTGGCGCCAGTGCGGCGCGCATTCCCGGCGTGGAGGCAGGTCGCTGCCATGGGCATCATAGCCGGGAAAACAGAAACCCATCGGGACGATTGCAAATTTCCGGGCATCGTAGAATTGCTCCCGGTCGACGCCGAGCCATTGGCGCAGCCTGTTGCCCGAGGCATCGTTGAAGGCCTGCCCGCTGTCATGCACGCGCAGTCCCGGTGCCTGGCCGGCAATCAGGATCTTCGCTGTCGACGACAGGACCGCCACCGGGCGCGGCTCATGCGGCAGCCGGTCGTCCATACCTTTCAAGGGCTGGTCGCGACAGATGCGGCAAGCGGCAATCGCCGCACGCAACGTCTCCAGCCCGTCAGTCCCCTTCATGCCCTATCCTCGACCAAAGCCTTGTCATCCAGTCAGCGGATATATGGGGCGCTTCGCTCATGCCGCCATGGGTCTGCCGCCAGATCCGCGGGCGATCGAACGTGCCGGACCAGAGCCCCCTCTTCTGTCGCCGTGCAGCCTCCTCCTCCGGCTCATAGTCTCCAAAGGCAACGGCCTGGCCTTCACGCACCATCGTTGCACCAAGATCCAGCGGCCCAACGGTGCAACGGCCCAGACTGCGTCCGTAGCGATCCTCGCCACGCAGTCTGCACTGCACATCGCCTGCCCCGACCATCTCCAGAAGCCTGTCCCGCGCCACGGAACCGCAGCGCCAGGGACCAGCGGCCCGCAGGCAGGTCTGTGCCAGTTCGGGCGCGTCCATGCCGATCAGCCGCACCCGCATGTCCGAGACAACGAGCGTGTCGCCATCCACGACGCGCGCCTCGCCCTCAACCTTGCCCTCCGTCGTCTCCGCCATCCGGACGACGATCAGACCGATGAAAAGAAAAAAGAAAATGCACAGAAGGAGATCGCGCAGGCGTCTTGCCAGCCCCATGGTTTCGCCCTCCCTCGCCTGCTGCGACATCCACAAGACGGTTGCCAAATTGTTGACGCCTGCAGCAACTTCTTAAGGATTCGCTCCTAGTCTTCAATGGCTTCCATCAAAATCGCACGAGAGCATGAACACAGGCGTCAGCACATCGACCGACAAGATCATCGTCGACAAATCGCGCAGCCATCGCAACAAGGCTGTGTCGAAGGCCGTCCGCTCGACCCGTGAGCGCCTGCAGACCGGCCAGTCCACCGCCTCGGGTTTCGACCGCGAAATGCTCAGGCTCTACATCAGTTCGGTGCTGCAGGGCGCGATCGCGATGCCGATCTTCCTGGTCCTGATCACCACGATCGGGATCTATCTCTCCCAGCGCCTCAACCTGATCGGCTGGGCCTTGCTGGCGCTCAGCATTCATGCCCTGACCGTGCTTCTGGCGCGCCGCGCCAGCACGGATGATATCACCGCGGAAAAAGCCGTGCTCTGGCGTCGGCGCTTTCTCGTTGCCCAGATCGTCATGGGCATCTGCTGGGCATCGTTTTCGATGCAGGAGTGCACTGCCTGCGGCGAGGTGACCTTCACCTTCTACAAGGGCGGTGTCCTTCTGATCGCGCTCGCCGCCACGACCATGGGCACGTTTCTGCTGCGCAACGCCCTGATCGCCACCTTCGCGCCGGCCGTGCTCGCCTTGTCCGTCCAGGCCTTGCTGGCCCAGAGCCCTGCCTACCTCGGCATGACGGCGACCCTCTCCACAGCGATGGTCTTCATGCTCTTCATGACGACGCGCATGCACCGGGCCAATGTGCACATCCTCTCGGTCCAGTCGGAAAAGGACGATCTGATCGCCGAGCTGGAAGTGGCAAAGTCGATGTCGGATGAAGCGCGGCGTCGTGCCGAAGAGGCCAATCTGGCGAAATCTCGGTTCCTGGCGTCGATGTCGCACGAGTTGCGCACGCCGCTCAACGCCATTCTCGGCTTTTCCGAGGTCATGTCGACAGAGGTTCTCGGGCCGCTCAACAATCCCATCTACAAGGAATACACCGGCGACATTCACCGCTCCGGCCAGCACCTGCTCGACCTGATCAACGAAATCCTCGACCTGTCCAGGATCGAGGCCGGCAAATACGATCTCAACGAGGAATCGATCCATCTGGTCGAAATGACCGAGGACTGCATCGGCATGGTCCAGTTGCGGGCCCGCACCAAGAACATCACCATCACCGAGCAGTTCGAACCCGGCATGCCGGCGGTCTGGGTGGATGAGAAATCGATGCGCCAGGTCACGCTCAATCTCTTGTCGAACGCGGTCAAGTTCACGCCGTCGGGCGGCGAAATCTCCGTCAAGGTCGGCTGGACGGCCGGCGGCGGCCAGTACCTGTCGATCAAGGACAACGGTCCAGGCATCCCAGAAGACGAAATCCCGATCGTCCTGTCAGCCTTCGGTCAGGGGTCGATCGCCATCAAGAGCGCTGAACAGGGCACAGGTCTCGGACTACCGATCGTCCAGGCGATCCTGTCCAAGCACAATGGCGAGTTCATCCTGAAATCGAAACTGCGCGAGGGCACCGAAGCCATCGCCATCCTGCCGTCGAAACGGGTGCTGGAAAGCATCCCCGCCGTCGAGGATGCGCATGCCGTCGAACGGCGCCGCAAGAGCTTCGCCTGATCGGCGCTGTCCGATCAGATCCCGAACAGCTTGGAAAAGAACACGACATAAGAGGCATAGCCGACATTGGCGATGATCAGGCAGAGGCATGCCAGCGAGCCCAGGTCCTTGGCATTCTTGCCCATCTCGGAGATTTCCGGCGACACCCGATCGACGATTTCCTCGATGGCCGTGTTCAGCGCCTCAAAGGCGACCATCAGCAGGAACAGCACCAGCATCGCGACATACTGGAAGAAATTCGCACCCGTGACGACGAAAGCGACCATCGCCACGGCAAAAGCGCCAAGCTCGTGCCGGAACGCGGCCTCCCCGAGAAGACGCTTGGCACCGCCGAGCGAATAGGTGGCTGCGGCGAAGAAATGCCGTATGCCCGTCAGTTTTTTTACCGGCGCGCCATTGCCCATGCTGCGATGTTCCTTCGTCAAAACCATGTCACCCAGCCACGCTGCAGGCGGCAAAGGCATCGAGCCCGCGATTGTACACACCGGTCTGGATATTCATCATGCCGAGAACGGTATGAAACAGGTTGTCGTGTGACGTCGCCGCATCCGAATATTGGAGAAGGCAAGCGGTATCAAGCCCCATGATCGATTGATAGGATTTCGAGAACCAGGCGATGAAGGGAACATGCGTCTGTTCCTTCGGCGCAATGGCATAGGGCGCGCCGTGCAGGTAGACGCCGTTTTCGCCCAGCGATTCGCCGTGATCGGACATATAGATCATCGCGCCAGCCGCGTTTGTCTCGTGTTTTTGCAGAAGCTTTGCGACGCTCGCCAGAATGTGGTCGGTGTAGAGGATGCTGTTGTCATAGGCGTTGACGATCTCTTCGGGCTTGCAGTTCATCAGTTCCGGCGTGCGGCAATCCGGTTTGAATGTCCGGTATTCCTCCGGATAGCGCAGATAATAGGCGGGACCATGGCTGCCGAGCTGGTGCAGGACGATGACGGTATCGGTCTTGATGGTGGCCAGCTTCTGGTCGAGCCCCTCGAGAAAGATTGCGTCGAGACATTCGCCACCCTTGCAGAGCGGACTGTTCTTCCGATTGTTGAGGCTGGCATAATTGATCAGGTTGGCAATGCCCTTGCTGCCCGTATTGTTGTCCCACCAGGAGACCTGGACGCCGGCATGGGTCAGCACGTCAACGAGGTTCTGGCGCGAATGCGCCTTCCATTCGGTGTATTCGTCGCGGGTATAGCCGGAGAACATGCAGGGCAGCGATACGGAAGTGGCGGTGCCGCAGCTGGTTGTCCGGGTAAAGTTGACGACGCCGAGCGCCTTGAGTTCCGGATTGGTCTCGCGCGCATAACCATTTAGTGAGAAATTCATCGCGCGTGCCGTTTCGCCGACGACAAGCACGACGACGACGGGCTTTTTCGATTTTGCCAGCCGGTCGCCGGCATGGGCGTCGATGCCGAACGGCGCGACGACGATATTGGTGTCTTCATAGACCGACGAGGCGTAACGCACCGCAGCCGAAATCGGCCCGCTCGGATTGAACAGCTTCATCATGTCCTTATGATCCCGGATCACATAGGCGATACTGGCGAAATTCAGGCTGGCAAGCGCCACGACCGCAACGAGGCTGGGCACGATCACCGCGAGATTATACAGGACTTTCGACAGGAAAGGCCTGTGCCGCACCTTGACCCAGACAACGAACAGCGCCGGCAGAACGGCAAAGAAAAGCACATGCAGCAGGAAACGCGGCGTGATCAGGTGGCCCGCTTCCGCCGTTGTCGTCACCACCGCGCTCTCGACCATCTCCTTGTCGATGATGACGCCGAATGTGTCAGCGAAATAGGATGAGACGCCCGAGACGAGGATGAAGAAGATCAGCGCCGGCTTGAACAGATATTTCACCGAAACGGCCGTGGTCACGACGAAGACCAGCAGCGAGATGCCGAGGCCGAACGACAGCAGACCGAGTTTGGCCGTCCCGAAATAGGTCGATGCACGCGACCAGAAGGTCAGGTTGGTGGCAACCAGAAGATAGACGGAAACCAGCACACTCAAGGAGACGCTGCCGATGACCGGGCGGCTCGGGACAAGGCTTTTCAAATGAAGACACTCCACGCAGGGCGCAGCGTCCCGTCCGCGTGTGGTGCGGCAGACAGTTCGGTGCGCGGGCTCAATCGCAGGGCAGACGAACCTTAGGGTCCGCTGCCGGACGGACGCCTTACCGGCGCCGGTCCGAAACGATGCGTGCCAGAAGCCGCATCGTTTCTGCGTTGGTGCTACGCGTGTCTTGCTGTCAGAAGCCTGTCCGGAAGATCAGCCGGTCAAGCCGGCTGATCCACGAGGCCTCACGCCTTGTTGCTGACGCCCGCCTGGGCAAACGTCGCCATGCCGCCATGGCAGGCGGCGGCGGCCTTGACGATGCCGGCGGCAAGCGCTGCCCCCGTGCCCTCGCCCAGCCGCATGCCGAGCGCCAGAAGCGGCGTCTTGCCGAGCCTGTCGATCGCCTTCATGTGGCCGGGTTCCGCCGAGACGTGGCCGATCAGGCAATGGTCGAGCGCCGCCGGATTGACCGCCTTCAGGATCGCCGCTGCCGATGTCGCCACGTACCCGTCGATGATGACAGGAATTTTCTGCATGCGGGCCGCAAGAATAGCGCCGGCCATCGCCGCGATCTCGCGACCACCCAGGCGCCTGAGCACTTCGAGCGGATCGGACAGATGGTCGCGGTGCAGCGCGACCGCCCTGTCGACGGCCTGGATTTTTCGCGCCAGGATCTCGCCTTCCGCCCCGGTGCCCGGACCGACCCAGTCGGCGGCCGTGCCGCCATAGAGCGCCAGATTGATCGCCGCTGCGATCGTCGTGTTGCCGATGCCCATTTCGCCGATGCACAGGAGATCGGTGCCGCCGGCCACGGCCTCCATGCCGAAGGCCATGGTCGCGGCGCAGTCGCGCTCGGACAGCGCCGCTTCCTGCGTGATGTCGGCCGTCGGATATTCGAGCGCCAGGTCGAAGACCTTGAGGCCGAGATCATAGGCGACGCAGATCTGGTTGATCGCCGCACCGCCGGCTGCAAAATTCTCGACCATCTGTGCCGTCACGGATGACGGAAACGGCGTCACGCCCTGCGCGGTCACCCCGTGATTGCCGGCAAAGATCGCCACCAGCGGGCGCGTCACGGCCGGTGCCCGGCCCGTCCAGGCCGAAAGCCAGAAGGCGATCTCCTCGAGCCGGCCCAGCGAACCCGGCGGCTTGGTCAGTTGCGCGTCGCGGGCACGGGCGGCGGCAACGGCGGCGCTGTCCGGGCCCGGCAGGTTGCGCAGCAGCTCACGAAAATCATCAAACGGCAGGCCGCTGGCACTCATATCAGGCATCCTTGTCTTCAGGCAGGGTCGGGCTTCCTTCCGGAATCCGTGACACCTCCATAAAGCGCGCGGGGAAAACGGGCAACGGCATTTGCGCCGGTTGATGTCGTCGGCGCATGATCGCGGCAGGACGCCGATTCGGGGAAACCGGCAGGCTGGGGAGTTGAAAACACATGGATATGCGCGATTTTACCGATGACATCGCCCGCTCGGTCGCGTTTTTAAGCCGCATCCACATGCCGCAGCGACATTTCGTCAATTTCGACGGGCGCCTCAGCCGCGCCGTGCGTGCCTTTCCCATCGCCGGACTGCTGATCGCCTTGCCGTCGGCCGCTGTCGTTGCGATCTTTTCGGCGATCCACGCCACACCCCTGTTCACCGCCTTCGTGGCGGTCGCGATCCAGGCGCTGATCACAGGCGCGCTGCACGAGGACGGTCTCTCCGACACCGCCGATGGCCTTGGCGGCGGCAGGGACAAGGAAAGCGCGCTTGTTATCATGAAGGATAGCCGGATCGGCTCCTATGGTGCCGTGGCGCTCATCCTGTCCTTTGGCCTTAGGGTCTCGGCGCTGGCCGCCATCCTGCCCGAACTGACGCCCAGCGGCGCCGGCGTCGCCATGCTCGCCATGGCAGCCCTCAGCCGCACGGCCATGGTCTGGCACTGGTCGAAACTTCCCCCGGCGCGCCAGGACGGTGTTGCGGCCTCGGCCGGCGAGCCACAGCGCGGCGCCGTCCGGCTGGCACTGGCGATCGGCCCCACGAGTGCCGTCATCCTCATGCTGCTCGCCGGCGTTCCGCTGCTCGCCATTCCGCTCACGCTCCTGGCTTTCGGCGCAACGGTGACGGCCTTCAGCGGAATCGTCGACGGCAAGATCGGCGGCCATACGGGCGATACAATCGGTGCGACACAGCAACTGACGGAAATTGCGGTTCTGGCAGCCCTTGCGCTGACGGTCTGAAACGCCGATATAGCCTGAAACTGGACTTCATCCGGACGGTACGCCCCATGGAATCGCCCTGCACCCTGATCTGTTCGATCGACATGAAGACCGGCTTCTGTTTTGGCTGCGGTCGCACGCGTGACGAGATCGGCGCCTGGACGCTCTATTCTGCGCAGCAGCGCCACGACATCATGGCGACCCTGCCCGCCCGCCTCGACACGCTGGATCGCAAGCCGCGACGCGAAACAAGGCGGACGCGGATGGCGCGGGAGCGCGTCGGAGAATGAACCGGCTGACGATCCTGCTCGGCATCCTGGCGGTGGGGCTGGTCTTTCTCATCCTCAACCATGACAGCGGCCGCACGTTCGGCATCGACAATGACGATTTCGGAAGCCTGGTCATGCTCGGCGCCATCGCCACCATGCTCTCGGCCGGCCTGTTGCAGAGCCGCCGCCATTTTGCCGAAAGCGTCCGCCAGTTCGGTATCTGGGCGCTGATCGCGCTGGTGCTGGTCGCCGGTTATCTCTACCGCAACGACATGCAGGCCTTTGGCTCGCGTCTGGCCGCCGGCCTCATTCCCGGCCGCGCCGCCGTCTTCACCGACAGCGAAGGCCTGCAGGAAGTCGTTCTCCACAAGATGCTGAACGGTCATTTCGAGACATCGGTTGCGGTCAACGGCGCCAGTGTGTCGATGCTGGTCGACACCGGCGCCAGCACCGTGGCGCTGACCTATGAGGATGCCGAAACGCTCGGCCTCGACCCGGCCAATCTCGCCTACACCGCCCGGGTCACCACCGCCAACGGCATGGCGCAGGCCGCTCCCGTGACGCTCTCGGAAGTCGCCATCGGCCCGATCGTCCGCAACAACGTCCGCGCCACCGTCGCCGAACAAGGCCGACTCGACCAGAGCCTGCTCGGCATGAGCTTCCTGTCGACACTGGACTTCCTGCAGATGCAGACGGATGAATTGCGGTTGCGGGATTAGGTGGCAGTGCGCAGTAGGCAGTAGGCAGTAGGCAGTAGGCAGTAAAAACTCGCACCATCTTGCCCACTGGCTACTGCCTATTGGCTAATTCCTCACCTCTAATTCCGCAACCGATACCCCGTCTTGAAGATCCATGTCAGCACGCCCACCAGCAGCGCAAGGAAGGCGATGATGATCGCCAGGCTGATGGCCGGGTTGACGTCGGCGATTTCGAAGAAGCTCCAGCGGAATCCGCTGATGAGATACAGCACCGGATTGAAATGGCTGACAGCCTGCCAGAAGGGTGGCAGCATGTCGATCGAATAGAAGCTGCCGCCAAGAAAGACCAGCGGCGGGATGACCAGCATCGGGATCAGGTTGAGCTGCTCGAAATCCTTGGCCCAGATGCCGATGATGAAGCCGAACAGGCTGAAGGTCACCGCCGTCAGCACGAAGAACAAGAGCATCACGAAGGGATGGGCGATGTGCAGGTCGACGAACAGCGAGGCTGTGCCAAGAATGATCAGGCCGATCATCATGCCCTTCGTCGCCGCCGCCCCGACATATCCGAGCACGATCTCGGCCATCGACACCGGCGAGGACAGGATCTCGTAGATCGTGCCCGTGAATTTCGGGAAATAGATGCCGAAGGAGCCATTGCCGATGCACTGCGTCAGAAGCGTCAGCATGATCAGGCCCGGCGTGATGAAAGCGCCATAGGAGACGCCCTCGATCTCCTGGATGCGCGAGCCGACGGCTGCGCCAAAGACGATGAAATAGAGCGAGGTCGAGATCACGGGCGAGACGACGCTCTGCAACAGCGTGCGCCGCGTGCGCGCCATCTCGAAGAAATAGATCGACTTGACTGCTTCCAGGTTCATGCCCGAGCTCCCACCAGTTCAACGAAAATATCTTCCAGAGAACTCTGGTGCGTGGAAATGTCCTTGAGGCGGATCCCGGTCTCGGCGAGCGCCGTCAGAAGCGTCGTGATGCCGGTTCGCTCGCCCGAAGCGTCGTAGTCGTAAATCAGGCAGCGCCCCTCGTCGTCAAGCGTCAGTCTGTAAGAGGACAGCGCCTCCGGGATTGCCGCAAGCGGCTCTGACAGATCGATGCGCAACTGCTTGCGGCCGAGTTTTTTCATCAGCGCCGCCTTCTCCTCGATCAGGAGGATCTTGCCGCCATTGATGACGCCGACGCGGTCGGCGATTTCCTCGGCTTCCTCGATGTAATGGGTCGTCAGGATGATGGTGACGCCGGTCTCGCGCAGCTTTTCCACCACCTGCCACATGTCCTTGCGCAGGTTAACGTCGACGCCCGCCGTCGGCTCGTCGAGGAAGAGCACGCGCGGCTCATGGCTGAGCGCCTTGGCGATCAAGACGCGCCGCTTCATGCCGCCCGAGAGTTCGCGCATCATGTTGTCCTTCTTGTCATAGAGCGACAAATCTTTCAGGACCTTCTCGATATGACCAGGATTGGCCTTCTTGCCATGCAGCCCGCGCGAGAAGGAAACGGTGTTCCAGACGGTCTCGAACTGGTCGGTCGTCAGTTCCTGCGGCACCAGACCGATCATCGAACGTGTCGCCCGGAAATCCTTGACGACGTCATGTCCGCCAACGAGCACCTGCCCCTCGGAGGGGTTGACGATGCCGCAGATGATCGAGATCAGGGTCGTCTTGCCCGCACCGTTCGGGCCGAGCAGCGCGAGGATCTCGCCTTCCTCGATTTCGAGGCTGACATCCTTCAAGGCCTGGAAACCGGACCCATAGGTCTTTGACAGGTTGGAAACGCTAACGATCGAGGCCATGGAAACATCCGGTCTGTGGGGAGTGGCTTGGGCAAGTTGCGTCTATATGGACCTTTTTGCCGCGATATTCACCCCGAGAACACAAAAATAGACGACCAGACAGGAAACGGACCGCCGCCGGAAGGTCAGAACGGCCAGCCGCTGCGCGCCAGCACATAGACGGCGCAGCCGAGAACCAGAACCGCGAAGATCCGGTTGAGCGCAGCCTTGTGCGCGGCCAGCCGCGTTGCCGCCAGCGTGCCGGCAATGCCGCCCAGAATGCCGCCGCCGACGAATTGCGCCGCCACCGTCCAGTCGATCAACCCTGACGCAGCATAGTTCAAGGCAGTGGCGAGACCGAAGGTGCCGACCGCCAGCAGCGATGAACCGATGGCCTGGATCATCGGCATGCCGGTCGCCATGATCAAAGCGGGCACGATGAGGAAGCCGCCGCCGATCCCGAAGAACCCCGACGCCGCGCCGGTCACGGATGCGGCAAACGCCGTTGTCAGGCACATGCGCAGATCCACCGGGCGGGCGGCAGAAACGACGGCCGTCTTCGGTTTCAGCATCCAGCCACCGACAAGGATCATCACCAGACCGAACAGAAACAGCAGATGCTGTCCGTCCACGGCCTTGCCGAGCGTCGATCCACCAAGCGCAGCGATGGTGCCGAACAGGGCAAAGACGGCGGCGCAGCGCCACCACACATGCCCTGCCCGCGCATGGGCCGCGAAACTGGCGAATGCATTGACCGAGACAGCAATGGCGCTGGTGCCGATCGCCACATGCGGACTGGCGACACCGACGCCATAGAGCAAAAGCGGCACGGCAAGAATGGAACCGCCGCCACCGACAAGGCCAAGGGTGAAACCGACAATGCCGCCGGAACCGAGCGCTGCGAAAACGGACGTGCTCATGTCTTCGGCCCCGCAAATCGATCATGACCGATCATGCCGGCCGCCATGGCAAGGACAAACCAGACCGTGGCCGGCAGACCCAGCGACAGCGAGGCAAGCGCCGGCCCGGGGCAAAGCCCGCCAATGCCCCAGCCGATGCCGAAAATTGCGGATCCCGCCAGAAGCCGGCCATCGATCGGGTGGCGCGGCGGCAAATGAAACTGGGCGTCGAGCACGGGTTTCGCCATGCGTTGCGCAACCAGATTGCCGAGGGCCGCAACGGCCACCGCGCCGCCGAGAACAAAGGCAAGGCTTGGGTCCCAGGCGCCGGCAACATCGAGAAAACCGCGCACGCGCGACGGGTCGAGCATGCCCGAGAGGGAGAGGCCAAGACCGAAGACAAGGCCGGAGACGAGGGCTGCGGCGATGCGCAGGACAACCGGATTTCTCATGCCAGAATCCCCATCAGGAAGACCGTCAGCACCGCGGTCGACAGGAACGTCAAAACGGCGGCGATCGAGCGTGGCGACAGGCGCGCCAGACCGACGACGCCGTGGCCGCTGGTGCAGCCGGAACCCATCCGCGAGCCGAAACCGACAAGCAGCCCGGCCACCACCAGAAGCGGCGTCCCGGTCTCCACCGTGACGGCCGGCCAGGAACCGGACAGGGCCCGGTAAACGATCGGGCCGAAGACGAGGCCGATGATGAAAGCCGCGCCGACGCCCGATTGCAGGCCTTGCAGCAGGCGCCCGGCAATACCGCTGATGCCGGCGACGCGGCCATTGGCCAGCATCAGAATGACCGCCGACAGTCCGATCAGCATGCCGCCGGAGAGGGAAAGCAGATATCCGTTCATGGCTGGTCTTCCTCGGCGCAGAAAATATCGTAGAGCACCGTGACAAGGCGCGCTGCCCGGTCCTCGGTCAGGCGATAGAAAATCTGCTTGGCATCCCGCCGGGTCTCGACGAACCCGCCATCGCGCAGAACTGCCAGCTGCTGCGACAGGGTCGGCTGATGGATGCCGAGCAGCGCCTCGAGTTCGCCCACGGACCGCTCTCCCTCGACCAGCGTACAGACGATCATCAGCCGGTTCTGGTTGGCAAGAATCCGCAGGAATTCTGCAGCCTGCGTCGCGCGGGCCGCCATGTCGGCCCGCAGCTTCGGCGGTGTCTTGTTCGATGTCATGGCCACCACATTGTCCGATGTCATGGTTTTCACTCCCAGGCTGCGCCGCTCAGCGCATTCAGCGGAATTTTCAGATAGCGCCGGCCGTTGTCTTCCGGTTCCGGCAGGCGACCACCACGGATATTCACCTGCAGGGCATGCAGGATGAGCCTCGGCATGGGCAGGATTGCGTCCCGCGCCTTGCGCAGCTTGATGAAATCCGCGCGCGACTGCCCGGCCACATGCGGATTGCAGCGCTTCTGCTCAGCGACCGTGCTTTCCCAGAGCGGCGCCCGTCCCTCCGGCTGGTAGTCGTGCCCGGTAAACAGCCGCGTCTCGTCGGGCAGCGACAGGATCACCTGGATCGTTGCCCACAGGCTTCCAGCACTGCCGCCTGGGAAATCGGCACGCGCGGTGCCGCTATCGGGCATGAACAGCGTGTCGTGCACAAACGCCGCATCGCCGATCACATAGGTGACCGACGCCAGCGTATGCCCCGGCGAAAACAGCACATGCGCGTCGAGCGAACCGATCCGGAACGTCTCGCCCTGCGCAAACAGCCGATCCCATTGCGAGCCGTCGGTGGCAAGGTCCGGCAGATGATAGAGATCGCTCCAAAGCCGCTGCACATCGACGACATGGGCGCCGATGCCTGTCTTCGCACCCGTCTGTTCCTTCAGATAGGCAGCAGCGGAAAAATGATCGGCATGCGGATGCGTGTCGAGGATCCACTCGACCGAAAGTGCGCGTTCGGCCACATAAGCGAGAATGGCATCGGCCTCGATCGTGGCCGTCGCGCCTGACTTTTCGTCATAGTCAAGCACCGGATCGATGATGGCGCAGGCGCCCGTCATCGGGTCGGAGACGACATACTGGATGCTCCCGGTGCGGGCATGGTAAAATCCCCGGACATCGGGTTTTTGCGCGTAAATCGGCGCGAGGGCATGGGACGGCATGACAAGGACTCCGCTCTAGAGACAATCAATTAACAATTACATATATTGTATATTGATAACTGACAAGCCCAAAAATACGGTCATCGCGTCGCAGCATCCACTGTTGATCCGATCCGATCGGGGGACGCCACGCTCCGGCGACGGATCGGCGCCCATGCTGAAACGGAAAAGAGGGGTGATTGTCATCAAACAGTGATGCTTATGCCTCAGCTTCCGCCCGTGGACATGTTTTCCGCGCGCCTGATTTGCACGAACCGACCCGCATCCCCCTTTCGGAGCGGTTCTTTTAGGCCGGTTCAGACCGGCCCTTTTTTTTGCCCATCCATCAGAGACAGAGCACCCTGGCAGGCTGACGCTGCCGGCCCCTGTTTCGGCCGGCTCAGTCGCAGTGGCGATAGCCGGATTTGCGCGGCCGCAGGTCGAAATGGAAATGATCCTTGTGACTGGCGTCGCTGCCCGGGCCGAGCACGGTGGAGAAGTATTTGCAGCTGTCGCTGCGCACCGCCTTCAGCAGCCCTTTTTCGCGAAAGGCGAAGAAGCCGGGTTTGCGCACATCGATCTCCTTGCCGGAGTTCAGCACGAACTTGCCGACATCGATGGCATTGCCGCGCGCATGTTCCGACATCGGATTGCCGCGCTTGGAATTCATCGTCCGGCAGGAATAGCCGCCCAGCGGCTTGATCGTCTTGATGCCGGAGAGATAGCGATAGCGCGCCGATGGCGCGAGTTCGTTCTTCACCCATTTGGCGAAGGCTTCCGTCACCTGGCAGTTCAGCTTGACCGATGGCTTGATATCGATGCCGCCGGAAAGCCCGGTCAGCTCGATCGGATAGTCGATGCCGCAGGAGCGGCTCTTGGCGATGCGGGCCACATCCTCGAACTCGACCCCCAGTTTCTTCAACCGCTTGCGGCAGGAAATTTCCGACGACGGCATGCGGCCGGTGAAATCCGGCTCGGGCTCGGAGAGCGGGTTGTCGGTGCGCGGCAGGAAGGCGACCTGCTGCTGCTGTTCCTCCTGCTGCTGGCGCAGCATGACACGGCGCTGCTGCTCCTGGAACTGTGCCTTTTGCGCCGCTTCATCGGCGATCTGTGCCGGTGTCAGCGGCGGCAGGTCGGGGTCATAGGCGGCATCGGCGGACGCCGCGATCACCGCCGGGCCGCCGCCCAATTGCTGCACCTCGTCCTCGCCAATACCGCCGACCACCGGTTGGCTGGCATTGCCTTCGGCAATGTCGAGGCTCTGCTCCTGCGCCAGCCCGACGACCGCGGCCGTGCCCGGATCGACGCCGAGCATCGCATCCATGTTGACGCCTTCGGAGGGAACGGTCATCGGCTGCCCGCCCGCCCCATCGATCCCTGCTCCGTCCATCCCCACAGCGGCCATGGACGCGTCAGGCTCGCTGTCGATCATCGGCAGACGGCGCTGCCCGGTGACCGGCTGTTGCATCGCCACGCCTCCGGCAGTGTCCGGCGCCGCGCCATTGCCGGCGTCGCTGAATGTCGTGACCGGGCCCCCGTTGATGGGCCCCTCATTGATTGGATAGGCCTGAAGCCGCTCGTCCTGGCGTGCGGCGCGCACCGGTTCGATGGCGCCGACGCTGCTCGTGTCGTCGATCCGTGCCGACGGTTGAAGACCGTCGGTCGAGCAGGTCGCAAGCGACAGCGACAGGATGAGGATCCCCATGGGCCTGAGGATAGCCAAGGGTCTCTGCATCGACATGGGTCTCGGAATCCCGATCGGCCGACGGACGGAAAACACATACGCCATACATTTACGCCTTCGTCCAAGCGGATGCGCAGCGCATCCGGGCACAAGCCACACCCGCGATCGTGCCGGGGCTTCCTGTCGGAAGCCGGGCACGACCCGCCGGAAAGCGGGCCGTAGGCGCATTTTATGCAAACAGGGTAAATGAAGCGTTGCGGAATGCCCGCAAGATCAGGCGTGCGCCGCCGGCGGCGCAACCGCCGGCCCAACCGCCAAGCTTGAAAGACCGATCAGCGGCAGTCGCCACGACCGATCACGCGGAAGCCATCGGCTTCTGCCATGCAGGAATTCGCAAAGGTCTGTTCGCGGCGTCCCTGGCGAGCGCAGACGGGAGCAAACTCGCGTGTGCAGGCGCGCGGCCCCCTATCTGGCCTGCCCTCACCTGGCCTGCCCTCATCCGGCCGCTCGAAATCAGGCCGCCCATCGCCAGGCCGGCCATCCCCCGGCCGTCCATCACCAGGCCGCCCGTAATCGGGACGAGCAGGCCGGCATTCGCCCCGGCCGATAACCTCAAACCCGTCCACCCGCGCCTGGCAGGCATTCGGGAACGTCTGGCGCCGCGCGCCACGCTGGCCACAGACTGGCGCATATTCCATCGTGCACATCTGCGGCTCCACAGGCCTCGGACGCGGACGCGGCTCGTCGACAACCACGGTGCAGGCCGAAAGGCCGGCCAGCGACAAAAGGAACACGCCCATCAGGCGCGTGGAAAGGGGACGGTTCTGTTTCATCGAGGCACTCCAGTCGCATGGCGGATCCGGACGGTCTCGCCTGTTCAGAAGAGACTCGTATCGCATATCTGTTCGCGAGTCCGGAAGGCCTGAAAGGAAAAAACCCGCGTCCTTGCGAACGCGGGTCAATGTCGAGGGCATCGGTCTTTTTGGATCAGGCTGCCCGGCCATAACGTGCCGACTGCAGATCGTCCGAAAGCCGGAATGTCTGCAACAGGGATTTCAGTTCGCGGCTCTCCTGCGCCAGCGTCTGGCTTGCAGCCGTGGTCTCCTCGACCATGGCAGCGTTCTGCTGGGTCATCTGGTCCATGCTGTTGACCGCTGTGTTGACCTCGGCCAGACCGGTTGCCTGCTCGCGGGCCGCCGTGGCGATCGAAGCCACCGTGTCGTTGACCCGGTTGACCAGCGTCTCGATCTCGCTCAGCGCCTCGCCGGTCGAACGCACCAGCGACACGCCGGTCTCGACCTCGGTGGCGGAGGTGCGGATGAGATCCTTGATCTCCTTGGCCGCACCGGCAGAACGCTGCGCCAGTTCGCGGACTTCCTGGGCAACGACTGCAAAGCCGCGACCGGCATCCCCTGCCCTGGCCGCCTCGACGCCGGCATTCAGCGCCAGGAGGTTGGTCTGGAAGGCGATCTCGTCGATGACGCCGATGATCTGGCTGATCCGGCTGGACGAACCCTCGATCCGGCTCATCGCAGCAATCGCATTGCGGACGATGTCGCCGGACTTGGCAGCGCTGCTCTTCGTCTCGTTGACCATGTCCCGGGCCTCGTTCGCCCGCTCGGAGGCGCTGCGCACCGTCGAGGTGATCTGGTCGAGGGCAGCCGCCGTTTCTTCAAGAGCTGCCGCCTGCTGCTCGGTGCGGCGCGACAGGTTGCCCGTCGCGTCTGAAATATCGGCGGCGCTGCCGTCGACGACATCGCTGGAGCGGGAGATCGAGCGGATCACCTCGCGCAGCGATGCCGCGGCCGCGTTGAAGTCGTCGGCAAGCTTGGCATATTCCGGCGACAGCGGCTCGATATCTGCCGACAGGTCGCCCTGCGCCAGCCGCGCCAGCGCAGCGCCGATCGCCGTCATCGCTTCGCCCTGAAGGCGTGCCTGCTGCTGCTTGCGGCTCTCATTGCCCTGACGCTCGTCGTCGAGAGCTTCCTGCTGCTCCTTTTCCCGTGCCCGAAGCGCGATGCGCTCGGCAACCGAATCCTTGAGCACCACCAGGACCTCGGCCATCTGGCCGATCTCGTCCTTGCGTCCGGTTTCCGGCACGTCAAACGACACATTTTCCTTGGAAATCGCCTCCATGGCACCCTTCAGCCGGTTTACAGGTCCGACGACACTGCGCACGATGGCAAAGGCGACCGCCAGGAGGGCCAGTGTACCGACCAGGGCCAGTCCCAGCGCGACGATAGCCTTGTCCCAGAACATCGACTCGAGGTCGTCAGCATAGACGCCGGTCCCGACAACCCAGCCCCAGGGGGCAAAACCCGCCACATGGGAATATTTCAGCACCGGCTGATCGGCGCCCGGCTTCGGCCAGTAATAATTGACGAAGCCCTTGCCTTCCGCCCGCACCTTGTCGGCAAAGCCGACAAACAGATGGAAGCCATTCGGATCCTTGTTCTGCGTCAGGTCCTTGCCGTCGAGTTCCGGCTTGATCGGATGCATGATCATCGTCGGATGCATGTCATTGACCCAGAAATAGCCGCTCTCCTGGTAGCGCATCGCCCGAATCGCATCGAGAGACTGCGTCTTGGCCTGCTCCTGCGTCAGCGTCCCGGCTTGCTCAAGCTTGTGATAGGCAGCGAAAACTGAAACCGCGTTTTCGTTCATCGCCGAGAGCATGGCCTTGCGCTCGGTGACCAGACCGTCATGCGACTGCAGTTCGACAAAGGTCAGGACGCCTGCCACCAATAAAAGTGCCATACCGACAAGCGCGTAAAGACGCGCGGAAATACGAAAATTTTTCATGCCCACAACTCCCATAAATATCCTTGACGCCAATCTACGGAAGGGTTTTTTCCAACTCCCTAACAAAGTACCGTTAGAAATCGCGGTATTCGTTTTACCTTTTGTTAAGCGCGTGGCGTCTGTTGCGCTGCAAAAAGCCCTTTGAGCAATGCAATGATTCCGGTAAACGCAAAGCACACATGGAGGCGCGGATGACCGACCGACCGAGACCGAACGGCGACCTGACACTGCGCACGCTGGCCATGCCCGCCGATGCCAACGCCGCAGGCGACATCTTCGGCGGCTGGGTCATGGCACAGATGGACCTGTCCTGCGGCATCCGTGCCGCCGAGCGCGCGCGTGGCCGCGTCGTCACCGCCGCCGTCAAGGAAATGGCCTTCGAACTGCCGGTCAAGATCGGCGACACGCTGTGCATCTATACGGATGTCGTCAAGGTCGGGCGCACATCCATGACGCTGAAGGTCGAAGCCTGGGCGCAACGCTACCTGTCCGACCGCATGGACAAGGTCACCGACGCGCTTTTTGTCATGGTCGCGTTGGACGAGGACGGCAAGCCGAAGGCAGTCCCGGACGAATAAAGCCATGGAAGCGGCAGACTGGCGGTGCGTGCACAAGCGACGGCCTCGACCGGAACATGCCGGCCAATACAACCCCTCGTCGATATAGGTTGTATTAATATTTAGAATACAATATTAAGTTGCATTAAAATTCATTCTTGCTACCTTTGTCTCGATATACAACCGAGCAGGGAGCGGGCGTCATGGCGTACACGGTAAAGAACCACAAGCTTTCGACAGGAACGACCAATGTACCCTTTGTGAAGTCACCGAATATTGGCGGCATCGTCAAACCGAAATTTCTGGTGATCCATTACACGGCTTCCGGTCCGGGAAATGACATCGCGCGTTACTTCTCCACCAGGGCAGCAAATGTCTCCGCCCATCTCGTCATCGATCGGTCCGGCCGCATCACCCAATGCGTGCCGCTCGACACGAAAGCCTGGCATGCCGGCAAGAGCACCTGGAAGGATCGGGACGGCACAACCCACACAGGCCTGAACAGCAATTCGATCGGCATCGAGATCGAAAACTGGGGGCCACTGAAGCGCTCCGGCTCGACCTGGCTTTCCTGGACAGGCGTTCCGGTCGACAGCAGCCTGGTTGTCGAAGCCCGCCATCGCTATGGCAGTCCAAACGGTGGCTGGGAAGCGTTCACAGCCGCACAGATCGAGGCCACCACCTTGGCCGCACAGGCGATCTGCGCTGCCTACGGGATCGACGAGATCGTCGGCCACGACGACATCGCGCCGGGACGCAAGTCTGATCCGGGTCCGGCTTGGAGCATGGATCACTTTCGCTCCCAGGTCTTTGGCCAATCATCGGACGATGGCGCACTTTGGATCGTGCGCTCCGCCTCCGGCCTGAATATCCGCTCTGGTCCCGGTGCCGCCCATGCCAAAGTGCGCGACAAGGAACTGCCGGACGGCACGAAAGTCATGTTGCACGAGGAGGAAGGCAACTGGCGCTATATCTCCGTGCTCAACGCGCGCGGGGAGCCGGATTTTTCCGGTTGGGTCAATGGTCTCTGGCTCAAAGCGGCATGATCGGCGACCCGCCCGATGAGAATCGGCGGGTCCACACACAGTCCCTGAATCGCTGCCACAGGCCGGCTCTGCGGGTCCTCCGTGCCAGCCCGTCACTGAAAATGCATCCGCTTGAGCAGGCATCCATCCGTCCTTGGTACAGGGACGGATGCGGCGTCTACCCCTTTAACACAAACGCCGCGCCGCCAGCAATCAGGCAGAAGCCGATCGCGTGGTTCCAGGTCAGCGACTCCTTCAGCCAGAACACCGAGAAGCCGGCGAAGACCACCAGCGTGATCACCTCCTGCATGGTTTTCAGCTGTGCCGCCGAATAGACCTCGTGGCCGATGCGGTTGGCCGGCACGGCAAGGCAATATTCGAAGAAGGCGATACCCCAGCTGGCGACAATCGCCATGTAGAGCGGTGACGAGGTGTATTTCAGGTGGCCATACCAGGCAAAGGTCATGAAGATGTTCGAGAACACCAGCAGCACGATCGGCAGGACGGCGGCAGACGACAGGGAGAACGGCATGGGAATATCCCGGAAAGAGAGAGCGATGGCCCTGAATTAGCCGCTCGGCCGGCCAGGTCAAGCGTCAATGCGTCTCGTCGCGAGGACCTTCGCCCCGCAAGCTTGGGGCGTCCGGTTAAATGAAAATTATGGGAATGCAAGCAGGATGCAGCGCGCGGAGACTTCTGCCGGAATGTGTAGTTTGGAGTAACGATGGTACAACAGGTCCGGCCATTTTCGGATGACGGGACGATCGCGCGACAGATCAAGACGGCCCAGGCTGTTTCGATTCTCGGTGGCATCGTGCTTTCGCTCATCTCGAACTGCTTCATTGCGGCCACCACCGCCATCGTATTGTGGCTCCACAATCCCACGCCGGCGATTGCGATATGGCTGGCAGCGGTCATCGCGCTCAATGCGGCTCGCCTGGTTCACGTCACCCTGATCAAGCGGGGCAACCTGCCGGTACGTCAGCCCGAGCGCGCGCTCTTCCTCCTGTCCGGGGGCGCCTTGCTCGGTGGCATCGTCTGGGCCTTTGCGCCTTTTCTGGGTGGCGGGATCACCACCAACGGCGCCAATGCCTATGTCATCTTCATCATTGCCGGAATTTCCGCCGGCGCGCTGATGCAGAGCACCGCCTTCTCGCGCACCGCACTTTTGTTTGGCGGCCCGCCGCTCGCCGCCACCCTGGTTCTGCTGATGCAGCAGGCAACGGTGCTGTCAGGGGTGATCGCTGCCGACCTCCTCCTGTTGGCCGTGATGATGGTGCGCGCCAGTGGCATGAGCCAGGCCAGCTTCATCCGCAGCCAGAAGGACCGGTTGCAGGCGATCACGCTGGCCGGTTCCCTGTCCGAAGCCAACAGCAAAATCACCCGGTCAAACTCCCAGCTCGAAACACTGGCTCGGCACGATCCGTTGACGGGGCTCGGCAACCGGGCGCTTTTCAACGCCCATCTCCAGGCCCTTGTCGAGCTCCAGGATGACCATCCGCGACAGGTGGCGCTGCTGATCATCGACCTCGACCGCTTCAAGACGATCAACGACACGATGGGCCATGGTGCCGGCGACAAGGTCCTCGTCGAGATCGGTGTCCGCCTGTCCACCCTGTCGGGGCCGGAGGATCGCGTCGTCCGCCTTGGTGGCGATGAATTTGCCGTCATCGTCGATGGAGAGGGTGCGGCAGCGCGCGCGCAGGCGATCGGTACCGGCATTCTGGCCGCGGCAGAAAAACCCATCCTCATCCACGGGCGCCCGACCATCGTCGGCACGAGCGCCGGCCTCGCGCTGTTTCCGGACCACGGGCACACCGCTGAAGAGCTGTTTGCCAGCGCCGACATCGCACTTTACGCCGCCAAGGAGGGCGGCCGGCGCCGGCTGAATATCTTCAATCCCGCCCTCAAGGCCCGGATCGATCGCCAGCGCCTGATCGAGACCGGGCTTGCCGATGCCCTCGCCACCGGCGTCATCGACGTGCACTTCCAGCCACAGGTGGCGCTGGCGGATGGTCGCATAACAGGCTTCGAAGCCCTGCTGCGCTGGAGCCACCCGACGCTCGGCCCCGTAAGCCCACCGGAAGTTGTTCTGGCCGCCCATGCGCTGCACATGTCCGAACGGTTGACCCGCAATGTCGCAACCGCGGCTGCCGCGCTCATCCGGCGCCTTCCGGAATTCGGGCTGGACGGTGCCTCGGTCGCCATCAACGTCTCGCCGCGCGAGTTTTCCAGCTACAGCCTGTCGGCCATGCTGGCGCCGCTTGTTGCCGGCTATGGCATTGATCCGTCCAGGCTCGAGATCGAGATCACCGAGGAAGCAACGCTCGACGCCGTCACGGCGGGTGAGGAACTCGCCCGCCTCGAACGGGCCGGCTACCGTCTCGCCGTCGATGATTTCGGAATGGGGCACTCGTCGCTGGCCTATCTCGTCAGCCTGCGAATCGATCGGTTGAAGATCGACCGCAGCTTCGTCACCGGCATTGCCGCCAGCCGCCAGAACCAGGCGCTTATTTCCGCCCTTGTCGGCATCGGCCATGCGCTGCAGATCGACATCGTGGTCGAGGGCGTGGAAACCGCCGAGGAGGCCGACGTGCTGCGCATGCTCGGTTGCCGCATCGTCCAGGGCTATTATTATGGCCGCCCCATGCCGGTGGACGATATTCCGGGATGGATCAAGACGCATCAGGGCATGGCCACGGAAACGATCGTCCGCGCCTAGGCCTGCGACGAAACAGGAAAACAACGGACGCATCTCGCCCGCGCCGTTGCCTTTTTGTACTCATGCCCCCTTTCCATCGCGACGGACTCTCTCCATATTCCCGCCATGTCGAAAGCACCGAAAAAATCCTCCCACCCTGACCATAGCGGCTTCGAGGAAGCCCCGCAGGCTCCGTTCGAGGGCGCGCCCCTGTCCGGGCCGGTTTCGTCCGGCTCCGTCTCCGACTGGGCCGACGAGCTGCAGCGCATGGCCGAGGCCGAGACAATCGAGACCCGCCACGACGTCGCCTCCAAGGCCGGCAAGCACCGCAAGAAGGTCGAGATCGCGGCGCAGAAGGCGAAAAATGATGCGGCAAAAGACGGCGTCGGCGCCAGCCGTTCATCCCGCGGCACCTCGATGGGCGGAACCTCCGATCCCAAGGCCCGCGCCGCGGCCGGCCTCAACCCGGTTTCCGGCATGGACACGTCGCTCGAGGATGCAGAGAGCCTGGCGGCCGGCGGTGTAACCGCCACCGTCGAGGCCCTGTCGGCGCTGATCGAGAGCGGCAATCCGCTGTTCAAGGACGGCAAGATGTGGACGCCGCATCGGCCCGCCCGCCCGGAAAAATCCGAGGGCGGCATCAAGATCGTCATGCAGTCGGATTTCGAGCCCGCCGGCGACCAGCCAACGGCGATCCGGGACCTCGTCGAGGGTCTCGCCAACCACGACCGCACCCAGGTCCTGCTCGGCGTCACCGGCTCCGGCAAGACCTTCACCATGGCCAAGGTGATCGAGGCGACCCAGCGCCCGGCCGTTATTCTGGCGCCGAACAAGACGCTGGCCGCCCAGCTCTATTCCGAGTTCAAGAACTTCTTCCCCGACAATGCGGTCGAATATTTTGTCTCCTACTATGACTATTACCAGCCGGAAGCCTATGTGCCGCGCTCCGACACCTTCATTGAGAAGGAAAGCTCGATCAACGAGCAGATCGACCGCATGCGCCACTCCGCCACCCGCTCGCTGATCGAGCGCGACGACGTCATCATCGTCGCCTCGGTCTCCTGCATCTACGGTATCGGCTCGGTCGAGACCTACACCGCCATGACCTTCCAGATGCAGATCGGCGACCGCATCGACCAGCGGCAATTGCTCGCCGACCTCGTCGCCCAGCAATACAAGCGCCGCGACATGGATTTCCAGCGCGGCTCGTTCCGGGTCCGCGGCGACACGATCGAGATCTTCCCGGCCCACCTCGAAGATGCCGCCTGGCGCATCTCGATGTTCGGCGACGAGATCGACGCGATCACCGAGTTCGATCCGCTCACCGGCCACAAGACCGACGATCTGAAATCGGTGAAGATCTACGCCAACTCGCACTATGTGACGCCGCGCCCGACGCTCAACCAGGCAATCAAGTCGATCAAGGCGGAGTTGAAGGGCCGTCTGGCGGAGCTGGAAAAAGGCGGCCGTCTGCTCGAGGCCCAGCGGCTGGAGCAGCGCGTCCGCTATGACGTCGAGATGCTGGAGGCCACCGGCTCCTGCGCCGGCATCGAGAACTATTCGCGCTACCTCACGGGACGCCAGCCCGGCGAGCCGCCGCCGACCCTGTTCGAATACATCCCCGACAATGCGCTGCTGTTCATCGACGAGAGCCACGTCTCCGTCAGCCAGATCGGCGGCATGTACCGGGGCGACTTCAGGCGCAAGGCGACGCTGGCCGAGTACGGTTTCCGCCTGCCGTCGTGCATGGACAACCGCCCGCTGCGCTTCGAGGAATGGGACGCCATGCGCCCGGAAACCATCGCCGTCTCGGCAACACCGGCCGCCTGGGAAATGGAACAGGCCGGCGGCGTCTTTGCCGAACAGGTTATTCGTCCCACAGGCCTGATCGATCCCCCGGTCGAAGTCCGCCCGGCCAAGTCGCAGGTCGACGACGTGCTGGGCGAGATCCGCGAGACCGCCCAGGCCGGATACCGCACGCTGGTCACCGTTCTCACCAAGCGCATGGCCGAGGACCTCACGGAATATCTGCACGAACAGGGGGTTCGCGTCCGCTACATGCACTCGGACATCGACACGCTCGAGCGCATCGAGATCATCCGTGACCTCAGGCTCGGCGCCTTTGACGTGCTCGTCGGCATCAACCTCTTGCGCGAAGGCCTCGACATCCCCGAATGCGGCTTTGTCGCCATTCTCGATGCCGACAAGGAAGGGTTTTTGCGCTCCGAAACCTCGCTGGTCCAGACGATTGGCCGCGCCGCCCGAAACGTCGACGGCAAGGTCATCCTCTATGCCGACCACATCACCGGCTCGATGACCCGCGCCATGGAGGAAACGTCCCGCCGCCGCGAAAAACAGGTGGCCTATAACGAGCTGCACGGCATCACCCCGGAATCGGTCAAGTCCCGCATTTCCGACATCCTCGACTCGGTCTACGAGAAGGACCATGTCCGCGCCGATATCGGCATCAAGGGCGTCAAGGGCGGCGTCACCAGCCTGGTCGGCAACAATCTCGGCGCCCATCTCG
The DNA here is from genome assembly GCF_001885585.1 of Pararhizobium antarcticum. Classification (GTDB taxonomy): domain Bacteria; phylum Pseudomonadota; class Alphaproteobacteria; order Rhizobiales; family Rhizobiaceae; genus Pararhizobium; species Pararhizobium antarcticum. Next base: position 212,497 of record NZ_LSRP01000107.1, read on the forward strand.
AGGCGCTCGAAAAACAGATGCGCAATGCCGCCGCCGACCTCGATTTCGAAACAGCCGCGCGCCTGCGCGACGAGATCAAGCGCCTCAAGGCCACCGAACTCGCCATCATGGACGACCCCATGGCCAAGAACCAGGCGAAGAGTGCCGAAGGCGCGACCGGCAATGCCAAGAAGGGCAAGGCATCCGCCGGTCTCTTTGCCAAACCCACCCTCGACGCTATGGGTCCGGGCACCGACATGACCCGCCCGGCCCGCACCGAGACCAGCCTCTTCCGCAAGAACGACCTCGACGAAATGACCGTCGGCCGCACCGAAAAGCCGCTCAACACCGCGGGCAAACTGCCGGAAAAACCGCTGCTGCAGGGCCAGTCGGAAAAGCGCGATACCGCCGAAGACGCCCGCCCTCTCATCCGCGCCAAGGCCGGCGCCGGCTCCTACGAGGATGCCGGCGACGCCAAGCGCCAGAAGAAGAGCAAGGGTAAGACCGGAAAACCGGGCCAGTGATCGGCAGGGCAAGCAGCGCATGCCGCTGGTCCCTCACCTGCGTTTTCGAACACCTGGCTGTGCCAGGAGTTGAAATCGCTTCCTCTCCCACAGGGGGAGAGGCAATGAACCGTATGCCCGAGCCAAACCGGAACAACAGTCCACGGGTCCGAGGCCGTTTCCTCGCCTCTTGTGGGAGAGGATAGCTTGCCCCAGGAGGCGCAGCCGATTGGCGAGGCAAGCTTGGTGAGGCAAACTTGGTGAGGGGGGTGCCGTGCCATCCCAGGCATCAGCCAATCACCGACTCCTCTTCTCCCCGCCGCGGAGAAGAGGCAGCCCGCATTCCCCCACATCCCCAAAAATGAACCATGGCGGACCACCGTCCAAAGCCCGCTCAGGCATCATCTCCGTCGACTCCCTCAACGGAAAGTGCCACAAAAAACGGCACGAACACGCAATTTCACCTGAGGACAGACCATGACTTTCAACACCCTTCGCCTGGGTTTTATCACGATCGCTGTCGGCATCGCGGGCAACGGACTGCTTGCCAGCGCCGCCCATGCCGCTGAGTTCTCCTTCACGGCGACCAACACCACCACATCGGCCATTACCGAAGTCCTGGTGTCCGAAAACAAAAGTGACTGGGGTTATTTCGACATCGGCAGCGGCATCAAGCCGGGCTCGACGGCAAACCTCGTCTGGGACCAGAGTACAAACAGCGAAGGCTGCGCCCAATGGGTCAAGGCCGCCTATGCTGACGGCAGCGAATCGGAACCTGCCAAGTTCGATTTCTGCGAAGACGGCCTTGCGATCGAGTTCTAAAACAGGGCCCGCAACCGCATGACGCTGTCCCGGCAGGTCACTTCGGTGACCTGCGATTTTTCCGGATGGCGACATGCGTCCCCGTCGCCCTTTAATCGACGCATCGCAACCCAAACCGGAGGAAAAAACCCATGCACCTGCAAAACCGGCCCCTCGAAAATCTGCGCCCCTTCCCCTTGCGCGCCTTCCCCTTGCGCCTCCTCGCCGCGCTGTTCGCCGCCCTCACCGCCCTCTTCGCCCTGCCCGCCGCCGCCGAGACCTACGGGACGCCAGAGGCCCTGCTGGAAGCCCTCTACAGCTACGACACGCGCCAGACCGACGAAACCGCGCCGTCGCTCTATTCGCCCTTCTTTTCCGAGGGGCTGAACGCGGTGTGGCAGGCCGATATCGACAAAACCCCGGAGGGCGACATGGGCGCCATCGGCTTCGATCCCGTCATATCAGGCCAGGACGGCGAAGCCACAAATGTCGAGGTCGGCCAACCCATAATCCTCGACGACACCGCCGAAGTCGAAGTCACCTTCACCAATTTTGAGCCCGTGACGCTCTACTACACGCTGGTCCGCGAAAACGGCGGCTGGAAAGTCGACGACATCGCCAGCCAGCAGGGGGAGTATCCCTGGAGTCTGCGGGCGCTGTTTGAGGGGAACTGAGCGGCAGCAAGCGGAACGGGCCAACTCCGCCACCCCCAAGCCGTCATCCTCGGGCACCACCGCCGTCATCCTCGCCCCCACCGCCGTCATCCTCGGGCTTGACCCGAGGATCGATGCCCCAAGCCCGCCGTGACCCATAAACGGCCCCGGCAGTCAGACCCCTTCGCAAAACCGTGACCCGCCGAGCGCCTGAGACTGGATCCTCGGGTCAGGCCCGAGGATGACGACTTTGAGAGAGTGTCGGGGGGCAGCCGAACATGGCTCCATCTCTACCCCTGCTCTGCGTCATACCCCGGCGCCAAACGCCGTCATTCGCGTCCCCTCAAGGTCGTCATCCTCGGGCTTGACCCGAGGATCCACCCCCAAACCCACCAAGGCGCCACTGACGGAAGTCAGCATCCTGCACATTGTCGCCCCATAGACAAAACCGTAGTCATCAAACTACACTTGCCTATGACCGACCGGAACCAGACGGAAAATCTGACCTCGTTTGATCCAGCGGAAGGCCTGACCTCCGACGCGGCCATCGCCGCCTTCATGACGGAAGCCTTCGCCTCCAAAGATGCCGGCTACATCGCCCACGCCCTCGGCGTCGTCGCCCGCGCCAAGGGCATGACCCAGATCACCTCTCAGACCGGCCTTTCGCGCGAACAGCTCTATCGCTCGTTCAGCGAAAACGGCAATCCGACGCTCAAAACGACGATTGCGGTGATGAAGGCGCTAGGTATTGAGCTGACGGCACGGGAGAAGCGACCGGATGCAGCGTGAGAGATATATACATCGGAAACATGTTTACGGAACAATCAACGACTTGGAGCTCTCATCGATACTGTAAATATAGACTCTAAAAAAATCTATATAAGCTTTAACATCGCTTAATGAGATATCATTTGCTTGATCATTATGATGAACAATATTATTTCTCTTATCGACCACTGAAGCAATTATTCCTTTAACAGCTTCAAAATCGGCATTTTTCTTTATATCACAACCAAGAAGCTCAAATAACTTTATAGCTCGCCAAGGATTTGCGGATAATTTGTCACTGACAGATTTTTCTGTTATACTAAGGGCGAATTTTTCGAACTTTGAATGCTTTTTTTCATCAAAGCCGTCTTTAAACACTCCCCAGAATACAATGTTATTAGAAATATTCGCGCTTGATATCCGATCGATCATTGCTCTAACGACAACCATCGCAGTGTCTTTTAGACATGCCTCTGTAATTGCGCACAAATTAATAAGATAAGATTTTGTGTAGAAATTAATGTTATCAGCAAAAAGCTCATCTGGCGGATCCGAGATTACCCTATCATTGGTTTTGTCGATGATTTCACTCAGTTTATCTAACTGACGACCATACATCTCTATTACTCTAACAGACATCAAGCGAGAGCCTTCTTGAGCAAACCGTTCCAAAGCTCAGTTCTCCGGGCAATCGAGGACTTCATCTGAAGCCCACCAGAAGTAGTCTTCTTGAAATCAGCGGACGCACAAAGCTTTTTGTAAGCCTTGATGACTTTATCTTTATTCTGAACAAGTAATGCTTTGTTATGAGTACCCAGTGTCTGCATTAAGAGATCATAATAGACCATACCTTGA
>NZ_LSRP01000108.1 GCF_001885585.1 Pararhizobium antarcticum
TCGATCGTCCACATCGCAGCTTCCTTTCGTGATTCGAAAGCACAAAAGGAATCACAACCGCGCACAACCCGCAAACCGAAGTCCGCTAACCGATTCCGCCGATTCTCAAAGTCTCCGGACGGACACTAAGATTTTTATGGCCGTTCTGGCCCTTGTTTTTCTGCAATTTCAGGCCGTTTCTGCAAGTTCTGCCAATCTCATTGCTAATATCAGCCTGTCGTCGCAGACGATGACTGTCTCTCAGAACGGGATCGTCAAGTATCGCTGGAAGGTTTCGACTGCGCGCAAGGGGTATGTCACGCCGAAAGGCAGCTGGAGTGCCAAGTGGCTGTCGAAGAACCATCGGTCGCGCAAGTATGACAACGCGCCGATGCCCTTTGCGGTGTTCTTCAATGGTGGTTATGCCGTGCACGCCACGTTTGACCTGAAGCGTCTGGGCCGCCCGGCGTCCCATGGCTGCGTCCGGCTCCATCCTGACAATGCGGCCCAGTTCTTCGCGATGACGAGCCGCAATGGCCTGAAGAACACCCGGATCGTCGTCACGCGGTGATCCACGCATCCCGCCCGTTTGCCGCGATCCAGCCTGTGGATCGCCCGTAGGGGGGCGGGCATGCCGATCCAGACGCCGTCTGTTGACGCTCCACCGTTCAAAAGTTCCCCTGCAGCCTTCAAGGCCATTGGCTTTTGTTCCGCATTTACCTATAGGTTCGCCAAAACGTGAATTTACAAGAGGTATGCGCGTGACAGCTACATTCGACAAGGTTGCCGACATCATTGCGGAAACGAGCGAGATCGACCGCGAGACGATCACGCCGGAAAGCCACACCATCAACGATCTCGGCATCGACAGCCTGGACTTCCTCGACATCGTCTTTGCGATCGACAAGGAATTCGGCATCAAGATCCCGCTTGAGCAGTGGACGCAGGATGTCAACGAAGGCAAGGTTTCGACGGAGGAATACTTCGTCCTCAAAAATCTCTGCGCCAAGATCGACGAACTGAAAGCCGCCAAGGGCTGAATCGTCTGATTGGCGCTTTACAAAGCGCATCTGCCTGCATTGCGGGCTGACCGATGCCGCCTGTTGCGTGTTCAGCGCTTGACAGGCGGCATCGGCGTTTTTACCTGACCCTAGACACAAACGAGTTTGCCGCCGATGCTGCTTGAATATTTCCAGATGATCGACCGCGTCGAAGCCGTCGACCTCAAGGCCGGGACGCTGGTTGCACGCTCGGTCGTTCCATCGAAGAGCCCGGTCTTTGAAGGGCATTTTCCCGGCTATCCGCTCGTGCCCGGGGTGCTTTTGATCGAGACGATGGCGCAGGCCTCCGGTTTCCTGGTGCTGGCAGCCACCAAGTTTGCGGCTATGCCCTTCCTGATGACTGTGGATGGCGCCAAGATGCGGACTTTTGTCGAGCCGGACGCGGTGCTCGACATCGAGGTGCATCTCGAGCATGACGGTTCCGGGTTTGCCGTTACCAAGGCGAAGATCACGTCCGGTGGCAAAAAGGTCTGCGATGCGCAGCTGAAACTGCGTACCCTGCCGTTCGATCAGCTGCCGCTGGGCGATATCGTGCGCAAGCGTGCCGAAGAGGTGGGGCTGATGGCGGCCATCGCCGCATCCGTGGATGCAGAGGAATGACAATGATGAAATCCGCCAACGACGTCGTCATCACCGGTGTCGGCATCGTCACCAGCCAGGGCGTTGGTGCCCAGCTGCACACCGACCTCGTGACCGCATCGACCTCGCCGGTTGTGCGGGTCGAAACCGAGCGCTTCGCGCCCTATCCGGTGCATCCGCTGCCGGAGATCGACTGGTCGCAGCAGATCACCAAACGTGGCGACCAGCGCCAGATGGAAAACTGGCAGCGCCTCGGCGTGTTCAGCGCCGGTCTTGCGCTGGACGATGCCGGTTTCAAGGATGATCTGGAAGCCTGCGGTTCGATGGACATGATCGTCGCTGCGGGCGGAGGCGAGCGCGACATCAAAGTCGATTCGCTGATTGTCGACGAAGCGCTGAAACGCAATGACCGCGAACAGCTGCTGAACGAGAAGCTGACCACCGAATTGCGCCCGACGCTGTTCCTTGCCCAGCTTTCCAACCTTCTCGCCGGCAACATCTCGATCGTGCACAAGGTGACCGGTTCGTCCCGCACCTTCATGGGCGAGGAGGCCGCCGGTATTTCGGCGATCGAGACCGCTTTTGCCCGCATCAAGGCGGGTCAATCCACCCATACGCTCGTCGGCGGCGCATTTTCGGCCGAGCGGCTGGACATGATCCTGCTGATCGAGGCGGTGCAGGGCCATGTCGTGGGCGATTGGCAGCCGCTGTGGTCGCGAAAGCCGCAGAATGGCGGCGGCATGATCCTCGGATCGGTCGGCGCCTTCCTCGTGCTTGAATCACGCCAACATGCGGAAGCCCGAAACGCCCGTATCTATGCGACAATCGACGCGATCGGCGGCGATCGCGGAAATCGCGCCGATGGCCGGATGGAGGCGCGTCTGGCGCAACTGGCCGCACCCGCCGGCGCAGCCGACCCGCGCTCGACGGTCGTCTTTTCGGGAACGACGGGTTTCCATGACCTCGCAGCCCGCGAAAAAGCCTTCCTCGAAAACCAGCTTCCGGGTGTTGCCGTGCGCGCCTATGGCGGACTCGTCGGTCACGGGCTCGAAGCGCAGTTTCCGCTCGGTCTGGCCTTTGCCGCGCTGTCGTTGGGCGCCGCTGCAAAGGTTCCGCCTTTCGATCCTGCTTGCGAGGCAAGCCTGTCCGAACCGGTGAAAACCGCCATCGTCACCACCGTCGGCCATGCCCGCGGCGAGGGCATCGCCATTCTTTCGGCTGAAGTTTAAGGAGCGGCTGCCATGAGCAATGCCTACAAGGACCATCTCGGCCGCCCGCTGATTGCCGTAACCGGCATGGGTGTCATCACCTCGCTCGGGCAAGGCATCGAGGACAACTGGAAGGCGCTGACGTCAGGCGTGTCCGGCATCCACAAGATCGAGCGTTTCCCGACGGAAGGCCTCAACACGCGGATCAGTGGTACGGTCGATTTCATCGCTGTGCCCGCGCAGAATGCTGTCGAGCGATCCTATGCCTTTGCGCGCGAAACGACGCTGGAGGCCCTGGCGCAGGCCGGCATCAACGGCGATTTCAATGGTCCGCTGTTTCTCGCCGCACCGCCGATCGAGCCGGAATGGAGCGCGCGTTTCGAGCTTGCTGACCGCGCCGGCCCATCGGTACGGCCGGGCGATGCCTATGACCGTTTCCTGGCCGCCATGCGCGAACGTGCCGATCCAGTCTTCCACGAAGCCGTGATGTTCGGTTCGATCTCCGAGCGGCTTGCCGACCGTTTCGGCACGCGCGGGCTTCCGGTGACGCTGTCGACGGCCTGCGCATCCGGCGCAACGGCCATCCAGCTGGGCGTCGAGGCGATCCGGCAGGGCCGGACAGACCGGGCGTTGACGGTTGCGACCGATGGCTCGGTCAGCGCCGAGGCGCTCATCCGCTTTGCGCTGCTTTCGGCGCTTTCCACCCAGAATGATCCGCCGGAGAAGGCCTCGAAACCCTTCACCAAGGATCGCGACGGTTTCGTCATCGCCGAAGGTGCAGCGACGCTGGTGCTCGAATCGCTGGAAGCGGCCATTGCCCGTGGTGCCCGCGTCTACGGTATCCTCAGGGGCTGTGGCGAGAAGGCCGACCTGTTCCACCGCACACGCTCATCGCCCGATGGCGGCCCGGCCATCGCGACGATCCGTGCAGCCTTGGCCGATGCCGGCATCGACGAAAGCGGTATCGGCTACATAAATGCCCATGGCACCTCGACGCCGGAAAATGACAAGATGGAATATCACGCCATGTCGGCCGTCTTCGGTGATGGCCTGCCGCAGATCGCGGTGTCGTCGAACAAGTCGATGATCGGTCACACGCTGACCGCCGCCGGCGCCGTCGAGGCGGTGTTCTCGCTGCAGACGATCCTGACCGGCACGCTGCCGCCGACCATCAATTATCTCAACCCCGACCCGGCGATCGTTCTTGATGTCGTGCCGAACGTGAAGCGCGACAAGCAGGTTTCCGCCGTGTTGTCGAATTCCTTCGGCTTCGGCGGCCAGAATGCCAGCCTTGTCATGGCGGCTGAACCGGCCTAAACCGGCCGCAACCGAGAAGAATGCCGAAAAGGCGAAGGATAGACCATGCGCGCACTGCAACTGCTCGATGACCGCAAGCTCGAAATCACCGAGGTTCCGGAACCGGACGCCCCCGGTCCGGGCGAAGTGACCCTGCGCGTCAAGGCGGTTGCGCTCAATCATATCGACGTCTGGGGCTGGCGCGGCATGGCCTTTGCCAAGCGCAAGATGCCGCTGGTCATCGGTGCGGAAGCCTCCGGCGTCGTCGACCAGATAGGTCCCGGCGTCTCCAGCGTGCTGCCGGGACAACTGGTCTCGGTGTATGGCGCCCGCACCTGTGGCCTCTGCCGGCCGTGCCGGGAAGGCCGCGACAACCTGTGCGAAAACGTCGCCGGTGTGCATGGCTTCCATCTGGATGGCTTTGCGCAGGAAAAGATCAACATTCCCGCCCGTCAGCTGGTGCCGGCGCCTCCCGGCGTCGATGCAGTGGCGGCGGCGCTCGCACCCGTGACCTTCGGGACCGTCGAGCACATGCTGTTCGATAATGCCAAACTTGAGCCCGGTGAGACGATCCTTATCCATGCTGGCGGCTCGGGCATCGGTTCGGCTGCGATCCAGCTTGCCAAGAAGATTGGCTGCACGGTGATCACCACCGTCGGATCCGATGACAAGATCGAGAAGGCAAAGGCGCTTGGCGCCGACCACGTCATCAACTACCGCACCGATCGTTTCGAAGGCGTGGTGCGCAAGCTCACCAAGAAGAAGGGCGTCGATGTCGTTTTCGAACATGTCGGCAAGGATACCTTCGCAGCCTCGATGTTCTGCCTGAAGCGCGGCGGTCGCCTGGTGACCTGTGGCTCGACGTCGGGCGTATCCACTGAAATGAACCTCATGATGCTGTTTCAGCAGCAGTTGAAGCTGATCGGCTCGTTTGGCTGCCGCATGGAAAACATGGCTGATGCCATGCAGAAGATGGCGCGTGGTCTCGTTCATCCCGTTATCGATACCGAAGTCGGTTTCTCCGAGATCGACAAGGCGCTGGAGCGCATGGAATCGCGCCAGGTATTCGGCAAGATCATTCTGAGAGTGGACTGATCGCCGTGCGCATGCTGATCACACGCGTCGTGCTTGCCGCTGACCGCCTGCGGCAATGGCTGATCGCGCAGATGATGTTTGTGCCGCTGGCGGTGCTGAAGCTCTTTCCGGTCGATGCGGCCATGAACTTCATGGAGCGCTTCACCCGATGGATCGGCCCGAAAACCAAGCGTCACAAGCTGACGATGACGAACCTGCGCAACGCGTTTCCGGAAAAGTCGGAAGCCGAGCTGGAAGCGATTGCCCTTGAAAGCTGGGGCAGTATCGGCCGGCTGGCGGCGGAATACGCCTTTCTGGATACGCTTTTCGATTTCGATCCGGAGCGGACGGAGCCGGGCCGCGTCGAAGTCACCGGCATTCCGCTTTTTATCGATCTGCGGGAAAATCCCCGACCGTTCATCGTCTTTACCGCCCATAGCGGCAATTTCGAAATGCTGGCGGTCGCGGGTGCCTCCTTCGGGCTGGATGTTACCGTGTTGTTTCGGCCCCCGAACAATCCCTATATCGCCAAGAAGGTCTTTGACTTCCGCAAGCGCCGCATGGGCAACCTCGTGCCGTCGCATGCCGGTTCCTCCTTCACGCTTGCCCGACAGCTGGAACGCGGCGGCGCGGTCGGCGTGCTGGTCGACCAGAAGTTTCGCCGTGGCCTCAAGACACGCTTCTTCAACAACGAGGTCCAGACCAATCCGCTGGTGGCAAAGCTGGTGCGGCAGTTCGGCTGCGAGGTCTATCCGGCGCGCTGCATCCGGCTGCCGGGTGGTCGTTTCCGCCTTGAGCTGGAGCCGGCGATCGATATTCCGCGCAAGGACGACGGCAGTGTCGATGTCAATGCGACAGCGCAGGTGCTGAACGACAAGGTCGAGAGCTGGGTTCGCGAATATCCCGGCCAGTGGCTCTGGTATCACGATCGCTGGAACATCAAGCGGCAGCTTGCCGACTGAGCCTTGCGCGAATCGGCGTATCTGTTTGGCGCGATCGTCTGTTTGAAGGGCGGATTCGATGCAAAAATCGGTGTTTCGGAGGATGTTCGCGGCGTCCGGCTCAGGACAAGATACGATCGTCGACGTATTTGCGGTGATCCGCATGATAAACCGGTCCCGCAGCGTGTCAGGCCGCCAAACGCTTGTTGTACAAGCGTTCAATGCGTGTCAAACAAGTGTCTAACAATGCAGACTCGACGCGCTTTGACGGATTGTCCCGAAGGACTTTCGACTGCATTCAAGGCGCCGGTGAGCCGGTATTTCCCCCCTCGGTGACGCAGGGCGGACGAACGATTTCGATGCAGTTCCGACCGGATGATCTTGGAGAGTGACGTTGAAAGATTTTATTGCGCTTTTCTGGTTGAAGTATTCCCAGCTGCAGCTTTCCGTCCGCTCCGGTGACGATCTGCTGACCGGCATCCTCGATGCGGAAATCGAGCCGTTGCTGCGTGCGATCTACGAATCCAAGGCCGACAATGTTGCCGATGCCCGGGCGCAATTTCAGTTGCTGATCGATATTCTCAAGAAGGAAGCCGAGGACGTTTCCAGCGTGCTTCGTCACTCGCACATCCTGCAGGCACTGGTCGACCGCTATTTCTCGAATGCCGACGCAGACACCGACGATAAGGTCGTGCAGTGGCGGCCGATGTCAAAGCCGGCTGCCGCCCTGTTCAAGGGCAGGGCGGACGAGGGCTTTCTCAACGAGGCCATTCTCGATTGCCTGCCGGACAGGATCGCGGTGATCACGACGGACTACCGGTACCTGTATACCAATCCCGTCAATGCGGATCGCCTGGAACTGCGCCCCATCGAACTCGTTGGCCGGCATATCGTCGAGTTTGTCGGCATCCAGCGCTTCGAGCAGCGCGTCAGGCCGAACCTCGACAAGTGTTTTGCAGGCGAAACGGTCGACTACACCTTTTCCAAGGAAATGAACGGCCGCACCGTGGTTGTGCGTTGCCGGATGAACCCCTGCCGTTCCGGCACCGGCAAGCTGATCGGGGCCATTCTGGTGCTGCAGGAGATCGCTGACCGGCGGCGCGCTATCGCCGCCTGATGCCGTCGGCTATTTGTCGGACCAGATGGCGAGTTCATAGCCGTCCGGATCGAGAAACTGAAAGCGCCGACCGCCGGGAAATGCAAACACCGGCTGGGTGATTGTTCCACCTGCTGCCTCGACCCTCTTTTGCATGTCGGCAAGATCGTCGGCGTAGAGGATGACAAGCGGTCCGCCAGGGCGGATCGTTCCCATGGTCGTCAGCCCTCCGGTCAAGCGGCCATCGCTGAATTCGCAATATTCCGGACCGTAATCCGTGAAGCGCCAGCCGAAGGCCGCACCGTAAAACAACTTTGACCGTTCGATGTCAGCGACGACAAACTCGATGTTGTCGATCTGCGTGTCGATACCCTTCTGGCCCATGTTATATCCTTCCTCTTCCATTATCGCCTTAAGCGCGGTCAGGTCCTTCAGGACCCATGCCGCATCGGCCTGAAACTGTTCGTCGCTGAGGCCGTCCTGCCGCAGGAGCGTGAACATGACTTCGGCACCTGTCCCATTCGGGACCACGCGCAGCGCATTGTAGACTTCCTGGCCGGACGGCAGCCGGACGGTGTGATCGATGACGCCGAAGGCGTTGGACGGAGCGAACTGGATAAGCACATCACCCAGGACGCCCCGCGCAATCCAGCCGTCGTTGGTCGGTGCAAGTCCCGATGCCAGGCCTGACGCCCAGAGCGGCATGTTTTCCGGTCGGGATGCGAAGGCGTAGACGGTATCAGCCGATCGCTCGATACCGATATGAATGATTCGCGCTTCCATCCGTGGCATTGATTCTCCGTTGTTGCCTTGCTTTTCCGGGCCTGCCCTGGCGATATGGTGCTGCATTTCATGGATCGCCACCCATGGCCGAATGTTCGGCGCAAAGCCTGTCTTTTGCAATCCTGCTTGTTCTCTTCGTTTGCCGTGGGTGCCTGTTTTCAGGTTTCTGGCACGCTGTCGGCGGTCGATAAGACATGCTTGCGATCGGGTTTTTGGACGCCCGAAATCTGCGGCGTTTGTCGAACAATCGCTTGTCGTTACGCGATTTGAATGCCAAAACTCGCTCAACCAAGTCTAACGGAGGCACACACGTGGCACAGGCAGAAATCGGGCTTATCGGGCTCGGCGTTATGGGATCGAATCTGGCGCTCAACATTGCCGAAAAGGGCAACAAGATCGCCGTTTTCAACCGCACGGTCGAGGCGACCCGGAAATTCTATGCCGAAGCCGGCAGCCTTCAGAGCCAGATCGTGCCATGCGAAACGATCGAGGACTTCGTGGCCGCCATCCGGCCGCCGCGTCCGATTATCATCATGATCAAGGCCGGCGATCCCGTCGACCAGCAGATGGAACTGCTCAAGCCCTATCTTGAGAACAACGACATCATGATCGATGCCGGCAATGCGAATTTCCGCGATACGATGCGTCGTTTTGACAACCTCAAGGACAGCGGCCTGACCTTTATCGGTATGGGCGTGTCCGGCGGCGAGGAGGGGGCCCGTCACGGCCCCTCCATCATGGTCGGTGGCAAGGAAGCGTCCTGGAAGCGCGTCGAGAAGGTCTTGACCTCGATCGCCGCAAAATATGATGGCGTGCCCTGCGTCGACTGGCTCGGCGAAAATGGTGCCGGCCACTTCGTCAAGACAATCCACAATGGCATCGAATATGCCGACATGCAGATGATCGCCGAAATCTACGGCATCCTGCGCGACGGTTTGAAGATGAGCGCCACGGAAATCGGCGAAGTCTTCGGCACCTGGAACAAGGGGCGCCTGAACTCCTATCTGATTGAGATCTCCGAAATCGTGCTGAAGGCGGCCGACCCGATCACCGGCAAGCCGATCGTCGATCTCATCCTCGACAAAGCCGGCCAGAAGGGCACCGGCAAATGGTCGGTCATCGAGGCGCAGAACATGGGCGTTCCGGCAACCGGCATCGAAGCCGCTGTTGCAGCACGCAGCATTTCCTCGATGAAGGACGAACGCGTCGCGGCTGAAAAGGTGCTGGGTCTGCCGGCTGTCGCAGACTTCAAGGTCGCCGACAAGGCTGCCTTCCTGGCGGATCTTGAAAGCGCGCTTCTGGCGTCCAAGATTGGCGCCTATGCGCAGGGTTTTGCCGTCCTGTCCGCCGCATCGAAAGAATTTGGCTGGAACTTGCCAATGCCTGTCATCGCCAAGATCTGGCGCGCCGGCTGCATCATCCGCTCGCAGTTCCTCGATGAGATCACCACCGCCTTCACCAAGGATCCGCATGTTGCCAATCTGATCGTCACGCCGGCGTTCGCGACCATGGTCAAGGACAGCGACGGGGCCCTGCGCCGTGTCGTTTCAGCTGCGGTGCTCGGCGGTCTTCCGGTTCCAGCACTTGCCTCAGCGCTTGGCTATTTCGACAGCTACCGTCGCGGCCGCGGCACGGCCAATGTCATCCAGGCACAGCGCGACTTCTTCGGTGCGCATGGTTTCGACCGTACCGACGGCGCCGACGCGCATCATGGCCCCTGGGGCAGCGGTCTGAAAGCCTGATCGGTTTTGGCTGATAAAACAGAAAGGGCCGCCTTGCGCGGCCCTTTTTGTATTTCTGCGGCCGACCACGCGGCGGCTGCTCTCAAGCACCGTCAGTTCTCTGCAACGGGGAAGCTGACGGTCTGCAGTTCCGCCACCGAGCGGCCTTCGATGCGCGCAATCACGGCCTTGGCCAATTCGCGGCCGGCCAGCCGGAAATCTTCCCGCAGCGTGATGACTTCCGGCCGCAGCCATTTCAGGAAGTCGTTCGACTGCTTCGAGACCATATCCACGTCCAGCGCCAGTTTCAGGCCGGCGGCCTCGATGCCGGCAACCAGTGCGACTGCGCCGCCGCCACTGCCGGAGATGATGCCGTCCGGCACGTCCGGTCCGCGCATGACGGTCTCGCAGGCTTCCCGAATATCGGCAAGGCTGGTGTCGAGATCGACCGTGTTGAACGGAACAGCAACGGCACCGAAATCCCGAAGACCACGCTCGAAGCCGGCGCGCATGTGCATGTGGTAGGTGAGGTAGGGTGGCGGATGCAAGAGCATCAACCGGCGGCGTCCACGCTCGACCAGCATACGCACGGCATCATAGGCGAAACGCTCGTTGTCGAAGTCATGATAGGGATGCGGCAAGCCCATTTCGGTCCGGCCATGGGTTCCGAAAGGAAAATTCCGCTCCATCATCAGGGCGACGCGCGCGTCCTTGGGCTCTGTGCGCGAAATGATGACGCCATCGGCAGCACCGGTGTCGAGCACGTAGCGCACAGGGTCGAGCGGGTCACTGCGGGCGCTATAGGGCGTGATCACCAGATGATACTGGGTCGAGGCGAGGATTTCGGAAATGCCGATGACCATCGGACTGGTCAGGCCGATGATCTCTTCCTCGAGGCTGAGGATCAGGCTGATGACATTGGTCTTGCCGGTGCGCAGGCGCACGCCCGCCCGATTGGGATGGTATCCGACCTGGGCCGCGACCAGCCGGACCCGCTCCTTGGTTTCGGCGCCGATATCCGGCGCATCCTTCAACGCCCGCGACACGGTGGTGATGCCGAGGCCGGTCATGAAAGCGATGGTCTTCAGCGTCGGGCGGCTATCGCTCGGGGGTGACGCGGTCACGGGTCTGGTTTTTGCCGTCTCATTCATACCCCGCCACAGCTTTCCCTCTTGAAGCCGCTTCCGGTTCGAAGCGACGGCATTCATTCGTCCTGATGCGGCATCCGCAAACCTGCAAAACATGATCAGGCGTCGTTGCCGCTGGCCTTTATATACATTTTGTTACGGACAGACATCCCGTTTGCGACGACATGCAATTTCAAAATCTGTAACGATACAGTTTCAATGTCGAGCGCTTTTTTATGGTTGTATAATGGATCTCCCCAAACAGTTGAATCGCTCCGGTCAACGTTTGATTTTTGCATCTGCGAGATCAAAATAAATTTTTTCCAAATGATAAATCCAATATAACTGTTTTATTTCAGTTATTTAAAACGCAACTGTCGCAACGCAACATGAGAGAGCGTGTTGCTTCGAATGAGATACATGATACAGCCATAGGGCGAGTAAGAATTTTTATGAGAATTTTTCGTTGTGCCGGTTGCGTCTGGGAAACCTTTGAAATAGGTTTTTACGGCAACGTTACAGTGAGGGAGGAAAACTCATGAAATTGCGGATTTTGGCTGCGGTACTCGCGGCAGGCGTATCCTTTTCGTTCGGTCCGGCCAGCGCCGCTGAATTGGAAGTCACCCATTGGTGGACATCTGGCGGTGAAGCTGCCGCCGTCGCGGAACTGGCAAAGGCATTCGATGCCACCGGCAACAAATGGATCGACGGTGCGATTGCCGGATCCGGTGGCACGGCGCGGCCAATCATGGTCAGCCGCATCACCGGCGGTGACCCGATGGGCGCCACGCAGTTCAACCATGGTCGTCAGGCCGAAGAACTGGCGCAGTCCGGCCTGATGCGCGACCTCACCGATGTCGCCACCCGGGAAAACTGGAAGGACATCATCAAGCCATCGAGCCTGCTCGACAGCTGCACGATCGATGGCAAGATCTATTGCGCCCCGGTCAATATCCACTCCTGGCAGTGGCTGTGGCTCTCGAACGCGGCCTTCAAGACGGCCGGCGTCGATGTTCCCAAGAACTGGGATGAATTCGTCGCCGCCGCACCGGCACTCGAAAAGGCCGGCATCATCCCGCTCGCCGTCGGCGGTCAACCGTGGCAGTCTGCCGGTGCGTTCGACGTGCTGATGGTTGCGATCGCCGGCAAGGACGTTTTCAACAAGGTATTCGGCGACAAGGACGAAGCGGTTGCCGCAGGGCCTGAGATCGCCAAGGTCTTCGGCGCTGCCGACGACGCCCGCAAGATGGCCAAGGGCAGCAATGTCCAGGATTGGAACCAGGCGACCAATCTCGTCATCACCGGCAAGGCCGGCGGCCAGATCATGGGTGACTGGGCGCAGGGCGAATTCCAGCTGGCCGGTCAGACGGCAGGCACCGACTATACCTGCCTTCCGGGTCTCGGCGTCAACGAGATCATCTCCACCGGTGGCGATGCGTTCTATTTCCCCTTGCTGAAGGATGAAGAAAAGTCCAAGGCGCAGGAAGTGCTCGCCTCGACGCTGATCAACCCGACGACTCAGGTTGCATTCAACCTGAAGAAGGGCTCGCTGCCGGTGCGTGGCGACGTCGATCTTGCGGCCGCCAATGACTGCATGAAAAAGGGTCTGGACATTCTTGCCAAGGGCAATGTCATCCAGGGCACCGACCAGCTGTTGTCTGCCGATAGCCAGAAGCAGAAGGAAGATCTGTTCTCCGAGTTCTTCGCCAGCGCGATGACACCCGAAGAGGCGCAGAAGCGCTTCGCTGACATCATCGCTTCGGCTGACTGATCCAGCGCAACCATCTGCCGGGCCGGCTCCGTCTTTCGGAGCCGGCCTGTCCGGCCCGCGCATGAGGCGCGCCGGGCGAAGCCACGGCTGCGGCAAGGTGTTCGGCGTCGTGCTTCCGAGGGGAGGGGCGCCGGGAGAGGGAAAGGTCGCGGGCCGGGTTTCGTGCCGCAGCGCATTTCCAGACAGATCGAGTTTCGGGGGGAGGAACCGCCAATGACAGGCCAAGCGAATGCCGGCCGGCCAAACCAGTTGCTGCGCAATCTCAATTCCAAGATTGCCTCAATTCCGATGATACTGACTGCCGTCGTCATCTTTCTCGGCGGCACGCTCTGGACGGTGTTTTATTCTTTCACCAATTCCAAGCTTCTGCCACGCCTGAACTTCGTGGGGCTGGACCAGTATGAACGCCTGTGGGATGCGCCACGCTGGGTCATTTCGATCCAGAATCTGGCGGTCTACGGTTTCTTCTCGCTGATTTTCAGCCTGGTGATCGGCTTTGTGCTGGCGGCGATGATGGATCAGAAGATCCGCTTCGAAAACGCCTTCCGGACAATCTTCCTTTATCCCTTCGCCTTGTCGTTCATCGTCACCGGCCTTGTCTGGCAGTGGATCCTCAATCCCGAGTTCGGCGTCCAGTCCGTTGTGCGTTCGCTTGGCTGGACAAGCTTTTCCTTTGATCCGCTCTATACGCCCAGCATCGTCATCTACGGTATCCTGATCGCGGCCCTCTGGCAGGGCACGGGCCTCGTCATGTGCCTGATGCTGGCCGGGTTGCGCGGCATCGATGAAGATATCTGGAAGGCGGCCCGTGTCGACGGCATCCCGATGTGGCGGACCTATGTCCAGATCATCATTCCGATGATGCGCCCGGTCTTCATCACGACGCTCGTTATCATCGCCAGCGGCATCGTCCGGGTCTACGACCTGGTGGTCGCCCAGACCAGTGGCGGCCCTGGCATCGCGTCCGAAGTGCCCGCAAAATATGTCTACGACTACATGTTCCAGGCGCAGAACCTGGGTCAGGGTTTTGCCGCCTCGACGATGATGCTGATCACCGTCGCCATCATCATCGTGCCCTGGGCCTATCTGGAATTCGGAGGACGCAAGCGTGGCTGACACTATCGCTCCCAACCCAAACGCCCTCGATCCAAACGCTTCGAGCGCAAGACTGGCTGCCGGCCCGCGTGGCAAGAAGCCCCGCCCGGTTCTCGCGCCGCGCAATATCATGCTCTACGGGGCCCTGATCTTTGCAGCGATCTACTATCTTTTGCCGCTTTACGTCATGGTCGTGACGTCGTTGAAGGGCATGCCGGAAATCCGGCTCGGCAATATCTTCTCGCCGCCGGTCGAAATCACTTTCGAGCCCTGGGTCAAGGCCTGGTCGACAGCCTGCACCGGCCTCAACTGTGACGGTCTTTCGCGTGGTTTCTGGAATTCCGTGCGCATCACCATTCCCTCGACGGTCGTCTCGATCGCGATCGCGTCGGTCAATGGTTATGCGCTCGCCAACTGGCGCTTCAAGGGGGCCGACCTGTTCTTCACCATCCTGATCGTCGGCGCCTTCATTCCCTATCAGGTGATGATCTATCCGATCGTCATCGTGCTGCGGGAACTGGGTCTCTACGGCTCGCTGACCGGGCTGATCATCGTGCACACGATCTTCGGCATGCCGATCCTGACGCTTCTTTTCCGCAACTACTTCACCTCGCTGCCGGAAGAACTGTTCAAGGCGGCGCGCGTCGACGGGGCCGGGTTCTGGATGATCTATTTCAAGATCATGCTGCCGATGGCGCTGCCGATCTTCGTCGTCGCGATGATCCTGCAGATCACCGGCATCTGGAACGACTTCCTGTTCGGCGTGGTCTTCACCCGGCCGGAATATTACCCGATGACCGTGCAGCTCAACAACATCGTCAATTCCGTCCAGGGCGTGAAGGAATACAACGTCAACATGGCGGCGACCATCCTGACGGGCGCCGTACCCCTGTTCGTCTACTTCGTCTCCGGCCGGCTTTTTGTCCGCGGCATCGCCGCCGGCGCAGTGAAAGGGTAATTGCATGACCAGCAACAGTGTATCGGTCAGGGATCTGTCTTTGAGCTTCGGTGCGGTCACCGTGCTCGACAACCTGAATATCGACGTCGCCGATGGCGAATTCCTCGTGCTGCTCGGGTCGTCCGGTTGCGGCAAGTCGACGCTTCTCAACTGCATCGCCGGCCTGCTCGATGTCACCGAAGGGCAGATTTTCATCAAGGAAAAGAACGTCACCTGGGAAGAGCCCAAGGACCGTGGAATCGGCATGGTGTTCCAGTCCTATGCGCTCTATCCGCAGATGACAGTGGCGGGAAACCTGTCCTTCGGTCTCAAGGTTGCCAAGCTGCCGCAGGCCGAGATCGACAAGCGTGTGGCGCGGGCTGCCGAAATCCTGCAGATCCAGCCGCTCTTGAAGCGCAAGCCGTCCGAACTCTCCGGCGGCCAGCGCCAGCGCGTCGCGATCGGCCGTGCCCTTGTGCGGGATGTCGATGTCTTTCTTTTCGACGAACCGCTCTCCAACCTCGACGCTAAACTGCGCTCCGAACTGCGCGTGGAAATCAAGCGCCTGCACCAGTCGTTGAAGAACACGATGATCTACGTCACCCATGACCAGATCGAGGCGCTGACCCTGGCTGACCGCATCGCCGTCATGAAAGGGGGCGTCATCCAGCAGCTGGCCGATCCGATGACGATCTACAACACCCCGGAA
This sequence comes from Pararhizobium antarcticum, assembly GCF_001885585.1. Classification (GTDB taxonomy): domain Bacteria; phylum Pseudomonadota; class Alphaproteobacteria; order Rhizobiales; family Rhizobiaceae; genus Pararhizobium; species Pararhizobium antarcticum. The sequence continues at coordinate 15,378 of NZ_LSRP01000108.1, forward strand.
AACCTCTTCGTGGCCGGCTTCATCGGCTCGCCATCGATGAATTTCTTCCGTGGCGAGATCGTCGAGCGGGATGGCCGCAAGGTCGTGTCGGTGAACGGTGTTGACCTTTCGGTCGACAGCTACAAGGCGCGTGGCCCGATCGAGACCGGCAGCCAGGTCGTGCTTGGTGTCCGTCCGGAGCATGTGCAGGTCGACGAGGCATCTACCGGCACCGACGTCCATGATGCCGTCGTCGACATCGAGGAACCGATGGGCGCCGATAACCTGCTCTGGCTGAAACTTGCGGGACAGACCATGTCGGTGCGCATCGCCGGCGCCCGCCGCTATGCGCCGGGCACGCCGGTGCGCCTGTCCTTCGATATGGGGCTGGCATCGATCTTCGATGCGACGACGGAAAACAGACTTTAAGCCACAGGGTTTGAAACACCACACGTCTCTTCCGCTCCGGCGGAAGAGACAAATGCGGCGACGTTGCAGCGGCGACGTTGCAAGAGCTGATCTGGATATGAACGCATGACCCATCCGAGCTTGAACCAGGATATCGATCTTTCCGGCGATTGGCTGCTCGCCACCAGCGACAACAGCCATGCCCTGACCATGGGCATTCCCGGTGACGTGCACAGCGCGCTGCAGACGGCTGGCGTGATTGCGGACCCCTATGCCGGGCGCAATGAAGACGATGTGCAATGGGTGGCCAACAAGGACTGGGTGCTCGAGCGCACGTTCCAGATGGATGCCGACGATCTGGGCGGCGACTGGTATCTCGATATTGAAAGCCTCGATACCGTCGCGTCGGTTTTCGTCAACGATCAATGCGTCCTGAAGGCCGAAAACTGCTTTCTGCGGCATCGGCCGGATGTCGGGTTTGCCCTGCGCGAAGGCGAGAACGGCCTGCGCATCGTGCTGCATTCCTCGATTGCGGCCGGTGCTGCGGCGCAGGCAGATCAGCCCTTTTACATTCCCTATTCGACCGGCAATTCGCCGATCGCTAACGGCAACATGCTGCGCAAGCCGCAATGCCATTTTGGCTGGGACTGGAACATCGCCATTGCGCCGCTCGGTGTCTATGGCACGATCGCGCTGAAAAGGCTCGACGCCGCGCGGATCGAACATGTCACCACCCGCCAGATTGCCCAGGCGAATGGCGCAGTCGACCTTGAGGTGACTGTGAGCCTGTTTGCGGCCGAGCCAGGGATCGCCGCGGTGCATTTTGGCCTCGACGACCAGCGCGAGCGGCTCGACTGTGCCGTCAATACCGGCGAAACGCTTTTGACCCACGTCTTCAGCGTCGAGACCCCGAAACTCTGGTGGCCGGCTGGCAGCGGTGAACAGGCACTCTCGCTCTTGACCGTCGAAGTCTCAGGGCAGAGCGTGACGCGGCAGATCGGCTTTCGCACGGTCGAGCTTCTGACGGACGCCGATGACGCCGGCAGCCGGTTTGCCTTCCGGGTCAATGGCCGCGAGATCTTCTGCCGCGGCGCGAACTGGATCCCCGCCGATGCGCTGATGTCGCGCGTCAGCCGGGAAGGGGTCGAGGACCTGCTTCAATCCGCCGTTGACGCCAATATGAACATGATCCGCATCTGGGGCGGCGGTTTCTACGAGCCGGACTGGTTCTACGATCTGTGCGATCGCCTCGGCCTGATGGTCTGGCAGGATTTCATGTTCGCCTGCAATCTCTATCCCTCGACGCCGGGCTTTCTCGAAAACGTTGCGGCGGAAGTCGACTATCAGGTCAAGCGCCTGTCGTCGCACCCGTCGATCGCGCTCTGGTGCGGCGACAACGAACTGGTCGGCGCGCTGACCTGGTTTCCGGAAAGCCGCAAGGACCGCGACCGCTATCTGGTCTCCTATGATCGTCTCAACCGCACGATCGAGACCGCAATGCAAAGGGCGGCACCGGATGCCATTTGGTGGCCGTCCAGCCCGTCCGTCGGCCTATTGAATTTCGGTGATGCCTGGCATGCCGATGGTGCCGGCGACATGCACTACTGGTCGGTCTGGCATGAGAACAAGTCGTTCGACAACTACCGCAGCGTGCGCCCGCGCTTCTGCTCGGAGTTTGGCTTCCAGTCCTATACGTCGATGCCGATCGTTCGGCAGTTCGCCGAACAAAAGGACCTGAACGTCGCTTCGCCGGTGATGGAGGCGCACCAGAAGAATGCCGGCGGCAACGAGCGTATCGCTGCCACCATGTTTCGCTATTTCCGCTTTCCAAAGGATTTTGCCAACTTCGTCTATCTCAGCCAGATCCAGCAGGGGCTGGCGATCCGCACCGCCGTCGATTTCTGGCGGTCGCTGAAACCGCACTGCATGGGCACGCTTTACTGGCAACTCAACGACACCTGGCCCGTCGCCTCCTGGGCCAGCCTCGATTATGGCGGCAACTGGAAGGCCATGCACTACATGACGCGGCGCTTCTTCCAGCCGGTCAATATCGCCGCCATCCCCACCGAAGACGACGCTGACGTCGCCTTTTCCATGGTCAACGATACGGCCGAGCCGGTGACCCTCACGCTGCAGACCTTTCTTGTGTCTCTCGCTGGCGAGCGGCAGCCGTTTGTCGCTGCCGCCGGCACCTGCGGGCCGGACCGCGCCGCGACGCTCGTCACGATTTCCGCATCGGAGATCCCGAAAGACAGCCTGCTGTTCTGGTCATTCGAGGCCTCGAACGGCATGGCGGGCGAGGGGCATCACATGACCGCAACCTACAAGGCGCTCGATCTGCAGCCCTCCGGCCTTTCGCTGCAGGCGTTGGCAACGGGCGATGGCAGCTACGACGTTACCGTCTCGGCGCGAGGGCTGGCTCTGCATGTGATGATCGAGGCGGATGTCGAGGGGCGCTATTCCGACAATGCATTCGATCTGACGGCCGGGGGCGACCGCGTGATCCGGTTCACGCCGAAAGTGCCGCTTGCGGCCGGGGCGGAGCCGGTTTTCACCGGTTATGATCTCCAGTCCTGCCAGGGCAACGGGTGAGGAAACAAAGATGAACCGCAGTCAGGTCAACGAGATCATCGCCCGCAGCGACGCGTTCATGCGCAGCCACGGCTTTGTCCTGCCGCCTTTTGCCTATTGGTCGCCGGAAGAGCTCAAGGCGCATGTCGCTTCGGATGCCCCTGCAATCTTCACGGCCCGGCTTGGCTGGGACATCACCGATTATGGCAAGGGCAGGTTCGATGAACTGGGCCTCGTTCTGTTCACGCTGCGCAACGGCACGCTTGATGCGTTGCGCTCCGGGCAGGGCGTTTCCTATGCGGAAAAGCTGATGATCACCGCCAAGGACCAGGTCAATCCGCTGCATCGGCATGCGGTGAAAACCGAGGACATCATCAATCGCGGCGGCGGCACGCTTGTGCTGCAGATGTACAATGCACGTGATGACGGCACCGTCGATGAAGACAGCGATGTGATTGTCGCCACCGATGCGCGGCGGCGCGTGCTCAAGGCCGGCGCGCGTCTGGCGCTAGCGCCCGGGGAAAGCGTCACGCTGCTGCCCGGCAACTGGCACGCCTTCTGGGCCGAAGGGGCGGATGTGCTGATGGGCGAAGTCTCGACCGTCAACGACGATCTCACGGACAATTATTTCCGCGAGCCGGTCGGCCGTTTTTCCACCATCCATGAAGATACCATCCCGAGCCATCTGCTGGTTTCGGACTATTACACCTGGCTTGGCCAGATCCACGAGGAGAAAATTCCATGAAGACCGTCAGTTTCCAGCTCTACAGCGCCCGCAATTTCCCGCCGCTTTCCGACGTGTTGAAGACCGTTGCTGCGGCCGGCTACAAACAGGTCGAAGGTTATGGCGCGCTCTATGCAGCCCTCGACGATGCCGCCATCGAGGCTCTGAAGCAGGACCTCGACAGCAATGGACTGACGATGCCATCGGCCCATTTCGGCCTCGACATGCTCGAATCGGATCCCGTGCGCGTGCTGCAGATAGCTGGCGTGCTGGGCATCCGGGCGATCTATTGCCCCTACCTCCTGCCGGACCAGCGCCCCACCGATGCCGCGGGCTGGAAGGCTTTTGGCGAGCGGCTGCAGGCCGCCGGCAAGCCCTATCGCGACGCAGGCCTCGATTTCGGCTGGCACAATCATGACTTCGAATTCCACGCGCTTGCGGATGGTTCGCTGCCGCAGGATCACATCTTTGCCGGCGGTCCCGACTTGTCCTGGGAAGCGGACATCGCCTGGGTCATCCGCGGCGGGGCCGATCCCTTCGCCTGGGTCGAGAAATATGGCAGCCGCATTACCTCGGTGCATGTCAAGGACATCGCTGTGGCGGGCGAGAACACCGACCAGGACGGTTGGGCCGATGTCGGTCATGGCACCGTCGACTGGGCGAAACTGTTCAAGGTGCTTTCATCGACACCGGTCAAATATTACGTCGTCGAACATGACAATCCGAAGGATTTCAAGGTGACGGCCGAGCGCTCGATCGCCTCGATCCAGTCCTACTGAACAGCATATCCGAGCAAGAGAAAGACATGGCAATGACAAGAGAACTCGGTGTCGGCATCATCGGATGCGGCAACATTTCCACCACCTATTTCAGGCTGTCCCCGCTGTTCAAGGGCATCAAGGTGCTCGCCTGCGCCGATATCAACCCGGCAGCAGCCGAAATCCGCGCCTCGGAATATGGCGTCAAGGCGCAGACCATCGAGGAACTGCTGGCCAATCCGGAGATCGACATCGTCGTTAACCTGACGATCCCGGATGCGCATTTTCCCGTCTCCAAGATGATCCTGGAAGCCGGCAAACACGTCTATTCGGAAAAGCCGCTTGTGCTCTCCCTGGAGCAGGGCGAACAGTTGCGCGGCATCGCCACCGCCAACAATCTCAAGGTCGGTTGCGCACCGGATACCTTCCTCGGCGGCGCGCACCAACTGGCGCGTGATTATGTCGATCAGGGCAAGATCGGCCGTGTCACATCCGGTACCTGCCACGTGATGAGCCCCGGCATGGAGATGTGGCATCCCAATCCGGATTTCTTCTTCCTGCCCGGCGGCGGTCCGATCCTCGATCTCGGCCCCTATTACATCGCCAACCTCATCAACCTGATCGGCCCGGTGAAGCGGGTCGCTGCCCTGACGTCGATGGCCAATCCGACCCGCACGATTAGCAGCGAGCCGCGCAAGGGCGAGGTCATTCCGGTGGAGACGCCGACCAACATTCATGCGCTGCTCGAATTCCAGAACGGCGCGACGATCACCTTGTCGGCAAGCTGGGATGTCTGGTCGCATCGCCACGCCAATATGGAGCTCTACGGCACCGAAGGCTCGCTGTTCGTGCCTGATCCCAACTTCTTCGGCGGAACGGTTTCTGCCAGCGGTCGCGACAAGGATATCCAGCCGATCGAGATGTGGGATCACCCGTTCGCCGTGGCCAACCAGGAACATCCGCAGGGACCAATGGCCAACTACCGGACGGCTGGCCTTGCCGACATGGCGATCGCCATCCTCGAAGGGCGTGATGCGCGCTGCTCGCTGGAACGCGCCCTGCACGGCGTCGATGTCATGGTGTCGATCCTGAAGTCGGGCGAGACCGGCCAGTTCATCGACCTCACCACCACCTGCACGCAACCGGCCGCCCTTGGGATCGACGAAGCCAAGGCCCTGTTGCGCTAGGCGAATTCGGGGGCGTGAAGGACTCTGTGCTTGCGCCGTCGTGCCATTGAATTATACCTCTGACAATCGTTCCCGGAGCATGGCTGCTTCGGGAATTGCGTTTTCAAACACATGTTTCCAGATACACATTTGTAAATCCACATGTGCAGGCAAAAGACAGGACAAGACGATGACATGGCAGCCCGCGGAAAATCGCTACGAGACGATGAAGTACAATCGCTGCGGCAAGACCGGCCTGAAACTGCCGGCCGTCTCGCTCGGCCTCTGGCACAATTTCGGCGACGACACGGCGCATGACCGCAAGGTCGACATGTGCCGCACCGCGTTTGATCTCGGCATCACCCATTTCGACCTCGCCAACAATTACGGGCCGCCCGCCGGCAGCGCCGAGACGGCGTTTGGCGAAATCCTGCGCACAGATTTCCGCTCGCTTCGCGACGAGCTGATCATCTCGTCCAAGGCCGGTTACGACATGTGGCCGGGTCCTTACGGCGAATGGGGCAGCCGCAAATACCTGATCGCCAGCTGCGACCAGAGCCTGAAGCGCATGGGGCTCGACTATGTCGATATTTTCTATTCGCACCGCTTCGACCCGGACACGCCGCTGGAGGAAACCTGTGGGGCGCTGGATCATATCGTGCGCTCGGGCCGGGCGCTCTATGTCGGCATCTCCTCCTACAATTCGCAGCGGACCCGCGAGGCAGCGGCAATCCTCAAGGACCTCGGCACGCCCTGCATCATCCACCAGCCGAGCTATTCGATGCTCAACCGCTGGATCGAAGATGATGGTCTCGTCGATACGCTGGAAGAACTCGGCATCGGTTCGATCGTGTTTTCGCCGCTGGCGCAGGGCATGCTGACGACCAAATATCTGAACGGCATTCCGACCGACAGCCGCGCGGCGCAGAATCACTTCCTGAAGAAGGATTTCATCAAGCCGTCGATCCTCGAAAACATCGTCAAGCTCAATGGTATCGCCCAAAATCGCGGCCAGACATTGGCCCAGATGGCCATTGCCTGGGTGCTGCGCGGCGGACGCGTGACCTCGGCGCTGATCGGCGCCAGCCGGTCCTCACAGATCGTGGATTGCGTCAACGCCTTGAAGAACGACAGCTTCACGGCTGCCGAACTCACCGAGATCGATCTCTACGCCAAGGAGGCCGACATCAATCTCTGGACCTCTTCGGCCGAGATCGAATAGACGCAGGCTGTTGTTTTGCCTATGTTTTAGGCGATCTAGCGGTTTTTGAGGGTGTTAGACAAAAGTAGAGGGCAGCGGTTGTAAACCCCTGCTGGACAAGAGGGGGGCAGCGTGTAAGCTGCCCCTGCGGGAGGAGAGGGCCGGGATATTCCAGGGCCTTACCGCTGTTGGATTCAAGAGGAGGAACCATGGATCGTCGTTCATTCATCACGCGGGCTGGTCTCGGCGGGGTCGGTGCGGTTGCCGCCACGACGCTTGCCGCGCCTGCGATCGCGCAGACAACCCCGAAGATCAACTGGCGCCTGACATCGTCGTTCCCGAAGTCTCTGGACACGATCTATGGCGGCGCTGAAGTGATTTCGAAATATGTGTCCGATGCGACGGACGGCAATTTCCAGATCCAGGTCTTTGCCGCCGGCGAAATCGTCCCCGGCCTTCAGGCTGCTGACGCGGCCGCCGCCGGCACCGTCGAGGCCTGCCACACCGTCTCCTATTACTACTGGGGCAAGGATCCGGTCTGGGCGCTGGGCGCTGCCGTTCCCTTCGCGCTCAATGCGCGCGGCATGAACGCCTGGCAGTATCATGGCGGCGGCATCGACATGTTCAACGAGTTCCTGGGCACCCAGGGCCTCATCGGCTTTCCCGGCGGCAATACCGGGGTGCAGATGGGCGGCTGGTTCCGCAAGGAGATCAAGACGGTTGCCGACCTGCAGGGCCTGAAGATGCGCATTGGCGGCTTTGCCGGCAAGGTCATGGAGCGCCTCGGTGTCGTACCGCAGCAGATTGCCGGCGGCGACATCTATCCATCGCTCGAAAAAGGCACGATTGATGCGGCCGAATGGGTCGGACCCTATGACGACGAGAAGCTCGGCTTCTACAAGGTCGCGCCCTATTACTACTATCCCGGCTGGTGGGAAGGCGGCCCGACGGTCCACGCGATTTTCAACAAGGCCGCGTTCGAAGGTCTGCCGAAGGCATACCAGTCGCTGCTGCGCACCGCCTGCCAGGCAGCCGATGCCAACATGCTGCAGAAGTATGACTTCCTGAACCCCTCGGCGATCAAACGCCTGGTGGCCGGCGGCGCCAAGCTCAGCCCGTTCAGCCAGGAAATCCTGTCGGCCTGCTTCGACGCATCGAACGAAGTCTATGCCGAAATGGAAGCGTCCAACCCGACCTTCAAGAAGATCTGGGGTTCGATCAAGGCCTTCCGCGGCGAGTATTTCCTCAATGCGCAGATCGCCGAATACAACTACGATACCTTCATGATGATCCAGCAGCGCAACGGCAAGCTGTAAGCCGCCCTTCGTCTGACCAAAAAAAGCCCCGGAACAGCGATGTTCCGGGGCTTTTGCATTCTCGTTATGGGTGATGGCCGGGCTCCCCCGGCCACCAAAGCCTCTAGTTTCCCCTCAATTGAACGACGGCGGCGCACTGAGGTCGTTGGCCGGCTTGGTCTCCGGCTCTTGGCTGGCGCCATCGGCAGGTGCTGCGTCGAGCGGATTGCCGGCGGGCAGTTGCAGGCCGCCCGGCAGACCAAGGCCGCCGCCATTGTCAGGCAGGCCAAGACCCGGTGTGCCGTTGCCTGCGCCACCAAAGCCGGGGACCTCGATCTTGATCGTCGCCGGATCGACGCCGGTCCCGGTATCCTTGTAGTGCAGGACCATCTGCGGGAACATGATGGTCAGCGTCACCATGATGATCTGGATGCCGACGAAGGGCACGGCCCCCCAATAGATTTGCCCCGTCGTGACCGGCTGCATGTTCTTGCCGGTGACCTTGTCGAGATAGGGCACCTTGGCGGCCACGGAACGCAGGTAGAACAGGGCAAATCCGAACGGCGGATGCATGAAGCTGGTCTGCATGTTGATGCCGAGCAGGACGCCGAACCAGATCAGGTCGATGCCGAGCTTGTCGGCCGCCGGCGCCAGAAGCGGCACGATGATGAAGGCCAGCTCGAAAAAATCCAGAAAGAAGGCGAGGAAAAACACCAGCAGGTTGACCGCGATCAGGAATCCGGTCTCGCCGCCGGGCATGGAGGTGAGCAGATGCTCGACCCAGAGATGGCCGTTGACGCCGTAGAAGGTCAGCGAGAAAACGCGGGCACCGATCAGGATGAACATCACGAAGGACGACAGGCGCGTGGTCGACGCCAGGGCCTGCTTGATGACATCCAGGCTCAGACGACCCTTGGCCGCCGCCATGATCAGAGCGCCGACGGCACCCATGGCGCCGCCTTCGGTCGGTGTGGCGATGCCGAGGAAGATGGTGCCGAGCACGAGGAAAATCAGCGCCAGCGGCGGGATGAGGACGATGATCACCTGCTGGGCAAGACGTGACATCATATTGGTCTTCGTCGTCCGATCGATGAGCGCGACGATGTAGATGACGGCGATGCCGACGGTGGCACCAAGAATGTCGGCATTCTCGCCATGGGCCGGAGAGAGATAGACATGGGCGGCATAGGCGATGCCGATGGCGACCAACAACGCCACGAACAGGGAGGTGACGCCGTGACCCAGGGTGCGTGCCTCAAGCGGCAAAGCCGGCATCGAATCGCGCCGGATGAAGCTCATCAAGAGGATATAGCCCATGTAGAGGCCGGTCAGGATCATGCCGGGAATGAGCGCGCCGGCATACATGTCGCCGACGGAGCGGCCGAGCTGGTCGGCGAGAACGATCAGCACCAGAGACGGCGGGATGATCTGCGCCAGCGTGCCGGAGGCTGCGATGACGCCGGAGGCGACGCGTCGGTCGTAACCGTAGCGCAACATGATCGGCAGCGAGATCAGGCCCATGGCGATGACCGAGGCCGCAACGACGCCGGTGGTGGCTGCTAGCAGGGCGCCGACGAAGATGACGGCATAGGCAAGGCCGCCCCGGATCGGTCCGAACAACTGGCCGATCGTGTCGAGCAGGTCTTCGGCCATGCCGGAGCGTTCGAGCACGATGCCCATGAAGGTGAAGAAGGGAATGGCGAGCAGCGTGTCGTTTGACATCACCCCCCAGAACCGCTCCGGCAGCGCATTGAGCAGCGGCCAGGACAGGTTGATCGAATCGGAAAACGGCGCGAGTTCGACGCCGATGATGAAGAAGACGAGGCCGTTGGCAGCGAGCGCAAAGGCAACGGGGTAGCCGAGAAGCAGAAAGAAGATCAGGGAAACGAACATGATCGGTGCCATGTTCTCGGCGATGAACTCGATCATGGGCGTTTCTCCTCGGCAGTCATGTCAATATCGAGGGGCGCATGCGACGGCACATAGGGCGTTGGATCCTCCATGTCGCCGCGCATGATGGCGATCTTCTTGATGATTTCCGATACCCCCTGCAGCGCCAGAAGAACGAAGCCGGCCAGCAGAATGCCCTTGGCCGGCCAGATGATCAGCCCGCCTGCGCTCGAGGAGCCCTCGCCATTGCGGTAGGACATCAGCACATAGGGCGTCAGATAGTAGATCATCAGCGCAACGAACGGCATCAGGAACAGGCAGTGGCCGAGCAGATCGATCCAGTGCTGCACCCGGCGCGAAAAGGCGCCGTAGACAACGTCGATGCGGATGTGCTCGTTCTGGCGAAGGGTATAGGCGGCGGCCAGCATGAAGGCGCCGCCGAACAGATACCATTGCGCTTCGAGCCAGGCATTCGAAGACATGTTGAAGGTTTTCCGGATGATCGCATTTCCCGCGCTGACGAGCACGGCGATCAGGATCAGCCAGGCGACCGCCTTGCCGATGGCTTCGGTGACAGAGTCGATCAGTCGACTGATGCCGAGTAACGGTGTCATTCTGTTCCTCCCCGCATTGGCTGGTTTTTGCCGTTTTTTGCCAAGCAGGATCACAGTGCCGATTTCAAGGGGTGTTTCAAGTCTGGATCGCAATTTTCAGGCTTAGCCTGCAAGCGTCATGCGAAAGTCGCATATGAGCGTTCCGAAAATGCCCAAGTCTTGTGCAGGATTGGCCGGTGCGGCGGTTGCGCATCATCGTGGTGCGGGGCAAAACTTGCTTCCACGCGATTCTTCCCCTGCGCGCCAAAAGAGGCATGAAAAACGATGACGACGATTCGCAATCCTGTCCTGCCGGGTTTTAATCCGGACCCGTCGATCTGCCGTGTCGGGGAGGATTATTACATCGCCACATCGACGTTCGAATGGTATCCGGGCGTGCAGATTCACCATTCGCGCGATCTGGTCAACTGGACGCTGGTGCGCCGTCCGCTCGAGCGGGCACGCCAGCTCGACATGCGCGGCAATCCCGACAGCTGTGGCGTCTGGGCGCCGTGCCTTTCGCACGCCGACGGTCTGTTCTGGCTGGTCTATACCGACGTCAAGCGGTTCGACGGCAGTTTCAAGGATGCGCATAATTACATTGTCACCGCGCCGACGATCGAGGGGGCGTGGTCCGATCCGGTGCATGTCAATTCCTCCGGCTTCGACCCGTCGCTGTTCCATGACGAAGACGGCCGCAAATGGTTCCTCAACATGCAGTGGAATCATCGCCGCGAGACCTTTAATGGCGATGCGGGATCACCGGCTTTCGATGGCATCCTTTTGCAGGAATGGGATGCGCAGTCGAAATCGCTGGTCGGGCCGGTCCGCAATATTTTCGCCGGCAGCGGCCAGGGCCTGGTCGAGGGGCCTCATCTCTTTCGGCGCAACGGCTGGATCTATCTGACGACCGCAGAGGGCGGGACCGGTTATGACCATGTCGTCACCATGGCGCGGGCCCGTTCGATCGAAGGCCCCTATGAGCTGCATCCGCAGCAACACCTGATTACCTCAAAGGACGATCCGGATGCGATCCTCCAGCGGGCCGGCCATGGACAATATGTCGAGACGCCCGACGGGCAGGCCTATCACACCCATCTGACCGGGCGGCCGCTGTCGCCGCATCGCCGCTGCACACTCGGTCGCGAAACGGGCCTGCAGAAATGCGTCTGGCGCGACGATGACTGGCTATATCTGGAGCAGGGCGGTATCGTGCCGGCGGTCGATGTGCCGTCTCCCTTCGAAACGGTTCGCAAGGACGCGCCGTCAAGAGTTGAGATCGATTTCGACGGTCCTGACCTGCCGCTGGCGTTCCAGTGGCTGCGCACACCCAGGCCGGACCGGATTTTCTCGCTGTCAGCAAGGCCGGGTCATTTGCGGCTTTTCGGTCGCGAAAGCATCGGCAGCTGGTTCGAACAGGCGCTGGTGGCACGGCGACAGGAGCATCACCGGTTCCGTGTCGAGACAGTGATCGATTTTTCCCCGGAGACCTATCAGCAGGTGGCCGGCCTGACGCATTATTACAATCGATACAAGTTTCATGCGCTGGCGGTCACCCTTCACGAAACGCTGGGTCGTGTCGTCACCATTTTATCCTGCGCCGGTGATTTCCCCGATGGACGGCTGAGTTTTCCAGCCGACAGCGGCATGTCCGTGCCCGACGGGCCTCTGCATCTGGCAATGCAGATCGACGACAACGACCTGCAGTTCTTCTGGCGCCCGGACAGCGGCAATGACTGGCAGTCGCTCGGTCCTGTCCTGGATGGGGGCGTGGTGTCGGACGAAGGCGGGCGCGGCGAACATGGATCGTTCACCGGCGCCTTTGCCGGCCTGTTCGCTTTCGACATCACCGGTCGCGGCCTTCCCGCCGACTTCGACAGTTTCTGCTACGAGGCGCTCGACTGAGCCTTCAATGT
>NZ_LSRP01000109.1 GCF_001885585.1 Pararhizobium antarcticum
CAAGAAATTAGGGCAATTTGGAATTATCGGTGGATTTGTTAGAAATTCTACGCAATCCAAATGACGCTTGTGCGCATTGTTTTTCCAGCAACCAAGAGCGCTTTGGCGAAATCGATCCTCTCATGACTTTGCCAGGGCGTCAGATACCCAGGCGTCAGTCTTGCTTGTGAGACCTGTGCGCGGAAGGTCCATTGGCTTGATTTTCCTCGATTTGTTCGTGATCATGGCAAAGAATGCGAAGAAATCTCCGCCGGCGTTACCGGCTTTGGCCTGTGACGCTCTGGTGTGAGCGCCGTTGGTGTTTTCTGGTGGCTACCAGTGCCGCCCGCTGAACATCATCATGCCGTGACTGGGGACACGATCGTGCCATCGACCAGCCCGCCAGGGCCAGTTGCAGAAGACGCTCCAGCGTCAAAATCTGCCCGTAATGAAATCGCTGCTCTCATGGCAAACCTTTGGTTTGCACCAGTGATTCAGATTCAACGCGATTGCGAAGGCCAAAAATTCGAGGTCAGCGAGGTGGCACCGTTCGCGGAAAAATCCATCAACCGATGGACGGCAGCAACGATCCGTTCGTCGATCAAAATGGCGTCTAATGGATTTCTGCTTCTATGTATGTGAAATCGGAAGGGATGAGCTGGCGTCAGGCTGCAAAGCATTACAACATGTCGCGCGACAGCATTTCCAAAATGCTTTTCAATCCGCAAGCACGCGCCGCACGCCACACGCTTCCTGTTCGCGAAGGCACTGAACCGTAATTGAGGCTACGTCGACTGAGGTGCCGACAGGTCATGTCGATCTGAGATCCCGTTATCGAAAAGCCACTTCCAGGTTATGTCGGTCCTGTGCGATCATCTGGCACTTTTTTTCAAACCCTTCATCCTTGATGCGCAGGACGAACTCCGCTGGAATTCCCGTGGTATTGCAAACCGAAAGGCTCGCACTGTCAACGCCGAGGGATTGGATCGTACAGTCGATCATCGACCGTCGATCATTGAACAGAATGGAACCCGCCCGCAGCATATGCTTGCGCGCACCGGTCGCATGCTCCGGGGCGATCGAACTCCAGGACACACAACGATTTCGTCCGCTATGTTTGGCCTCATACATCGCCGCATCAGCCTGAACCAGCAGGGTTTCGATATCTTTTGTTGCAGAGGATAGAGCCGAAGACCCCAAACTGGCCGTCACGCTGAGTACACCATAGCTGCCGCAAATCTGTTGAGAGGAAATGGCAGTTCGCACCTTTTCGGCGATCGCGACGGCACCCTGCTGGTCAACATTCGGCAGCAGGATGGCAAACTCCTCGCCTCCAAGACGTCCGAACACGTCGCCCGTCCTCAGCGTCGCCTTGCACACGGCCGCAACCGATCTGAGGACCTCATCGCCGGCAGCGTGGCCATGGGTATCATTGACGGTCTTGAAGTGGTCAATATCAAGCACGATGCAAGCAAGACCTTTCTGCTGCCGCAGCGCCAGAGAAATGAGCCGATCTGCCGCCTGCTTGAAGGCGCGACGTGTCAAGGCCTCGGTCAATCCGTCGGTTGCTGCCGATTGCATCAGCTCGATGCGATCCATCGCGACATCCGCCAATTCCTGCAGGATTGCGACATCTTCGCTCCCGAATTCCCTGGGTTTATGATCGTTCGCGCAAACGGTTCCGACGACGTGCCCACTGCTCGTTCGAAGCGGAACACCGGCATAGAAACGGATTGCATCTTCACCAGGCGCGGACGGATGCTTTGAAAACCGCGAGTCTTTCAGGACATCCTGCACCACAAACGGTTCTTCGAATTCGATGACGTAGTTGCAGAACGTCTCTTTGCGCGGCGCCTGGTCGCCGGACATGCCAGAGCAAGCCTTGTACCACTGCCGGTGCGCGTCGATCAAAGAGATCAGCGCGATATCGACGGAGAAGACTTTTTTGATCAATCTGACGATGCGTTCGAAGCCTTCGTCTCTCGGTGTGTCGAGAAAATCAAGACGCCCAAGCGCCGCCAGGCGATCGGTCTCGCGCGCCATCGCGTCTTCGGAAGATCGACCCACTGCATCTGCAGCCACCATCATTGAGAACCTCCTTACGATCGAACTGACAATCCAGCCACTTTTTTATGAACAAGCCTGCACCAACCATCGGACCTCCCCTCACGCTGCATGTCCCGGCGGTCGAGCTTGCAACGTTCAGCGCCCACGCCTGTACAACTCGTCGGCCAGGCGTCAGGACGCAAGTCCGGCACTACCGCCGATTAAATTCGCACAGGCCCACATACCCGTGGCAAATACGGTATGGCCCAGAAGGCCCCATGCACGTTCGCGCCAGGGATGGCCTACTTTCGCCATGGCCCATCCAAGTCCCATGCCGGGGAACAGCAAGAACCAGCCAGCGGAAATCGTCAGAAGCCCGAACAACCAAATCGGTAAAAAACTCGGATCGGCAAACCAATCGGACCCGGCCAGGACCGCGAAGACTACGCCGTAGAAGACACCGATCCCGTAGTGAAAGGACCAGCCCAGCGCCGCTTCCCCACGCACCGGCGCCGCCTTTGCGATGCCATCATGGAAGATCTTGGGCATATGGCCAACCCACCGACCAACCAATCCCCAATCCGGCCGGCGCCTGGCAATCAAGCGGTTGAGGATGATGTCCAGGACATCCATAGCAACGGTACCCGCCAACCCGATCAAAACGCCCTTCAGGAGCAAATCCAGAGCTATCATGTCGTCGTCTCTTTTCAGGTCGTGGTTTCTAGATATTGGCGCACATCGCAGGAAATCTCTGCGATCAATGACTGAATGTGTACTGGCAACCTTACCAGCCGCCGGGCCAAAACGGCTTACAGAATAACGCGAGACTCAAACCTCCAGATGGCGTTATGTCCACCAGCGGCGTTCTGGAGCATCCCTTTTTCTCCAAGTCGCCGACATGCTCCATCGCGTGGTTTCTACGCAATTCAGGACGCAGGACCGCTGCGCACTTTTGCCGGAATTGCTCTAGTTTTCAACGAAATAGCCGCTCCTTGCCAAGGCTTCCTCCTCGGCAGAGAAATGAGGGTCGGCCAGATCGCCTGTCGGATTGAAGTGGTAGGTTTCGTGAAGAAAGCGCGATGCCACGATCGCTGTTTCGGCCAGAAGGATGACTGTTTCGGCGCGATCCACGATCTGCTCGACCTTCTCAGGCACAACATCGGCAAGCGCTCTTTGTAGTTCATCGCGAACGACGGCAAGATGGGCGGCCTGCTTCATCACCCCGTACATTCTTTGAATTCTATCGGTTTGCAACACTTTGGAACCGACGGCATTGGCGCGTGCCAGCTCCGAATCGAGGCTTGGCCAATAGCGGCTGGTGTAGTGCGCCTGCTCATCGCGGGCATACCATGTCTCGCTGCGGGCGATAGATGACGAGACCGTATTGTGCAGTTTCCACAGGAACATGCGCAGGCTGGCCGCATCACCGATGGTCTGTAGCTTCTGTTCGACCGTCACTTCGATGTGCGTCGAGTGTTTCTGCGGCCCGAGCAGCAGATATTCGATGGGATAGAGTTGCAGTTCACGGTTCCTGACCACATAGCGGTTCAGGTGAAAGCGGCAGTAAGGACATGGATAAACGGTGGCAAGGGATGCGAAGAATGCCTTGAAACGCTCAACGGCAACGGCTTGATCTGCATCCGGCAGGCCCGCCACAATTTCGGCGGCCGTATGCAGGAATCTCCAGGTGGCCGGTCCGATGAAGTACGGGAAGCTGATCCGCATTTCGGAAACCGCGATATCGTCACGGCCGAGATAGAGGTCGATGAAGGTCACATATTCGGACAGATAACCCGATTCCCGCCCGAACTCCTCCCTCTCGCGGCGTTTCTGGACGCCGTTGAGGTAGTGCCGGCTCAGTCTCCAGGCCTGCCTGACTTCCTGCTTCACCCAAAACGGGCAGGCGGGAAAATGCTCCAGGACATCGATCGCATAGGGTAAAAACTCGCCCGTCTTCCTGCAGCCTTCATACCATGCGTCGAGGTCCGCCTCGGTTTCTGTTTTCAGTTCGACCAAATCCGCAGCAGTGCGGACAGAACAGGCGCGCAACAGTTTGGGCATGAAGTCTTCATACCAATAGCGCGTCGGCATGATGGCGCCCGCATACCGGGTGTCCGTATCGTCGATGATTACCCGTTGCCAGCTGTCAATGAATGCCACATCGGACGGGGTCTCCGGCTCTGGCTCGGCGTATCGATATCCGGAAAGTTCCCGATGATCGTCGATATGCCGAAGACGGTTGAGTTCATGCGTCTGCAGATCCTCCGGCGTCAATGTGCCGATGCTATGCCCCAGAACGGTAGCCGACAACACCAGTTCGAGTGCGGAGGTAACGACCTGATGATGGTGATCAAGGTCTGACAATTCCCGGTCAATGCGCGCTTCAGCCGCAAGCATCGCGGGGCTGGCCTTTTGCGGGTCCCAGGTCTCCATACGGTTGCGAAGGTCAGCGACGCTGCGATCGATCGATGCGCGTAAATCTTCGAGTGGTTGCTGAGCATCGGGTTCGACAATCGCAAGCGCTTTGTAATAGTCTATGGCATTGTTGGCGAAGACAGCAAAATTGAAGATGGTATAGGGCAGATCATACGCACGAAGGTGGGTTTCTGAATTGGCCGAGTAACTCGCCCGGAAGCATCGATACGCTGCCCCCTGCAGGAGGCGAAAAAATCCGATCTGTACTTGAAGAGGCGACGTTCCGCCAATATCTGCCATGAACACTGTGGCAGCCGTTTCAGGCATGGACGCCGGCTGAGCTGCCGTGGCCAAAATCTCGGCAGCCTCAGGCTGTCCTGAAGCATTCATCCCGCGGGCAGCCGGCCCACCGTGATACGCCTTGGGATGGGCAGAAAAGTCTTCGGGCAGAAAACTGAGGAAGGCCTGCTCGGAAAGATCTTCCGCACCGTCACCACTGATTTCGACACCGATAGTCTCCGCTTCGGCTGGGGCAAGGCCAAACAACGCGAGCAATCTGGCAAAGTCCCTGACGGTCACTTTGCCGCCGCCGTCACGCTTCAGCACCCTGTGGGCTGCCTTGATGCGCAGGGCGTGGTCCCCGGCCAAAAGCGCCAAGAAGCTTGTCAACTGATCCTTGTCCTGGAAATAATGCAGGCGATACGGTCGCAGCATTGCATCGATCTCACCCGGCACCAGCCCGACGCCGGCACTTTGACAGGCAAGCGCCAGGGAAACGGTAACGTCAGCCGCCGGTCCAACCTCCCGCAAAGCCTGATAATGCGACCAGATCGCATCCAGCGTTTCCATGCTGCCTATCTGGGTCAACCCAACCACCTTCCTTAAAGCCAATGAACTGTTGACGGGCGGCGACGTCCAAAGACTTTCTTCCACAAGTCCCGTCATGCACTCGCTCGTTTTGTTTGCCGGATCACGCAACCAGAGGGCTGGAAGTCTTGCCTGCCTCGCCATCCGCTGCATCGAGCATGGCGACATAGGCGTCATTGTCCGGCAATTGGATCGCCGGCATGTCTCCGATCCGCTTGATCATGTCACACATCTTGCCAACATTCCGGCGCTCGACCGGGCCATGACCGCTGACAATCATACGGGCGCCCAGACTCTTGATCCGCTCCGCGCCCTCGGCCAACGCTTCGGGTTTCACATGTTCAAACCAGATATGATTGGCGCGGTTCATGAAGAAAAAGCCGTCTTCATAGTCGGATTCTTTCATCTCATCGATATAATGGGGTGCCTCGCCCGAGGTCACGACGCCGAAGCAATCCGCACCGTAATAGATTTCGCTCTTCGGATCCCAAATGCCGGTGGTTGCCGAGGAATCGTAGAGAGGCGGGCGAATAGCGGCCACGGTGCGATCGCCGATATCCAGTGTGCCGCCGTCATTGAGAATATGAATACGCCGCGGATCGAAGTCGAACTCTTCGTGCAGCTTTCCGAGACCGAGGAAATTGGTGACCAGCTTTGCCTTCGGACAGCGCGCCAGAACTTCCATAATCGAACCGGAATGGTCGCGATCCTCATGGCTTAGAAACAGCCAGCGCACATCTTCCGGCTCGACGATATTGAAGACTTCTTCGAGAAAATAGTCCCGATGCACGATCGCAAGGGTATCGAGTATCATCGGTTCCTTGCCAAGAAGAACCATGGCATTGACGGGCAATCTTCCAACGCCGGGCACAGGAAGGTCTTGCGGGATAACAAAAGCTTCATGCGAAATCTTATATGCGCGAGTCATGGTCACTCCCAATCGCCTCATTGCGACATTTGCACCGTCTGCAGAACCTTCCAGAGCAAATGCCTGACCCTTGAAGATTGCGAAAAAGCCACGGCTTGCGGGAGGTTGTCATCATTGCGAGGGTGCGTTGAAAGGCACGGACAACACGCAAGCATAGACAACTCATCCCGCCGACCGAGACGCCCAAGCGCCTTATTCGTAGTGGTCACGCAGCTCATAACGGGTCATCTTGAAGGTCGGCATGTCAATCATGTCCGTGAATGTCTTGGTGCCCTCATTGCCGACAAACTTGTCCATCGAGCTCTGCGCATCCTCTGGGCTCGCCCAATGGAGGACGACAACCCAATCGCCGTCCTTGGACTTGCCGGTGTCACGGTCCAGAAAGCCATGCAACTTTCCAAGAAATTCGCGCTCCATGGACATGGTTTCGGCGGTGAAGGCCTCATCTGTCACACCAGATGCCAGGCGGAAGGTCACGATTTCAATCGTCTTGCTCATTGGGTTTCTCCTTTAGGTTTTCGTATGGGAACAGGTTTTTGGGGCACATTCACCACCGCAGTCCGGGCAAACCCAAGGGGCTCCCAGATAAATTTCGGCGTGTTTGGCCTTAAGATAAGCAAGAGATGCGCGGGCCAAGGCCTCCGGGCTCTCCGCGTAGTCGCGCCAGATGCAGACGAGACTGGCGAGCCGCTCGATGCCCGGATTGAAGGATTCCACGCCGATGATGTAATCGTAGCCGATATCCTTCAATGCGCGGAACGTGTCATCCCAGTGCACCATGTCGCGCCCCGGAATGCCGCGATGACTGCCACAGGCGTGGAAATAGGCCAATTGCGAACCAGTCTTGCGGATCGCGTCGGCAACGTCATCTTCCTCGCGCAGCATATGGAAAGTATCGAGGTGAACCTTGCAGTTATCCAGACCAACATCATTGATGAAGCGGCAAGCGTCTTCGGCCGTATTTAGATAGTGGGATTCAAACCTGTTCAGGGTCTCGACCGCGATGGTCAGTCCGCTGCCGGCCGCATATTCTCCGATCGCCCGATAGGCCTCGACACCCCATGTCCACTCGTCCTGGCTGCGGCGACGCCCGGAATGATAGCCCCAGGCGCAATAGTTCGCACCGCAGTAGACCTCAACCCCGGCCTCGACGCAAAGGTCGACGACTCGCTTCGAGAGTTCGACGCCCTTCGCCCGGATCGTGGGGTCAGGGCTGATCGTATTGGCATCGAATGGCAGAGCGAAATTCGCATTGAGGGATAGGCCGAGGTCATTTGCCCGCGCCCGAAGCTTCGCCGCGGGAAAGACCATCGGGTCAACCGGGGTTACTTCAAACACGTCGAACCCCATGTCCCGAACCTTGTCGCACAGGATCAGGTCGCTTTCGTCAAAGGTCCCGGTAAACAGCAGAGAGTTGACGGCGAAGCGCATGGATCAATCCTTTTGGTTGGGTTGCAGCAGGACCAGACCGGAGGCGCGATCCAATCCGCGGCTCATATGCACCGCGCTTTCCTCGATGATGATCTCCATCGTTGGCCGGATGATCCCTTGGATCAAATGACCACCGCGTGTGGTGGCATCACGAAGTCCGACGACACAATGAAGATGGAGGTGGGGGCCTTTATCTTCATCCGCGTCACCGTCATTGTCATCATTTTCCGGCTGCCCTGCGATATTGCCGACCAGGGCCAAAACCTCTGCTTGCACGGTGATATCGTTACGGGTGAACTCTGCCGTGGCTGGGTTGAAATGCCCGAAAGAACAGGTTTCGAAAGCGCCAATCCCTGAAACGGACGAGCCTTCCAGATTTTGGGCACGCGCAAATGTCTTGATTGCGGCCACCGCCTCTTCTCCGGCGTCCAGCACCAGCACAAACTTGCGCCGACCGTTTTGCTCCTCCAGCAGCTTGTGACGCATGGTCAGATACCTGCTGTCTTGCGGATATACTCGCGTGCCATCCGCGCATAGTCGAGAGGATTGGCCTTGGCAGGATCCTGCTCGGCTTCAACCATCAGCCAGCCTGCGTAATCTGCGTCTGCCAGCACTTTGAAGATGGGTGCAAAATCGATTGCACCATCGCCGGGAACCGTAAACACACCCTCGATCACGCCTTCGATGAAGGTACGGTTGGTCTCGTTGCACCGAACCATGACCTCGTGCCGGATATCTTTAAGGTGGACGTGGCGAATGCGCGAAGCGTAGGCGCGGGCCATATCGAGTGGATCGAAACCGGCCCAATAGAGATGTCCGGTGTCAAGCAGGAGATGCACCACCTCGGGGTCCGTCTCGGCCATCAGACGATCCACCTCCGGACGGAACATCACCCCTGTACCCATGTGATGATGATAGCACAGTTGCATATCGGCCTCGGCCGCGATCCGTCCCAGTTCATTGAGACCTTCGGTCATCGCCTTCCATTGATCGTCGTTGAACAACGGCTTGTTTGCGATCGGCGGTACGGGCTGCTGGTGAACGGCATGACCAAGCTCAGCCACGACGACGGACTTTCCGCCCATGCGCTTGATGAAGGCCATGGAGTCACGAAAGCTCTCGAAGGTACGGTCGCGCATGTTGTTGACGGTAAAATACGTGCTGGACCAGGGTTCGGATACACGCAGCCCCCGCTGCGAAAGCTCGCGCATCAGCACGTCCGGGTCGTGCGGAAACTTGTGGCCGACCGAACAGCCCTCATATCCCGCCAATGCCATTTCCGAAACGCATTGGCCGAAGGAGATATCCTCACCGAGCGCCGGATAGTCGTCGTTCGTCCAACCTGTTGGCGTAATACCCACAAACACTTTTTTGCGATCAAACACGATCAAATCTCCTGATTGGGATTGGGAATGCGCGGAGGACGCGCCCACATGGCGTAACCCTGCGCTTTTACCCCCGCAGGATTCGTCCCGATGGCGGGCCACAGTAGACCCTCGGTATAGGAGGCGGCGCAGGGAACACCGTCGACGTCGTTGAGAGCGCCGCCGTAGCGACCGTGCCATTCAGCAGCCAGTGCATGCCAGACGCCGACATACCACAGTTTCAAAAGGCTGCGCGCGGGCGGCCCCAGGCACGGATCGCTCAGGATCAGATGGCGCATGGCACGCTTGCTCGCAGCGGGGTCAGTCGCCGCGCTGACCTCCGCATGGGCAGCAATCAGGCGGCCGAACGCCTCCGACCCCATGCGGGTGGAAAGATGTTGCGTATAGGTTTCCAGCAACCCTGTTCCCCGCAGATGAAAGGCTGAAAAGCCAGTAAGGTCCACGCTGAGGGCGGTGATTGCATCAATCTCGGAATTGGGCATCGCGCTTATCTCCTCAGGCCAAATTGATTTCGAAAGTGGGGGCTGCGTTGAATTCAGAACCGTCGCCAATGGGCTGTCGCATCAACTGGTAGGTCAGTTCCTTGAGACGGAACATGTCGCCTACCGCATCGATCAGCAGGTTGGGTTCGCCGTTAAAGGCGCGCGTCAGAAGCGCAAGATACTGCGCGTATATGGCATTGAAGGATTCCGCCGCAGCGCGGACCTCGGATCCTTCAGGAAAATCGGAGATCTTGGCATTGGGCTTGATCGGGTAAACGGCATTCCAGTCCACCTCCACCTCTCCGCCGGTGGGGTGGTTGTGCAAATCACCTTCGCGATAGAAACGGCCCAGAACCAGCTGCTGGAAACGATAGTAATGGGCTATCTCGCCATCCTCGTCGAAGATGTGGCCGGTGATGCCCTCTCCCTGCTCGGCGATAAGATCGAGCGCCTTCTTCGCCGAGGTCATATCCGTGACAGTGAGCAGTCCGCCACCGCCCGAATAGTAATATTCCGGACCCACCTGTAATGCGGGGTCGCCGCAGAACAGGGCATCCCCCATCTCGGCGTAGAGATCGTCAAGGCCCATTTCGACGGCTTTGTAGAACTCGCCGATGGAAAAGAAATGTTCTTCCTCCGCCGCATCGGTATGTCCGGCAGACAGCAGAGCGCCCTTGCGCTTGCGAAGGCGCTTGTTGGATTCGTGCGGCTTCAGGCTGGCCGGTCTTTCGATCTTGAGGAACGTCTCGATCGCATCAGGCGAAAACCGCTGCAGGCCGGCGGCGAAATCTTCCTCGCCATCCGGCAGATAGGCTGGATAGTTTGGCGTAAATCCTGGCGCAGACAGATCAGGGTGGCCACCGACCGCGTTCAGCAGATTGCACACCAGGGTCAGATGAAGCATCTCCTCGACGGCTACGGCGCGGACGATGTGAAACCCCTCACGGTTGGTGCCAGGTACAATTGAATAGAGCGCTGTCAGATACAGCGGGATCGTCGCATGTTCGAGCTGCATCGCCGCATTGAGGTGACGCTTCAACTCGTCGAGGGTTTTGATCTTGTACAGACTCATTGTCAGGCTCCTAAGGCTGAAGCGGCGGTGGGCGCGACAAGGCGCGCGGCTATGTCCTCTGCAGTCCGCAGACAGATCGCGGCCAGTGTCAGCGTGGTGTTTGCAGTTCCGATCGTTGGCATCGAGCCTGCACCTGCAAGATAGAGATTTGCGTGTTCCCAAGACTGCTGACGGTCATTGACGACAGAGTCTTTTGGCGATTCACCCATCAGATGGGTGCCCGCCCAATGGTTTCCGCCGCGCACGACATAACCTTCGCCGTTGTGTGTCACCCAACCCGGCGCCATCGGATCGTAGCTCGAGTGATCTTGCGCGCCGGCGCGCTGATAGAGCTGTTTTGTCAGGCCACGGGAAAAGGCGACCGTTTCCAGGGTATACTGCGGAATCTCGAAAGAAATCACGGGCCGCATATTGCCAAGCTGATCCGTGTAACGGGAATCGACGGTCACACGATTTCCCGGATCCGCCGGGATTTCGATCATACAATCGATCAGCACCTGTCGCGCGACGGTGTCGATCAGGCCCTGACGCAACTCCGCGCCAAATAGGTTCTGCCGATCAACGGCGTCATACAGATCGCTGTACGGCCCGCCGGTCGCCCATCCCCATCCGTCGTTATGGATCGAAAACCGCACCGCCGCCATGTTGCTGCGGTAGTTGCCGGTTCGGAGGTCCTCAATGCCGGATGTGCAGACAGGTCCGCGCATCACGCCGATCGGTTCCGGCATAAGGGCCCAGGTCAGCAGATAACCGTGATCCATCAGGTTCCGGCCCATCAGGTCGTTTTGGCCAGGCAGGCCGGAAGCGAGCATCAGCCGCGCATTTTCAACTGCATTGGCCGCGAGAACATAGGTCCGCGCCCTGAACACCCGAGCCGTAAAGCCAGGCTGATCGGGATCTTGATAGGTCTTGACCTCTATGCCGGTGATCTCACCCGACGCACTATCGACCAGCACCTTGCTGGCCACCGAGCGCGCAAGCAGCTTGACGTTGCCGGTTGCAATTGCCAGCATCAATGTGCGGCGGGCATCATACTTGGCCTGCACGGGACAGATGGGGACGCAATTGGTGTTGCCCTGACAGCGGCCGCCCATCTCGGCCTGATCAACACTGACAGCGCCGTTGGGCACGAAACCCTTGCCACCCGCATAAGCCTTGTTGGGAATGCCGTTGCGGGCCTGCGGTGTCGTTCTGACCTTCAGACTGAAACTCTGGTCGGCCACGTCAACCGTCATGCCATCGATATCGCGCGCGAGCACCTGGTCGAGGTAGCTGGCGGGCATCTTGTGCATCGGCAGCACATAGCCTTCCTCGCCAAATGTCAGCCCGCCATAAAGCTGGTCCTCGACGTCACCCGAAACGCCCAATTCGGCCTCGGCCTGACGATAGTAAGGCTCCAGTGTTTCATAGCTGATCGGCCAATCGCGTCCGTGCCCGAACAGGCTGTGCATGCGAAAGTCGTCGGGAAGCATGCGCAGCGCTTTGCCTTCCCAGTGCCGCGTTGTGCCACCGAGAACGCGCGTATAGGTGCTGTCGATTTCAAACGGCCCTTTCTGGACCAGATAGCCATGATCGTTGATCTGACCATCCCGCAGCCGCACGGTTTCGAAATCGCGTGGCATTGGCGCATTTTTCGCGTTGTAATAGGCCGAATTGTTGTCCTTGCTGGCAGCGCCATAGAATCGAAAGACATTCTCTTCGTAATCGGACACGGTGATGTCGTTGCCAGATCCGGCCTCTACCACCAGCACCTTAAGGCCCTGGGCAGCGAGGCTTTTGGCAATCAGTGCCCCGCTGACGCCAGAGCCAATGATCACCGCGTCGAACACCGTCGAAGCCGCTTCGTCGGCGTCTATGCTGAAGCGATCTATTGCCTGTACTGTCATCCGTTATCTCCTGATGATCAAACTGCGCGAAATGAAGGGCTAGAGGGAGGCTTTTGCGCGTGACGCACGCGGGCTGTTGACCTTCTGTGCCGCGGGCTCTTCGCGTGCGCTTTCCCCTGCACCGCTGCCACCGACTGCCAATTCCTCGATGAGAACGCCAACAAGGCCGGTCCAGCCAGTTTGATGCGACGCGCCTATCCCGGCACCGATGTCGCCGTGGAAATATTCATAGAAAAGAACATTGTCCTTCCAGGCCGGATCGGACTGCATCTTTTCAGTTCCGCCAAAGACCGGACGGCGGCCCTGCTTGTCACGCTCGAAAATCGAAACCAGGCGCCTGGACAATTCGTCGGCGACCCCACTCAGTGTCATCATCTGGCCAGAGCCCGTCGGGCACTCGACCTTGAACGTTTCCCCATAATGCGCGTGGTAGCTGCGCAGCGCGTCGATCAGCAGATAATTGATCGGCATCCAGATGGGTCCGCGCCAGTTCGAATTGCCCCCGAACATGCCTGAGTGTGATTCCGCGGGTTGATAGCTGGCTTCAAACACATGGCCATCAACTTCGACGCGGAAAGGATCATTGAGGTGTCGCTTTGACATCGAGCGAACACCGAAATCCGACAGCATTTCGTCGGGATCGAGCATCGGCTTCAACATTTTGGCCAGTTCGGCGCGAGACAGGAAAGACAAGAGCAGATTGGCCTGTTCGGCGCCATCGCCCTCGGTCATTCGGGCGAACAAGTCCGATTGCTGTTCTTTGAACCACTCGATACGGCGGGCGAAGCTCGCATTCTCCTCGGACTCAAGCTCAACGAGATTCAAGCTGGAGACAGCAATCATGGGGATCAGGCTAACCAGCGAACGCGCCTTGAGCGGAATGAAGGTCTCGCCGACGCGAAGAACGTCGTAGTAAAGCCCGTCCTCTTCGTCCCACAGGTTTGCACTCTTGGCGGAGGCAACGCCGATGTGATCCAGCGCGTCCGCTATAAGAGCGAAATGCTGGAAAAATTTCGCGGCCATTTCGTGGTTCACTGGCTCGGACTCGGCGAGAATTTTCGCTGCCTGCATCATCTGCAGCGCAAAGAAAGCAACCCATGTCGTGCCGTCTGACTGATAGAGACGCCCACCACCCGGCAAATACCCGGAAGAGCGATCAAAAACCGATATATTGTCGAGCCCCAGGAAGCCGCCCTGATAAAGATTATTGCCTTCGGCATCCTTTCGGTTCACCCACCAGGTGAAATAGAGCAGTCCGTGATCCAACAAACGGCGCAGGAAGTCTCGATCAACTTTTCCTGTCTTGCGACGCTCGTACTCGACGATCTTCAGGCCGGCCCAAACCTGAACCGGCGGATTGACGTCATCAAACGCCCATTCATAGGCGGGAACCTGCCCATCCGGCCGCATATACCATTCGCGAGACAGAAGAAGAACCTGCTCCTTGGCAAAGCTTAGGTCCGTGCGTGCCAGGACAACCGTATGGAAACTAAGATCCCAACTTGCGAACCATGGATATTCCCACTTGTCCGGCATCGAGATGATGTCGGCGGCGTAGAAATGGCGCCATTCCTTGTTGCGACCCTGATCACGACCCGGCGGCGGCGGCATGTGGTCACCATCAAGCCAATCAGACACTACATAGTGAAAGAACTGCTTGGACCAAAGCATGCCGGCATGGGCCTGGCGGGCAATGCGACGCTGGTCTTCGCTGGCCTCGGCCGGAATACGGTCTTGATAAAACGCATCGGCTTCAGAAATCCGGTCTGCAAACAGTTTCTCCGGGGCCTGGCCAAGACCCGCGCCGTCTTTGGCCTGTGCCAATCGCAGGGTGATCGTCACCGACTTGCCAGCCGGAACGACGCGGTGGTACATCGCACTCGCCTTGGTGCCGGTCCGGTCCGGGTTTACGCTCGCGTCGCCTCTGATCACATGATTATTGATTCCGTCCTTGGGATAGAGGGGGCCGTCCTGCCCATAGAGACGGTTGGTGTTGGTCTCATTTTCGCAAAACAGCAGTGAATCCGCCCCAGGACAGGAAAGACGCATGTCGGGCATGTCCGGGTGTTCAAGGTAAACCGCCTCAGCGCCGTCGGCCTTCAGCTTGGGGCGTATGACGGTCTGCTTCCAGCTCCACGTATTGCGGAACCAAACGGTCGGCATCAACCAGACGGGACAGTCGTCCGGGCCGTGGTTGTGCACCGTGATCCGTACCAGAATATCGTCGACGCCGCGCTTGGCATATTCGACAGTGACATCGAAATAACGATCTTCGTCGAAGACGCCGGTATCCATCAGTTCGTATTCGAGGCTTGCCGGATCCGTCGCTTTGCGATGGGCGTTTTCTTCGAGCAACTTGCCATAGGGAAACGCCGACTGCGGATATTTGTACAGCATTTTCATATAGCTGTGGGTCGGGGTCGAATCCTGGTAGAAGTAATACTCCTTCACGTCTTCGCCGTGATTGCCCTGATCGTTGGTGAGACCGAAGAGGCGTTCCTTCAGGATCGGGTCCTGGCCATTCCACATCGAGACCGAGAAGCACACGTTCTGGTCACTGTCGGAAATACCGGCAATTCCGTCTTCGCCCCAGCGATAGGCACGCGACCGCGCATGGTCATGCGGCAGGTGATCCCAGGCCGTGCCGCCCTGGCTGTAATCTTCCCGGACGGTACCCCACTGTCGCTCGCTTAAATAAGGTCCGAACAGCCGCCAATCAGCTTCGCCCGTGTCTGCCTGCTGCAGTCTTAAGTCTTCAGCGGTCAATGTCATGGTACATCCTGCAATTTGGAAGCTTATGGAAAAGGTTCGATCAGTGTCAGGCGGAAACGGCAACCTTGTGTTCGGCAATCAACGCCCAGGCGCGTAGCACTTCAGCAACGCTCCAGGCTTGCGCGATGCAGCCCCGCGGCGCAAAGGGCGCGGAAGCCTCGAAGATCTCGCCAATGCTTCCCAAGCCTTCAATCCGCAATTGGTCTGCAAGGGGAGACAGGATTTCCATGGCTCGCGCTCGGTCGTTGTACAGGTCCAGATGCGCCTCGATGAAAGGCCCGATCAGCCATGCCCAGACTGTTCCCTGATGATAGGCACCGTCGCGCGACTGCTGGTCTCCACCGTAGTGTGGAACATAATCGTGATCGTCAGGTGACAGGGAACGCAGACCACACGGTGTCAGCAGATCGCGTTCGCACACCTCAAGCACCTTGCGACACTGCTCGGTGCTAAGCGCTCCTGTTGACGCCCGCGCAGCAAAAATCTGATTGGGACGCAGCTTGGATTCGTGCCCCTGCGGTCCATCGAGGACGTCATAGCAAAAACCGAGATCATCGCTCCAGAACCGGCCGAAGCCCTTGAGCGCGTCTGCCAGGAGCGGGCGGAATGGCGTAACGTCTTTGCCCAACGTTTCGCCCGCCGCTATGATGAAACGGAGATTGCTGATCCACAGGGCGTTCACCTCGATCGGCTTGCCCATGCGCGGCGTGATGACACGATCGCCAACACGGGCGTCCATCCACGTTAGCTGGACCCCTTCTTCACCGGCGTGAATCAAGCCATCAACCGGATCAATTCGAATCCCATAGCGGGTACCTTTGATCAGATTTTCGACGATCGAGCTTATCACCGGATACATTTGCGCCAGGAACTCACCGTCAGGCGCCATGCGGTGAAGCGCAGCGATCGCCTCGACAAACCAGAATGTCGCATCGACTGTGTTGAATTCGGGCTCGGTTCCTGCATCGGGAAAGCGGTTGGGAATCATTCCGCGGTCAAGTACATCGGCAAATGCCAGCAGGACGGAACGTGCGATTTCAGGCCGCCCGGTGACCAACGTCAGGCCCGGCAGACTGATCATGGTGTCACGACCCCAATCGGCAAACCAGTGATAGCCGGCGACAACCGTGTGGGCTGGGGTCCCGTCATGCATAAATCTGCGCGCAATAAACTGATCCGCAGCCAGAACCAGATGCTGGACCCAGTCAGGTGCTTCAGCCACGTTCGCCAGCGCCAGCAAGTCGGCCTGGCGCTTTCGCTCGTCAGCCAGCGCGCCGTGCGACAGCGCCACATCCTGGCCAACGGACAACACCAGCTGCGCCGCCACGCCCTTGGCAAGCTCGCAAGTCAGCACACCCGCATGAACATGATCCTCGGCGTCAGTCAGACCCCTCTCCCGCTCCTTCGCAAGGTCGAAATTTCGCCACCAGGCTCCATCGACTGCCACGCTTGCTCCGGAAAGGCGGGCAAACAGCTCTACATCGTCCGTCCCCACACGGAGCAGTCCATCACCGACCGAAACATGCGGGCGCCAGTCAGAGGCGAAGGTACGGCTATGATAGTCACGGGCATCCGAAAGAACGCCAACGCTCAGGCAAACGGCAGCAGGCGCCGCGAGCAGGCGATATTCAATGCGGGTTACATTAGCGCCGTGGTCCATCCACAGGCACTTTTCAAGCACCACGCCGGCACAATCATAACGCCATATCGGCGTCGTGCCTTCCAGACGGAAAGAAACCAGTGCTTCACCCGCATCAGGCGCGATATGACCGCCCCCCCAACGCAAGCTGGAAAGCGCGATCTGACGGCCGTTGATCTCAAGGACATCGACAATTGCCGGAACACAAACGCGGCGATCTACAGGAGGGGCCAAAGCCGCCACAAGCACCCCGTGATACCCGCGCGTCGTCATGCCCGAAACAGTACCAGAGGCGTAACCACCGATACCGTTGGTTACCAACCACTCAGACTCACGCGCGCGCACGTCCGCGACAACATCTCTACCAAATCCCAAATAGACCAATGCACCACACCCCCAAGAAGTGGCAAAAGATATCCTAAGTCTGCTCCCCTATATTGCGTCTATGGATATCTCCGCCCAATTGCGCTGCAACAATCAGATCTTGCTTATCAAGCAGTGCTAGTATCAACCTCATGTCAATGCGCTGTGACAAAACTAAGAAGAAAATTGATGGAAGATTTCGGCGTTCCGCATCATCCATCACCAGATCAATTTTCAATTATTCTATTAGTATCATATAGATACTGGTAGATTTCGGAGGCTTCCAAATTGCTCATGGGGGGCCTGTACGCCGGATGGTTCCGCTCTCGAACCACATCAAAGGGAAGCGTTTGCGCCTGAACGGCAGCAGCCCGGATCGGCCGTGACGAATCACTTCCCGTTGGAAGGAATCCTGGAGATCGTTTCGACTACGTGTTCGATGGCGTTGACCGACACGCCCATGGCTCCAAGGAAGGGGCGGTCCATTTCCACGATCATGAATACGACCAGAGCCGTCGACATCGCCATGAAGCCGCACAGGATCTGGTGTCGGCGTTTCTCCAACCCGAACATGAAACAAACCCCAACCAGTAGGAAATTGCCGACAAGTACCACGATCCAGACGATCGCATTGATTCCGTAGTCTGCCATTGCAACACGATCGCGCCGCGCATCGAAAAGATCGGTCAAAGAGGTCAGCAGATGGTCGTGCAAAACAAGCTCTTGGGGTGATTGCGGTTCATTGCCAAGCAGAACCGTCTGGACGTTATCGAGGTCTGGCAAGGCTTCAGCAGGCCGCTGGCCGGTCCGCATCGTCGGCCATTCCTTCTGCATCACCGTATCCGCATAGACCAGCACCAATTGGCGCACCTTTGTGGCTGTTGGTGCGGGCAGCCCCTGCGCCAGCCTGGCTATATCCCCGATCGCTGCGGCCTCGCGCTCAACCAGAAAATCCGCTCTGTCGTAGTTTTCCCATGCCGAAATGGCCACGGATGCCAAAAGTACGGCATAGACCACGCCGACGACCGCGATCACGAAACCTACGATGTCGTTGTAGGTATGCCGCGTATCCACCGGCTCGACCTTGCTGACGATCTCGACACCACCCACCGCGAGGGCGACGCTGATCACTATAAGGACGATACAGAGAATTGACGGCGGCGTATCATAAATGAGTTGGATCATGATCTGGCTGGGGTCCTAGAATGAGAAAAGTCTATCACCATTGAATTTGAGTTGATTGGCAGCAGTCAGCTCTCTCGGTGTTACGAGTTCGTCACCAACTTTTTCCTGCCGGCTCGGCCATCTCCGCCGAAGCCAAGCGCGCGATTGTCATTAATGCACACGCCTTCTTGCGACGTGCCCTCTCGCAACGCCGCATCGTCATCGATCATATTCTCCACCATAATGAGTCCCATCTTCAACCCGCCGCCGACCGCAGTTCTGAAAGGGCTCTTTGAAAAGGGCATGGCTTAAAGGCCCGAGAACAATTGCGTCAACATTAGATGATCCTGTGGCCGCTGCAAAGTTAGAATGTCATTCTCTCCGACGCGGGATCTTGTTCTGCTGACCTATCGGGGCTTCGTCTTCCATGCGGGTTCATGTGTTGCGCTACCAAACCAATCGAATTCTGGGGTCGGTAGCGACTTCCGTTTCTACGCGGACAATACCACCATCGATTCCTGGAACGTGGATGCCGCAGGTAGATGGGTAGAAAGCCGAGGACGTGTAAACGAAAGCCACTTTGCCATCGAGAACGGCGACATTCCTCAGCTCATAATCGCTGTTTCTCAGAAATTCGTGGACCTTGGAAAACGATGCATTATGGCGGTCAGCATACTCGCTCACGGCCCTTTTGTTATCAGCATCGCTTCGCGCCTGCTCACAGGTCATCCGATCCGAACCTGTGGCCGCACTCACTGGCTGGAACATAATGTAAGCAAGGAGACAATTCGCGAGGAAGGAAACCGCCAAAATCACGTTTCTGAACACCGAACCTCCGCCTGAAGTTGTAGACGAACACATGTCGCGCAACTCTTGATGCCGATGCAATAGGCTTGATGCGATTTGACCTCTTATGGTTGGGCGCTACCGCTCCATTAATTGCTGAAGTCTTGGAGATCGCGTAAAGCCCTATGGTCAAGGTGCGCGCAGGACACCGCTTACCTTCGAGCCTCTCGTTCGTGTCGATGTTCCGGCGCTCCGACGCTCGCGCCTCAGTTGGGTGAAGCAGAATTTTCTGCGCGCCGAGACCTTGACCGCCGCCAACGCCGCACTGGTCGCGGCGCAAAACACCATCCTGCCCGCCAGAAGGTGGGGTGGCGGCGAAGTCGCCTCGGCCGACGGACTGCGCTTCGTCGTGCCTATCCGCACCATCCATTCAGGCCCCAATCCGAGATATCGCGGTCAGGAGCCTGGGGTCGCCTGGTATAATCTCGCTTCGGACCAGCTCACCGCCGAAGGCTACGATGTAAGACCCGAGGACATTGCTCGTCGGTCGTCGCTCGGCCTCCGCACATTAACATGCTCTGCCGAGACGCCTTTACCCTACCGGAATTCATCGCACGCGGCGAACTCAGGCCGCTTCGCGACCCAAGGAATGGCGATCCTGATGAGCCGTGAATTCCTTATGTCGGTTTTCTGCTCCGCAGCTACTCAAACCCCAATTCCGGGTCAACGATCGAGCGTCGTCTGTCCTCCCTTTCCCGGAGCTACGCCCAGCACGGCATGCCATTGGATCGCAGCGACCGCCATATCGCAACGGTAATGGCCGGCATTCGCAACAGCCGCGCCAGACCGCGGTGCAGAAGGAAGCGGTGATGGCCGAGGGCATCATCGCCATGATCGAAACCCTGGATCGAGGCACCCTCCGGGGTCTGCGTGATCGCACCTTGCTGCTCAACGGTTACGCTGGCGGATTGCGGCGCCCGGAGATCGTCGTGCGTCTGTGGAGATGACCCGTAGATATCAGCGGCGGTGTGATCGCTCCCGAGTGAACCTGACCACGGCTTCAGGATTATAGCGCGATACTCCTCGATGGCGCGACGGCGTTCGTCACGCCCTCCTCTTCTCCCGAAAATCGCATTGTGTCTTTTCCGTCCAGTCTTTGAGGGCACGAAGAACGGGATTGGCATCTTCAAATCCGAGCAAATAGGCAGGGCTAAGCTGGTGCCATCGGAATGTGGGTCAGATAGTGGCCGGCGAGGCTGTGTGGATCGGGTGCTGGTGCCCAGTCTTGCAACCACGGGATTTATGCCCTGCGCTGATCGAGCGTCCCGCATGGGAGCGGGACGCGAACCGGCAACCGGAGAGGCCCGATTCGAGCCGGACGGACTCCCCCGATTTCAAAACCGGATGATCTGGCGGATCGCCTCGCCGGTTGCCAGCCGCTCGAAACCCTCGTTGATCTCGTCAAGCGAGATCGTGTGGGTCACCAGTTTCTCGATCGGCAGCTTGCCGGCCTGCATCATCGCGGCAAAGCGCGGGATGTCGCGCACCGGCACGCAGGAGCCGACGTAAGAACCTTTCAAAGTCTGTTCGCTCACCGTCAGCGATACGGCAGGGATCGTCAGTTCCGCTTTCGGGTTCGGCAGGCCGCCGGTTACCGTCGTTCCGCCGCGGCGGGTGATGTCATAGGCAAATTTCAGCGCAGGCGCCGCACCGGCAAGCTCGACGGCGAGATCGACGCCGCCATTGGTCAGGGCCTTCACCTCGGCAATGGCGTTTTCCGCTGTGGGATCGATGGCGTGGGTGGCACCGAGTTCCAGCGCCAGCGCCCGCTTGTGGGCAGCTGGATCGGCAGCGATGATGGTCTCGGCCCCGGCAGCGACCGCGCCGAGCAGGCCAGCAAGCCCGACGCCGCCAAGGCCGACGATGGCGCAGCTTTGCCCCATCTTGAGGTCGCCGGAATTCAGCACCGCGCCGACGCCTGTCAGCACCGCACAACCGAGCAGGGCCGCCCGCTCCAGCGGGATCGACTTGTCGATCTTGATGCAGGAATTTTCCGACACGACCGCATGGGTGGAAAAGGCCGAAACGCCGATGTGATGGTTGATCGGCTGGCCTTTGTAGCGGATGCGCCGACCGCCGGAGAGCAACGTGCCCTTCGCCGCTGCCGCTGCACCCGGCTCGCAGAGCGCTGGCCGCCCCGAGGCGCAGGGCACGCAATGGCCGCAGGACGGCACGAAGACCAGCACCACATGATCGCCCGGCGAAAAGCGCGTGACACCCGGCCCCACCTCTTCCACCACGCCGGATGCTTCATGGCCGAGTGCCACCGGCATGTCGCGCGGGCGGTCGCCATTGATGACAGAGAGATCGGAATGGCAAAGCCCTGCCGCCACCATGCGCACGCGCAATTCGCCTGCTGCCGGATCGTCCAGGTCCACCTCGACGATTTCAAGCGGCGCGGTAACCTGATAGGGGCGCGGGCCACCCATGGTTCTCAGAAGAGCAGTCCTGGCTTTCATGTCGTTCTTCCCTCGTCTTTTTTCTTGTCAGTGATGGCCGAAGGACAGCGCGGTAACGACCGCGAGGCTGAACCCGATTGCAATGGTGATGATGAAAGCGCGGCGGCGTTGCTGTTCGGCCTCTGCCTGACCGGTTCTGGGCCTCAGTCGCGGATGGTAGGGCGGAATGTGGGTGCTGAGCGGACTTGCCATTTCCATCTTGTAGGCGAGGAACCACACGAGCCCGAGACCCGCCGCCCACATGACCAGCGACCAGCCCCAGAGCGATGGCATGCCAAGCGCCCAGCGACCGTCGACGGTGACGAAGGTATAGTTGCCGAAAACAAGACCGGGGCCGAGGGCGAGGAACAGCCAGACGAGCGTCACCGACCAGGCCGTGGAACGTAGCGCCCGGACGCGCGGGCTGCCGGTGAGCTGGACGAAGAGGAAATTGCGGGCTTCCGAGGCCTGTTCGCCAAAGCCGCGCCGCTGGGTAAAGGCCGAGACCAGCAGGGTGACGGCCACATTGGCGGCCATGCCCCAGGCGGCGGAATGGATGGTCCACGGGTTGCGGCCCCAGGGCAGATCGAGTCCGAAGAAGGAGAGCACCGATATGCCGAAGGGCTCGGTGAGCAGGACGCCGGCAATGCCGAAGCCAACACCGGTCACAGCAGCGGGCCGTGTTATCCAGCGCAGCCAGGTCATGCCGAGCAGCGGCACCCAGAGCTGGAAGGACAGTGGCAGCGCGAGCGATGCGAGCAATGTCAGCGCGACGGGCGTCAGCACCTGCATCAGCACGCTGGCCAGCAACAGCACGCCGATCACGACACGCGTCAGCGTCACGGTATCCCGGCGCGACAGGCTCGAATGGAAGAACGGTTTGTAGAGGTGGCGTACCAGCGTTTCACCAGCCGACAGGAGCGCGATGGCCCCCATCAGCTGCACGCCGGCAACAAGGCCGATGAACAGCCAGGCCGAGAACCATGGGGAGAGGCTTGCGAGCAGCCCGGAGAGATCGCGCGCGGGATCGATCAGCGCATGGGCGCCGATGACGGCGACACAGAAGGCGGCAAGCGCACCGAAGGCACCGGCCATCACCCAGGTCTGCCCGGCGGCAAGCCCACGCGGGCTGGAGGTCGAAAGCACCACTTTGATGATGACAGGGCTTGCCTGAAGGCCCATCAGAGCCATGGCAAAGGAAAGGCTCGCAAGCGCAGTCCCCTCATGGCCGGCTGCGGCCTCCTTGCCGATGCCGGCCGTGAACTGGACGACGCCCGTGACCAGGAAGCGGCTTGCGGATGCGGGATCGGCGGCGAGTTTGGCAAGCCCGGAATTGAGCGCGACAAAGCCGCCGGCATCGATCAGCGAGAACCCGGCGAGAACGAGGATGGCGGCAGCGGCAAACACCGCCTGCAGCGCGCCGATATAGCCCGCCGCGCGCATGCCGCCGATCACCACATAGCCGAACAGCACGAGACCGAGAAGCACGGCGGCAATTTCTTGGGAGATGGCCCCCCCGCCGAGCTGGACGACGAGGCGAGACAGGGTGAGAAGCTGCAATCCGGCAAAGGCCACGGCAAAGAGCACCGCGACCACGGCGGCAAAACCGGTGAGGAATTCCGAGCCCCAATAGGCGCGCAGCAGTTCCACGAGCGAGGAGACCCGCAGGCGCTGCGCCACCAACCAGAGACGCTTGAAGAAGAGGACGCCAGGCAGCGCCAGCGCGATACCTGCCTGCAGAACCGCCGCAAGGCCAAAACCATGGCGACCGATTTCTTCCGTCCCGCCGAGCACTGCCCAGCCTGAGAGGCTGGCACCGGATATGACGAGTGCGGAAATCCACGGGGGAATGCCATGGGCAGCGGAGAAATAGGTCTTGTAGTCACCGTTTGACCGGGCGCTCAGGCGCGCCCAGTAGAGCGTTACGGCGGCATAGAACAAACCGTAGAGCGGCAGCCAGATCACAGGCTTTCCTCCCGCTTGCCCAAGGGCCTGACGTGGAAGCGCGAGAAGGCGCCGCGCATACCATGCCGGGTGGAGAGATAGGCAAGGAAACCGGTGGCGAGCACACCAAACAGCGTAAGGCAGGAGTAGTAGTCGGCCATGGTCATCGTGCCGGTTGCCGCAGAAACCACGAAAACCAGGCCGAGCACGCCATAGGCGCCGATCCCAAGCACCGCTTCGCCCTGGCTGAAGCCGGTATCGA
This sequence comes from Pararhizobium antarcticum, assembly GCF_001885585.1. GTDB lineage: Bacteria > Pseudomonadota > Alphaproteobacteria > Rhizobiales > Rhizobiaceae > Pararhizobium > Pararhizobium antarcticum. The sequence continues at coordinate 23,920 of NZ_LSRP01000109.1, forward strand.
ACACGCCATTGACGATGATATGCGCGATGAAGGCCAGCGTGATCACCCCGACGCCCGTTGCCGACAGCGCCCAGGCATCGTACTTCATCCCTTCCAGGAACAGGCCGAGGCCGAAGAAGCCCAGCACGGCCCAGATGGAAAAGATGAGGATCGAGCGTTCTATGCCGGAGGCGGCAGATGGGGTGGGCGATGATGACATGGCGGTGTTCCTGCGCCTTCCTGCAAGCTGGGGTCTGTCTGGGAAAAGTGGGAACGGCTTTCCCCTGACGAACGAAAAGACGACACTCTAGAGTTGCCAGCCGGGCAGGACCCGGCCAGCGGTCACGCTCAGTTGCGGCGGGGCTTTTCCGGCGCCGGGGCAGCCGGAGCGGACGGCTCCGTGTAGACGATCTTCGACAGGTCGCTCAGCGTGTGCGGCCGATGGATGGTGTCGGTCGACATGCCGATTTCGCTGAGCAGCGTGTCGACGAAGGGCGCCTGCGTGCGGTAGCGCAGCGCCGAGCTGACCACCTGTTCGGCAAGATTGCCGTCGCGGGGAGCGCCGCCATCGGCACCGACCTCCAGCGATCCGGATCCGCCACCGGAAAGGCCCGGAAGCCCTTCCACATGCAGGATCTTGATGCCCTCGATCTTCTCCATCGGCTTGACGCTTTCGCGGATGATCGCCGGCAGGTTTTCGACCAGCACTCGGTGCAGGGCGGACCGGCGGCTGGCATCGGAGCGCATGTTTTCGGCCGCGTTGAGCTTTTCCTTGCCCTCGGCTTCCACCTTCATGCGTTGCTCGAGCGCGGAGACGGCGATGCGGTCGGCATCGGCGCGATCCTGCGCGGCACCCTTTTCCGCTTCGGCGAGGATCCGCGTGCGGGCGGCCTCTGCTTCTGCCGCCTTCTCAGCCTCGATCCGTTCGATGGCCTTCTGGCGATTGGCGATCTCGGTATCGCGGATGGTCAGCACCTTTTCCTGTGCCTCGACCATCGCGCCGCGTGCCTTTTCGGCGAGCGCCTGGGCTTCGGAGCGCTCCTTCGATTTCACCGAGACAGCGATTTCGCGGTTCTGTTCCTCGATCTGGATCATCTCGCGACGCCGGATATCCAGCATCTCCACTTCCCGCTCCATGTCGATGCGGCTGCGCTCGACCGATTCCCGCTCCTTGAGCTTGACGGCTTCGATCTCTCGCTCACGCACGGCGTTTTCCGCGGCAATCTCGGACTTCTTGGCGGCCCGTTCGATGGCGACCTGCGCCTCGTGGGACAGGCGGGCATATTCGCTGTCGCGCTCGATCTCGAGGCTACGCTTTTCGGCTTCGAGGTTCTTCGCGCGGATGGCGACGGCAGTGTCCTTCTCGATATCGTTCCGCTTCTTCTTGCGGCTCTCTATCTGCTCGGTCAGGCGCGTCAGACCTTCTGCGTCGAAGGTGTTCGACGGATCGAAGAGCTTGATATCGGTCTGGTCAAGCGAGGTGAGCGAGACGGATTCAAGTTCGAGACCATCGAGCGCGAGGCTCTCGGCCACTTCCTGCTTCACTTCCTTGACGAAGGCCTGTCGGTTTTCGTGGATGTGTTCGAGCGTCATCGTTGCGGCGGCACCGCCCATGGCATCGACGAAGCGGCCCTGGATCAGGTCCTTCAGCTGCTCGGCATTCATGGTGCGGTTGCCAAGGCTGCGGGCAGCGGTCGCGACGGCTTCGTCGTTTGGCGACACACGGACATAGAACTCGACGGTCAGCTCGACACGCATCCGGTCCTTGGTGATCAGCGACTTCTCACGCGCCCGGGTCACTTCCAGCCGCAACGTGTTCATGTTGACCTCGGTGAGGTCATGGAGAATCGGCAAGACAAGTGCGCCGCCCCCCATGACGACCTTTTCACCGCCGAAGCCGGTTCTGACGAAGCTCACGTCCTTGGTGGAGCGGCGATAGAGCCAGTGCAGCAGATAGGCCGCGACGGCGATGACGATGGCCGCCAGTATAATGATGGCAATGACGTCTGCACCCTTCATGGACGTATTCCTTTTGAATGAGCAAGGGTTTCAGGCAAGAGATGGAAATCAGGCACGGGTGTTCTCCTCGCTGGCGAGAACCGCAGTCGAAAGAACGGCGACGCCGAATGCCATGCGGTTGAGAATGTCGGAAATATTGTAGGCAACAGACAGGCTGCCATCGTCGATCATGCCGGCAAAGGCGGTGAGGAAATTGCCGAGCGGATAGATGGCCCAACCGATCGTGACGATCAGCCTCAGCCAGAAATAGCCGCGTCGCAGGTGATCCCCCGTTGCATTGCGGACCACGTCGTCCATGCGGCCGAAGTAGAACTCGCCGAGCAGGTAGAGCCAGAAGACGAGGCCGATCAGGAAGGCGAGCGTCGGGTGCATGAACTGGGCTTCGCCGAGATAGCGCACGAAGACCATCAGCACCGACACCACGACCAGCCGCCAGAACAGACCCGCCGTGAGATTGCCCGCCGTGCGCGCCAGATAGTAGAGCGCGATCACCTGCAGCGGCATGGACACCGTCCAGCCGACATAGTGATAGACGACCGGCACGCCGTTGCCGGCAAACCAGGCCTCGCGCGCTTCATAGACTGAGCCGATGCCGATCAGTGCTGCGATGGCGCAAAGGGCCACCGGCAGGCGCCATTTCCGCTCGACCCAGGCCGAGCCCATCAGCAGAAGAAAGGTGGTCGCGGCCAGACCGAACAGGGCGACCGAAAAGCTCGCCGCAGTCAGATCGGTTGTCTGATAGACCGCCATGGTTATTGTCCCCCTTTAAGGAAAAGGTCGTGTCGCATTTGGTTCTCCCTAGATCTGCGTCCGGATGTGCGGCGAGCGTGCATAGAGCGCCACCATGGGAAGGATGAGCAGGCCGAAGATGAACTGCTGCCATTTGAAATCGAGGCCCATGCCGACCAGGAAGCTCGAAAGCACCTGCAGCACGAGAACGCCGATGACGGTGAAGCCGTAGCCACCTGCCCCGCCGAGCAGCGACGTGCCCCCGACGACGACCGCTGCGAGCGTAAGAAAGAGATACTGGTCACCCACCCCGATGAAGCCGCCGCCGGACCAGCCAAGCAGCAGGCCACCTGTCAGAGCGGCGAAGAAGCCGGAGAGTGCATACATGATGACCCAGTAACGCATCTCCGAAATCATCACGCGACTGGCCGAGGTGCGGTTGACGCCGAGCGCATAGAGATACCGGCCATAGACCGTGGTTCTCAGGCCGACGATCAGGATGAGGGCGATCAGCCCCCAGATCAAGATGACCGGCGGGAACGGCAGGCCGAAGGTGGTGCCATTCATCGCCGAGAAGTTGGAAAGCCAGGGCGGAACGGTGCCGAAGACGTTGCCGGAGTAAGCGGAACCAATGGAGGTAACGATCTGCACACCGCCCGTGTCAACGCCGGAGTAAAAACCGGCCAGGCGGCGGAGTAAAACCAGGCCACTTGCGGCGCACGCATGAGACCTCCGGGAGGGCGTAGCCCGAGCGGGGGTCTCATGCGTGCGCGTCGATGTTCTGA
>NZ_LSRP01000110.1 GCF_001885585.1 Pararhizobium antarcticum
AAAAAAGGCGCTCCCCGCAAGAGGAGCGCCTTTCTGTGGTGGCAAGAGGTCAGCCTTTAGCCGATGCGGCCGCCGCCCTGTTTGGTGACAACGACGACAGCGGGGCGGACCGGCATGTCGTCCTTGAAGTCCGGCCAGCGGGTCGCCGGGTTTTCGAAGGTTGCAAGGCCAGCGTCGCCCGGGTGCTGGACGGCGAGGAAGAAAGTGTCACTGGTCGGGTTGAAGCTCGGGCCGCACATTTCGGCGCCGACGGGAACCCGGAAGAACAGTTTCGACGTGCCGCGCGCATCGCCATCGGTATCCACGGCCCAGATGCCGTCGGTGCGGCCGGTGGCCTTTTCATTGTTGCCGTCGGTCGATACCCACAGGCGGCCGTCTGCGTCGATCGCGCAATTGTCCGGCATGCCGAACCAGCCGTTTTTCGTCGTTGCCGTCGAGAAGGACGCGCCGACGTCTGCGATAGAAGGGTCGCCGCACTTCAGCAGGACATCCCATTTCGATTTCGTCGACGTGAAGTCGCCATCGGTCTCGCTGATTTCGATGATGTGGCCGAAGGCATTTTCCGCCCGCGGATTGGCACTGTCGATCTGGTCGGCCTTGCGCTTGCTGTTGTTGGTCAGCATCACATAGACCTTGCCGGTCTTGACGTTCGGCTGCACGTCCTCTGGGCGGTCCATCTTGGTGGCACCGAGCGCATCGGCGGCAAACCGGGTGTTGATCAAAAGGTCGGCCTGGCTGGCAAAGCCGTTCTCGGCCGTCAATGGGCCCTGGCCCTGTACGAGCGGCAGCCATTCGAGCGTGCCGTCGGCATCGAATTTGGCAACATAGAGCGTGCCGTCGTCCAAGAGGTCCATATTGGCAGCGCGGTCGTCGGCGTTGTATTTGCCTGTTGTCACGAACTTGTAGACATAGTCGAACCGCTCGTCGTCGCCGCAATAGAACACGACATGGCCGTCCTTGTTGACCACCGATTCGGCGCCCTCGTGTTTGAAGCGGCCAAGTGCGGTGCGCTTCTTCGGGATCGAATTCGGGTCCATCACGTCAACCTCGACGACCCAGCCGAAGCGGTTGGATTCGTTCGGCTCCGTCGAGACGTCGAACCGGTCGTGGAACTTCGACCATTCATACTGGCCACCGGGAATGCCGAGACGCTTCATCTGTGCGAATTCCGGATGATCCTCGGCCATTTCGCCACCGAAATAGCCGTTGATGTTTTCCTCGGCCAGAAGGTAGGTGCCCCAGGCGGTGATGCCGCCGGCGCAATTGTTCACGGTGCCGAAAACCTTCAGGCCGGTCGGATCGGACGGGGTCTGCATACGCGCATGGCCGGCGGCCGGGCCGGAAATCTGCATCTCCGTGTCGGCCGTGATGCGGCGGTTGTACTTGCCGTCGAGCACCGGCTGCCACTTGCCATCGACCTTGCGGATTTCGATGACCGTGCCGCCATGGGCCGCCATCTCGATGTCGACGAGATCCTTGTTATAGTCGCCAAGCTTGACCGTTTCCGCTTCCTTGCCGTCCTTGGTTTCCTTGACGACGCTGGCGAAGTTCGGGAACATGATTTCGGCATTGGTGTATTCGTGGTTGACGACGAGCAGGCCGTGATCCGGATTTCCATCCAGCGGAATGAAGCCGACATAATCGTTGTTGTAGCCGAACTGTTTCGCCTGGCTCGCAGGCGTCTGGTTCATCGGATCGAAGTCGGGGCTGTCGGCGAACACCTTGTCGCCCCAGCGCAGCAGGATGTCGGCGTCATAGCCTTCGGCAACATGGTGGGTCTCATCGATACCGATCTCGATTTCCTTGAAATCGAACGCAGAGATCGTTTCGGCGCGCGCCTCGTCGGCCGTCAGGATGGCGAGCGGGCTGACTGTGGTGGCGATCGCCGCCACGGCCAGCGATCCGCCAAGAAAGCCGCGCCGCGAAAAGCGGCGATTGATGATGTCGCCCATGGTCGGGTTGGTGGAACAGTTCTGGCCGATGTCCTCCAGCTCTTCGCGGCGGTCGGTCAGCGTCTTGAAGTCCGCCTGATCGGCATGATCGAGATGTTTATCCATGGTCGGTTCTCCTGTGATCCGGAAGCGTGCGCCCGCAGGCGCCGCGTCGCCTAGATACAGGAGCGACCATGACAGGTTTGCGACAATTGGATGAAGAGATTGCTGCACTGGCACGTCCCTGTATTTGGACTGCGTCGGAAAAGCTGTATGGTCGGCGATATCGGGGTAAGCGCATGGCGTGGGGAAAATATGATTGAAGTGATTGCTTTCGTTGCCTTTGTGCTGGCGCTGGTTGGTGTCCTCAATGGCCGCAAGACGGCCGAGCGCATGGATCTCGAAATCGAAGCGCTGAAAGCCGAACTGAAGCGCGTCGAAGCCATTGCCGATCGTGCGAACGCCATTGCCGCTACCGAATCCGTGCCCGTGCCCGTTGCTGCAGATGCGGAGGCACCCCTGTCGGCGGCCCCGGAAGATGTGGCGGTTGCGATGCCCGTTGCGGTGCAGGAGCCGGCCGAGACGGCTGCCCGCCGTGGCGCGGCAATCTTCGGTGGCGATACCCCGTCGATCAGCCAGGAGGCCGTCGAGAAAGCATCGCGCGGCGAGCCGGTTCCGGCCCGTCCCGCCGCCAATGGCTCCATCGATTCCGTCGCGATCCGCCCCAGGGAAAGTCTCGAAAGCCGTCTTGGTGCCCGCTGGGCCGTCTGGGTCGGCGGTCTCGCGCTGGCGCTTGGCGGTATTTTCATGGTCAAATATTCCATCGATGCCGGCCTGCTCAGCCCTGCGGTGCGTCTGGTTCTCGCAGCAGTCTTCGGCCTGGCGCTGATGGCCGCCGGCGAATTCGTCCGCCGCCGCGCCGTGCCTGTGATCGCCGACCAGTTCCAGAACGCCATGATCCCCGGCATCCTGACGGCGGCCGGCGCATTGACGCTGTTCGGCGTCTGCTATGCGGCACACGGCATCTATGGTTTCATCGGCCCGGCCGCCGCCTTCTTCCTGCTGGGGCTTGTGGCGCTGGCCACCGTGGCGCTGTCGCTGCTGCACGGGCAGGCGCTGGCCGGCCTTGGCCTGCTCGGTTCGCTCGCAACGCCAGCCCTGGTCTCCTCGGCAAGCCCCAGTCCGTGGGCGTTGTTCGGCTTCCTGATCATCTCCTGGCTGGCGACGCTCTCGGCTGCCCGCATCCGAGCCTGGACCGTCGTGCCGTCGATCGCCAATATCGGCCTCGGTCTCTGGGCACTGCTCTATATCGCGTCTGCAACGCCGTTCGACACCCTGCCGGTGACGGTGACGATGCTCGTCATGATCGCCGGCATCGGACTTGTCTGGCCCGGCGGTGTTGGTCTGCCGGCCGCATCTGCGGCAAACACCGATGCCGGAAATCCCTTGCAGATGCCGGATCCAGGCCCCTGGGAACGTTTGTTCGTGCCGCCTTGGGCCGCGATCACGGTGACCGCTTCCGTCTCCGCCGTGGTGACTGCGCTTTGCATGATCAGCCCGGCCTTTACCCCGTCTGGCTATCCCGTGACGGAATTTTCCCTGATCGTCGCGGCTCTGGCGGTTCTGGGGGCGTGGCGCGCCACCGCTGTCTATCCGGCCATGCTCGCGGCACTCACCGCCATCACCGGTCTCTGGAGCCTGACGGCGCTCAGCGGGCTCCTGACCTACATTGATCCGGGCCTTGCAGCCGCAGTGCCGGTCGTGGCGGTCTCGGCACGCGCGGCCATGCTGACCGGCATGGTCATGTCCTGCCTCTTCATCGGCCTTGCCGCGCTGGTCCTGCATCGGCAGCTGAGATCGCAGCCACAGTTCTCGACCGTCTGGACCGTGCTGGCCGCCGTGGTTCCGCTCGCCCTGACCTCCATGTCCTTCCTGATGACCGGAAACCTGACCTTCGATGCGCCGCACGGATTTTTCGCATTGGCCGCGGGCCTGGCCCTGATCGCGCTTGCCGAATGGATCTGGAGGGCCACAACCATGACGGACGATCGGCTGGCAGACGACGACACGGATCAGGCGGGCCATGACTGGCCGCAAGCCATCCTCGTCGCTGGCTCATTGGCGCTCTTCGTGCTGGCCCTGCATGCCCTGACCGACGGTCTGGCAACCACCCTTGGCATCATCGTCGCCGGTGCGGCCTATGTTGCCGCAACCCGCCTTCGGTCCTGGCCGTCGCTGCCCTGGATGATGGTCGGTGCAGCGATTGCCGTTCTCGCGCGCATCGCCTGGGAGCCGACGATCGTCGGTGCGGAAAACCTGTCGACGACACCGGTCTTCAACGCGCTTCTGGCCGGTTACGGCCTTCCGGCAATCCTTCTGGTTGCAGCCGCCTTCGAGCTGCGCCACTGGCCAGGCCTGCGGGTCCGAAACCTTCTGCAGGCACTCGCCAGCCTGTTTGTGCTTCTGACGATTGCCATCCTCGTGCGCCATGCGATGAACGGCGGCGTTCTCGACAGCAGCGTGCCGACGCTGGGCGAACAGTCGATCTATACACTGCTTGCGATCGGTGCCTCGGGCATTCTGATGACGCTCGACGTCAAGTCGCCAAGTCCGGTCTTCCGCTATGGCGGCATGGCGATCGGCCTCCTGTCGATGCTGTCGATCCTGTTTGCGCACCTGATCGGCCTCAACCCCTATTTCAGCGGCGAACTATTGGGCTCCGTGCCGGTCTTCGATCTTCTGCTGATCGGCTATCTGGTGCCGGGGCTCGGGTATGCCGGCCTTGCCTGGTATGCGCGTGGCAAGCGGCCGATGCCCTATGTGACGGCGCTGGCCGTCGCGGGCGCGATCCTTGCCTTTGCCTGGGCAACATTGTCCGTGCGTCGTTTCTGGCAGGGCCAGAACATTGCCGACTGGAAGGGGTTCTTCGGGCGCGAGACCTACACCTATTCGGTGGTCTGGCTGCTGCTCGGCGTCGTCCTGCTCGTGGTCGGCTCGCGCTTCAACGCAAAAAGCATTCGGATCGCGTCGGCAGCCCTCGTCTTCATCGCTGTTCTCAAGGTCTTCCTGATCGATATGGCCAATCTCGAAGGCTTCCTGCGGGCGCTGTCGTTTATCGGGCTCGGTGGCGTGCTGATCGGTATCGGCCTGTTCTACCAGAAGATCCTGTCGGGTACGGGGGCTGCGGCCGACGTTCCGTCACCGGTCGATCTGCCGGCAGACACGTCGCCAGAAGACGCCCGCCTGTAGACTCGAGCGCCGAACCGGGCGAAACAGGCTGGCGGCGGTTTCGCCGAAGGATTCGTGCCGTGGATGACCAATGACCCGACTTACTTCTCTGGCTGCAGCCTTTGCGCCGTTCGAAACACTGGCCGAACAGCTGTTGCCCTACGCCTTTGCCGACGATGACGGCTCGCATGATGCGGCTCATCTGATCCGGGTCTGGAAGAACGCTTTGTCGATCCAGGGCAGGGAGGGCGGAGATCTTCGTATCCTGGCCGCCGCCGTCCTGCTGCATGATTGTGTTTCCGTCGAAAAGAACTCGCCCCAGAGGGCGCAGGCCTCGCGGCTAGCCGCGGAGAAAGCCTTCGAACTGCTTGACGAACTCGGCTGGCGCACGCCGGACATGGCGGCCGTCGGCCATGCGATCCTCACCCACAGCTTTTCCGCAGACCTGCCGCCGCAGAGCGTCGAGGCGAAAATTCTCCAGGATGCCGACCGCCTCGATGCGATCGGCATGATCGGCGCGGCGCGCTGTTTCTACATCGCCGGGCGCATGGGCAGCGGGCTCTATGATCCGCTCGACCCGCTCGCCGAACACCGTCCGCTGGACGACAAGGCCTATGCGATCGACCATTTCGAGGTCAAATTGTTCAAGCTGACCGACGGCTTCAAGACCGCCGCCGGCCATACGCTGGCGCTGGAACGGCAGCGGAAACTGCGTCAGGTTCTCGCCATGATGTTCGAAGAAATCTAGATAAATCAGACCTTTGGCATAGTTTTCGGAATCACCCTGCGATCGACTTGAATCAACCTCTCAACTGACGGGAGCCACGCCCATGAATGTCACCGGCCTCAACATCCACCCGCTGAAAAGCGGCCGCGCCATCCCCCGCGCGCGCGTCGATGTCTGCCGCGACGGCTTGCGCGACGATCGCCGCTTCATGCTGGTCGATGATGACGGTGCGTTCATCACCCAGCGCGAATTGCAGAGCCTTGCCCAGATCGAGGCGACACCGGTTGAAGGCGGCGTACATCTCGCCATGCAGGAAAACAGCCTGACGGCGGTTTTTGATCCGGCAAGACGCATGGGCGTGCATGTCTGGGAGAGCGCGGTCGATGCAGCGATTGCGGACGATGCGGTGAATACCGCGCTGTCCGGCTGGTTCGGGCGTCCGGTCAAGCTTGCCCATATGGACGGGCAGGCCAAGCGTGTCGTCGGCGAGGATTGGGCGGATGCTTCGGCACCCGTTGGCTTTGCCGATGGTTTTCCGGTGCTGATCACCACCACGGCCTCGCTGGAAGACCTCAACGCCACCCTGGTTTCGAAAGGGCAGCAGCCAGTCGGCATGGACCGGTTCCGCACCAATATCCTGATCGACAACCGTACACCCTGGGAAGAGGACCTCTGGGAAAGCTTCGAGATCGGCGGCATCGTCTTTGATCTCGTCAAGCCCTGCGCCCGCTGCATCATGACGACGCAGGATCAGGTGACGGGCGAGCGCATCGGCGGCAATCCGATCCAGGGATTGGCGGAAAAGCGGATGTCCGCTGATCGCCGCGTCCCCGGTGTCCTGTTCGGCTGGAACGCCGTGGCGCGCAGCGAGGGCGAGATTCGCCTGGGTGATGATGTGCATGTGATAAAAACCCGGCAGCAGCGCTGGCCGATGAAGCTCAGAGGGTGACGCTCGGCCTGCTTCTGCTGCACGCCTTGCCGCTCGACGGCAGCATGTGGGCTGCGCAGCGGAACCTGTTGCCCGGGGCGACCAGCGCGCCGACACTTTATGGTTTCGGCAGCAGCGTTGAGGATTGGGCCGCAAAGGCGCTCGAAACGACGAATGCGGAGCGGTTGATCGTCGTCGGCTGTTCGGTCGGCGGTCCTGCGCGATCGAGGTTGCCCTGGCCGCGCCTGATCGGGTCGCAGCCCTGGTGCTGATCGGAACCAAAGCGCGCCACCGGCCGGATCCAGCCCTGCACCGACAGGCGGTCGAGATGATCCGGGCGGACGGCCTGGAGATGGCCTGGCAGACATTCTGGCAACCGCTGTTTTCGCCGTCCGCGCCCCGGCACGTGATGGCGGCGGCGCGGGCCATTGCCCTGGCACAGAGACCTGCATCCATTGCGCTGGGTGTGGACGTGTTTCACGCCCGCCCGAGCCGCGACGATTTTCTGGCGGGCTGTTCGGTGCCTGTGATCGTGGTGACCGGCGCGGACGATGTCGCTCCGGGACAGGCGGTGAGCGCGCAACAGGCAAACGAGGCACCGATGGGCCGGCTTTGTGTCGTGCCCGCCTGTGGTCACTATGTCCCGATGGAGAAACCGGAAACGATCAACGCGATCCTGTCTGATCTCATCGCGGAACTGGCCTGAAATCACCACCTCGCGCGGTCCATGATTGTATGCGGTCGGGGCTGGCGCCGTGTGATGCCTGCGGTCGAAGTGCGCCAGTAAACGTGCTCTGGCGAGCCCATCCGATCTTTGGCAGATCCGCCGCTTTCCATCAATTCGGGTGATCGCCCTGTCAAATAATTTCGCTTTTATCAAGGCATGGCCGAGCGTAGGTTTGACCTCCATATTGCGGAGAGACCCATGTCGGCCCCATCGATTCTTGCGACCCCTGCAATACGCACGCCCCTGCCGTGGCTGATCATTCTTGCGGGGTCGCTGATTGCGACCCTGACATTTGGGCCGCGCTCGGCCATGGGTTTTTTCCAGCTTCCGATGCTCGCCGATACCGGCTGGGATCGCACCACGTTCGGGCTGGCCATGGCCTTCCAGAATCTCGCCTGGGGCATCAGCCAGCCGTTCTTCGGGGCGATAGCCGATAAATACGGCTCCTGGCGGGTGCTGGCTTTTTCCGGTCTCGTCTATGCCGGCGGTCTGATCCTGATGGCCCATGCCGATGCGCCGGTCTGGCTGCATATTGGCGGCGGTGTCATGGTCGGTCTTGGCGTCGGCGCCGGTTCCTTCGGCATTCTCCTGTCCGCCTTTGCCCGCAATGTCACGCCGCAGCAGCGCTCCATGGCCTTCGGTATCTGCACGGCGGCGGGATCTGCCGGCATGTTCCTGTTTGCGCCGCTAAGCCAGGGGCTGATTTCGGCCTATGGCTGGTCCGACAGCCTCGTCTACATGGGCATGCTGATGCTGCTTGTGCCGCTGTTCGCCATTCCGCTGCGCGGCAATTCTTCGTCGGGCAGCCAGAAGGAAGCGCTCTACAAACAGTCGATCGGCGAAGCGCTGAAGGAGGCGCTGAGCCACAAGAGCTATCTTCTGCTGGTGACCGGCTTCTTCGTCTGCGGCTATCAGGTGGCGTTCATCACGGCGCATTTTCCGGCCTATATCGGCGATATCGGCATCGATGCGCGCTATGCGGTGATCGCGCTGGCGCTGATCGGCTTCTTCAACATCATCGGGTCTCTCGCGTCCGGCGTCATCGGCCAGCGCTATTCGAAGCCCTATTTCCTCGCCTATATCTATATCGGCCGCTCGATCGTGGTCACCGCCTTTCTGCTTCTGCCGCAGTCACCGACATCAGTGGTGATATTTGCCGCAGTCATGGGGCTTTTGTGGCTCTCGACCGTGCCGCCGACCAATGCGCTGGTCGCCATCATGTTCGGCACGCGGCATCTGGGCCTGCTCGGTGGCGTGGTGTTCCTGTCGCATCAGGTCGGCTCGTTTCTGGGTGTCTGGATGGGTGGTTACCTCTACGACCAGTTCGGCTCCTATGATCCGGTCTGGTGGCTGGGTGTGGCCCTTGGCCTGTTCGCCGCCGCCGTTCATTGGCCGATCGTCGAGAAACCGGTGGAACGCCCGGCCATGGCGTGATCCTGCACGCCTGTGGCGACAAATTCTGTCCTTCCCGCGAAATTGCGGGAGGACATCCTTGAAAACAGTCACAAAACTTTCTAAATCAAGTCTACCGGCATTGCCGGTTTTCTTTTGATCCTATTATGCTCATTTTGAGCAAAATAGGCTTTGCCACCGGGAGGGTGGCGGAAAGGGAGCAGCCGATGACCACCCCGCAACGGCTTGATAACGCAAGTCCCGTCATCGCAGCGACGAGTGCAGCCGAACGTTTCGGCGTGATCGCGCGGCCGGATCTGACCTTCACCCCGGCGATTGCCCGCGAGACGGAGCATCTCTACGAACGGGTGAAACAGTTCATCCCGGCCTTCGAGTGGCCGGTCTATGCCCCTTATGTGCACGCCATCAACCGGATCAAGAAGGAACGCGGTGCCGTCATCCTGGCGCACAACTACCAGACGCCGGATATTTTCCACTGCGTCGCCGACATCGTTGGCGATTCGCTGCAACTGGCGCGTGATGCCACCAAGGTCGATTCGGAAATCATCATCCAGTGCGGCGTGCACTTCATGGCCGAGACCTCCAAGCTGCTCAATCCGGAAAAGACCGTGCTGATCCCCGACGGAAAGGCCGGTTGCTCGCTGTCGGAATCGATCACCGGCGCCGATGTGCGGCTTTTGAAGCAACGTTATCCGGGCGTGCCTGTCGTCACCTATGTCAACACCTCCGCCGATGTGAAGGCCGAAACCGACATCTGCTGCACATCCTCCAATGTTCTCGCCGTCATCGAGAGCCTGGACAGCGACACCGTGCTCTGCATTCCCGACGAATATCTGGCGATGAATGTCGCCAAGCAGACCAAGAAGAAGATCCTCACCTGGAAGGGCCATTGCGAGGTGCACGAACGCTTCACGGCGGCGGAACTTTTGGCCTACAAGGAAGCCGATCCGACGATCGAGATCATCGGCCATCCGGAATGCCACCCGGATGTCATTGCCGTTTGCGATTTCGCCGGCTCGACCTCCGGCATGATCAACTACGTCAAGGACAAGCGGCCGGCCCGCGTGCTGCTCGTCACCGAATGCTCGATGGCCTCCAATATCCAGGCGGAAATCAAGGATGTCGACTTCATCAAGCCCTGCAACCTCTGTCCGCACATGAAGCGCATCACCCTGCCGAAGATCCTCGACAGCCTGCTGTTCATGACGGAGGAAGTTTTGGTCGATCCGGCTATTGCCGGTCGCGCCAGGCTCGCCGTCGAGCGGATGGTGAATTTGAAGCAATAGACGAGCCCGGCGGTGATAGCGGCGGACCTCTTCTCCCCAGCGGGGAGAAGGTGGCCCGAAGGGCCGGATGAGGGGAGCCACGCAAACTACAGTTTGCCGGATCACCCCCATCATCGCCTCGCTAGCGCTCGGCACTTCTCTCTGCTGGGGAGAAGAGGGAGACATTCCCGGAGGAGAAAGACAATGCTGACCGACCATTTTCGCCCGCAATCCTTCAATGGCATCGATGACATCGTCATCGTCGGTGGGGGGCTTGCAGGCCTGTTCTGTGCGCTGAAGCTCAGCCCGCGTCCGGTCACTGTGCTTGCAGCCGCGCCGATCGGCCATGGCGCGTCATCGGCCTGGGCGCAGGGCGGTATTGCGGCGGCCATGGGGCTTGGCGATACCGTCGACAAGCATGTCGCCGATACGCTCATTGCCGGTGCCGGCATCGTCGACGAAAAGATGACCCGCATGATGGTGCAGGAAGGGCCGGCCCGCATTCACGACCTGCTCGACTATGGCGTTCCCTTCGATCGCGATCTTGAGGGCAAGCTGCTTCTGTCGCGCGAGGCGGCCCATTCGGAGCGGCGCATCGTCCGCGTCAAGGGCGACATGGCCGGCAAGGCGATCATGGAAGCGCTGATATCCGCCGTGCGCAAGACGCCGTCGATCCGCGTTCTCGAAGGTTATGTGGTCGAGGAACTGGTGCGCGAGGGCCGCTTCATCTCGGGCGTTATCGCCAGGCCCGATGCCGGCCAGTCGAAGAAGCGCGTGTCGTTTCCGGCTCGCGCCGTGGTGCTCTGCTCGGGCGGCGTCGGCCATCTCTTTGCCATCACCACCAATCCGACCGAAGCCAGCGGCCAGGGCGTCGGCATGGCCGCGCGGGCGGGGGCGATCATCGCCGATCCCGAATTCGTCCAATTCCACCCGACCGCCATCAACATCGGCCGCGATCCGGCACCGCTTGCAACAGAGGCCCTGCGCGGCGATGGCGCCCATCTGATCAATGCCGCCGGCCATCGTTTCATGCTGGATATTCATGCCGACGGCGAACTCGCCCCGCGCGACATCGTTTCGCGCGGCGTGTTTGCCGAGGTCCAGGCCGGGCGCGGCGCGTTTCTCGATTGCACCCAGGCGGTTGGTGCGCATTTCGCCGAAGCCTTCCCGACGGTCTACGCCTCCTGCATGGCCGCCGGCATCGATCCGGCAACCCAGCCGATCCCGGTCGTGCCAGCGGTGCACTATCATATGGGCGGCGTTTTGACCGATGGCGAAGGCCGCACCTCGATCGACGGTCTGTGGGCTGCGGGCGAGGTGACCTCCACCGGCGTGCACGGTGCCAATCGACTGGCCTCCAATTCCCTGCTCGAAGCGGTCGTTTTTGCCGCGCGCATTGCCGAGAACATCAAGGGCATGCTGCCGGAACCGAAAATGACAGATTGGGGCAAGAATGCCGGCGAAAACGACGACCCGGTCACGCTGGAAGACAGTCCGGCTTTGTCGAAGCTGCGCCGCAGCATGAGCGACAATGTCGGCGTCATCCGCTCGCGCGACAGTCTCGTCAGGGCGATCCGCGAGATCGCCGCTCTGGAGCGCGGCAATACGCGGCTGCGCTTTTCCAATATCCTGACCACGGCCAAGCTGATTACGACGGCCGCATTCCTGCGCGCCGAAAGTCGCGGCGGACACTACCGCTCCGATTGCCCGGAGCAGATGCCGGCCTGGAAACACCGGACCTTTATCACGCTGGCCGAGGCGGATCGCGTTGTGGCCGAAATCGCGGAGACCGAGGCGGCCTGATTCATGCGGTCTTTTCGCTCTGAGAGCGAGGAGACCGCTGCCAACCGCCGGCAACGAGACCAACTGTTACTGAAAGAGCCCGCCATGACAGTCACTGCCCATCGCCCGCAACTGCCTGTCCTGATGATCGAGGACCAGGTGCGCGCTGCCCTGATCGAGGATCTCGGGCGTGCCGGAGACATAACCACCTATGCGACGATCGCCCCGGAAAGGACGGCGACAGCCGCCATGAATTCGCGCGACCACGGCGTGGTCGCCGGCATAGAGCTTGCGCGCTGCGCCTTTCGGCTGATCGATCCGACGCTGCATTTCGAAGCACTGGTCAGTGACGGCGACGCGGTCTCGCCCAGCACGGCGCTGGCGCGAATTTCCGGCCCCGCCCGGGCGCTGCTCTCGGCCGAACGCGTCGCGCTGAATTTTTTGATGCACCTGAGCGGCATCGCCACCTACACATCGACCTTTGCCGCCGAGATTGCCCACACGCGCGCAAAAGTCTGCTGCACCCGCAAGACGATTCCCGGTCTGCGGGCGCTGGAGAAATATGCGGTGCGGCTGGGCGGCGGCTCCAATCATCGTTTCGGTCTGGATGATGCGGTGCTGATCAAGGACAACCACATCGCCGTTTCCGGTGGCGTCGCTGAGGCCGTTCAGGCCGCGCGTGCCTATGTCGGCCATCTCGTCAAAATCGAGATCGAGGTGGACGGCCTCGACCAGATGCGTGCCGCGCTGACCGCCCATCCCGATGTGATCCTGCTCGACAATATGGGCCCGGACCTTCTGCGGCAGGCTGTCGCCATCAATGCCGCGCACTTCCGGCTGTCTCCTGCGGACTATCCGTCGGACACGCGCCGCACCCGGCTCGAGGCTTCCGGTAACGTCACTCTTCAGACCATCCGCGCCATTGCCGAAACCGGGATCGACTACATCTCGACGTCGAAGATCACCATGGCTGCACCGACGCTGGATATCGGGCTCGACATCGTCATCGGCGTCTGATCGACGGAACGTCTCCTTCCTCGGACAACGGCCGGACCGGGCGATTGGTGGCTCGGCGGTCGAAAGATCGGAACAGAGGCATGCGCCACGCGTTGTTCTCCTTCGAAATGAAAAAGGAGATCTTCATGAAAACCCTGTTTTCAACTGCCGCAGCCATGCTGCTGCTCGCCACGCCGCTGGCCGCCCAGCAGACATCGCAGACGGCCATCGCCAATTTCGTCAGCAAGGATGGCAAGGCCAACGGTCGCGCCGCCCTTACCGATGCCGACAAGGGCGTGCTGATTGAAGTGGACGTGTCAGATCTTCCGCCCGGCACCTGGGTGGCGTTTCATGTTCATGAAAGCGGGAAGTGCGATCATACCGATGGTCACAAGGCGGCCGGCGCGCATTTCAATCCCACCGAGGTGGAGCATGGCTTTCTGTCGGTGACGGGTCCGCATGCTGGCGACATGCCGAATCAGTATGTCGGGCAGGATGGCGTGATGCGCGCCCAGGTCTTCAACGCCTTCGTCAGCCTCGACGAGACGGATAACGGCATTCGCGGACGGGCGCTGATGGTCCATGCCAGGGCCGATGACAATCGCAGCCAGCCGGCTGGCGATGCCGGCGACCGGCTGGCCTGCGCCGTGATTGAATAGGCATGATCGGTCATGCAGGCGCTAGCGTCCGCCGACCTTCAGGCCCGGTGCCGGGCGTTCATCGAGGATCTGGCGCCGGAACCGGAAGAGGGCGGCCGGCCGGCCCCCGGTCGCCGCTGTCAGCATGCCGGTCGGTTCGACCAGTTCGGCCCCCTCGACCAGGCGGCGAAAATTCTGCTTGTGCAGGTGCCGTCCGGAAATCGCCTCGACAGTCGACTGCAGTTCCGTGAGCGTAAATTCCGGCGGCATCAACTCGAAAATCACCGGCCTGTACTTGATCTTGCCGCGCAGGCGGGCAATCGCGGTGGCGACGATGCGGCGATGGTCATGCCGCATCATCTGGCCTGTGCCGAAACCGGGATGTGAAAGAGCGTCTGCGTCGCGTCGGCCGTCGATCACTGCCTCACCCACAAGCCCCGCTTCATAGAGCAGTTCGTAGCGCTCCAGCACCCGTTCCTCGTCCCAGGGGAAATCGTCGAGCCCAAAGGCAAGCCGGATGCGGGTGCGCCGCAGCGGCAGGCCGGAGGTCTCGTTGCGTCGAGCCTGCGTCTCCCAAGTGCTCAGCGCCGGCAGGATATGCTGGTCGATCACGGTGGGGCGCCCCTGCCGCCAGTCTTCCCAGGGCAGATAGCCATACCAGTCGCGCCAGTGTGCGCCGGCTTCCGTCAGCCGTGCCGTGCTCTCGTCGTCGGGCCGGGTCAAGGCGAGGTAACCAACCGAGACGACATGCAGCCCGGTTTCCCCGGGCGAGCGATGCCGCCCGCGATCGCCAAACGTATAGAGTTGCTCGATATAGCCGAGATCAAGCGCCGTCTGCTGCTCGACCCTTTCGCGCAGGCTGGTTTCAAATGTGCGATGCCGGTCGGGATCGAAGGGCCCAAACGGCAAGCCGTCGCGACCATCGCCGCTTTCGTCGCCGACGGCCAGAATACGCGGACTGCGATTGGCAACCGAGACGACGGCAGCATTCAGGCCGATCTCGACCGTCATCGGCAGCGCATCAGCCGGCATTAATCGCACCCTCCGGCCGGATCGCAAGAACGAAGGGCGTGTTTCCGTCTGCGTCCGCACCGCGACCGATGGCTTTGATGGCTGCAATCAGCCGACCCTGCCGGCCGAGCAGATGATCGCCGATCTCGATCAGCCGGCTGTTGGGCGTGGCAAAGGGAGACGACGCACGCAGCCGGAGCGCCAGCGCGAGATCGTCCTGATCGGGTTCGACGGCAAGCGCGACGATTGCGGCAGCTGCCGGCGAACGTGACACGCCCATCCAGCAATGCACCAGAAGCGGCCCGGCCCTGTCCCAGTCGCGGGAGAAAGCAATGACCGCCGCCACATGTTCTTCCTGCGGTGCAATCAGGCCGCCGGCGGTCTTGCCGCTCGCGTTGAACGTGATGTCGTTGACGCCCAGCACCAGATGCCGGTCGGCGGCAATGACTGCCGGACGATGAAAGGCCTGCCCCTTGGCCAGCAGGCTGACCATGTCGCGGCAACCGTGGCGGACGGCCATCTCGGCAATGCGGGACAGGGGCGCAACAACGATATGCGACATCTCAGGACACCGTCGTTGTGTGCGCGCGCTCAGCCTCGATCGCTGCAAAGCGGGCCGCAAACAGCCGCTGCGCCTCGACCGCCGGCTGCGGGTCGATCGGGATCATCTCGCGGGTGATGCCGCGCGGCTGGCCGAAGAATTTCCGCGCTTCGTCCAGCGAAAATCCCGCCAGAACCGTCGCTTCGAAATAGGCCGCGACCTGATCGGCCTTCTTGATCCTGTCCTTGATATCGGCAGGCGTCAGCGCCGGCAGGCCAAAGCGCAAATGGATGGCGCTTTCCAGCCGCTTTTCGACCGCCTTGTAACCGCCGCCGACCACCGCCTTGAACGGCGAGATCATGTCGCCAATCACATATTCGGGTGCGTCATGCAAAAGCGCCATCAGACATTCATCTGCCGTGCAGCGGTTCATGCGCCGGAAGATCTCCTCGACGACGAGGCTGTGCTGGGCGACGGAAAACGCGTGGTCGCCTTCCGTCTGGCCATTCCAGCGGGCGACACGGGCAAGGCCATGGGCGATGTCGGCCAGTTCGACGTCGAGCGGCGAGGGATCAAGCAGGTCGAGGCGACGGCCGGAAAGCATGCGCTGCCAGGCACGCGCGGAGACACCGGTAGACATCAGGCGCTCGCTTCTTCCGACGCCGTCGGGAATGTCAGGCCGGACCATGCCGGCAGGGTGAGCGTCACGGACACGTCGCCGGCAAGGATCGGCACAGCTGTCTCGATCGCTTCGCCGGCCTTGTCGATGCGCACGATCGCAAGGCCGCTTTGCCCCAGCACCGTGCCGAGCGTGCCGATCGGGCGGCCATTCACGGTGATTGCGGTTCCGGTCTCGGGCAAGGCCGTCGGCGCGCGGACAATCACCACGCGGCGCCGTGCCGTACCCCGATGCTGCATGCGCGAGACCACTTCCTGTCCGACATAACAGCCTTTCCTGAAGGAAAGCCCGCCATTGAGGTCCAGAAGAACATCATGGGGAAAGGCATCCTGCAGGGCATAATCCGCGCCCGAAACGGCAATGCCGCTTTCGATCCGAAGGCGCTCATAACCGTCAATGGCCGCGCCACCGCCGCCATCGACCGCTTCATAGCGACGAAACGCCGTTTCGCCGGCTTTGGCGAAGCGCATGTCCCGAAGGCCATTTTCGCCATCGGTCTCGCTCAGTGTTACGGCCACCATTGCCGGGGAGGCGAGCACCAGCGTTACCGGTGCGCGCAGCTTGTACATGGTCAGGCGCTTCAGCAGGCCTTCACCCTGATCTACGGACGTTTCAAGCCGGATCCCGGCCTCGCCATCGCGGGAGACGAGAAAATCGAACAGGATCTTGCCCTGCGGCGTTAAAAGCGCGCCGGGCAACACTTCCCCCGGTGCGAGATGGCCAAGGTCGGTGGTGATCAGGTTCTGCAGGAAACTTTCGGCGTCCGGTCCGGATACGGTAATGACGGCGCGGCCAGAAAGAAGGCGTGTGGTCGGAGCGTGCATGGTTTCATCCTGATCTGTTTGCAAAACAGGTAGGTTCTCGCAGGCTTGCGGGCAAGCGCTTTGCGTTGGCGTCAGTCGCCGGCGACGAAAAATTTCCACTGGCCATCGGCGGTGATGCCGACGCGGTAGAAATTATAACTGCCGAATTCCTGCATCTCGGCAAAATCGCCGGCGGTCACCAACCGGAAGAGATCGACCTTTTCCGGCGCTGTCAGCGAAGCAAGCGGCTTTTCAGCAAAGTATGGCCAGACATAGATGGCCTCCGGTGTGCCCTTGTCGGCCTCCACGAACCCCGTCGACAAAAGGTCCAGCAGGATCGCCAGGATCTCGACGCCCTCGCCATCGCCGGAAAGGCCCTTCAGGGTCACGAGCGGATCATCTTCGCCTTCGGTAATGCTGACCTGCGTCTGCGTTTCGCCCTTGCCGAGCAGCGGCCGAAGGCGTTCGATGTCGCCGGACGCCGCAGCCTCGACGATCAGTTCGCGCATCCGGGCGACGGCCTGCGGGATTTTCGAGACGTCGGTGAGCACCTCGACAGGCGGCTGCGGCTCGACCGGCCCGTTGTTGCCATCGTTGCCACCATCGTCGTTGCCACCATCGCCGTCGCCATCGTTCAGCGCCTTGTTGACGAAAGGATCGGGAAGGGGGATTTCCATCGGCGCATCATCGCCCGGCGCGTCGAGGTCAGCGGGATTTTCAGGTGCGCTCTCCGGCGCGGCCTGGCCCGGGATGGTTTTCAGTTCGCTGAGGGCAAAAGCGGGCGGGGCAGGGAGCAGCCACGACAATGAGACGGCTGCGAACAGGAGTGCTCCCAGCCGAATCGCAATGATCCGGTTGGCATTGGTCTGGCGTGTCATGACAGCCTCGAAGGTTACTGCAGCGTCCGTTCCGGCGAAAATTCCCCGGCGAGCATACGCGCACGGAGCGATTCCAGCATCGCCTCTGCACTGCCTTCGCCGTGCAGGCGGATTGTCTCGCGCATGGCCAGTGCAATGGCGGCATCGGCGATGATCTCCGGCTCGATGCCATCTGCCATGCCGTCGGCCCACGCTTCATTCTGATGTTCGAGCGCCGCCTGCATTTTTTCATGGACGATCATGTCGTCGATGTCATTCAGGCTCGGTTCCATCATACGTTCCATGCAGATTTCACGCTCTTTACTCGCGCCGGCAAATCACCCGGCGCCACTTCTTACCACTCTCTTAATATCATTAGCAGCCTTTTCCCAAAACGACACGGGGTCCTGAAGAAAGAGGTTAATTTCCCCTTAATTTCCAAATCGCGCGACTATTTCTGAAGCAAGTGTTGCGCCTTCGGCACGGTATCGCTCTTCGGCAACAACCGCAGGTGCTGTGCAGGTGGTATACACGGACGCAAACGTGCGATAACCGCGGTTGAATGCGGCTGTAAAGCGCTCCCGCCGCCGCACTTCGTTTTCGGCCTCCCTGTCGATCAATTGCTGCATGGCCTGTCGCCAGCCGTCGTCGCTGTCGCCCTTGCAAAGCGTCCGCAGATACTGGACCGAGCCGAGGATCTCGGAAAGCCGGACCAGTTGCGGATCGTAGGGCGCCGGCTTTTCCTCGGCGATCACAGGGACCTCGATTGCCGTATCGGCCGGTATCTCTGCCGGGGGGGTCTCCTGCGCCCAGACAAGGGGTGACAAAGACAGGAAAACCAGGGCAGCAATGACCGCTCGGTATCGCGGTAGGGCGGGTATGTTCCTCATCGAGCCTGTCCGTTCTGCAGTCTGGCCACGCAATGGCGGACGCTGTCTGGCACCGGCAGGGCGTTGATTTCCGCCGGCGTGTACCAGCCGATCTCGGCTGCATCGTCGCCGGCCACGGCTGTGCTGTCGGGATCGGCATCGACGGTGAACACCGAGAGGAAGAAATGCCGTGCTCTTGCGCCATCGATCGTCTGTGGCGGCAGGTCGTAGGTCTCGAACAGGATCGGGTTGCGCGCGGCGATCCCGGTTTCCTCGTGGAATTCTCGCAAGGCGGTTTCCTCCGGCGTCTCGCCCGGTTCCGCCCTTCCACCGGGAAAGGCAAACATATCTGCAGAGGGCGCATTGGCGCGCCTGACAAGCAGATAGCGGCCGCCCCGTTGAAGGATGGCGGAGGAAGCGAGTTGGGGCGATGCAGGCATTTTCAAATCCGGCGCTTTCAAATCATTGACCCACCTTATGCGAAATGCCAATTGAATGTCATGTGCGGACGCTATGCGCTGACGGCAACGCCGGAAGAATTGGTGGAATTGTTTGCCCTGCTGAAAGTCGACGGCTTTCCGGCGCGCTACAATATCGCCCCGACGCAGCCGATCCTCATCGTCCTGGCCGGTGAGCGCGCCGCCCCCGGCAGCAATCTTCCCGAACGCAAGGCGATGCTGGTGCGCTGGGGCCTGACGCCATCCTGGGTCAAGGATCCGCGCGATTTCCCGCTTCTGATCAATGCCCGTGCCGAAACCGCCGCACAGAAGGCATCCTTCAAGGCGGCGATGCGCCATCGGCGCATTCTCGTGCCGGTCTCCGGCTTCTACGAATGGCATCGGCCGCCCAAGGACAGCGGCGAGCCCGCGCAGGCCTACTGGATCCGGCCGCGCAAGGGCGGTGTCGTTGCCTTTGCCGGGCTGATGGAAACCTGGGCGTCGGCCGACGGCTCGGAGATCGACACGGCCGCGATCCTGACGATTGCTGCCAATGCGACGATCAGCGCCATCCACGACCGCATGCCTGTGGTGATCAAGCCCGAGGATTTTTCCCGCTGGCTCGATTGCCGCACGCAGGAACCGCGGGACGTCGCGGACCTGTTGGTGTCGGCCGAGGACGACTATTTCGAGGCGATCGCGGTCTCGGACAAGGTCAACAAGGTTGCCAATCTCGGGGCCGACCTGCAGACGCCGGTCACACCGCATCCGCGCCGCGACAGCCGGCAACAGGCTGTGCCGAAATCGACACAGCTCTCCTTGTTCTAAGATTGTCTTCAAATGTCGTCCGGCACGGAAACCGAGGTGCAGCCGTCAGGCGGGCAGCTTGGCCTTCGGCGGAGCCATGACCGGCTTCTTCTTCACCTGCAGGGCTGCGGCCAGAACCGCTTTGAGGCCGAGCGGGCGATATTGTTGGACAAGATTTTCCGCCGGTCGCGGGCTCTTCTTGTCGCTGTTGATGCCGGACATTTCAAATTCTCCCTGTCGTTTTTCCCTAGGTCGGGTTGCTTCGTTTGCGGATCTTTCCCCGAAAACGGCGCCCCTGATTGTTCCGGAGGAAACAGGCCAGATTATGGACCTGTGTGTCTCCGAATTCCGGTTGCTCCAGATAAGCGTAATCATGACAAAACAATGACGCTTTGACCAGTATCTCAACATATCCAACTTGAGCCTCGCTGACCCCTTGACCGTAACCCTTGCAGGCGCGATAACGCTGGCCATGAAAACGATCATCTGCATCTGCCGGATCATTATTCGCTAGCGCTTCGCTGGCCTGGCCGTTTTCGTCTCCCCAAAACCAAGATGACAAACGTGACTGGCCAGCCGGACGGCTGACTGTGATCGACGACGGATCTGGAATGGAGACTGGGATGGACGACCTGCCGGCACTGAAACTCTACAACACGCTGACACGCGAGAAGGTCGACTTCCAGCCGATCGATCCAACGAATGTCCGCATGTATGTCTGCGGCCCGACCGTCTATGATTTCGCCCATATCGGCAACGCCCGGCCCGTCATCGTCTTCGACGTGCTCTACCGTCTGCTTAAGCAGCTCTATCCGGGTTCTGGAACAGCAAAGGATGGTACGAGGGTCACCTATGCCCGCAACATCACCGACGTCGATGACAAGATCAACGCGCGGGCGCTGCGCGACTTTCCAGACCTGCCGCTGAACGACGCGATCCGCGCCGTTACTGAAAAAACCGAGACGCAGTTTCGGGATGATGCGAAGGCGCTCGGCTGCCTCGAGCCGACACATCAGCCGCGTGCGACTGACAACATCGAGCAGATGATCCAGATCATCGAAACGCTGATCACCAAGGGCCATGCCTATGTTGCCGCTGGCGAAGTGCTGTTCGACACCAAGTCGATGGCGGATTACGGCCAGCTTTCCAAGCGTCCGCTCGACGAGCAGCAGGCTGGTGCCCGCATCGCGGTGGAAGGGCACAAGAAGAGCCCGCAGGATTTCGTTCTCTGGAAGCTGTCATCCGACACCGAACCCGGTTGGGAAAGCCCGTGGGGCCGCGGCCGCCCGGGCTGGCATATCGAATGCTCGGCGATGAGCGAGCGCTATCTCGGCCAGACCTTCGACATCCATGGCGGCGGCCTCGACCTGATCTTCCCGCACCACGAAAACGAGATCGCCCAGTCGCGCTGCGCCCACGGCACGCCTGTGATGGCCAATGTCTGGATGCACAACGGCTTCCTGCAGGTCGAAGGGCGCAAGATGTCAAAGTCCGACGGCAATTTCGTCACCATCCAGGAATTGTTGCACACGGAAAAATTTGGCGGCCGCAAATGGCCGGGCGAAGTGCTGCGGCTGGCCATGCTGATGACGCATTACCGCGAGCCGATCGATTTTTCGGTGAAGCGTCTGGAGGAGGCTTCTCGAATTTTGAAACGGTGGTATCTGCTCGCTGATCAATCTGATCCAAATATTAAGCCATCGGTGGACCATAAGGTCATCGCAGCATTGTCGGATGATCTTGATACATCGACAATGATCGCGAGACTGCACGCCCTATACAAAGAAGCGGACGATTTTCCTGAAACCCTTGCCGTGACTTTGGAGCATTTGGGTCTTTGGAGCCGATCGACCGATGTTTTCCCGAAGCATGAAGGCGCCGTTAATAAAATCATGGACGACCTTAAGTTCCGTAAGCAAATTGAGGCGCGCCTCGAAATGCTCAAAGCCAAAAACTTTGCCGAAGCCGATCGTATCCGCGACGACCTGCTGTCCAAGGGCATCCAGCTCAAGGATGGCAAGGATGCGACGACCGGCGAACGCGTGACGACGTGGGAGGTCAAGCGGTAGTGTCTTATGCTGTGGCCGCCCCCCTCTGTCACTGCGTGACATCTCCCCCACAAGGGGGGAGATCGGGAGACCGTGGTTGCCATCTGGCAGAACAACACGACCTGCGCGTGACTGAGACGTCGATGCTTGATTCTATCGGCTTGTTTGCGCAGTCTAAGCATGATGTTTCGGGGCGAGAGGCGGGCCGCGATCGATCTCCCCCCTTGTGGGGGAGATGTCACGAAGTGACAGAGGGGGGTATCGTGCCACATACGCCAATCCCCCCGAAAGCCCGCGCAAATGCGCGCCACATGCGAAAGAACCTCACAGACGCTGAGTTGAAATTCTGGAATGCCGTGCGCGCCCATCGCCTCATGGGACTTGGCTTCCGGCGTCAATTGCCGATCGCCGGATACATCGTCGATTTCGCTTGCCCGGAGCAGCGTCTGGTCGTCGAACTCGACGGATCTCAGCATGCAGTCGACCGAGACTCCGCCTATGACGTACAGCGGACAAAACGCCTGGAAACCGATGGCTGGACAGTGCTGCGCTTCTGGAATGAAGATGTCTTGCGCGATATCGATGGCGTCTGCCTTCACATTCTGAAAGTGCTCGGAAAGGCCTCACCATGACAAACCCTCTCCAGTCAGGTGGCTGCCAGTGCGGCGCGGTCCGCTTCCGCGTCGAAGGCGCCCTTGGCGATGCGTCCGTCTGCCATTGCCGCATGTGCCAGAAGGCGTTCGGCAATTTCTATGCGCCGCTGGTCTCGCTTCACGATGCGAGACTCATCTGGACGCGCGGCGAACCCAAATATTTCCAGTCGTCGAATGCCGTCAAACGCGGCTTCTGCGGTGAGTGCGGCACGCCGCTCTGCTATGCCGCGCCGGACGGTCTTGGTCTGGCGATCGCCGTCTTCGATGATCCGGAAACGGTGGTGCCGAAGATCCAGTGGGGGATCGAGGCCAGGCTCTCCTATGTCGATCATATCGCTTCGCTGCCCGGTGAGGACACGATGGCCGACCAGACAGCCGCGTCCTTCCTCGCCACGCTGGTTTCCTACCAGCACCCCGATCACGATACGCAAACCTGGCCACCGGAGATTGACACATGACAGAGACTGTTCGAACCGGCGGCTGCCAATGTGGCGCCGTGCGCTTTCGCATTCATGGTGCGCTTGGCCGTCCTTCTATCTGCCATTGCCGCATGTGCCAGAAGGCGTTCGGCGGTTTCTTCGGGCCGCTGGTTACCGTCAAGGGCGAGACGGAATGGACACGCGGCGAGCCGAGCTACTTCCAGTCGTCGATCAACATCGCCCGGGGCTTCTGTCCCGCGTGTGGCACGCCTTTGACATACAAGCATCCGGGCGGTCTCGAAATTGCCATCGGCGCCTTTGACGATCGTGCCGACCTGATGCCGCAGATCCAGGTGAATTTTGCTGCCCGCAATGCCTGGGTCACTGAAATCTTTGACCAACCCGTGCACGAAGACGCCGATTTCTACATGCGCCAGGAAGCCGTGATCTCCTTCCAGCATCCGGACCACGACACCGCGGTCTGGCCCCAGTTTCCCGACGCCTGAAATACCACCCGACGATTGATTTGAAAGCAGACAGCATGACCGAAATTTTTCGCACGCTCTATCCGGAAATCGAACCCTACGCCTCGGGTCATCTCGATGTCGGCGATGGTCATGTGATCTATTGGGAGCGGTCTGGAACACCCGGCGCCAAGCCGGCGGTCTTCCTGCATGGCGGCCCCGGCGGCACGATCTCGCCAAAACATCGCCGCCTGTTCGATCCGAAACTCTACGACGTGACGCTGTTTGACCAGCGCGGCTGCGGCAAGTCCACGCCGCATGCCGAACTCGAGGCCAACACGACCTGGCATCTTGTCGCCGATATCGAGCGCCTGCGCGAAATGGCCGGTGCCGAAAAATGGCTGGTCTTTGGCGGCTCCTGGGGCTCGACGCTGGCGCTTGCCTATGCCGAAAAACATGCCGACCGGGTGTCCGAACTCGTCGTGCGCGGCATCTACACGCTGACCAAAGCCGAACTCGACTGGTACTACCAGTTCGGCGTCTCGGAAATGTTTCCCGACAAATGGGAGCGTTTCATCGCGCCGATCCCGGAAAACGAGCGCCACGAGATGATGCACGCCTATCACCGGCGGCTGACCAGCGACGACCGCGCGACGCGTCTGGCGGCAGCCAGGGCCTGGAGCATCTGGGAGGGCGAGACGATCACGCTTCTGCCCGAGGCTGCGACTTCGACCCCGTTCGAGGACGAAGAGTACGCCCATGCGTTTGCCCGCATCGAAAACCATTTCTTCGTCCATGCCGGCTGGCTGGAGGAGGGGCAACTCCTGCGCGATGCCGACAAGCTGCATGGCATTCCGGGCGTCATCGTCCACGGCCGCTACGACATGCCGTGCCCGGCGAAATACGCCTGGGCGTTGCACAAGGCATGGCCGCAAGCCGAGTTCCACCTGATCGAGGGCGCCGGCCACGCCTATTCCGAGCCCGGCATCCTCGACTGTCTGATCCGGGCGACGGATGGGTTTGTGGGGAAGGTGTGATGGCAATGGCCAATCCGAGTTTGCGGCGGCTTACCCCCCCCTGTCACTGCGTGACATCTCCCCCACAAGGGGGGCGATCATCCATTTCCCTTGCCGGATTTCCGGTAAGGCGGGCACAAGGCATGCCGCCCATCTCCCCCCTTGCGGGGCAGATGTCGGCTTCGCCGACAGAGGGGGGCATGCGTCCGCATATGCCAGTCTCGCATTGTGAGGCATATCCATGACCCGCGAACGCATCTACCTTTTCGACACCACCCTGCGCGACGGCCAGCAGACACCGGGCATTGACTTCTCCGTCGAGGACAAGATCGCCATCGCCGCCATGCTGGATGATTTCGGCGTCGACTATATCGAGGGCGGCTATCCCGGCGCAAACCCGACCGATACGGATTTCTTCCAGTCGAAGCGCACGCAGAAGGCAGCCTTCGTCGCCTTTGGCATGACCAAGCGCGCCGGCGTTTCGGCTTCCAACGATCCCGGTCTGGCTGCGATCCTGCAGGCGAAAAGCGACGCGGTCTGTCTGGTCGCCAAGAGCTGGGACTATCATGTCCGCGTCGCTCTGGGTTGCACCAACGACGAAAACCTCGACAGCATCAGCGCGTCGGTGGAAGCCGTCGTTGCCCGCGGCAAGGAGGCGCTGATCGACTGCGAGCATTTCTTCGATGGCTACAAGGCAAATCCGGATTACGCGCTCGCCTGCGCAAAAGCAGCCTACGAGGCCGGTGCGCGCTGGGTCGTGCTCTGCGACACCAATGGCGGCACGCAGCCGCCGGAAATCCGCGACATCGTCACAGCCGTCATCTCAAGCGGCGTGCCCGGTGCCCATCTCGGCATCCATGCCCACAATGACACAGGCCAGGCCGTCGCCAATTCGCTGGCCGCAGTCGAGGCCGGGGTCCGCCAGATCCAGGGTACATTGAACGGCATTGGCGAGCGCTGCGGCAACGCCAATCTGGTGACGCTGATCCCGACGCTGGCGCTGAAAGAGGCCTATACCAGCCGCTTCGAGACGGCGATCGATGCCGATCGGCTGCAGGAACTGACCAAGCTGTCGCATTCCTTCGACGAAATGCTCAACCGCTCGCCCGATCACCAGATGCCCTATGTCGGCGCATCGGCCTTTGCCACCAAGGCCGGCATCCATGCCTCGGCGCTGCTGAAAGATCCGCGCACCTATGAGCATGTGACGCCCGAATCGGTCGGCAATCTGCGCAAGGTCATGGTCTCTGATCAGGGCGGCAAGGCGAATTTCATCAATGCACTCAAGCGGCGCGGCATCATCGTGTCCAAGGATGATCCGAAGCTCGACCAGCTGATTGCGATCGTCAAGGAACGCGAGGCGACCGGTTATGCCTATGAAGGGGCCGACGCGAGTTTTGCGATCCTTGCGCAGCGCATTCTGGGCACGGTGCCGGATTTCTTTGTGGTCGAGAGCTTTCGCGTCATGGTCGAGCGTCGCTTCGATGCCAATGGCAATCTGAAAACCGTCTCGGAGGCCGTCGTCAAGGTTTCGATCGACGGCACAACGACCATGTCGGTTGCCGAAGGCGGGCACGGGCCGGTCAATGCGTTGGATCTCGCGCTGCGCAAGGATCTCGGCAAATACCAGTCGGAAATCGAGGACCTCGAACTGGTGGACTACAAGGTCCGCATCCTGAACGGCGGCACGGAGGCGATCACCCGCGTGCTGATCGAATCGATGGATGGTACCGGTGCCCGCTGGTGGACCGTCGGCGTCTCCGACAACATCATCGACGCCTCGTTCCAGGCACTGATGGATTCGGTGATTTTCAAGCTGCTCAAGAACCGTGAACAGCCGGGCCGTGCTGCGGCGGAATAGGCTGCGCCTTGAGGGCTTGTGTAGACAGTGATAAATATGACTACACAAGTGTTCCCACACAAGGACATGCCGAATGCCGCTTAATATTCGCAGTGACGAGGTCAATCGTCTGGCGGAGCGGCAGGCTGCCGCGAAGCGTCTCAACAAGACCGATGCCGTTAAACTGGCACTGGAAAATGAACTGCGACGTGTCGACCGGCAAGAGCCATTGTGGCTGCGTCTGAAGCCATTGCGCGAGCGTATCGCTGCCTGTTCTGACACTGGCCTTTTGGCTGACAAGGATTTCTTCGACGATTTGAACGGAGAGCAATGATGTTCGTCGATGCCTCCGTCAGTATCGGCATCCTGACAGACGAGCCCGAGAGCGAGGCCTTTGCAAGGGCGATGGACGCGGCGCCCGAGCTTGTGTGTTCGGTCCTGGCTGTGTGGGAGGCAACCGTCGGTCTGTTTCGCAAGAAGACGATGTCGATGGAGGACGCCGACGCCCGCGTCCAGGAGTTCATCCAGACTGCAGGTATTGTTGTCGTGCCGGTCGCGGATCCCGAGCGCCGGCTGGCCTTGCGGGCCTTCGATCTGCACGGCCGGCACCGGTTTTCAGATGTAGAACGAACTCGCGCCCTCAATCTCGCCGATTGCTTTCATTATGCAACAGCCAAGTATCGCGGTGTTGCCATGCTCAGCAAGGATGCCGGTTTCGCATTGACGGATGTGGCAATCGCGCGCGTTGAAAGCTGAACCTGCATTTCCCGGCATCCTTCCCTCCTTCCGGCCGCTCCCTCCTTCCAGCCCGCCCTTGCT
>NZ_LSRP01000111.1 GCF_001885585.1 Pararhizobium antarcticum
GAACAAAGAGATATCGAAGTTAGGCATGTACTTGTCCGGCAGATTGCACGAATGCGCCGAACAGACGGAACCCCAATGTCCCGGATCTCGATCTCCCATCGACCTTTTAGCCTCCTGCCCCTTCTGGCAGCGCTGCTGATCGCCTGGGCGATGCCCGTGCCCACCTTTGCGGCCGGAGAACTGCCCGCCTATCTGGAAAAAGTGCAGCCCGGAGATCTGTTCGAGCGCGCCGACCGTTTCGGCGAGCCGGCGGGCGAGCCGCCGATCGCGCCGGTCTACCGCGGTGCGGATCTGCTCGGCTATGCCTACCTCAACTCCGATGTTACCAGTTCGGTCGGCTATTCCGGCAAGCCCATCCACATCATGGTCGGCATTGATTCCGAAGGCGTGGTGCGCGGCTTCAAGCTGATCGACCACAAGGAGCCCATCGTCCTCATTGGTATTCCACAGGCCAAGGTGGTCGCCGCGCTCAATTCCATTCTCGACAAGAACATGGCACGCGTCGCCACTGGCGCCGAAAGGCCACCGCAGGTCGATATCGTTAGCGGCGCCACCGTGACCGTACTGGTCATGGGTGACAGCGTCATCCGCTCGGCCGTCAAGCTCATACGCGCCAACCGTCTGAAGGAGGCTGTCAGTGCACCGACAGCCACGGCTGCCGACGTCAAAACCGTCGATATGTCAAAGACCGATGTCGCCGACTGGCGGACCCTTATCGGCGATGGTTCGGTGCGCAGTCTGCGCATGACCGTCGGCGAGGTCTCGGACGGGTTCCGGCAAGCCAGCCATGCGGACGCTGCGGACAGGCCGGAGACGCCGCAGCCCGACGATCGTTTCATCGATCTCTACATTGCGCCCGTCAGCATTCCGGCGATCGGCAAAAGCCTGCTGGGCGAATCGGGTTATCAGCGACTGGCAAGCCGGCTTAAGCCGGGACAGTCGGCAGTACTCGTGGCCGGCGACGGCGCCTATTCGTTCAAGGGCTCCGGCTATGTGCGCGGCGGCATTTTCGACAGAATCGAGCTTTTGCAGGATGGTCAGGGGCTGCGGTTTCGCGATCGCAACCATACAAGGCTGCCCACATTGGCTGCAAAGGGTGCCCCGCGGCTTCGCGACATTGCCCTGTTCGTCATTCCCGAGGATTTCGGCTTTGATGTCACCGAGCCCTTTGAGCTGCAATTGCTGGTGCAGCGCAATATCAACACGCATGACAAGGCGGTCCTTCCCTACACGCTCGGCTACAATCTGCCTTCATCCTATGTGAGCGTCGAAAAGGCCGTGGCGGCCATTCCGGCAACGGACACGGCGTCCGCAGCACGACCGTCCACCGCGCTCGCGCCAATGGAAGACCAGGCGCTGTGGATCAGCATCTGGCAGATGAACCGGGTGTCGATCGCCATCACCGTCGCCGCCCTGCTCGTTCTCACCGCCATCTTCTTTTTCCAGGATTGGCTGGTCAAACGGCCGGTGATGTTCGGCTGGATCCGGCGTTCCTATCTGCTGTTCACCCTGATCTGGCTCGGCTGGTATGCCAACGCCCAGCTGTCGGTGGTCAACGTGCTGACCTTCGTCAACTCCCTGATCACCGGCTTCAACTGGGAATTCTTTCTGGCTGCACCGCTTGTCTTCATCCTGTGGGCCGCGGTCGCTGTAGGCCTGTTGTTTTGGGGGCGCGGCCCGTTCTGCGGCTGGCTATGCCCGTTCGGTGCCCTGCAGGAACTGACCAACAATGTCGCGCAATGGCTGAAAGTGCCCCAGATCCGCCTGCCCTGGGGTCTGCATGAGCGCCTCTGGCCGATCAAGTATGTCATCTTTCTTGGCCTGTTCGGCCTGTCTTTCTATTCGCTGGCGCTCGCCGAAATGTTTTCCGAGGTCGAGCCATTCAAGACCGCGATCGTGCTCAAATTCGCCCGCGAATGGCCCTTCGTACTGTTTGCGCTGACGCTGCTGTCGGCCGGGCTGTTCATCGAGCGCTTCTACTGCCGTTATCTCTGTCCCCTCGGCGCGGCGCTGGCCATTCCCGGCCGGATCCGCATGTTCGAGTGGCTGAAACGCTATCCGGAATGCGGAACGCCGTGCCAGCGCTGCGCCAAGGAATGTCCCGTGCAGTCGATCCATCCGGAGGGCCAGATCAACGTCAACGAGTGCATCTACTGCATGCACTGCCAGGAGCTCTACCACGACGACCACCGCTGTCCGCACATGATCCAGGTGCGTCTGAAGCGCGAGAAATTCATGGCGCTGTCCACCCCCGCATCCCGCGGAGAAGCACCGCCCAAAACCATCGTCACTCACAACGGTGTGCCCATCAAACCAGCCAGTACCACGGCCGGAAACCCGCTTTGACACGACCAACCAAGGAGAGAAACTATGTCTGAAGAAAATCAAGTACGCCTGAACAGGCGACAGATGCTCGGATCAACGGCTTTCGTGGCAGCAGCAGGTGCTGCCACCGTCGGCGGGGCGCTCAGCCTCAGCGGCGGCGCCGCGACGCCGGCGCTGGCAGCCGAGGGAGCCACATACGAGGTAAAGCCCGGCGAACTCGACGAATACTACACCTTTTTCTCCAGCGGCCAGAGCGGCGAAGTGAGGATTGTCGGCGTGCCGTCGATGCGCGAACTGATGCGCATCCCGGTCTTCAACCGCTGCAGTGCCACCGGCTGGGGCATGACCAATGAGAGCCGGAAGATCATGACCGAGGGGTTGCTACCGGAAACCATCGATTTCCTGGCCGACAAGGGTGGCGTCTACAACAATGGCGACCTGCATCACCCCCACCTGTCGTTTACTGAAGGGACCTATGACGGCCGCTATCTTTATGCCAACGACAAGGCCAATACCCGTGTCTGCCGCATCCGCCTCGACGTGATGAAATGCGACAAGATCACAGAACTGCCGAACCAGCACACCGTCCATGGCCTGCGCGTGCAGAAGTACCCGAGGACCGGATACGTATTCTGCAACGGCGAAGACGGCGTGCCGCTTCCCAATGATGGCAAGATCCTCGACGACCCGAAACAGTATCACGCGATCTTCACCGCACTTGATGGCGACACGATGAAAGTCGCCTGGCAGATCATGGTCGATGGAAATCTCGACAATGTCGACGCTGATTACCAGGGCAAGTATGCTTTCGCCACCTGCTACAATTCAGAGGAAGGCGTCAATCTTGCCGAGATGATGGCCAGCGAGCAGGATTGGATGGTGGTGTTCGATCTGAAGCGGATCGAGGAAGGCGTCAAGAAGGGCGACTTCAAGACCCTGGGCGGCGTGCCCGTGCTCGACGGCCGCAAGGGCTCGCCGTACACTCGCTACGTCCCCGTCTCCAACAGCCCGCATGGCTGCAACACCGCGCCCGACGGCATCCATGTGGTCGTCGCCGGCAAGCTGTCACCGACGGTCACCGTCTTCGACGTTCGCAAGTTCGACGACCTGTTCGCCGACAAGATCAAGCCGCGCGACACCGTCGTCGCCGAACCGGAACTGGGTCTGGGGCCGCTGCACACCGCCTACGACGGCCGCGGCAATGCTTACACCACCCTGTTTATCGACAGCCAGATCTGCAAGTGGAACATCGAGGACGCAAAGCGGGCCTTCACCGGCGAAAAGGTCGATCCGATCAAGCAGAAGCTCGATGTGCACTACCAGCCGGGCCACAACCACACCTCGATGGGCCAAACCAAGGAAGCCGATGGCAAGTGGCTGATCTCGCTGAACAAGTTCTCCAAGGACCGTTATCTCAACGTCGGTCCACTGAAACCGGAGAGTGACCAGCTGATCGACATTTCCGGGGACCAGATGGTGCTCGTCCACGACAACCCGACGTTTGCCGAACCGCATGACGCCACGATCGTGCATGCCTCGAAGATCAATCCGGTGAGCCTCTGGAACCGCGACGATCCGTTCTTTGCCGATGCGGTCGCCCAAGCAAAACTCGACAACATCGATCTGCTGGTGGATTCGGAAATCATCCGCGACGGCAACAAAGTGCGCGTCTACATGACGTCGGCAGCGCCTGCCTTCGGCCTTGACAGCTTCACTGTCAAGCAAGGCGACGAAGTTACGGTCTACGTCACCAATATCGACGAAGTCGAAGACCTGACGCACGGCTTTGCCATCGTCAATTATGGCATAAACATGGAAGTGGCACCCCAGGCGACCGCCTCGATCACCTTCACGGCCAGCAAGGCCGGCGTCTACTGGTACTATTGCTCGTGGTTCTGCCATGCAATGCACATGGAAATGAAGGGCCGCATGCTCGTCGAGCCGAAGGCTGCATGATGCACCTGCACCTGCGTTTCGCAGCAACAGCATTTGGAATGGCGGCCCTCTTGGCCGCCGTCCCTGCTATGACCTATGCGGCCGAACGTACCGTCACCGTAGCCGAGGCTCTATCACTGCAGACGATCCTCAACGCGGCTTCGCCAGGTGACATTATTATACTTGAGGCAGGGGAATACGCCGCGCCCATCACCGTAGACAAGGCCGTGACACTTGCCGGAAAGCCGGGCGCATCGGTCATCGGCAACGGCAAGGGCAGCGTCATCACAATCACCGCGCCCGGTGCCGCTGTGCGCGGTCTCATCATTGCCGGCTCAGGCAGGGACCTGGCAACCCTGGACTCCGGCGTGCTCGCGCAAAAGACCGCGACCAACGCTCGGATTGAAGACAATGTCATCGCCGGCAATCTGTTCGGCATCTATTTGCACGGGGCGGTCAATTCTCTGGCGCGCGCCAACCGCATTACCGGCCTGTCCGAGGGACGCCGGAGTTCGGCTGGCAACGGTGTCACGGTGTGGAACGCGCCGGGCGCCAGGGTGCTCGACAACGACATTCGCTCCGGCCGCGATGGCATCGCCACCATGGCCAGCAAGCGCAATGTGTTTCGCGGCAACAGCTTCCGCGACCTGCGCTTCGGCATCCACTACATGTACACCAACGACAGCGAGATCGCCGACAACATCTCGATCGGCAATTCGGTCGGCTATGCAGTCATGTTTTCAAATCGCCTGAAGATCACCGGGAACCGTTCCGAGGGCGACCGCGATCATGGTCTATTGTTGAACTCCGCCAATGGTTCGACCATTACCGACAATACCGTGGTCGGCAGCTTGCAGCCCGTCGATCGCTGGCTGACCGCCGGAGCCCAATCCGCCGATCTCGGGGTTCCCAAGAGCATCGACGCAGCATCGAAAGTTGGCGATGTCGGCGGCCTGCGCCTCGGCCCTGAAAAATGTGTCTTCATCTACAATGCCAACAAGAACAAGTTTTCCGGTAACCGCTTCGAGGGTTGTGCAACCGGCATCCATTTCACAGCCGGATCCGAAGGCAATGCCATGAGCGGCAACGCCTTTGTCAACAACCGCAACCAGGTCAAATATGTCGGCACGCGCTACATGGACTGGTCGAAGGACGGCCGCGGCAATTATTGGAGCGACAACCCGGCCTTCGATCTGAACGGTGACGGCATCGGCGACAGCCCCTACCGCCCGAATGATCTGATCGACCGGGTGCTGTGGACCTCGCCACAGGCCAAGGTGCTGACCAGCAGCCCGGCGGTCCAGGTCATTCGCTGGGCGCAGTCCCAATTTCCAGCCCTTCTGCCGGGTGGCGTGGTCGACAGCTATCCGCTGATGGCGCCACTTAGCTATAAGGATAAAAGACCATGACAGCGACCGTCAGCATCACCGACGCCGGCAAATGCTATGGCAAGGTCGAGGCCGTAAAACACGTGTCCTTCACCCTGAACGAGGGCGAAACCGTCGCGCTCGTCGGCCATAACGGCGCCGGCAAGACGACGTTGATCAAGCTCATGCTCGGACTGATCCGCCCGGGCCGGGGGAGCGTCCGCGTGCTCGGCGAGGACCCGGCGACCGGCGATTTCGCCGTGCGCCAGCGGCTCGGCTACCTGCCGGAAAGCGTTTCCTTCCACATGGCGCTGACCGGGCGCGAGACGCTCGCCTTCTACGCCCGCCTGAAGCGGGTGGACATTGGGGAAGGCAATGCGCTGTTCGAACGGGTCGGCTTGGCCAATGAAGCGGTGGACCGGCCGGTACGCACCTATTCAAAAGGCATGCGCCAGCGGCTGGGGCTGGCACAGGCGCTGCTTGGCCAGCCGCGCATACTACTGCTCGATGAGCCGACAAGCGGCCTCGATCCGGCCCTTCGGCGCCAGTTCTATGACCTGATCACCGACCTGCGCTCGACGGGCACGACCATTCTTCTCTCCTCGCATGCCTTGACCGAGCTTGAGGACCGCGCCGACCGCGTCATCATCGTCAATGGCGGCCTGAAGGCAGCGGACGGGACGCTTGAGGATCTGCGTCGCCTTGCCCGCCTGCCGACCCGTATCGGGGTCACCCTGGCGGATGGCAAGAACGCGGCAGACTTGGGGGCCAGCGACGCCACCTGGAGAACGACCGGTGACCGGACCCTCGAAGCCGCGGTTCAGCCGGAAAACAAGATCGCCCTCCTGCACCAGGTGACCGCCCATCCGGCCGTCATTACCGGTCTGCACGTCATGGAGCCGTCGCTCGATGACGTGTATGCACATTTCCTGGCTGGACAGGTGAAAACACCATGAAGAACATCCTGATCATCGCCGCCAAGGAAATCCAGGAAGGAATGCGCAACCGCTGGGTACTGGCGACCACGTTGCTTCTGGCCGCTCTCGCATTGACCCTGTCGTTTCTCGGCAGCGCGCCGACCGGCAATGTCGGCGTCGACCCGCTCGATATCGTCGTCGTCAGCCTCTCAAGCCTCACCATCTTCCTCGTACCGCTGATCGCGCTTGTGCTCTCCCACGACGCCATTGTCGGCGAGATGGAGCGCGGCACCATGCTTTTACTGTTGAGCTATCCGATTGGCCGTCGTCAGGTGATATTTGGCAAGTTCCTCGGCCATCTGGCCATCCTGTCGTTCGCCACCCTGTTCGGCTACGGCGCAGCGGCATTGGCGCTGGCTATCACCGGAACGGCGATCAGCAGCGACAGCCTTTTGGCCTTTGCCGCTATGATCGGCTCCTCTGTGCTTCTCGGTGCTGTCTTCATCGCCATCGGCTACCTGATCAGCACGCTTGCCGCGGAGCGCAGCACCGCCGGAGGCATTGCCATCGGCATCTGGCTGTTTTTCGTACTGATCTACGATATGGCCCTGCTCGGCGGTCTGGTCGTAGCGCAGGGAAAACCCCTGCCTTCCGGATTGCTTGACCTGCTGCTGGTCGTCAATCCAACCGATGCCTACCGCCTGCTCAACCTGGGATCGGGTAATGCCAGCGCCCTCTCCGGCATGGGCGGCCTTGCTGGTCAAACCGCGCTCAGCCCGCTGATCCTGTTATTAGCACTTTTGGTCTGGATCATCGCGCCGCTCACGCTCGCCACCACGCTATTTTCGAGGAGAGAATTATGATCCGTGTCGGATTGACGGCCCTTCTGCTCGCCGCTTTGCTGGTGACGGGCTGTGAAGACAAGCAGCAGGCAAGCATGCCGGCGCCCTACCCGCTGACTGCAGACGCAATGGGACGATACTGCGGCATGGACGTGCTGGAACATGCCGGCCCCAAGGGCCAGGTCATCCTCGAGCAGATCCCCGAGCCGATCTGGTTTTCCTCCGCACGCGACACGATCGCCTTCACAATGCTGCCGGAAGAGCCCAAGGCCATTGCTGCGATCTACGTTTCGGACATGGGCAAGGCACCAAGCTGGGAAAAACCCGGACCTGAAAACTTCATCGATGCCCGCACCGCCTTCTATGTCATTGGCAGCTCTCTGCGCGGCGGCATGGGGGTGCAGGAGGCCGTGCCGTTTTTAATCAAGGACGACGCCGACACCTTCGCAGCAAAAAACGGCGGGAACGTTGTTGGCTTCGACGACATGCCTCAAGACTACATTCTCGGGAGCGACACCGAACCATCGGCCAAAGGCTCGCAGCAAGTACCGCTTGATCCGAATGTGAAGGGACACGAACATGGCTGAGGCAATCCGTCGCCGCCGGGCAATTTGCATTCTTGCTGCCGCTGCCGGGCTGCCCCTCATAGGTTTTGCCAGTGCGGCAAGGGCAACGACGCAGCCTGTGGTCTGGACCGGGCAGGCGCTCGGCGCATCCACCACGATGATCCTGAATAGTGAGGACCAGAACCAGGCAACGCAACTCATCCAACAGGTGGTAGCGGAGGTGTCACGGCTTGAGGATGTGTTCAGCCTCTACCGCAGCCACTCAGCACTGAGCGAACTGAACCGCAGTAGCGTGCTCGTCGCCCCGCCAACGGACCTGGTATCACTTCTGCAAACGAGCAGGACCTTGTTCGAGGCGAGCGGCGGTCTGTTCGATCCGACAATACAACCGCTTTTTGCGCTCTATGCCCGGCATTTTTCCGCACTGGCGGCCGACCCGAGCGGGCCGACTGAGCACGCCCTGCAGACCACTCTGGAACAGGTCGGTTTCGACGGCGTGCTGTTCAACCGTGATCGCATCGCCTTTACCCGACCGGACATGGCGCTCACCCTGAACGGCATCGCACAGGGCTACATCACCGACAGAATCGTTGAGCTGCTGCGAAACGCTGGCATCACCAGTAGCTTGGTAAACATGGGCGAGAACCGCGCCATCGGTTCAAAACCCGATGGCAGCGGCTGGCGGGTCGGGCTGACACCAAGCGACACTTCGACCTCTCCGCAACGCGTCCTGACAATCATCGACCGCGCGATTGCGACCTCTAGCGCCGCCGGCTTTCATTTCGACGAGAGAGGCCGCTTTGGCCATATCCTGCATCCGCGCTATGGAGCCCTACCGGAACGATTTGCCCGCGTGACAGTTGTGGCGAGCGACGCAGCGACCGCAGATGGTCTTTCGACCGCATTTAGCTTGATGACCGAGGACGAAATCAACGGTCATGTCAGGCTGAGGCCGGACATCGCCGTCGATCTTGTCGCACAGGGTGGAGGCTCCAGACGCTTTGGCGAGATTCTATAACAGAGGTTCAAATGGCCGGTGGACGGGTCGACGGGCGTCCGATCGAGCATCGGCAACACCTGTGCAGGGCATAACTAACGCATCCGTGCCAGAGGATCGGTTGAAGCCGTGTCATCGCCATGGTCGCGACAGCTGCTGCGTTGAATTGCGGACGGTTCATCCGACGGGCCACATCCGGTCCTATAGCTTGACCTTCCTTTGCGGGAAAATAGGGCAATGAACCGCCGTCGCTTGTTGCCCCAGAGACGTTTTCCCGACTACGCCTATTTGCCAGGCCGGTTGCCACATCCTGTCCGACACCCTGCTGGCCACAGCTATCAGCTTCACGTTGTGCGCCCGACTGCAGACCTCGATTCCGAGGAGTTCACATGGGGATGCGAGCTGTTCAACCATGGCTATTACTGGGAAGCACACGAGGCTTGGGAGGGGATTTGGCAGGTTGCGGACAGAGGCAGTCAATTGCGGTCATTGCTGAAAGCATTGATCCTTCTTTCCGCCGCAGGGGTGAAAATCCGTGAAGGCAAGCGAACGCCGGCAATGCGACATGCGGGACGGGCTGCGGGTCTGCTTCGCGGGCTTTCGGCGTCTCCAAGGGAGCACTTTTTTCTCGCACTCGCAGTGGAACCGTCCGTCATAGCCGATGTCGCCGAAGCGACGGCAGTTGCACCGCCAACTTTGCGTGTGAGCGAACGGGGAAAACCCGAGCCTGTTTTTTGTTTCATACTTGGAGATCATCAAGGCGTACAATCTGCAACATAAGTTACCCTAGTTTGCTCAAACTCCCGGCAATTGCCGATGCGTATGGCATGACCAACGCCCGCTCGATCCGATGGGCGGCTGGACGCCGCGGTAAACATCTATTTGCGCAGCCCAACGGAACTTCACGACCTTGCATAGCTCCATGTTGCCCCCCTTGTTGCTGGACACTTATACGCTGGTCGACGATCACATGGAGCTTCGCCTCGATCGTCCGTGAAGTTATCGTGACGATCGACGACAGGGTCTTTTGCCGACAAGCGGCAATGGATTGAGTTGCAGCGCTCTAATGGATTGTAACACCGGTCAAGCGAGCTGAATTCATGCGCAGAGGATTCTATTATCTTTCAACGCGTTGCGGAAATTCACGGACCCATCTCCGGTTACCGAAAAGGTCATAAATTTTCTTTTTGCTTTGCAATTCGTGCCACGGGACCGCTGACGCTGCACCGGAATCCGGTCGGAGCAAAAACGATCTCCGGAGCCTTGCCAAACAGGGATCCCAAAGCGGACCGCACATATCGGGTCCCATATCCCTGCCGCGTCGGTTCGCGAACTGCGGGTCCCCCGACTTCGGTCCAGTTCAAAGAAAAGTCGGAACCGGCGTCTTTTGCAATTGTCCATACGATCTCTACATGCCCATCCGGAAAGGAGAGCGCGCCATATTTTATCGCATTAGTGATGAGCTCATGCAGGCACAGCGCTATCGTCGTTCCGGCGTCCCGGCTGACAACAAGATCCGACCCAGTGACATTGATACGGCTGACGCCATCGCTGTTGTACGGAGAAACCGTTAGGTCAACGACGGCTGAAAGCCACACCTCCTCACCACCGGCCTCAAACACAGCGGTGTGCACATTGGAAAGCGCCTGCAGCCGACCAGTAAAGTCGCTGGCCAAATCCTGGACAGTGGTCGCTCCGCGCCTGGTCATATGGAAAATCGACGTGACGCTGGCCAGAATGTTCTTCACCCGGTGATTGAGCTCCAAACGCAGTTCTCTTTCGCGTTCGATGGAATCGCGAACCTGACGCTGGCGGAGCCGCACCAACAGATTTGACTGAACGCCGTTCACTAGCTCCAGCGGCGCTATGGGCCGCGTGTGGAAAAGAAGACGTGAGCCAGGCCAAGATGTCTGCAACTGGTTTCGAATACGTGCAATCGGCGCCGTGCGCTCCAAAAGGACGATGATCGGCACTTCCGACCAGTCGGGCTGCTCAGCAAGATGCACCTCAATTCGTGCAACAACCTCCGGATTGAGTGCCTCATGGGTGATGACGATGATGCCGGGAGACAGGGCGAGATTCTCCACCAAGTCGTCGTCTGCCTTCGCAGCCTCAACCTGGATCTTCTGTTCCCGAAGAAATGCAGCGATATAATCGGCGTCCTTGCGAAAGGGAGCAAGGACGAGCACCCAGTCCAGCTCGCTTTCGGTTGGAACTAAGTTCATTTCGGATCTGGAAGGGGATTATAGGCGACGACGCTGACGCTCCCACTTTCGATCAGCAGTTCACGGACATTGAGATCATGCGGACCGTGCCGCTTCTTGACGACGGTGATGCTGCGACGCAGGCGCCCCTCATGCTCCATGATGCGCAATAGCAGCACGGTATCGCCGAGAAAGCTGACGTCGACATCAATCCCGACATTCTGGCCGATCAAGCCGTGTTGAGCGACGATCAGCATGGTCAGGACGCCGGAGCGGGCAAGATACTTCAGCAGCGACTGGATGTCGCGGACCGCCTTCTCGCGGTGCGGCAGAGAGTTCAAATATCCCGTCAGGCTGTCAATCACGACGACCCGGGACTTGTTCTGCGTCACGGCATCTTGGACAATCTGACCGAATTCCCCGGGCGAGATTTCGTTGGGATTGAAATCGCGCAGGATCAGCTTGCCGTCCTTGTGAAACTGCCTCAGTTCCATGCCCAGGCCTTCAGAACGCCGGAAGAACGTTTCCAGCCGCTCTTCGAACAGGAACAGCGCTACACTTTCACCGCGCTCAAGCGCGGCTGTGGCGTAGAGGGAGGACATCGTCGATTTGCCAGTACCGGACTGGCCGATGACAAGTGTCGTAGTGCCTGCCTCCTGCCCGCCGCCGAACATCTCGTC
Organism: Pararhizobium antarcticum; assembly: GCF_001885585.1. Classification (GTDB taxonomy): domain Bacteria; phylum Pseudomonadota; class Alphaproteobacteria; order Rhizobiales; family Rhizobiaceae; genus Pararhizobium; species Pararhizobium antarcticum. Next base: position 11,834 of record NZ_LSRP01000111.1, read on the forward strand.
GAGCTCGGCGACACCGGATTTGATCAGTTGCGGCTTTGGATTCTCCGGTGCCGTACTTGCCATGATTCGGGGAAACACGACGACGCCTTCGCCTTCACGGATTGCCATGTCGTGATACCCGTCGGCGATTGGGACGCCACGCATCTTGGAGACCTCGATACGACGGCGCACACCGCCATATTCCTCGAGCGACTTGTCAAACCGAATGACGCCGTGGGCCAGGCCCTCGACCTCCTCGCCGCTGCGGTCGTAACCGGGCGTTTGGGTATCCAGAAGCAGCGCCACCACGTTTCTTTTCGCAAGGAAAGACTTGAAACCGATCAGTTCGCGGCGAAACCGTGGACTATCGCCCGTGATCAGCCGGATCTCGAGAAGAGAGTCGTAGACGAGGCGGCGGGGCTTGTGTTCCTCAATCGCGGCTTCGATCGCTTTTCTGGTTTCGTCCAGTCGCAGATCCGCCGTCAGGAAAATGCTCTGATCGTCCGCTTCATGGACGGCACCCGACGTCGACAGCTCTTCGACACGGATCCCATCGAGCGTCCAGCCGTGCGATACGGCGATAGCCTCAAGCTCCGCAGCGGTCTGCGAAAGCGTGACGTAGATGCAGCTTTCGCCAGCCTCAACACCGGCGCGCAGAAACTGCAGCGCGGCTGTCGTTTTGCCAGATCCCGGAGCGCCTTGCAGCATATACAGGTTCGATGCCGGCAAGCCGCCGCGCAGGATCTCGTTGAGTCCTGTGATCCCGGTACTGACAACAGCTGGCTTTTTCTGTTTGGGCATGTTGGTCTTCCACTACAATGCTTGGCGCAATTTGAAAATCGATGGCGCGCATCGTCCGGGGAAGAGCCGCTTTGCTGTTGTATTTGTCTTTCTCCAAACTTGGCACTGTAAAGTTAACATGCCCGCGATTTAAATGTGCGATCTTGCGTCGTGATCCAAAGCGCTCGTGATCCCCTTTATCGCCGCCATCTGTTTCAGGCTGAAGTGATTGCCGACGCTGTCTGTCTTTACCTTCGTTTCCACTCAGCCTGCGCATGATCGAAGGTTTGCTTGCGGCCCGTGGAATCGCCGTCTGGCATCAGCCCGTACCTCTCCGGAATGAGAAATTCGTGGGCCCTTTGCCAATGACACTGGCGCCTGCGCGGGCAAGCATATTCGGTTCGATCTGCAGCGGCGCATTGCGCTAGGACACGCTGGATTGCTTGACGGGCGACGGATAACCACGCACTGGCAAAATCCGGATCTTCCGGCGGCCATGTTTCCTTCAGCGCAGGTCGAGCGGACGATCTAGGTCCGCGACAACCGCTTCGCCAGATATGCGGCCGTGACCGCCGGGATTGAACTGGCTTGCGCTGGTCGGCGAGCGTCACGGAAGTGGCGTAGTCCTAAAGGTCGCCAAACGCCTTGTCGTGGTTGCCCAATGTCAACGCGGGCAGTTTCAGATTAGCCCTTATTTGGCGTCTCCGAGCGATCCGGCCTCACCGGTCGCAAGCGTTCAACAACATGTTACATCCTGAGCAGTCAGGTGGATTATCTGACGCTATGGCCTGGGTGCGTCAGTTGCCGTTCGGCGCTTTATTTTATGGAGCAACTGGAACTGCTCTACTGGCATTTGGTCCCTACGGGTTTGTCAAAGCCGCATAGACGCGTGTCAATCCGCCGCCGATCACAGCGGCGCGCCATGCAGTCGGGCTTTAATACTGAATTATGAGACCTGTTGTAAATTCGAATCTGCAGCGCGTGAGCGGGCATGAGGCCATCCTGCAGGTGGCGAATAAATCGTTTGAACATGTAAGAATATGCGTCTCTTGAAAGTGCCCTCATGCCCCAAATGTCATTCACAGCAGTGCGCCGCCAGCAGTTTTCCGCTGCTCTGATTGCGCTCGTTTTCATACTCGTCACCGCTCTCCTGGCAGCGCTCATCACACGATCGATCCAGACGATAACCACCACAGCGAATGCAATTGACGACGCGCGCGCAACAGCCGCGGCCGACGGTGCGCTGCATTCGCTGCGCAAACAACTCGGTGCGACAATCCGGGATAATGCATACTGGGACGACGCCTACCAGCAGATCAGAAAGCCTGACACCAAAGTCGCCTGGATCATCGAAAACTGGGCCTCGACGACAGCCGATTACCCTTTGTACGATACTGCCATTGTGGTCGATGCCGAAAACAAGGTCGTCGTGGCTTACCGCGACGGCGAGGATATGGGTTCCGACCTGCCAGTCTTTTTCGGAAGCACGATAAACGAATTGCTGCTCGCGGCGCGGTTGACGTCAATAACCGACGCGATCCCGGTCCACTTTATTCGCACGGCACGCGGTACCGCTCTCATCGGAGCTGCGACAATCCAACCAAGTGTTATCGACGACACTGTAGATCAACGCGGGTTCCACATTCTGGTGTTCGCAAAACACCTCACGCCAGAGGTCATATCGGAGGTATCGGGTACGTTCGCGATTAAGGGCCTTTCGCTCGACAGCGCTCCTCACACCGGCAAACTCTCAGTTGTCCTCACGGACGTCTCGCGCCGCAACGTAGCCTATTTCAATTGGCCGTCCGAACAGCCTGGGACGAAGAGTTATCTGGCCGTCAAGGGTTTGTTGCACTCAGCTGCTCTCATCCTTGTCATGTTTCTATGTGCCCTTGGTGCGGTCGGATTTTTTACAGTATCCAGACTGCGGATCAGCGAAAGCAAAGCCACATTCAAGGCGGAGCACGACGCGCTCACCGGACTACTCAACAGGTCCGGACTAATCGAGAGAATGAAACAAGCGTCGTCCAACGCTCGCGGGGAATTCGCAGTCATGCGCCTGCACTTCATCGATCTGGACGGCTTTAAGGGCGTTAATGATGCATGGGGACACGCGGTCGGGGACGAACTGATTGTCTGTGTCGCTGATCGTCTTTCTGAAACCCTTCCGCAAAACGCGCTCATCGCCCGCCTTGGCGGCGATGAATTCGCTGTCGTGACCGTCGGTACAGCAACGCCGGCGCCCGCCTCTTCGATCGGAGCGCAAATCCAGATCGCCCTGCAGCGTGTTTTCGTACTCGGTGATCGCACGATTGAAATCGGAGGAAGCGTCGGGGTGGCGTTCACTGAAGCTTCTGCCGTCGATGTCGGTGAACTCATCCGTCGTGCCGACATCGCGCTTTATCGCGCCAAAGACCTGGGGCGCGGCATTACAGTAGAGTTCGAGGACGCGTTCGATGTCGACACGAAGGTGCAGGATCGTCTGGAGCATCTGCTTCGTCAAACGTTGGCGGGCAATGGTATCGACGTAGCCTATCAGCCGCTCGTTGAGGCCGGATCCGGAGCTATATGCGGCGTTGAGGCACTGGCGCGGTGGCAAGCACCCGATGGCACATGTTACGGACCCGACATGTTCATTCCTCTGGCGGAGAAGTCTGGCCTGATCGACCTGCTCGGAATGCAGGTTCTGAGGAAATCGGTGGCGGCAGCTCGACACTGGCAGGGGATCTCATTGTCCATCAATGTATCTCCGTTACAGCTTAAGAACCCGGCCTTCGTGCAGAACGTCCTCGATACGATCACAGATGCCGGCTTCGACGCCCATCGGCTTTGCGTAGAAGTAACCGAGGGCGTTCTGATCTCCGATCCAGAACAGGCGCAGCGTGCCATCTCAGGGCTCAAACAAGCCGGCGTCAAAATCTCCCTGGATGACTTCGGTTCTGGCTATGCGAGCATCGGTACGCTTCGCCAGTTCGGTTTCGATCGTATGAAGATTGATCGATCGCTCATCCTCGCTTTGGACAACGATACCAACGGCGGTGCCGTGCTGAACGCGACAATCGCTTTGGCAAACGCCTTGAACATTCCAGTGACTGCAGAAGGTATAGAAACAGAGGAGCAGGCGACGCTCGTCAGACTGTCCGGCTGTGATGAACTTCAGGGTTACTTGTTCAGCAAACCCGTGACCGCTGCGCAGCTTAGTGCGTTTTACTTTGATCGAAACTCCACGAAGACCGCTTGAGCGCTGGCCCTAAACCGTGAGAGCGGCGGGGGAAAAGTCGACCAAGGGTGGAAAAGTCGAGCTGCAGGCCGAGGAAAAGCCTGTTAGATTCCGATCGCCACGATCGCATCAGCGGCGTGCCTCCAGTTTTGGCGCCCAAGCGAATAACTTGCAATTTGATCCGAAGAATCCACGATAGACAATGGTCGAACACATCAATCTCCAAGGACACGTTTGATATCGGAATCACTGTAGGGCTTCGTTAGCCAGGTAAAACCTTCTCCAATGGCCTCGAGCGTTTCTCCGGTCGGACCAGCATATCCTGACGCGATGATAATACGAATTGCCGGCCAGCGAGCCTGCACCTGCGAGACCAACGAAATTCCCGAAATCCCCGGCAATCCGACATCCGTGAACAAGACATCAACCGGGGCTACCTCAAGGAGTTGCAATGCCTCCTGCGCGGTAGAAGCCTCAAGAACGGTGTGTCCAAGATCAGATAGAATATCGACAGTAGACATCCGAACAAGAACTTCGTCTTCGACCAGGAGAATGTTCAGCGCCAGCGGCTTTGTCTTGATTGCGATACGATCTTCCGAAGGCGGCTCCGCTGTTTTTCCGTTTATAGCAAGGCACTTGCGGAGTCGAAAGGCCAAGTCTTCCCGTGTGTAAGGCTTGCTGAGGAGCTCGACGCCCTCGTCCAGCCGGCCGCCGTGCACGATCGCATTTTCAGTGTAGCCGGAGGTGAACAATACAGCCAGATCCGGGATGCGTTCCTTCGCGCGTCGTGCCATATCACGGCTCTGGACTGGCCCAGGCATCACCACGTCTGTGAAGAGCAAGTCGATGGGCACACCGCTTTCGACGATTGCCAGGCCGCTTGCTCCGTCTTTTGCCCGCAGTATGCGGTAACCCAATTCCGACAGAAGCTCTATGACGGTGGCACGGACATCATCATCGTCCTCCACGACGAGTATAGTCTCCGACCCTCCGCGGATTGGACCATCGTCATAGGCTGCTTGCAGCGGCTCTTGCTGCTTGGTTCGAGGCAGATAGATTCGGAACGTGGTGCCTTCACCGACCTCGCTATAGACTTTGATGTGACCATTTGACTGCTTTGTCAGTCCATACACCATGCTGAGCCCCAGTCCAGTTCCCTGGCCGACGGGCTTGGTTGTGAAGAAGGGTTCGAAAATCTTGTCGACGATATCGCTCGGTATGCCGGGTCCAGTGTCTGTCACAGCAATCATGACATATTGCCCTGTTTCCACATCCGGATGCTGACGCGTGTAACGGTCATCCAAAGAGGCGTTCCCGGTCTCGATCGTGAGTTTTCCCCGTCCATTCATTGCGTCTCTGGCGTTGATCGCAAGGTTCAGGATCGCGTTTTCTACCTGGGTCGTATCGACAAAGGTGTTCCACAACCCTCCAGACACGATGGTCTCCACCTCAATGCTTTCGCCCAGAGCCCGCCGAAGCAAATCGTCCATGCCACGCACCAGGCTGCCCAAGTTAACGACAGTGGGTACCAACGGCTGCTTGCGGCCGAACGCCAGCAACTGGGACGCAAGACGACCACCTCTGGCCACGCCAGCGATCGCATTTTGTACCCGTTGCTCGGCACGGATGTTGCCTGCAACATCCCGCGTTAGAAGCTGCAGGTTGCCGCTTATGACCTGAAGTAAATTATTGAAGTCATGGGCGATTCCGCCGGTCAGCTTTCCGATGGATTCAAGTTTCTGCGCCTGATGGAGTTGCTGCTCAATACTTTCTCGCTCTGCGATCACCTCATCGACGCGCCTTTGCAGCGCAACGTTGAAATCCGCTAATGCCTCTCGGGCCTCGATATCTGCGGCGATATTGCGGGCTTCAATGACTGTCCCGATCGGCTTTCCGCATTCATCATGGATGGGGCTCGCAGTGTAGGCCACGGGATAAAAGCGACCTTCCTTGTGGATGAAGGTCTCTTCCCCTTTGACCTGGAAATCCTCCGGGAATGCACGATCAATTGCACATTCATGCAAAGGAAATGGCCGTCCGTCCGGATAGGTGTGGTGGACCACGTCGTGAAGCGGCAGACCGCGTGTCTCTTCGAACTTATAGCCCGTGAGCTCCTCCGCGGCGGCGTTCATGTAAACACACTCCTGTCGATCATCCATCAGGAAAACCGCCATCGTCGTATTGTTCAAAACCGTATCAAGCCGTTGCGACGCCTGCTGCAGCCCCCTCAACGCAGCATCGCGCTCGGTCGTGTCCTCGATTGCTGCGAAGAACACAGGTCGGTCTTCATCCTGTAGCAGCTGCAGCGCCACTGAAACATTGTAGTCGGTACCGTCCTTGCGCCGGTGAACGGTAGCAAAATGTTGCACCGGCATGTGGCCCGAGCGAAGCGGCTCAATAATTGTCGAAAACGCGTCGGTCGTGATCGTGGGCTTGATGTCGAGGGGAGTGAGCTCCCGCAGCTCCTCCATGGAAAAACCGAGGTTTTCCCTGGCACCGCGATTGACGAGGATGAACTTCAGCGTCACAGCGTCAAACAGGTAGGTTTCGCTTGCCGCGTCCTCGACGATGCGGCCAAGTCTCTCGTTGGTTGAGGCTGTTGCCAAGCGCTGCAGTTCGGCAGAGGCACGGCCCGCAAACAATTCGAGTGTTTCCTCGGGCTGAAGTGCGACATCTATGGGCCCATCATTGAGAATGGCGAGAAGACCGAGAGCCATGCCGTTCTCGCCGCGCAAGGGAACGCCGAGATAGCTGTCCGCTCCCATTTCAGGGAGCAGCATATCTTCAGGGAACAGGCCAGCCACGTTCTCGGGATAGAAGCACATTCTCTCGCCGAGAACGTTTGCAGAGGGGGTATCCTTCAGGTCGTACTCAAAATAGTCTTGTCGGCGACCGTTGCCCCATGAGGACAGCGCGCGTGCTCGTCCGGAGTTTGCCGGATCAAGATCGCACAGTAAAACCCACCGCACGTTCAAGGCCTCAGCCAAGGCTTCAACGACAGCATCCAGAAACTGACGCCCCACCAGTCGCGAGCACTCGATCAACTTTTGCCGTGCAGCTTCAGTCCGTTTGCGTTGTGTTATATCGCGCGCGATTTTGGAGGCACCGATGACCGCCCCGGTCTTGTCTTTTATGGGCGAGACCGTCAGCGAGATCTCGAGTGCAGTGCCGTCTTTCCGGATCCGACGTGTTTCAAAATGCCTGACGATTTCGCCACCGACGATCTTGCTGAGGATTTCGTCCTCTTCCGCGTGACGATGTTTTTCGATGATGCGCGTAATGGATTGGCCGAGCATCTCGTCCGGCTTGTAGCCAAAAAGGTTGAATGCCCCTTTGTTCCAGCTGGTTACAATCCCGTCGAGGGATATACTTATGATTGCATCTTCACAATGCTCCACGATTGCTGCAAAACGGCGGTTTTCGAATTTGTTTGAAGCATCCGACTTATCAATCATCCCAATGTGCCCTCCCTGATCGCGACCATCCCCTTGATACATAGGCAACGCGGAACAAAAAGCAGGGAAGAGGTCAAGCTTTTGTCCATACATGCCACTTTTTCAATCAAAAATAGCTGACTTTCCATTTTGACGTGTATTTGCAACAAAGAATGCGGGGGGCGCTAAAGTAGCACGTGACAGTCGGCGATCGTGCCCAAGCCGACAAACTTGCAGCCGAGTCACTCCTGAAACGGCGGTGACGGCCTGATCCTTTCGACCGCACGCCATGATGATGATTTTCCGGACGAGCATGTGACCGAGGCATACCATTCACGCTGGCTTTGCGGACCGACGGACCCAGCCTTTCCTCGGTTGGCGATGACAGGCTGGGTGGGTATCTGTCTCGCGGACGTTCGACCAATCGCCAACAGGAGAATTCTGTCGCCTATCAGGATCAATGCAGCTGCCTCGCTGACTTCTCCATATCATTTACCAGCAGGTCGCCCAAGCACGCATGTCATCAGAACGCAATTGCAGTCTGGCGTCCCTGAACATGGGTAGCAGAGGCGGTGGCGCTTCACGTTTCGACATAATCCGTCACGGTAAATGATTTTCCATCCGGACAGACTTTGCTCAAGTAGTCGTCAGCAACAGTCGGCGCTTTGCCGCAAGACCCCTAATGCAAAGAAATGAACATGGAAAACCCGATCGCGTTAGAGGGCATCAACGAAAATACGGTGTTTCGTAAGGACGACATATTCGTTCTGTTCGGCGAATTGTTCGGACGCGGCTACGCGACCGGCCTGCTCGACCAGGCGCGAAAAGCAGGCATGCGGATTGTTGGAATCACGGTTGGAAGGCGTGACGAAAACAATGCCTTGCGGCCTCTGACCGACGAAGAAGTTGCGGAAGCAGAATCCCGTTTGGGTGGAACGATCATCAACGTTCCCTTGATGGCTGGCTTCGATCTCGACGCGTCTGCGCAGGGGGCCACGCCTACAGACCTCCTTTCGAAACTGACTCTCGATAGCTGGGAACGTGAAAAGCTCGACTGGGAGTATATCGAAAAGTGCAAGGCCGTCTCCAATGCGAGGTTTACTGCTTCGCTGTCGCAGGTGATGGCAATTCTCGATGGTATGATTGGTGACGGCCGGAATGTCTTCTTCGCCCATACGATGGCTGGTGGCATCCCCAAAGCGAAGGTCCTGTTGGTTGTCGCAAACAGAATCTACAAGGGAACGGGGCACCGCCATATGTCGTCGGAGGCGCTTCTCCAAAGCGACATGGGCAAGCTGATCCTGCAGAATTTCGACGAAGTTTCAGCAAACACGTTTCGCCATCTCATCGACTTCAGCACAGCGATCCGCGAGCGCGTCGAAGCGGCGGGCGGTCAAGTGCGATACACGGCGTACGGTTACCACGGAACCGGAATCCTGATCGGCGACGAATACCGTTGGCAGACTTACACGAACTACACCCAAGGCTACGCCAAGATGCGGCTTGAGGGCATCGCACAAGAGGCGTGGGCAATGGGCGTGAAGGCCACCGTTTACAACTGCCCCGAAATCAGGACCAACTCGTCTGACGTTTTTACCGGGATCGAACTGCCTCTCATTCCCCTTCTTCTGGCGCTGAAGAAGGAGAACGGCGGCCGTTGGGCAAACGACCAGTGGCAGGCGTGCGAAAATCTTCTGGCCGACGGGTTCACTTTAGATGATGTGATCGAAAAGATCGCCGATCTTCAATCAAGCGAAGCCATGATCCCGTTTTACGATTTCTCCGCATGGCCGATGCCCAACAGTCAGACGCAAGCCGACCTGACGATCGGGACTTCAAACGAAATCACGGCAATGCACCGCGACAGCAAGGTCATGATCAGCGACCTTCTCAGTGCTCTGGTGGTAAAGGCAACAGGGCAGCTGATTTTTGGCGCATCCTCGTCGCCCCGCGGCCCGGTACGGTGGTTAAACCACGATCTGGTCGCCAGGCGCCTCAACGTTTCCCATGAGGAACCAGAGACTTTTGCAACGCCGCATCCTTGCGCTCAAACATCCTCTCAACTCGAAGCGGCCTAAGCATACTTGTTTCCGGGAATACGCCCTGATCAGTCAGGCGCGTTTCCGGGCGCGTCCTGCTTAAAGTTGGTGTTCAGTCTCAACGTCAGAAACGTCATGACCGAAAGCACGACAGCGACATCATAGGCTCCGAGACCAACTGATGTGCCGATCGCGCCCGTAGCCCAGAGACTGGCCGCTGTTGCAGTTCCTCGAACGCTGGCTTTTACAACCAGAATGGCACCTCCCCCTATGAACCCCATGCCCGTGATCAACCCTTCGACGATGCGAGCCGTCGCTTCCGGGCTTCCGTTGGTGAGGGTCTCGGTCGCCTGAATGAAACCGCAGCTGGCGATGGCAACGAGCGGAAACGTTCGGAGCCCGGCGCTCCGTTCTCCTTTTTCGCGGTCCCATCCGATGGGAAGTGCCAGCAGATAGGCCACGACCAGGGCACCGACGTGAGGAACAATATCGAATTGAACTCCTATGGCGGCGAGGTGCTCGATCATCTTTGTCTCCGGATTGCGTGTCGATGCGATTGACTAGGCGGGGCGGGGTGCGATCAGGTGCTTGTCCTATTGTGGAGAATATCGCACCGAACCGGACCGCGCTCCCTGAGTTTCAGCAGCCGGTCGCCGAAGTTCATCGGCTGGGCGGCTGCCAGCCGCCGCGGCGGGTCAACTGCTTCGTCATATTTGATCTGCATCGGCAAATTGAACGCGCGCGTGCGCCCTAGCAGTTGATCAAGCGCGATCCGACATTAACGCCATTGGTCAATACGGTCGCGAATGGAAGGATAGACACCTGTCACCGAAACTTGAGATCGCCGATAGACCATTGCGACCAGAGCCCAGGCTCCCAGCGACACGATGGTAGCAGTGATAAGTGGATGAGCCTCGACGGCAGCCGAAGCGCTTTTACCAGCATCCGCAAGTCGCAGTTTTAACGCCGCGATTTCTTCTTTCAGAGCAGCGATCTGGTCACCAACGGACTGGGTTCCGTCGCCAACCGCTGTTGTGTTTTCATGGATTGTCTCGTCGCCAAGTACAGCGGTATCACGAGTGACTATACCCAGAGGGATCGGTTCACCCAATTTAGGGGCATCGGCCATAGCGGTTCTCCTTCGATTGCGATTGCTTCAAGTAACTCGCCTACGAGAATATTGTTCAATCGCCCCACGATTCACGGGCTAAAGAACCATGAGGTGGCAGGCACATCGTCGGTCATTGCCGCGGAAATCCAGACATCATTTTGGGTCCTTCGCGATAAAATCGCCACCCCGGACGGACGGCTTTTCCTTAACCCTCCGCGTCATTCCTCTAAACTATCTTCGGTTCGCGCCCGTCGTCGCGTTCCTGCAGAAAGACATCAAACGTCTCCTCCATAGCTGCAGCGCTGCCCATAGCTACCGTGCAACTTATTCCTTGGTGCCGATGGCGCGCAACGCGTGCTCCAGCATCAAGCGATACGATTGACCTGAGCCCCTGAACTTCCTCCAGATTTTGGGGATCAGAGCAGACCGCGACCGCCCCCCAAAGTGCCATGCACCACCCCTTACCTGCCCGCTCAACGACGCTCGTCCTCTCACGACCTTAAATCGAAACTATGCGCACGCCTTCTGGGTACACGCAGATGTCTTCGCAAGTGGGGCAGCAGGGACCATCAACAGCCATATACCTCGACGCACACGACTGGCTGGGCTATCGGCGCCGCCCTGCAGAGCTTACTTCCATTGCGTCGCGTCGCTGGCGGCGCAGCCGTACGGTGGCAAGGAACTGGAAAAGGTGGTTTTGAGTTTGGCACAGCCCCAGTTGTTGATCGGACCGGGCATGTTGCTGTTGAACGTGATACCGATTTCATCGTAGGGGCTATCGGTGTTGCTGACATAGCGGTACCAGCGGAAACCGGTAAGAACGACGACCGCAAGAACGATCGTCAGCAGCAGGCGAACGAGTGTTTTCATTTTTTTTCCTTTCAATGCACGTTGCCGCTTAGCACTCACTTGTCGAAGCTGAAAGCTCCGCCGGCAACGCCAAGGCGACTTTTTTGAGAACTAAACAACCCACTGCGGGGCGAGGCGACGTAGTAAGGCGTGCCGATCGAAAATCCGGTCCCGGCGCGCCAGTTACGACATGGATTCCATCCCGCTCAAGATCAATCCAGTAAGAAGCAGCGTGGGCAGGCTCTGAGCCAACGTTGCCAATCCAAACCAACGGCGGCGCCTGCCCAGCCCGAATAGATGCCTTTGCAGATGCTGGAGACCAGATTTCCAACCGCGAGGACAAGGACTGAAAGGACGGCACAAGCAGCAAGTGCGAGTTTTCTCATGCGCTCGACGTTCCCGGGAGTGAGGGATAAAATCACGAACCGGCGTAGGTATTGGCAAGCCAGTGATCGTCGTAAAGTCAGCGTTTACTCAGGCCGGGACTGCTATCTGCACTCGGCTCACCAGAGAACTATTCGATCTTCAGTTACACCTGCGTGTTGCTGGTGATGGGAGGTTTTCAGGGCCATGTGACAAATGCGGTTGACATCCCAAAGCAATGAGCTTTAATGCAATAATTGGTAAGACCACTTTACCAATGACGCGTGTGAGGACGCGCGGTAGGGGAGGATAGCGATGTTTGTGGCCTTGGAGCCGCGCCGTCTCTACAGACAGGTGGCGGACCAGATACGCGCGCTGATCGATGCCGGCGAGCTGGTGCCCGGCGGACGACTGCCCGCTGAGCGCGATCTTGCCGAGCGGTTCCGCGTATCGCGTCCAACAGTACGCGAGGCTCTGATCGCTCTCGAAGTCCAAGGTCTTATCCAGATCCGCATGGGCTCAGGCGTTTACATTGCTCAAAAGTCGCCCCCCCGAGCCATGGCTCAATCAACCCATGATGTTGAGGGGCCTTTCGAGATTCTTCAAGCGCGCTGCATCGTTGAAAGCGCTATCGCCGAGGAGGCGGCCCGCAGCCCCTCGCCTGAAGGCATTGCCCTGCTTGATGAAATGCTGGTGCGAATGGAGCAGTCCGTCGAAAAGCCCGAGCGCGCCATCGCAGCCGACCTGGCCTTTCATACTGCCATAGTCGAAATGGTCGGCAATGCTCCCCTTCGCCATGTCATCAGCCTTTTAAGCGACCGGCGGACGTCGCCCTATTTCGAGAAGCTGGCAAGTTATTTCGAAGGCCCCCACACCTGGCAAAGGGCGGTTGAAGAGCACAAGGCGATCCGTGACGCGATTGCGGCTGGCGATCCGTCTTCCGCGCGCGAAGCCATGCGTCGGCATCTGACGCTGGCGCAAAAGAGATTCTCAGAAAGCTTCGAGGAGGAGCTGGCGAGAGTGGACTGATCCTGTTGCGCATGGCGCGAAGGGTCGGGAAATGAAATCTGATATCAATTCGGGAGGAAAGAATGACATTCAGATTAAAGACCGTATTGGGCGCAACCGCGCTCGTCCTGGTATCGACCCTGGCTGCTCAGGCAGAAACCGTGCTGAAATGGGCGCATGTGTATGAAACATCGGAGCCCTTCCATACCGAATCGGTCTGGGCTGCCGAGGAAATCGCCAAGCGAACCGAAGGTCGCTACAAGGTCGAAGTCTATCCGGCCTCGCAGCTCGGCAAGGAAGCCGACATCAATCAGGGCCTGAAGCTCGGCACCGTCGATATCATCATTTCCGGATCGAGCTTCGCTGCGCGAGACTTCAAGCCGATCGGGGTGACGTACTTCCCCTACATCTTCCGCGACCCGGGCCATCTGCTCGCCTATACAAAGAGCGATATCTTCAAGCGCCTGTCCAAGGGCTATGAAGACGCCACCGGCAACCGGATCACCGCCGTCACCTACTACGGGACGCGCCACACGACCTCCAACAAGCCGATCGCGAAATGCGCCGACATGGCCGGCTTGAAAATCCGCGTCCCGGACGTACCTGCTTATCTCGCCATGCCTCGCGCCTGCGGTGCGAACACCACGCCGATTGCGTTTGCGGAGGTCTATCTGGCGCTTCAGAACGGGACCGTCGAAGCGCAGGAGAACCCGCTTACGACGATCGAAGCCAAGAAGTTCTACGAGGTTCAGAAGAACATCATCCTGACTGGCCACATCGTCGATCACCTGAATACGCTTGTCTCCAAAACCCTCTGGGGTAACCTTTCGGATCAGGACAAGGTCATCTTCACCGAGGTCATGCAGGAGGCAGCCTCGCGTGCCACCAAGATCATCGACGACCGTGAAAATGGCCTCGTCGACGATTTCAAGAAGCGTGGCATCAATGTCGTCGAGGTCGACAAGGCCGACTTCGAGAAGACCGTGCTTGAAAAGGTGACCTTTGAGGAATTCGGCTACGAAAAGGCCGATTGGGAAGCGATCCGTGCGGTGCAGTAATCGCGCGTTGCCCGGCGCCGCTTCGGCGCCGGGCTTCACCTTCGTGAATTCCGCTCGCTGGAGCTTTTCAAATGACGGACCAACAACACCCACCGATCAGCGTGGACGAGATGGCGCACGCTTTCGAGGAGGAGGCAGGCCCGGCCGATCTGTCGCGCTATGCGATAGAAGACTGGCTGACACTCGCAATCTTCTGGGGCATGGCGCTCTGCGTCTTTCTGCAATTCTTCACGCGTTATGCTTTGAACAATAGCCTGGCCTGGACGGAAGAAATCGCCGCCAACTGCCTGGTGGTCATTGTCTTTCTCGGTTCGGTGATGTGCGTGCGCATGGCCCGCCATATCCAAGTCGATTTACTCTATCGTCTGATGTCGAAGCGCGCTGCCCGCCTTCTGCAGGGCGTCGTGGACCTCATCGTGGTCGGGTTCTTTGCCTACATCACATGGCTGATGTGGCGCTATGTGGCGATCGTCGGAAGCGAACGCATGGTGACGGTCGACCTGCCCCGCGGCATCGTCTTCTACACGGTCCTCGCCGCCTTCGCCTTGATGTTCCTGCGCGCGCTGCAGAATTTCATCAAGGACATGATCAATACGAAAACGGTTCGTGAGCAGGCTGAAGAAGCCGACGTTCCGCAAGGAGTTTGAACAGTGCTGCTTCTCATCGGTGCATTTCTGCTTCTCATGATCATCGGCACGCCAGTCGCGGTGGCCATGGCCGTCGCGTCTCTGTCCTATCTGCTGATCTACGGTGTCGCGCCTGATATCATCGCTGCCCAGCGCATGATTGCCGGCGTCGAGAGCTTTCCGCTGATCGCCGTGCCCTTCTTCATCCTGGCCGGTAACCTCATGAACATCGCCGGCGTCACCGGCCGCATCTACCATTTCGCCCTGTCGCTGGTCGGCTGGATGAAAGGTGGCCTTGCGCAGGTGAACATCATTGGCTCCGTCGTCTTCTCGGGCATGTCCGGCACGGCGCTTGCGGATGCCGCCGGCATCGGCACGATCGAGATCAAGGCGATGAAGGATCATGGCTATCCGGTCGAAGCGGCCGTCGGCGTGACCGCCGCATCGGCCACGCTCGGCCCCATCT
>NZ_LSRP01000112.1 GCF_001885585.1 Pararhizobium antarcticum
GGGGTATCTGGGGTGATGTCGGCCCAAGCGCCGCCCTGCCAGATGTAAAGGTGGCAAAACTCGCGGGTGGGGCGCGGAAAGATGGGCGGGTCGTGGGGGTTTTCGAACCCCTCGATTTCATCGGCGCGCACCTGCCTGATCTCACTGGCGGCGAGAATGTCCTCGGGCGTCCAGCGCGAGAGCGCGGGCAGCATATGGGCGGGGTAGCCGTCGTAATGGACATACACATGGGCCCATTCGTCTGGGCCGGTCTGGATGGCGATCTGCGCGCGCGTGCTCATTCGGCCCTCCGTCAGATCAGTTGCAGGTCGGCCAGCACGGCGCTGGCGGCAGCCAGCTGTGCTGTCGGCAGTTCGATCTTGAGGTGCGAGAACAGGTCCGAGCAGTCGGCCTTGATCCCTGCGTCCTTCAGCGCCTCCTCGATGCTGGCTGCGACGCTGTTCAGGCGGCTGCGGTCGAGATGGTCAGGCAGCGTGGCGATGTCGATGCGGATGGTGGTGGTGGTCATGGTACGATCCTTTCAGCGGGAGGTTTGGGCGGCCAGCATGGCCTTGGCACCGGCGATGCGTCCGGCTTCAAAGGCGTCTTCAAGGGCTGCGCGCAACGCCCAGACCGCCACATCGTGGAAATCGAGCCGGTCGCTGTTCCGGGTTTCGAGCGTCTCGACGAAGAAGTGCCTGGTGGCGATCTCGAGGATCAACGCTTCGGGCACTGCGGGTTTGGCTTTGGTCGCGATGGTCATGATCTGGTCTCCGATCAGGGATGATTTCCTGATCTCAGAATCGCTCCATTGCAGAGTGTAATCAACTCATTTCCAAGCAATATCATTGCTTTATGAAGGATGCTGGGTGCCAGATGCAGGGGATGAGCGAGCGCCAATATGCCGCCCATGTCGGCCTGTCGCGCGGTGCTATCCAGAAGGCCAAGGATACCGGGCGGCTGGTTCAGCACGCCGATGGGTCGATTGATGCCGTAGCCTCTGACGCGCGCCGCGCTGCGATGACGGACCCCGCCAAGCAACGGGGTGAGGCAAGAAATGCACTGTCACCGTCACCGACCCCCAAGCTGAAGCCGGTGCCGGACACCGCACTGTCGGCCGTGGGCGATACCCTGCGTGAGAATGGTCTGGCCGCGCCCATCACTGGTGGCGGCACGACTTTCCTGCAGGCCAAGACCGCCAACGAGGTGCTGAAAGCGCAGGAGCGCAAGCTGAAGCTCGCCATGTTGAAGGGCGAGTTGATCGACCGCGACCGCGCCGTAGGGCTGGTGTTCCGGCTGGCGCGGGAGGAACGCGATGCTTGGGTGACGTGGCCCGCGCGGGCGGCGGCGCTGATGGCGTCGGAATTGGGGGTGATGATCGCGGATCACGGAAGTCTGGAGCCCGTCATGATGCAGAAGGTTCTGGAAGCCCATGTCCGTGCCCAACTCGACAGCCTCGCCGAGGTCCGCATCGACCTTCGCTGAGTCTGAGATCTTTGAAGGTGCAGATCAACTGCTGCGCAGCTGGCGCCGGGGCCTCCGGCCGGACGCCGATCTGACGGTGTCGGAATGGGCCGATGCGCACCGGATGCTGGGGTCCCGCGCCAGCGCCGAACCGGGGCGCTATCGCACGGCGCGCACGCCCTACATGCGCGAAATCATGGATGCGCTGTCGCCGGGTTCTGCTGTCCAGCGGATCGTGTTCATGAAGGCCGCACAGGTTGGCGCGACTGAAGCCGGGAACAACTGGATCGGCTTTGCTATCCACCATGCGCCGGGGCCGATGCTCGCGGTGCAGCCGACCGTGGAACTGGCAAAACGCAACTCGCGCCAACGGATCGACCCGCTGATCGAGGAAAGCCCGGAGTTGCGGGACCGGGTCAAACCGGCGCGGTCGCGTGACGCAGGCAACACGATGCTGTCCAAGGAATTCGCGGGCGGCATCCTGATCATGACCGGGGCGAACTCGGCCGTGGGCCTGCGCTCGACCCCGGCGCGCTACATCTTTCTGGACGAGGTCGATGCCTATCCGGCTTCGGCCGACGAGGAAGGCGACCCGGTCAGCTTGGCCGAGGCGCGGTCCCTGACCTTCGCGCACCGGCGCAAGGTTTTCCTGGTCTCCACCCCGACGATCCGGGGGCTGAGCCGGATCGAGCGGGAGTACGAGGCCAGCGATCAACGCCGGTTCTTCGTGCCATGCCCGCATTGCAGCCAGTTCCAATGGCTCAAGTTCGAGCGGCTGCGCTGGGAAAAGGGCCGGCCCGAGGCGGCCGCATACCATTGCGAGGGCTGCGACCGCGCCATCGCCGAACATCACAAGACGGCGCTGTTGGAGGCGGGCGAATGGCGGGCAACCGCTGTCGCCGCCGATCCCGGCACCGTCGGCTATCACCTCTCGGCGCTTTATTCGCCGATCGGCTGGCTCAGCTGGGAGCGGATCGTGCGGGCATGGGAGGCAGCGCAGGGCTCGGATGAATCTATCCGGGCGTTCAAGAACACGATCCTTGGCGAAACATGGGTGGAAACCGGCGAAGCGCCGGACTGGTCGCGGCTCTATGATCGCCGCGAGACATGGAAGCCGGGCATTGTGCCGGCGGGCGGTCTGTTCCTGACCGCCGGGGCCGATGTGCAGAAGGACCGGATCGAGGTCGACGTCTGGGCCTGGGGTCGGGGCGGAACAAGCTGGCTGGTCGATCATATCGTGATCGAGGGTGGTCCGGACCATCAGGGCGCGTGGTTGGAGCTGACAAAGCTTCTTGACCGGACGTGGATCCATCAAAACGGCGCGCAGTTGCGGCTGGCCAAGCTGGCCATCGACACCGGCTATGAAGCTCCGGCGGTTTATGGCTGGTCGCGGCGGCAAGGCTTGGCGCAGGTTGCCCCGGTCAAAGGCGTCGAGGGGTTCAACCGGTCAAGCCCGGTCTCGGGCCCGACCTATGTCGATGTGACCGATGCGGGCAAACGCCTGCGCCGGGGCGCGCGGCTCTGGACGGTGGCGGTCTCCACCTTCAAGGCGGAGACCTATCGCCATCTCGGCCTGCCGCGCCCGACGAAGGAGGAATTGGCCGAGGGCGTAATGTTCCCGCCCGGCACGGTGCATCTGCCCGACTGGGTAGAAAGCGAATGGCTGAAGCAGCTGGTGGCCGAGGAACTGGTCACCGTGCGCACCAAACGCGGCTTCGCCCGGCTTGAATGGCAGAAATTGCGCGAGCGCAACGAGGCACTGGATTGCCGGGTCTACGCCCGCGCCGCTGCCTGGATCGTCGGCGCTGATCGGTGGTCCGAGGCGCGCTGGGTCGATCTGGAGGCGCAGGTGGCAGGGGATGGCAAGACGGACGGGGGAGGTGAAATAGCCGCAGCGGGATCCATCCGTGCGGTGCGCAGTCCCGCGCGGCGCAGGTCGGTGGCGTCGAACTACATGCGGTGATCAGAAGGCGTTTCCCTGCGCCGGCAGTGCCAGTTGTCGGCGCAACAAACAGTCCCGCTGGTTATATATCGCCCGCGGGTCAGCCGAGGATCACTGATTTCGCCGCCAGATCACCGCCGCGCCATAGATAAAGCGCCGCCATCGGCTCGGTTCCACAGCGCATCGCATGCGGCACCCAGGGTGCGTGGTGGATCACCTGGCCGGGCCGGACCCGTACAAAATCTGCGTTACCCTTTTGCCATTCAGCCACGCCCGATAGCGGCAGATACAGCTCTTCGGCCTGATGGGCATGCGACGGATAGGTAAGGCCGGGTGCAAGCAGAAGCACACCGCAGGCCAGACTGGTGCTGGGGACCGGGCCACGCAGCCCGATGAACTCAGTCCAGCCGTACCTCTTTAGGAAATCTGCCCCGAAATCGACAGCCGCATAGGTTTGACGCCATTGCAACATGGGTGCCGCCGCGACCATCGCTGCGACAAGGTCAGCCGTCTGTGCAGGAGGGGCAAGGCGGTTCAGCCAGTCGCAAACCTCCAGCCGCGTCGGCGGACAAATCCGGCGATCAACGCTCTCGGGCCAGTCGGACAGAAACGGTACGGCCTCTGGAACCTGCCTGATCGTCCGCTCCACAGTGGCCAAAATCGTCTCGAATACCGCCCCGTCCATAGTCATCCTGATGTTCCCTAATCCTCGCTGAAAGCCTACGGCATCCACTCCAAGTCCAATAGCCCCACCTGCCCATTTTCTGACAATCTCCGCGAACGAGGCGGGCGCACTCTCGATGAGATGAAAGCGATCCCGCGGGACCAAGGTCAGCTGTTCCCTGTGTGCGGATGGCACAGCGGCAGCGGCGACGTTCCCTATCAAGAAAAGGCCTGCACCATGCCCACAACAGTTGAGCTGAAGACACGCCGTGAAGCGCTGGCGGCGTCGCGCTCCAGCGGTGTGGCCCGCGTGAGCTATGACGGCAAGACCGTGGATTACCGCAGCATCGCCGAGATCGACCGGGCGATTGAGATCCTAGACCGCGAGATCGCAACAGCCGAAGGGCGCAAAATCATCCGGCAAGTCCGCGTGATCACTAGCAAGGGGCTGTAGCGGATGGGCTGGCTCAATTCCTTTCTCCGCCGGGGAACCAGCGGTCCTGTAGTTGTGCGTGCCCGGCTGGAAGGGGCTATGTCACAGCGGCGGCTGCGGGGCTGGCAACCGCCCTTGGAGAACATCAACTCGCTGGTCGCCTCGGGCGGTCCGCGTCTGCTGGCGCGGTCGCGCGAGTTGGTGGTAACCAACGGCTATGCGGCGAATGCCTGCGAGGCTTTTGCGTCGAACCTGGTGGGCGATGGGATCAAGCCGTCTTCCCTGATTGAGGATCCAACCTTGCGCGATCAGGTGCAGCGGTTGTGGCTCGCCTGGACCGATGAGGCGGATGCCGATGGGCTGACCGATTTCTACGGGCTGCAGGCGATGGTGGCGCGCGAGATGTTCGTCGCGGGGGAGTGCTTTGTCCGGATGCGACCGCGCCGGGCGGAGGATGGTCTTTTGGTGCCAATCCAGCTGCAACTGCTGCAATCGGAGATGCTGCCCTTCGAGAAAACCGAAACCGCCGCAAACGGCAATCGCATCCGATGCGGGATCGAGTTCGATGCCATCGGGCGGCGCCAAGCCTATCACTTCCGCCGCCGCCATCCCGGCGACAGCACCGATCAGGGCGCATTCACGTCCGAGACGGTCCGTGTTCCCGCCGGGGACGTGCTGCACATCTACCGGCCCATCGATGCGGGTCAGATCAGGGGCTTGCCGCATGTCGCACCCGCCATGGTGCGGCTGTTTCTGCTCGACCAGTACGACGATGCCGAACTGGACCGGAAGAAGACCGCGGCGATGTTCGCGGGCTTCATCACCAAGACAGCACCCGAAGAGCAGTTGATGGGCGAGATCGAGGCGACCGACGACAGCGGTGCAACCGTCAGCCTAGAACCCGGCACCCTGCAGGTGCTCCTTCCAGGCGAAGACGTCAAATTCTCCAGCCCCGCAGATGTCGGGGGCGGCTATGAGGCGTTCCAATACCGGACGCTGCTGTCGGTCTCGGCCTCGCTGGGGCTGCCCTATCATCTGGTCACCGGCGATGTGCGGCAGGCCAACTATTCCAGCTTGCGCGCCGAACTGGTCGAGTTTCGCCGCCGCGTCGAGCAATTGCAGCACGGTGTTGTCGCGCATCAGCTCTGCCGTCCGGTCTGGGCGCGCTGGCTGGAAACGGCGGTGCTATCGGGCGCATTGGAGATACCGGACTTCGCCCGCTCTGCTGCGCGCTACCGCCCGGTGAACTGGATCCCGCCACGCTGGGATTGGGTCGATCCGCTGAAGGACATCCAGGCGCAGGTGCTGGCGATGGAAGCCGGGATCGTATCGCGCCGCAAGGTCGTCCAGGCGACGGGCTACGACGTCGAGGAAATCGACCGCGAAAACGCGACCGACGCGGCCCGCGTGGCGGCACTGGGTCTGCATTACCGCACCAGTCCGGGCGAGACGCAGGGCGCACGAGCGACACCGGCGCAATTGCCGGATGCTGGCGGCGACGCTGGTGCAGGCACCAACGATACATCTGAACAGGAGTGACAGCATGAACAGCTGGTACACAATCCGCGCCCTAGCCACAGGCGCGGAGGTGGTGATCTATGACGAAATCGGGGCCTATGGCGTGTCGGCCAAAGGGTTTCTGGCGGAACTGGGCGCGTTGCCGGATGCCACGCCTCTGGCCTTGCGTCTGAACAGCCCAGGCGGGTCGGTCTTCGATGCCGTTGCGATCTACAACGCCATCAAACGCCATTCCGGCACGGTCACAGTCTGGATCGACGGCATTGCAGCTTCGGCGGCGTCGTATATCGCCATGGCGGGCGACGAGGTTATCATGCCGGAAAACGCCTTCCTGATGATCCACGACCCTGCAGGCATGGTCATGGGCTCTGCGACCGACATGCGCGCGATGGCCGAGGCATTGGACAAGATAAAGGGCAGTCTGTTGCAAGGCTATGCCGCCAAATCTGGCAGGCCGCAGGAGGAAATCGCCCCTTTGATGGCGGCAGAGACCTGGCTCGATGCCAAGGACGCGCTCGATCTCGGTTTCGCTGACCGAATTGCAGGGCCGGTCCGAATGGCCGCGCGGTTCGATGTGGGGCGTTTTCGCAATGCGCCCCCTTCGCTGGTTGATGTCACGGCAGACGGGCGGGATGCGGCTGCGGCCGATGGAGAGGATGGTGACATCACCGCAGGTCTTGCAGGCGAGGCGTCTGACGACGATCCCGCT
Organism: Pararhizobium antarcticum; assembly: GCF_001885585.1. Lineage (GTDB taxonomy): Bacteria > Pseudomonadota > Alphaproteobacteria > Rhizobiales > Rhizobiaceae > Pararhizobium > Pararhizobium antarcticum. The sequence continues at coordinate 6,709 of NZ_LSRP01000112.1, forward strand.
ACCGGCGATGCCAACCCAGACATCGCACCCGACAGCCACTCGGCCGCCACTGGCCCTGATGCTGTCGAAACCCCGTCGATGGGTTCCGATCCGGGCTCTGACCCGGGGGTGGAAACTCTTGGTGCTGCCGAGACTTTCGACGCCGATACCGTCCTGCACCCGGACGCCGCGCCAGCGCCCGAAGCCGATTGCACCGTTGCCGCTGCCAACGGTGCAGCCGATGCCGCCAGCATCCGTGCCACAGCGTTGAACCATGCTCGCGTCGTCGTCGATCTCTGCCGTCTGGCCGGTCAGCCGCAGATGGCGGGGCGGTTCCTCGAGCGCGACACCGGCCTCGACGATGTCCGCGCGGCCCTGCTGGCCACCCGCGCCGAAGCGGAACCCGACATTTCCGCCGCCCATCCGCAACCGGGACGCCCGTCTGGCGCGCGCCCTTGGGGCGACGTCATCGCCCGCACCTTCCGTCTGAAAGGATAAACCCATGCCCACGCTTACCGAAACCCGCCACGCGGGCGGCTTCCTCGTCTGGGAAGCACTCCGCGACTATTGCCGCAGCACGGTCGTTCTGGCCTCCGGCAATCTCCAGCCCGGCACCATTCTGGGCAAGATCACCGCCTCGGGAAAATATGCCGCCCACGATCCCGCCGCCGCGAACGGCACCCAGACGGCAGCCGCCATCCTCTGGGACAGTGTCGATGCCAGCGGCGGCGACAAGAACGCCGTCGTGTTGATCCGCGGCCCCGCCATCGTCAACCAATATGAAATCACCATCCCCGGCACGCCCACCGTGCCACAGATCGCCGCTGCTCATGCAGCCCTGCTGACGCTCGGCATCCTCGTCCGATAACCCCCAAAATCAGGAGGCACCCCATGGCCACCATGGACATCTTCGAAGGCGATGCCTTCTCGATCATCGAACTTACTCGTGCGCTCGAAAACATCCCCTACAAACCTGCCACGCTGTCTGGTTCGGGCTTGTTCGGGCCGCGCGGCGTGCGCTCTCGCACTGTCGTGATCGAGAGTCGCGACGGCACGCTGTCGCTGATCCCGTTCTCCGAACGCGGCTCGGCCTACGACCAGCAGACCCCTGAACGCCGCGATGTGCGGGCCTTCGTCTGCCGCCAGTTCAAGAAGCAGGACGTGATCTGGGCCTCGGAAATCCAGCAGGTGCGCGACTTCGGCAGCGACTCCGCCACCCAGCAGGTGCAGGCCGAGGTCGCTCGCAAGCTGGGCCGCCTGCGCAATGACGCTGAGACCACTTTTGAGTATCATTTGTTCAACGGCATGCAGGGGCTGGTCAAAGACCCGCGTGACGGCGCCACGGTGGTGAACTACTTCACCGAGTTCGGCATCACACCGGCGGCGGAGGTGGACTTCGATCTCGACAACGCCACCCCAGCATCGGGCGCGTTGCGCAAACGCTGCCAGGCACTGATCGAAAGCGTCGAGGATGTGATGGGCGGGCTTGCCAGCGGCGCTATCGCTCTGCGCGCCGAATGCGGCTCGGCCTTCTTTGCCGATCTGGTGGCGCACAAGGAGGTGCGCGAGACCTACCTCAACACGGCCGCCGCTGCTGATTTGCGGTCCCGCATCGCCGACGAGGTCAGCTTTGGTGGCATCACCTTCCGCCGCTACCGGGGCGGGGCGGGCTTCGGCGTGGCCACAGACAAGGCCGTGTTCTACCCAGAGGCCGTCGACGGGCTGTTCGAAATCTACCACGCCCCCGCCGATACGTTCGAGACGGTGAACACGCTGGGCCAGCCGCTCTACGCGCGGATGATCCCCGACCGGGACCGGGATGAATGGGTGCGGCTCGAGATTGAGTCGAACCCGCTGCCAATCTGCACCCGCCCGCAGGTGCTGCGTTCGGCACGGCGGACGTGATGTCTGCCTTTGCCGCCGCCGTCGGCGCGCTCTTCGCCGATGGCAACATCGGACGCGATGCCGTCTATATCGCCGACGGCGGCGCACCGGTTATGGTGCGCCTCATTGCCCGGCGCTCCGATGACGTCACCGAGTTCGGCGATGCACGGCTCTGGTCGGAAACCACTCGTGTCGACCTGCAGGTGGCTGAAGTGCCAAACCCGCACCCCGGCGACAGGATCGAGATCGATACCGATGCCTTCCTCATTCAGGGCGAGCCCGTCCGCGATCGTGAACGGCTGGTCTGGACAGTTGACCTGAGGCCTGCATGAAACTGCGACTCGACATAGATCCCGACATCGTCGCCATGATGGCAGCGGAGGTTGCAGCGGGCGAACGCACCGTGACGGCCGCGATGCGCGAGGCCGGAACCGGCCTGAAATCCGCCTGGCGGACGCAGATCACCGGCGCGGGGCTGGGCACCCGGCTTGCCAACTCGATCCGGCTCGCCAGCTTCCCGAAATCCGGCGAAAGCCTGAACGCTGCGGCATTGGTCTGGTCGAACGCCCCGGTGATCATCGGTGCGCATGACACCGGCCCGCTGATCCGCTCGAAGAACGGCTTTTGGCTGGCAATCCCGACTGCAGCTGCTGGCAAAAGCAGCAAGGGCGGCCGGATCACCCCCGGCGAATGGGAACGCCGCACTGGCCTGCGCTTGCGGTTCATCTATCGCCGGAGGGGCCCAAGCCTGCTGGTGGCCGAGGGGCGGTTGAACACGGAGGGCCGCGCCGTGGCATCAAAGTCGAAAACCGGGAGGGGCGTCGTCACCGCGCCGATCTTCCTGCTGGTGCCGCAAGTCAAGCTGCCGAAGCGGCTGGATCTGGCGCGGGATGCAGAACGGGCGCATGACGCGGTACCGGGGCTGATCGTGGCGAATTGGGTGGACGGGCGATCCAGTTGACGGAAGCGATACTGACGAAGCGGATTTAGGTAGAGATAGCAAGATCCATACTCGTGAATGGGGATATCTCAGTTCAGGTAAGTTTTCCCACGCGAGCCCAATTGATTGCATCGTCGAGCCGATCGTCGCCCCAAAAAAGTTCACCGTCTACGAGGAAACTCGGTGAGCCAAAGACGCCAACCTCCATTGCCTGGTTCGTCGCGAGGGTGAGCGCCTCGACAATGCGGGAAGCCTGAGCGGCTTCGATGACGCGGATCGGGTCTTCACCGATCTCGGACAAGCTGTCGGAAAGATTTGCATCCTCCCCAGCAGGCTGCCCCACCTCAAACCAGCGGCGATACGTGGCCCGCGTGTAAGCCTCGCCCCAACCTTCTTCGGCACCCAGAATTGCCACTTGGTTGGCAAGAACGAGACCAGGCAACGGGTAGGGCGCAGGAATTGTTGGGGCCAGCCCATATCGCGCGGCACGCCGTTCGATGTCGCGCCACATATGAGCGGTTTTTTCCGGCTTATCTTTGAACGGAATGTTGTTCTGCGCCATCATCACACGGCGGACATTGAAAGGGCGCCAACGAAAGTCGATGCCTGCCGTCTGAGCCACACCCGACAGTCGCATAACGGTCAAGTAGCTATAGGTGCTGCCAATGGAATACCAGAAATCGATCATCGCCATTTCGGCTCTCCTTTTCCTCTGCCAAATGACCGCATGCCGGCCAAGCATTGTCCGGCCACTGCAGAATAGCACTTGGCGGCAGAGGTGTCTGCAAATGGCTCATCGTTCACTCTTCGCTGGTGTCGTGTAAGCCGTGCCCAGCCCCCGCGAAACCATCATCGCCGCGCTGCACGCGCGTCTTTCGGCGCTGCCCGCCATTGCCCTGCGCGGTGACGTCCTGCCCGAACGCATACCCGCTGCTGGCCTCCTGATCCTGCGCGACGGCGAACCGGGTGACCCGGCGGTCACGCTGTCGCCCCTGCGCTACCATTACCAGCATCGGGCCGAGATCGAAGCGGTCGTACAGGGCACCGCCCGTGACACCGCTTTCGATGCGCTCTGCGCCAGCATCGGCGCGGCGATTGCCGCCGACCGCACGCTGGGCGGCCTTTGCGACTGGGTCCAAGCCGAAGCGCCGCGCCCCGTCGATCTACCGGTCGAGGGTGCCGCCAGCCTGAAGGCGGCGGTGATCGCGGTCATCCTGCATTATTCCACGGCCGACCCACTGGCCTGACCCCCACACACGATAGGAGAATACGATGGCACGAGCCCAAGGGGCGCGGGCGCAGATGGCGCTTGCCTATGAGACGATTTACGGCACCCCGCCGGTCGGGGGTTTCACCAGAATGCCCTTTGCCAGCACATCGCTTGGATCGGAGCAGCCGCTGCTGAACAGCGAATTGCTCGGTTATGGCCGCGACCCTCTCGCCCCGATCAAGGACGCGGTGACGGCCGACGGCGATGTCATGGTGCCGATGGATGCCGAGGCTTTCGGGTTCTGGCTGAAGGCAGCCTTCGGCGATCCGATTACCTCTGGCGTTGGGCCCTACACCCATGAGTTCCGCTCGGGCAGCTGGACCCTGCCGTCGATGTCCATCGAGACCGGCATGCCAGAGGTGCCGCGCTTTGCGATGTATTCGGGCTGCGTGCTGGATCAGCTGTCTTGGCAGGTGCAGCGCTCGGGCCTGTTGACCGCCACCGCCCGGCTGGTGGCACAGGGAGAGGCAATTGCGACGACTACCGCCTCAGGCACACCAGCCGAACTGGGCCTGAGGCGGTTCGGACACTTCAACGGCGCGATCAGCCGGAATGGGTCTGCGCTTGGCAATGTGGTCTCGGCCGAAATCACGTATGCGAACAACCTCGACCGGATCGAGACCATCCGCAGCGACGGCAAGATCGACGGGGCAGACCCGTCCATTGCGGCGCTGACCGGCCGGATCGAGGTGCGCTTCGCCGACAGCACGCTGGTAACGCAGGCGATCAACGGCGATCCCTGCGAGATCAGCTTTGCCTATGTCCTGCCATCGGGCGAAAGCCTCACCTTCACCGCCCACGCCGTCTATCTGCCGCGTCCCCGGATCGAGATTTCTGGGCCGCAGGGCGTGCAGGCGACATTCGACTGGCAAGCGGCGAAAGCTGCCAGCCCCGCCCGCATGTGCACCGCAACCCTGATCAACGATATCGAGGCCTACTGATGATCCGTCTGAACCTGACCGCCACGCCCGAGTGGCTGAACCTCGCCCCCGGCTTGCGCCTGCTGATGGGCCCCCTGACCACCGCGCTGATGGTTTCGGCCCGTGCCGATCCTGCCATCGAGGCACTGTCTGAGGGTGCTTCCCAAGAGGAACTGGCGCTGACCATGGCCAAGGCCGTGGCCCGGCGCGCAGTGCTGGATTGGGAGGGCGTCGGCGATGACGCGGGCAACATCGTGCCCGTTTCGCCTGAAGGCATTGATGCCCTGCTGGAAATCTGGCCGGTATTCGAAGCCTTCCAGACCCAATACGTCGCCAAGGGTCTCATCCTGGACGCGGAAAAAAACGTCTCCGCGCCCTTGCCGAGTGGTCCTTCGGCGGGGGCGATCGCTACTGCGCGGCCTGCACACCCTGCGAGGGCCGCGGGGGCATCTGCCCCGACTGCCCCGCAAGACTGAACCGGCCGCAAACGCAGGACGGCTGGCAGGTCTGGGATCTGGTCGGCCGCCTTGGTGGGCAGTTGCGGGTGATCCCCGGCGCAGTGCTGGGCTGGGACATGGGCGCGGCCCTCGCACTCGCGGCCGCGCTGGGCATCGACCCCCTGATCGCGGCCGAACTGCTGCCCGAGATCGAAGCGGTGATGGTGCGCAAACTGAACGAACAGATCGGAGACGGCCATGGCTGAAAAACGCGTCTCTGTCCGCTTGGTCGCCGAGGGCGGCCGTCAGGTCCGGGCCGAGTTGGAAGGCATCGGCGAGGCTGGCGCGCGCGGTTTCGGTCGTCTGTCCTCGGAGATGGAAGAGGCAAATGTCCGGCTCGGCAGCTTCGCCCGCAATGCCGGGATCGCGCTGGCGGCAGTGACCGTCGCTTCTGCGGCGGCTGGCGTAGCGATGATCCGGTCGGGCCTAGACAACATCGGGGCGCAAGCCGATATGGCTGCCTCGCTGAAAACCACGGTGGAAAGCCTGCAGGTGCTGACATGGGCCGGCGAGTTGGCCGGTGTCTCGATGGGCGAGATCGAACAAGCCACCAAGAAGCTGACCACCCGGCTATCGGAAGCTGCTGCCGGGTCGGGCTCTGCGGTGGGGGCGTTGCAGCGGCTGAACTTGACTGCCGCCGAGTTGCAAGCGATGCCGCTGGACCAGCGTATCGTCGCCATTCAGGAGGCGCTGAACCGTCTCATCCCCGAAGCCGAGCGCGCGGCTGTGGCCTCTGATCTCTTCGGCGACAAGGCGGCACTGGCTTTCCTGCGCATCGACTCCGCTACCCTGCGAGAAGCGGCGCAAGACGTTCAAGACTTCGGCGTGGCGGTCAGCGTGGCCGATGCCGCCCAGATCGAACGCACCGGCGATGCAATCGCCAAGCTGAGCCTGATCTGGCTCGGCCTGACGAACCGCCTCACCGCTGCCGTTGCCCCGGCGCTGGAAACCGTGGCCAATGCCCTCGCCAATATGGCACGCAGCCCCGGGCCGATTGGCGGCGCGATCAATGCTCTCTTCGACAATATTGGGCGGCTGACCACCTATGCCACGACCTTCGCCGCCCTTATGGCGGGGCGCTGGGTGGCGGAGCTGGCTATGGCAGCGCTGTCCGTGCGCAGCCTTGCCACGGCATTGGTTTTCCTGCGCGGGGCGCTGATCCGCACAGGCATCGGCGCATTGATCGTGGGCGCGGGGGAACTGGTCTATCAGTTTTCGCAACTCGTCACCCGGGTTGGCGGGGTGGGTGAGGCGTTCCGGCTGCTGGGCGATCTGGCATCGGAGGTCTGGTCGCGCATCGGCCTGTCGCTCGACGCCGCATTCGCCAACATGGCTGCGGGTTGGGAAGGCCTGAAGGCGGCCGGGCTTTTGGCTCTCGAAGGCACCATCGCGGGGGTCGTCAGTTTCGGTGACCGGACGGCAGCGATCTTCCAGGGAGCCTATGATGCGGCGGTCGCGATCTGGGGCAGCTTGCCCGGCGCCATTGGTGATTTCGCCTTCCAGGCCGCAAACGGGCTGATCTCCGGCGTCGAGGCGATGCTGAACGGCGTCGTCACGCGCATCAACACCTTCATCAACGGGTTGAACGCCGCCTTGGACCTGCTGCCCGACTGGGCGGTAGGCGAAGGTGGTGTCCGGATCGGCACGCTCGACCCGCTGACGCTGGGCCGGATCGACAACCCCTTAGCCGGATCGGCCGAAGCGGCGGGCGCTGCGGCGGCGGATGCCTTCTCGGCCGCCCCGTCGCGCACCTATCTCGAGCCGCCTGACCTCGGGCTTGGCGCGATGGCCGACGATGCCCGCGCCCGCGCCGACGGCTATCGCGAGGCGGCGGGCATGCTGGCCGATGCAGCGGGCCGCCCCCTGGCCAGCTGGCAATCGCTGCGCGACGCGGTGACGGGAACCGGGACGGAAGCCGAAGCGGCACTGGCCGATGCGGCCACTTCGGCGGATGCGCTCGACATCGAACTGAACGATACCGCTGTTGCTGCCGGAAGCGCGGGTGCGGCCGCGCGCGATGCCGGGGCTGCTGCTGCCGAGGGGGCCGATCAGGCCGCAACCGTCTGGGGCGCGGTGACCGCTGCGCTCGCCGACTATGCCGCCAAGGCGCGCAATATCGGTGGCGATATCGGCCAGGCGCTGGTCGGGGCCTTCACTTCGGCCGAGAACGCGGTGGGCGAGTTCGTCAAGACCGGCAAGCTCGACTTCCGCGACCTCGTCACCTCGATGATCGCCGATCTGGCCAAACTGGCGGCCCGGCGCTTCATCCTTGGCCCCATTGCCAACGCTTTGTCCGGCGCACTTAGCGGTGCGGGTGGGCTCTTTGCAAATATCCTGCATGCCGGTGGGGTGGTCGGATCGCCGGGCCCGGGCCGCATGGTGCCCGCGCTGGCCTTCGCGGGCGCACCACGCATGCACTCTGGCGGCTGGGCCGGGCTGAAACCTGACGAGGTCCCGGCGATCCTGCAACGGGGTGAGCGGGTTCTGTCGCGCCGGGAAGCGGCTGGCTACGGCCGGGGTCAAAGTGCAGCCTCGAATATCTCCGTCACAATCAACGCGCGTGACGCCGAAAGCTTCCGGCAATCCCGCACACAGGTCGCGGCCGACATCGCCCGCGCCGTGTCGCTGGGCCGAAGGGGCATGTGATGGCGTTCCATGATGTACGTTTTCCCGACAACATCAGCCGGGGCGCTCGGGGCGGGCCGGAACGACGCACCCAGATTGTCGAGCTGGCCAGCGGCGACGAAGAACGCAATGCCAGCTGGGCCAATTCCCGCCGCCGCTTTGATGTCGCCTATGGCATCCGTCGCGCCGATGATCTGGCTTTGGTCGTCGCCTTCTTCGAGGCGCGCAACGGCCGCTTGCACGGCTTTCGCTACAAGGACTGGGCGGATTACAAATCCTGCCTGCCGTCGCAAGCGGTGGCCCCGACCGACCAGCCCATCGGCACTGGAAATGGTGCGGTCACCACCTTCGGCCTGCTGAAACGCTACACCTCCAGCGCGCAAAGCTGGACCCGTGCCATCGCCAAGCCGGTCGCGGGCAACGTCCGCATTGCCCTGAATGGCGTCGAGCAGATGTCAGGCTGGAGCGTCGATACCACCACTGGCAGCATCACGTTCGCCGCCGCACCGGGTGCAGGCGTCGCGATCACTGCGGGCTTCGAATTCGATGTGCCCGTCCGCTTCGACACCGACATGCTCGACGTCACCCTCGACCTCGAGCGTCTCGGCTCAATCACATCCATCCCGCTCTTGGAGATCCGGCGATGAACGAAGAAACTGGCTTTGTCGCCGCAGTCCTGCGCGATCTGGCGACCTCCACCGCTGTAATCCTTGCGGCCTGGGGCGCTCTGGGCGGCGCGACCAATGCGCTGACCACGCGGATGCGGCTGCGCGATGCTCTGCGCCACATCCTGCTCGGTGGTCTGATCGCGGCCGGGATGGGCAGCCTGTCCATGGCGATCATCACCGCTTGGCTCGGCCTGCCATCACAGGCAATCCCGGCCGGGGGTGCGGCAGGCTCCGCCGCCTATCTGGTCGGCGTGTTTGGCCCCGCCTTCATCGAGGTCGTCCTCGCCCGGCTGCGCGGCAGCAAGGGGGGCAATACTGATGCATGAGCTTCTCCGTCTCGCGCGCTCTATCCGCTGCGATGCCGCTGATCCCGGCCAAGCCTTCAGCCACCGTCTCCGCATCGGCGTCCTTGTCGCCGTCCTGATCCTGCTCCTCTCACTTTTAGGGTGATCCCATGCACATGACAGACCGGGGCCTTCTGGCCCTCGTCCGGCACGAAGGACTCGTGCCCGGACCCTACCTCGACGTCAAAAACGTCTGGACCTTCGGCATCGGCCATACCGCTGCGGCGGGGGGCCCAGATCCGGCACGGATGTCGCGCGGCATGCCCGCCGATCTGGATGCCGGGATCCATGAAGCCTTCCGGCTCTTCCGCGTCGACATCGTGGCCTACGAGGCGGAGGTGCTGCGGGCCGTGAAGGTGCCGCTGGAAACGCACGAGTTCGATGCGCTGGTATCGTTCCACTACAACACCGGCGGCATCGCCAAGGCCTCGCTGACCCGCCATCTGAACACAGGCAATCGTGCCGCCGCCGCGCAAGCCTTCATGGGCTGGCTCAGGCCCGCAGCGATCCGCACTCGCCGTGAGGCCGAGCGCGATCTGTTCCGCGATGGCCGCTATCCGACCGGCACCATCCCGGTATGGGCGGTGGACCGAAACGGACGGGTCGATTTCTCGCGACCGATCCGCCGTCTGACCGAGGCCGAGGCGCTGGCAATGCTGCGCGTGACGAGCCTGCCAATGCCACCGACCATGCCGACCCGACCCGTCGTTGCCCAGTCATGGTGGCAGCGTCTGATGGAATTTCTCACAGGAAAGGCAACATCATGAACTGGAACCTTGCACGCGGGCTGGTCTATCTGGCCTGTCTTGCCGCCTCTGGGCTGGCCATGGCCGGACTGGCAGATTTCGACCTGGTGACCGGCAGCTTCGATCTCCGTCCCTTTAACCTCTACGCCTTGACCGGCACGTCCGGGGGCGTGATTTCCTCGGCGCTGGCCTCTTTCGCCCTGTGGCGGGGTTGGGGGCGGAAGTGAAGTCCCTCGCACCCGCACTTCAGGCTCATCTCGACGAGGGCACGACGACGCTGGCCTGGTGCTGGCGGATCGTACGAGCCGATGGGGTGACGCTTGGCTTTACCGATCATGATCGGACCCTCACATTCGATGGCACCGCTTTCGAGCCCGAAAGTGGCTTTGCGGCCTCCGAGGTGCGCTCGGGGTCGGACCTGGCGGTCGATGCGCAGGATGCCCAAGGCGTACTGTCCTCCGACCGGATCACCGAGACCGACATCCTCGATGGCCGCTGGGACAATGCGGGCGTCGAGGTCTGGCGGGTGAACTGGGCCGACACCGGTCAGCGCTTGCTCATGCGGCGCGGGGCCATCGGCCAGATCCGACGCGGGCGGCTGGTGTTCGTCGCCGAGGTGCGAAGCCTTGCCCATGTCCTCGGCCAGACCGTCGGACGGACGTTTCAGGCGACCTGCGATGCCGCCCTTGGTGATGCGCGCTGCGGCGTCAATCTCGAGGCCCCGGCGTTCAAGGGCACCGGCGTGATCATCGACCTGCTGCGAGACCGCGCCTTCACCACCTCGGGGCTTGGCGGCTTCACGGCGGGCTGGTTCACCTTCGGCACCCTCGACTGGACCAGCGGCGCCAATTCTGGGCGGCGGGCTGAGGTGTTGTCGCATGAGATCGTCGACGGGGTCGGCATCGTCACCCTGCTGGAAGCGCCGGTGCGGGCCATCGCCGGATCAGACAATTTTACCGTTCGCGCCGGTTGTGACAAGCGCATCGCGACCTGCGGCACCAAGTTCGCCAATGTCGCCAACTTCCGGGGCTTTCCGAACATTCCGGGTCAGGATGCTGTCCTGCGCTATGCCAGCCAGAACGGCGGGCATCAAGGAGACGTGCTGTGAGCCTGCTGCCCCATATCGAAGGTCCCGATCCGGTCATTGCCACCGCCTGCGGCTGGCTTGGCACACCTTATCATAACCAGGCCAGTCTGCGCGGGGTCGGTTGCGATTGCCTCGGCCTCGCGCGCGGTGTCTGGCGCGAAGTGGTGGGGGACGAACCTTTCCCGATCCCGCCCTACAGCCGGGACTGGGGCGAAACGGGGCCGTGCGAAGTGCTGGCGGAGGGCGCGCGGCGCATGATGCCGGAAATTGCCCCGGATGAGGCTGGCCCCGGCGCGCTGCTCCTGTTTCGCATGGCCCCGCGCGCCATCGCCAAGCATGTCGGCATCCTGACCGCGCCGGACCGCTTCGTCCATTCTTACGAACGGCTGGGTGTCGTGGAGGAAATCCTGACCCCGATCTGGCGGCGGCGTATCGCCTTCGCATTTCTGTTCCCCAAACGCTGAGGCCTCACACATGGCAACTCTTGTTCTCGGCGCCGTCGGCACTGCCATCGGCGGGGCTTTTGGCGGGGCGATCCTTGGCTTTTCTGGTGCTGCCATCGGTGGCTTCATCGGTTCCACCGTGGGATCGGTCGTCGACAGTTGGATCGTGTCCTCGCTGGCCCCGGCCCAGCGGATCGAGGGCGCGCGGCTCGACACGCTGCGCATCACATCGGCCACCGAAGGGGCGGTGATCCCGCGGCTTTTCGGGCGCATGAGGATTGGCGGCAACATCATCTGGGCCACCGATTTCCGCGAGGAGACCAAGACCACCACTCAAGGCGGCGGCAAGGGCGGCGGGGGCGGCAAGGTCAAGACCACCGAATACCTTTACTACGCCAGCTTTGCAGTCGCGCTGTGCGAAGGGCCGATCACTGGCATCGGCCGCATCTGGGCCGATGGCAAGGCAATGGACATGACTGGCGTGACCTGGCGCTGGTATCCAGGCAACGAGGCGCAGACTGCCGATCCGTTCATCGCAGCCAAGACGGGCGCGGCGAACACGCCCGCTTATCGCGGCACGGCCTATGTCGTGTTTGAGGATCTGGCGCTGGCGACCTTCGGCAACCGTCTGCCGCAGCTGTCGTTCGAGGTCTTCCGCCCGCTGGCTGATCCCGACACCGCCGAGGGACTGGTGAAGGCCGTCACCCTGATCCCGGCCTCAGGCGAGTTCACCTATGCGACCGACGCCATCCGCAAAGGCAGCGCCGGTGCAACAGTTGCCGAGAACCTGAACGCGCTGCCCGACCAGCCGGACATCGTGGTGGCGCTGGACCGGTTGCAGGCGATGGCCCCGGCGGTCGAGAGCGTCAGCCTCGTGGTGGCGTGGTTCGGCGATGATCTACGCGCGGGGTCCTGCAAGGTGAAGCCCGGTGTCGAGGTCGCCACCAAGGCGACCACGCCCGCCAACTGGTCGGTGAATGGGGTCAGCCGGGCCAGTGCCCACCTGGTCAGCCGTGACGCCGAAGATCGCCCCGTCTATGGCGGCACGCCTGCGGATTTCGCGGTGGTGCAGGCGATCCATGAGATGAAGGCACGCGGGCTGCGGGTGACGTTCTATCCCTTCCTCCTGATGGATGTCCCGCCCGGCAACACCCTGCCGAACCCCTACAGCGCCAATTCCGCCACGCCCGGCCAACCTGCCTTCCCTTGGCGGGGGCGGATTACTTGTTCCCCGGCGGCGGGTTTTGCGGGATCAGTGGACAAGACCGGCACGGCCGCAACGCAGGTAACGGCACTGTTCGGGGTGGCGACGCCCGGCAGTTTCAGTGTCTCAGGCGAGAGCGTCAGCTTCGCCGGATCGCCCAGCAACTGGGGCCTGCGCCGCATGGTGCTGCACTACGCGCATCTTTGTGCTGCGGCGGGCGGGGTCGATGCCTTCCTGATCGGCACCGAGATGCCAGGGCTGACCACCATCCGCTCGGGGACCAGCACTTATCCCGCCGTCACCGCGTTCAAGACCCTCGCGGCCGACGTGAGCGCCATTCTCGGCGCGGGCACCAAAGTCGGCTATGCCGCCGACTGGTCTGAGTATTTCGGCCATCACCCGGGCGACGGTTCGGGCGACGTATATTTTCACCTCGATCCGCTCTGGTCGGACGCCAACATCGACTTCGTCGGCATCGACAACTATCTGCCGCTGTCGGATTGGCGCGATGGCTTCGACCATGCCGATGCCCTCGAAGGCTGGCCCGCGATCTACGACCGCGCGTATCTGCAGGCGAACATCGCCGGGGGTGAAGGCTTCGACTGGTTCTATGCGAGCGCGGCTGACCGCTCCGCGCAGATCCGCACGCCGATCACCGATGGCGCGGTGGGCAAGCCGTGGGTCTTTCGCCCCAAGGATATCCACGCTTGGTGGACGAACCCGCATTGCAACCGGCCGGGCGGGGTGGAAAGCGGCACTCCGACGGCATGGGTGCCGCAATCCAAAGCCATCCGCTTCACCGAACTCGGCTGCCCGGCCATCGACCGCGGCACGAACCAACCGAATGTCTTCTTCGACCCGAAGTCGTCCGAAAGTTTCACGCCGTATTTCTCGCGGGGCTGGCGGGACGATGCGATCCAGCGGGCCTATCTGGAGGCCAGCTACCTGCACTGGGGCGACCCGGCGAACAACCCGCTGTCGTCTGTCTATGGCGGCCGCATGGTGCATGTGCCGGAATGCGCCGCCTGGACCTGGGACGCGCGACCCTATCCGTTCTTCCCCGAACTGACCGATGTCTGGACCGATGGTCCCAACTGGCGGCTTGGACACTGGCTGACCGGGCGGCTGGGAGCGGTGTCGCTGGCGGCGCTCGTCCGCCACCTTTGCCTGCGCGCCGGGATGCTTGAACACCTGATCGACGTGTCCGGCCTCTGGGGGGCCGTCGAAGGTTATGCCATCGCAGCACTTGAAGCGCCCAGATCCTCGATCAGCACGCTGGCCCGGCATTTCGGCTTCGATGCCATCGAGACCGAAGGCATGATCCGCTTTGTCATGCGCGGGCGGGCGTCCGTTGTGAGCTTGGCGCATGACGACCTCGTGGCATCCCGCGAAGGCGAGGCGCTGGAACTGGTCCGCGCGCAGGAAACCGAACTGCCGCAGGCGCTGAAGTGGCAGGTGGCCCGCGCCGATGAGGACTATGATGCGGCGCTTGTCGAGGCCCGTCGCATCACCGTCGACACCACCCGCATCGCCTCGGAAAGCTTCCCGATGGCAATCCCGCCCGAGGAGGCCGAACGCCGCTGCCGCCGCGCGCTGATGGAAGCCTGGATCGGCCGCGAAAGCGCCACCTTCCGCCTGCCGCCCTCGAGGTTGGCGCTGGACCCAGCTGACGTGATCCGACTGCTCCATGACGGCCGCGAAATTGAGTTACGCCTCGTGTCCATCGCTGATTCCGATGGGCGCGGCGTTGAGTCCGTCCGCCAGGATCGCGCTGCCTATGATCTGCCACCCGGTGATCCGCGTCCAGCCTCGCTTACCCGCTCCGTGGTGTTTGGCGCACCGGATGTCGTCCTCCTGGACCTGCCGCAACTCTCCGAGGATCAGCCTGCGCACCGGCCGATGATGGCCGCCCATGCCGTTCCATGGCCGGGCGAGATGGCAGTGTTCCGCAGTCCCTCAACCGATGGGTTTGCCTTGCTGACCACCTTTGGCAGTCGCGCCCGGATCGGCACGCTGGTGTCGGATTTCTATTCCGGTCCGACCTCGCGCTTCGATCTCGGCAATGCGCTGGTCGTCGATCTTGCCTCCGGCACGCTGGAAAGCGTCACCGACCTGACCCTGTTCGGCGGTGCCAATGTGCTGGCGGTGGAGGCGGCACCCAGCATCTGGGAGATCGTGCAGGCGGGTGCGGCAGAACTGATCGCCCCCGGTCGCTATCGCCTGACCCGCCTCCTTCGAGGTCAGCGCGGCACCGAAGCCGCAATGGGCAATCCCGCCCCGGCAGGGGCACGGGTGGTGGTGCTGGACTCCACCCTTGCCCCGCTGCCCATCGCCGAGGCCGACCTCGGTCTGCCATGGAACTGGCGCATCGGTCCCGCGGCGCGCGCTGTCAGTGACGCGAGCTACACCGCGCTGGCCTTTACGCCCGCAGGGCGCGGCCTCGTGCCCTTCGCCCCCGTCCATGTCGCGCAACCGTGGCGGACAGCCCGCAGCCCCGGCGATCTGACACTCCGCTGGACGCGGCGATCTCGCGCGCTGGTCGCCGATGCCTGGGAACAGGTCGAGGTGCCGCTGGCCGAGGACCTGGAAAGCTACGACGTCCAGATCCTTGATGGGTCAGCGGTCAAGCGCACGCTGACCAGCACCACGACCTCCGTCCTCTACACAGCCGCACAGCAGACCGCCGACTGGGGCGCACCGCTAGGGCTTGGTCAGACGCTGGCCATCCACATCTACCAACTCTCGAACCGCCTCGGTCGCGGTGATCCCGCCACTGTCATCCTCCAGTTCTGAAGGCCCGCGCCCCATGTCCGATACCTCCACCCATCTTGGCCTGCCATACCTTCTCGCAGCCCAAGCCCAGAAGCATGTCACCCACAACGAGGCCCTGCGCCTTCTGGACGCCATGGTCCAACTCTCGGTTCTCGACCGCACGCGGACCACGCCGCCTGCCAGCCCCGCCGACGGCGACCGGCATCAGGTGGCCTCAGGTGCTGCAGGGCTGTGGGCCGGGTGGGATCTGAACGTGGCCTTCTGGGTCGATGGCGTCTGGATGCGCCTCGTGCCTCGCCAAGGCTGGCTGATCTGGATAGCGGCCGAGCAGGCCTTCGTGGTCTGGAATGGCAGCGTCTGGGACCCGGTTGGCGTGCCGCAGGATGTGTCCGACGCGATCTTCAGCCTGGTGAACGATGCCGATCCGACGAAAAAGGCGCTGTTTTCGCTGTCCGGGATCACCACCGGCACGACGCGCACCTTCACACTGCCGAACACCTCGTCGGAACTGGCAATCCTCGCGGGCACCCAGACCTTCACCGGCAACAAGACCTTCTCCGGCACGCTGACCGCCTCGGGTACGGTCACGGTCTCGGCGGCATCGGCCAGCATCGGCACCGCCACGACAACCGCCACCTATGGCATGGGCACTGGAGCGACGACCACCGGCGTCACCAAGACCGTGAACCTCGGCACGGGTGGCGCGTCCGGATCCACTACAGTCGTAAACATCGGCTCGGCCACGGCGGGGGCCGGGGGCACGACCGTGGTGAATACCCCCACGGTCACCTTCGCCAATGCCGTGACACAGGTCGGCATGCCCCAGGCCAACCTGACCGCCCAGCTTCTCGGCCTCGGCGGGGCGACGGCCGACAGCTACAACCGCGTGTCGGTCAACACCCCGGCACTGCTGTTCAACAACGCCGGGGCCGGGATCGAGGCCACCGTCAACAAGGCGGCGGCCGGGAATGATGCGGCCTTTGCCTTCAAGACCGGGTTTTCGGCGCGGGCGCTGATCGGCCTCTTGGGCAACGACGATTTCAGCGTCAAAGTCAGCCCGGATGGCTCGGCCTTCTTTGACGCGATCAAGATCGACCGCACCAGCGGCCAGGTGGAACTGCCACAGCCGACCATCCTGCCGGGGCTCAGTGCTGCGCCAACTGCGCCGCCGTCTGGCAAGGCGGCCGTCTATGCTCGCAACCGGGCGGGGGCTCCGTGGATCGACGTCATGCGCTCCTCCGGCCGGGATTTCCCGTTGCAACCGCATTTCGGGGTCAACCGCATTGCAAACTGGTCGCCGTCAGTCACCACCACGATCACCACCGAAGGCCTGCCGATCACGTCGGTCGGCACCGTCTCGACCCCAACGCTCGCCGCAACAAACCTAGCCGCCAGCATGCGCCGCTGGCGGCTGACTTCGGCGGCACTGGTGGATTCGGTTGCCGACCAGCGCTCCGCTGGCTGGGCCTGCTGGCGTGGCAACGCGGCGGGATTGGGCGGCTGGACCTTCGTCACGCGGATTTCACTGACGACCCTGCAGGCGACTGGCATGGGCTTCTTCGGGCTTTATGGCTCGACCGCCGCGCTGGCCACCACGCTGACGCTGGCCGCCGCCATCAACTGCATCGGCATCGGCTTCCAGCGGGGCACGCACACTCGCTGGCAACTGGTCGCGAACGACGGCACCAGCGCGCCGACGCTGACCGACATGGGGGCGAGTTTCGGCATTGCGACGGGTGGGGTGCTGACCCTCTTCATCGCGGCACCGCCCAATGGCAGCTCGGTCTGGGTTCGGGTGGTGGACGAAGTTACAGGCGCGGTGTTCGAGCAGGAGATCAGCGCTGATCTGCCTGCCAGCACCCAGTTCTTGTCGCCTAGGCTATTCATGAACAATGGTGCCACGGCAGCAGCGGTCGCCTTTGACTGCTCGGGGGTCTATGTGGAGACGGATTATTAACTCATGAAAGCTCGCGGCACGCTGAAACTCAGATTGAGCGTCATACTTTTGGGTGACGACAATGGCTTACGCCCGGTTTAGCCAAAATCCACCAAAGACGTCATGGTGCACAGTCACGGAGAATCTTGCAATGTCAAAGTCGCTGATGATTTTAATCGCCGGCCCCTATCGCTCCGGCACGGATGATAATCCTGAAAAGATGGCTGCAAACCTGGCGCGGCTAGAGGAGGCGGCCTGGCCGCTGTTCGAGAAAGGTCACGTGCCGATGATCGGGGAATGGGTTGCGCTGCCCATCTGGACACGCGCCGGTGGGCAAACCGTCGGCGATGAACTCTATGAACACATTCTGCATCCGACGGCCCGGCGCCTTCTTCATCATTGCCATGGAGTTCTGCGCCTGCCTGGTGCCTCCAAGGGCGCTGACAACGATGTGGCTATCGCAAGAGAGCGTGGCATTCCCGTCTGGTTCTCAATCGACGAGGTTCCATCATGACTTCGCGCTTCAGGTGGTCCGACCTGCGACTGCCGTTGATGCTTTTGTTGATAACGGCCGTGGCCATTCTGTCCAGTGCCGTTCGTCTTGTTATCCTAGCAATTACCCCCGAAACCGAAATTGGCCAGTTTGATCTTCTCGATCAGCGCTATTTCCTGAATCGAACAGGCATGTGGCTACATGTCTTGCCAGGCCTTTTGTTCTTGGTACTCGGGATAGTGCAGTTCATGCCTGCAATGCGTCGCAGAAGCCCGCATCTCCACCGTTGGATGGGGCGGGTTGCTCTTGCCAGCGGACTGATGTCGGCTCTTGCACTCTATTGGCTGGCATTCAGCCTGCCCGCGATGGGTGGCGCACTGACTATTGCCGGTACTTATGTATTCGCGAGCTGGATGATCATATCCCTGATCGCTGCCTGGTGGGCTATCCGGCGCAGGCAAACGGCGCTTCATCGGGCCTTTATGATCCGCGCCTATGCAATCGGATCGGCTGTTGCGACCATACGGTTGCTTGGTATTTTTGGAGAAATGGTCTTTGGCATAAGTTTCCAGGCCAACTTCGGCCTGTGGCTTTGGATCGGGATGAGCCTTCACTTGATCGCAGCTGAACTGATCGTCAGGCAGGTATTTTCGGTGACGGCTCGCCCCGTGCTCCGGTCTGTCATATTGCCTCTCCCTCCCGAGCGCTGAAAATCAGCAAACGCTATTCCCCTGAATACGGGTCCACGAACGGCGACGCCAACGAGCGAGAGTTCGCCGTGATCGCCGCATTGTTTTTCGTGACTTCCGTCGTGGTCGTCATTTGCCAATCCCAGGCTCCGGCATGATGCCAAGATCAAGATACCGATCATTTCACGATCAAGACACTAGACCCCATGATCACCGTGTCACCTGACTGGTTCGGCAGCCTCTCCCGCGTCATTCTCCTTCGAGGGTTTCGCCGGATTGGCTGGCGCCGAGCCTCACGAATGGGGCAGAGACCAAATGCAGAATATCATGTTTATCAGGCTGGATGTCCACAAGGCGACAATTTCGTTGGCGGTTGCGCCAGGCGACCGGGTCGGCGAAGTGCGGCATTGGGGCACAATCCCGAACCGAGCCGATCATGTCCGCAAGCTTGCCGACAAGCTCGGGAACGATGGGCGTCTGCTTCACTTTTGTTATGAGGCCGGGCCTGGCGGCCGCATCCGCTTCAGCACCGCTGCCTTGCGTTCCGGTGAATATCCCACGTCATCGTCCTATCCGGCCCACCTGAGAAATAGAGGAAAACTGGAGCAGCGGACAACTTCCCTGACACAGGGGGGCCGTCACTCAGCCCTAGGCTGGAAAAGCCCCTTGGCATTCAAACGCAAAGTGGCCTAACCGAGCACTTGAAGCGGCACCAAACCGCGACAGTTCCAATGGGAATCCTGTGTCATGTGGAGAAGCACTATTGTTGAGAAAAACTCTCACAGCCGCGAGTTTTGGGCAAGGGGTGGCCAAGATCAGAGATTTCTATATCGTCGCGTAGAAGCGATTTGACCCAAGGTTTTCAACGGACCGAGCCACGCATCATGGTGACCAAATCAAGAAGTGCCGATATCTCGCAAGGATCGAAACAGCAGCAAGTTATCTGACGATGGTTTTCGTCTGCCAGAAACGCTTCCCGGCAAATTGGAAGACAGCAATGGCGGCCAATACCCATAGAAAGCTCCAAAGCCACCACATCCGAACCAGATCTTCCGCCTCGTGAGAGCGGCGGTGCAAAAGTCGGCCACGGTAGCGGCGGAATAGTCCGGCTGCGGGCGGAGTAAAATCCGGCCACCTATTTCTCTTCTGCGACGAATGCAGGAGGGCTTGGGGATCTACACCGTGG
>NZ_LSRP01000113.1 GCF_001885585.1 Pararhizobium antarcticum
GCCCGGCA
Organism: Pararhizobium antarcticum; assembly: GCF_001885585.1. Classification (GTDB taxonomy): domain Bacteria; phylum Pseudomonadota; class Alphaproteobacteria; order Rhizobiales; family Rhizobiaceae; genus Pararhizobium; species Pararhizobium antarcticum. The sequence goes on from NZ_LSRP01000113.1 coordinate 9, forward strand.
GGTGCCACCGTGACGAAGGAAGAAGCGGAGCTGGAATACACGCCCAGCCAGGCGCTGGAGCCGGTCAACAGCAATGTCGTCGTGCCGATGTCGCGTCGCCTGGTTCTTACCCAGCTGACGGATCGCACCTGCAAGTGGCCGATCGGCGATCCGATGAAGGAAGAATTTCACTTCTGCGGCAATGACAGTCCGGAAGCCGCGCCCTATTGCAGCTTCCACGCAAAGCTTGCCTACCAGCCTTCCGGCGAACGTCGCCGGGCGCGCTGATCGGAACACACCGAAGGTGGCGGCCATCCGCCACCTGGTCTAGCGGATGGCACATTGTCTGCCGGATAAACGAGAACCGCCTGCGGGCGCCTCACCGGCCAGCCCGGCGGACTGTCCCCGGACTGTCTATCACCGCATTGCCCCTCAGAAGCGCACCGTAAACAGGGTGCCTTTTCCCACTTCGGACTGAACAATCATCCGGGCCCGGTGCCGCGTCAGAATGTGCTTGACGATGGCGAGCCCCAGCCCCGTTCCCTTTTTCGAGCGGCTGGCCTCGACATTGACGCGGTAGAAGCGCTCGGTGATGCGCGGCACATGTTCGGCCGGTATGCCCGGGCCGAAATCGCGGACCGCCACCTCGACCGGCCTGCCATCCTCGCCACCCAACAGACTGACCTCGACCTTCTTGCCTTCCTGGCCATATTTGCAGGCATTCTCGATCAGGTTTTCAAACACTTCGATCAGTTCGTCGCGATCGCCATTCACGAAGACCGGCCCATCCGGCACATTCAGCGCAATCGTGACATCGACATCCTGCGCCAGCGGCGACAGGGCATCGATGACGTGGCCGAGCAGCGGTGCAAGATCGATCTTTTCATCCGGTGCGATGTGCGACTTCAGTTCAAGCCGCGACAGCGACAGGAGATCGTCGACCAGACGGCTCATGCGGGTTGCCTGCTCATGCATGATGACGAGGAATTTTTCATGCGCCTTGACATCGTTGCGGGCTGGACCCTGCAGGGTCTCGATGAAGCCGCGCAGGGAAGCGAGCGGCGTTCTGAGTTCATGGCTGGCATTGGCAACGAAATCCGATCGCATCCTGTCGATGCGACGGGCCTGTGATATGTCGCGATAGGACAGTATATAGAGCCGCTCGCCGCCATCGATGGCAATTTCGGCCGGTGCGACGCGAACGATGTAGACCGCCTCCGACGGGAGCCGTTCGGAATGCTCGATCTGGTTGATCTTGCCGGTAGCGATGGTCTCGCGCACCATGTCAAGAATGCCCGGCGAACGCACCCTTGCCGCGAGATAGGTGTTCTGGGGGATGGTGCCGAATGCCTTTTCGTCCGCATGGTTCTGCAGCAGCACGGTTTCATCGGCGGCAACGACCAGCACCGGCATATCCAGCGCGTTGAGGATGATGACCAGCGCCTCCATCTGCGTCTTGCTGGCCGCATTTGCCTGGATCACGGGCGCCGGCATGGGCGGCGCCATGGTCTCGGAGCGGCTCAAAAGGGCCACGGCGAGAACCAGCCAGAACAGGCAGACGGCCAGCACGTGCATCCCGGAAGCGACCAGCACGAGAGCGATCACCGCGGACAGAAACAGGATCCGCCTCTCCGCCTTGACCCGCGCCCACAGCACCGGCCAGACTCTGTCTTGCTTTTCCAAGTCCCGTCCTTTTCCTGCAGGGCGCCGGTCCAACCTTGCCGCATCCACCACAGATAGAGCCCATTCATGACATGATTTTCACGGCATGCTTGAATTCGCAATGCAATTATGGCCTGCTCCCGGGAAATCAGTCGGCGGCAGGGCACAGGTCGCCTCGTCAGGGAGAAAACCATGGCAGACAAGACAACCAGCCGCGCGGTGGAGTTGCGGCTCGACGGCAAGAAGCGGGTGTTCGATATCGACAATCCGGAATTGCCGAAATGGATCGACAGCGAAGCCTTCGCCTCCGACGACTTTCCCTATGACAAAAAACTGAACCGCGACGAATACGATGCCACGCTGGAGACGCTGCAGATCGAACTGGTCAAGGTCCAGTTCTGGCTGCAGGCAACAGGCAAGCGGGTGATCAGCGTTTTCGAGGGTCGGGATGCCGCCGGAAAAGGCGGAGCCATCCACGATACGATGGCCTATATGAACCCGCGCTCGGCACGCATCGTCGCCCTGACCAAGCCGACTGAAACCGAACGCGGCCAATGGTATTACCAGCGCTACGTGGCCACCTTCCCGACGGCCGGCGAATTCGTGCTGTTCGATCGCTCCTGGTACAACCGCGCCGGCGTCGAACCGGTCATGGGCTTTTGCGAGCCGGCGCAATACGAGCATTTCCTGAAGCAGACACCGCGCTTCGAAAAGATGATCGTCGATGACGGCATCTACCTGTTCAAATTCTGGCTGAACATCGGCCGCGAGATGCAGTTGAAACGCTTCCACGACCGCAGGCACGACCCGCTGAAGGTGTGGAAACTGTCGTCGATGGACATCGCGGCGCTGACCAAATGGGACGATTATTCCGAAAAGCGCGATCGCATGCTGAAGGAAACCCATTCCGCCCATGCGCCCTGGACGGTCATCCGTGCCAATGACAAGCGCCGGCTGCGGATCAACCTCATCCGCCACATCCTGACCAGCCTGAATTACGACGGCAAGGACAAGGATGCGATCGGCGAGATCGATGCAAAAATCCTGGGTTCCGGCGCCGGCTTCGTCAAATGATCTTCCGTCCCGGGGCGCCAGCTCCAGACTGCTGACCTCACCGGTCTATTGGCCGGGCAGGATCCGGATGGCGAAGAGATTGAGGCTCTGGCCGCTTCCGGCAACATCGCTGTTGATCAGGATCCGGCCGGGGGCGCTGGGGGCGAGGCTGCGGTCGAAGGTGACCTTGAACAGCATGTCGACCTTTTCATCATTGACCGTGAAGCGATGACGCCCGCAATCGCCGAGCGAGGCGAAGTCGCATTCGACGGAGAACTGCGTCGGCTTGTCGGCGCCCGAGCGCACGGTCAGCGCCACCGTCGAGGTCTTGCCGGACAATTGCTCCAGCACGGAAACCGGCACTTCGATCAGGACATCACCATCCGCATCGGCAGTGGCGGAGGTGACGCGAACACGCGGTCCGGCTTCGTCGCTGACGGGATCCGCCGTTGCGCGGCTGCGCGGCGAGATCTGCGCGATGTCCGTCGGCTTGAAAACCTCGATCCAGTCACCGGTGAACCCGGACTGCGACCCCAGCGTCGTCAGCCCCTGCGAACCATCAAAATCTTCCGAGCGGACGGTCGCCGGCGGATTGGCCACGCTCGTGTCCCGTTCGGCATCCGACTTCAGCAGGCCGCTTGTTTCGGCCCACCAGAGAGCGGCGCCGAAGGCTGCGCCCAGCGTCACGACAACCAGGAGAAAGGATAGGAAGCGCCCGCGCCGACGACGCGGTTTTGCCGGTGAAGCCACCGATGCGCGGCGCTCCCTGACGGGCTTTCCGGCCAGTTTCTCGACCGGCACAGCGACAGCCGGCCCTGCGGGCACGGTCTCGTCGAACCGTTCGGGCCGCAATCCGTCGAGGCTGTCATCACCCGAAAATTCAGCCTGCGCCTCGGGCTCGCGGCGGACGGACATGACCGTCCCGGCATCGTCGTTTGCCGCATGGCGGCGGTCGTCGCCGGCGATGGTGTCATCCGGATGGACCGGCGGCGGCACGACGGATGCGGCCTGCGCCTTCAGCGCCGCACGCTCCTGCGTCTCGATCGCATGGATGATGCCTTCCAGGCGATGCCGCTGCTGGGCGATGACCTCCGTGTCATGCACATCCTGCTTTCGCAATCCGGCTTCCAGGGCGTTTCGCGCCGACTGGTAGATCTTCGCACGGGTCTCGGCGCTCGTCCTGTCCGAGCGCTCGAGCGCATGCCTGATAGCCGTTTCCAGTCCGCTCACATCATGTCCTTCTCGATATGGAGAAACAACAAACGCTGTTCCTTGTTTCTCCACGAACCGGGAACCCGGCTTTGCCTTTGGCAAGCGCTGGCGGCACCCCGTTGGATTTGTTAACAATTGGGTAACCGCAGATTTTGCAATCCGCAAGCCTGCCTGCGAAATCTGGCTACTCCGGCCGGCGAAAGCCACGTGTTTCGCAACGGGCGATGCAGGCTTGCCATAGACGCATCTTTTCAAGGGCGCATTTCGCTGCTAGATATTTTGACGTTTACGCAAACGTCAAAATACAGAGGTGGAGGAGAAACACCATGGCGCTGCCGCCGATCCTGACGGGAACCACACGCTTGCCCGTTGTTGCCGCCCCGCTGTTCATCATCTCGCATCCGGCGCTGACCCTGGCGCAATGCAAGGCCGGTGTGGTCGGCTCGTTTCCGGCCTTGAACGCCCGTCCGGAAGCGCAGCTCGACGAATGGCTGGCGCAGATCACCGAAGACCTGGCGACGCATGACCGGAACAATCCGGACCGGCCTGCCGCCCCTTTCGCGGTCAACCAGATCGTCCACAAATCCAACAAGCGGCTCGAGCATGACCTGATGCTCTGCGTCAAATACAAGGTGCCGATCGTCATTTCCTCGCTCGGCGCCGTCCCCGAGGTCAATGCCGCGATCCATTCCTATGGCGGCATCGTGCTGCATGACGTCATCAACAATCGCCATGCCAGTTCGGCCATTCGCAAGGGCGCCGATGGCCTGATCGCCGTTGCTACCGGCGCTGGCGGTCATGCCGGGACATTGTCGCCCTTCGCGCTGATCCAGGAAATCCGTGCCTGGTTCGACGGCCCGCTGCTGCTTTCCGGCGCAATCGCCACCGGCGGCGCCGTTCTGGCGGCGCAGGCCATGGGGGCCGACATGGCCTATATCGGCTCGCCCTTCATCGCCACGAACGAGGCGCGCGCCAGCGAGGCCTACAAGCAGTCGATCGTCGACAGCAGCGCTTCCGACATCGTCTATTCCAACTATTTCACCGGCATCCACGGCAATTACCTGAAACCCTCGATCCTTGCCGCCGGAATGGATCCGGACCACCTGCCGGAGGCGGATCCGTCGAAAATGGATTTCGAGGCGGCGACGACCGGCGCCAAGGCCTGGAAGGACATCTGGGGCTGCGGCCAGGGCATCGGCGCCGTGACCGAAATCACCTCGGTCGAGGGCCTTGTCGGCCGGCTGGACAGGGAATACCAGGACGCCCGCCGCAGACTGTCGCTCTGAACCAGACCGTGCGGCGCTGATACCTGCAAAGGACGGGATTTTTTACCAATCACAAATCTGATGGCTTGAAATCCCCCCACTTTAAAGGTATCAGCGCCTCACACATCGCTTCGCCCCTCGCGAAACGCATGCTGGCCGCTTTAGCTCAGGTGGTAGAGCACATCATTCGTAATGATGGGGTCAGAGGTTCGAGTCCTCTAAGCGGCACCATTTTTCCCAGAATTTTGGAAAACATTCAAGGACTTACAGCGATCACCCAAGTCATGATTGTATTTCGTAGTCTTTACTCTTTTTCCATCTTTTCCCGACACGCGATCATCCAGCATCTCGGCATATTTTAGTATTCTCAGGTCTTATAGAGGTATCTAGCTGCAATGGCGGTCGCATACAAATTCACAATGTTATCTTGGAGTACTGGACGCTAAATTAGAATTTACGACAAAGGCATCCACGCAACGTTGTGCTTCGAACAAATCAGCGAACTGCTACCCCCCGGTGACGGTTATCATTGCATCGGCTCCATATTTTCTTTTTAAACCTTCCCAAAACTCCGGCTCGACATCCTGAACGAATGCCAAATAGCCGCGCAGCTTGGGAACTTCGAAAATATCAAGTTGCCCCTGAAGGAATTTATGAACCTGAGCTTTCACCATTCTTTTGCGCTCACGACCGATTGAGACCTTGCCATCTGTTGTGATTACGAGACCGGTAACCCGACGCGAATAACGCCGGGAAAGGAAAGCGGTTTTATCGGGATTCACTCGCAAGTTGGCATAGGGATATGCAACAGACACCTGTTGCACGATTTCAAGCGCATCGGTCAGGTTATCGGGCTTACTGCTGGAAAAGAAAAGATCGTCCGCATAACGGGTGTAAGTCAGATTTTGGCGCTCTGCGAATTCAGCAATTTGCCCATCAAAGAAATGCATCATGGCATTAGTGAGTATCGGTGACGATGGCGCACCGATGGTTAATTGACCATGCCGGGACACTATCCTGCTCACAAACGAAATGTCTTGGTCAGTTAGTCCAATCGATCGATCCCTTTCAGCCGTTGCGAGGAAGACCTCTACATGCTCGCTGGAGAAGCTGGGGAAGAAATTCGCGAAATCGATGCGCAGCGTGAATTTGCTGCCAGCATGTAGTTCCGCGTTCTTCCTGATGCTTGCGCCACGCACGTAGGCTTGCGCCGCAGTGTGAACTGGTAGTCGCGCGAGCAAGAATTTGCTGACCCATCTCTGGATACCCTTAAGGCCTCTACTTGGATGATGGATGGTCCGGACGCCTCCGGTCCTCTTCGGAATCTCATAGGTTTTATATCGCTTCGAGGCGGTTTCAGCGAGCCACTTCAAATTCTCTATTGTGACCCCCGATTGCTTGCTGAGCGTCTCTATTAGCATCAGAGACCTCCAATTAGCTTTAGAAAGTCACCGCCGACCTCTTGATAAACCGCAGCTAAATCAAGGCGCAGTTCATTATACTCGCTGCGCTTACCCTCAACGACTTTCAACAAATTTCCTTTGGTGGCGCTTGGGCGGAGGTGACCATAGTCACCATACGTTTCCAAGTATTTAGAGCCAACCAGTACTGATGTAATTTGATGGAAATGATGAACTGATATATGGCTCTCAGAAAGCCCTCTGAGGATAAATTCGATATCTTCAAGAGTAGCTATCGAAAGAAAGCTCACTATTTCATGTATTATAGAAAATCTCTCAAAATCTTCCAAATCAGATATCTTGACCCAAGATAGCTGCTTCCTTGTCGACAACAAAGGAAATTTCTTTATTCGACGTAGCACAAGATCGAAATCTGGAATTGCGTAACTCATTTGAAGGACCGGTCGGAAGATCGATGCGTCACCAATCTTCTTTGCTGGGCCTTGAGAGATGAAGCTATCGTCACCTTGATAGTTGGCATCCAACACAAGGATCGTCTTCTTTGCGAGACTAGGAATCGCCGAAAAATATCCTGTTTCGGCGAACGATCCGGCAGCCTCAGGAAATATAACTATTGCCTTACTGAGATTGCCAATAGAAGACTCAAAATCAGCGATGTCGAATGGCTCTGATAGGTTGCTAGTCAAAAGATTTTCCATCGCGAATTCAGGATGGAAAATGTCAAATTCCGGCGCAGTCGACTCCACATACTTCTTGAAAAGCGGGCGCATATGGCCTGCTTCGTTTCCACCACAGACGAAAAGTATGTTGCTTTCCCGCGGGACGCTGTAAGCGCTCTTGAAGAAAGAAAGCACCCGTTTACGAAGTCCTTTTTGAGCTTCGTCTATTAACGGGTGCTTCAACTTTTATGACCCCTTACTTTAAGCGGCCGGCTTCGGGAATCCGAGGTGGTGCCGAGCGCATGCCGGTGCCGCCTCGGATTCCCGAAGCCGGCGCCCAATGTCGCACAATAAAATTCAGCCTGGCTAAACACCCGGCATAGAGTGAGTTGTAGCTACACACACCCAACTAAGAGGCTTGAAGAGCATAACAGAGATTCGCGGGTTGCCAATTCGGTTTAACTCATAAAACACACGTTTTAGATGAGGTATCACCAGCGCAGCTAAGGTCCAAGCGTCCGCCTCTCCCCCCAACCCGCCAATCAGAACTCCACCTCGAGTTCGACGATCTCGTCGGGTTCGGCGATGGCGCCTTCGGTCCATTCGGCGAGCAGCGGCCAGGACAGGACCATTTCGGCATAGGCGGCGAGCCTGGGCTCCAGATCGACGGCATAGGTGCGGAAGCGGGTACAGATCGGGGCATACATGGCGTCGGCCACCGTCGGGGCCGATCCGAACAGCCAGGGGCCGCCGCTGTCGGCCAGGCATTCGGTCCAGATCGCCTTGACGCGCTCGACATCAGGGCGCGCGCCGGAAAAGATCTTGAACTTTTCGTGCCGGGCCTTGAGGTTCATCGGCAGGGCGGATCGCAGATTGTGAAAGCCGGAATGCATTTCGCCGGAGACCGAGCGACAGCGCGCGCGGGCCGCCAGATCCTTCGGCCAGAGCCCGGCCTTCGGTGAGATTTCGTGCAGGTATTCGGCGATCGCCAGCGTGTCCCAGACCGTCACGGTCTTGTGGGTCAGGCGTGGCACCAGCACGGAGGGCGAGAGCAGCAGCAGCTCCTGGCGCGCCTCGTCATCCATCTCGACCAGGACTTCGGTAAAATCCAGCCCCGCCATGCGACAGAGCAGCCAGCCGCGCAGCGACCAGGAGGAATAGTTCTTCGAGGAGAGCGTCAGCGTCGCCTGTGACATGGCAATCCTAATCCTTGGCAGGAGAATGTTTCACAATCCAGTCACAATCTTCTCGCATGGCGGACGATATTGCACTAGCATTTTTTGCACTGCCGCATGTCTGCGGCAGTGCGGGAGATATCGGGCATGCTCTATCAGGCCTACCAGTTCCAGGATGACCTCATCGCCCCCTTGCGCGACTGGGCGCAGCAGATGCAGAGCTTTACCGGCGCTTCGCCCTGGCGTGCGCGGGCCGGCGCCGCGCCGGCCGGCTATTTCCCTGCTGTGATGGAAATGATCTCGCGCTACAAGATTACCCATGAACGGCCGGATTTCGGCATCGACACGGTGATGATCGGCAATCGCGACGTGCCGATCACGCTGGAGACGACGCTCGACATGCCGTTCGGCAAGCTGCTGCGCTTTGCCGCCGATGTCGACATGCCGCGTCCCCGGCTTTTGGTCATTGCCCCGCTTTCCGGGCATTTCGCGACCCTGCTGACCGGCACAGTACGGACGCTGCTGCGCGATCACGATGTCTACATCACCGACTGGGCGAATGCCCGCGACGTGCCTCTCTCGGCCGGACGCTTCGGTATGGATGACTATGTCGACTATATCATCCGCTTTCTCGAGGAAATCGGCCCGGGGAGCCATATCCTGGCCGTCTGTCAGCCCTGCGTGCAGGCGCTTGCGGCCGTTGCCATCATGTCCGAGGACCGGCATCCGGCAACGCCCCGCACCATGACGCTGATGGCAGGCCCGATCGATCCGCGCGAAAGCCCGACAGCGGTCAACAAGCTTGCCGTGTCGAAACCGCTGTCCTGGTTCAAGTCGTCGCTGATCAGCAGCGTACCGGCACGCCACGCCGGCGGCGGCCGGCGGGTCTATCCGGGTTTCCTGCAACTCACCGCCTTCGTGGCGATGAACCGGAAACGCCACGACGATACCCACAAGAAGCTGTTCAACCACCTGGCCAGGGGTGAGACGGCGGAAGCGACGAAAATCAAGGACTTCTACGACGAGTATTTCGCCGTGCTCGACCTCACCGAGGAATTTTACATCGAGACGATCGATCGCGTCTTCCAGAAGGCAGAGCTTGCCACGGGCGAACTGACCCATCACGGCCGCCGGGTGGATCCGAGCCATATCCGCAACACCGCCCTTCTAACCGTCGAAGGCGGGCGCGACGATATCTGCGCCCTTGGCCAGACCTCATCTGCCCATGACCTCTGCCGCTCGCTGCGTCCGCACCTGAAGCGACACCATCTTCAGGCGAATGTCGGCCACTACGGCGTGTTCAACGGCCGCCGCTGGGAGGCGGAAATCTATCCCGTCGTGCGCAACATGATCCTGGCCATGGAATAGCGCCCCCGAAAAGCAGCGTCTTTGCAGCTTCTGTCCTTTCTTTGTCTCTGGACTCACTACCGTCCGGTTTCCGTGTTAACAGCAGACCCAGCGCAGGCCCGAATGCCCTGCGCAAGCAACGCGATCTAGCGTGTCTGCAACCGTCGGCATGAGGCCTGGCGCAGAGGAGACAATGATATGTCGAACGAGATCGAATACGCCACACGCTCGCAGGAAGCGGCTTTCGCGTTTCTCTTCAATCCCGACAATATGGATGAGCTCACCGACATCCTCGTGGATGCGCTGGAAGACGCTTTCCGGATCCTTGGCGAAGAAATTTCCGCCGGCACCCTGAACTGAGATTCGCGCGACAGTTGGCAAGCGCCGATGCCTTGCGCATGCCGGCAGCGACATCAACGATGCGGGACGCGGCTTGATGCACAGGCCTGTACGGCCCTGGAGACTGCAGGACAGGGACGCGGCACGGGCATATCCTCACGCTGAGGGCCCTGGCCGCACTCCTGCCCTCTGAACGCAGAGTCGACGTACCTCGGCGCTTGCGCCGGAAACGATCCGGCGCGGCGGCGACGTCAGTCTCAGATAATGATTTTTCCGTCCGTCGTAGCCGGGGCCGTGACGTCGCGGATCCACTCGCGCCAGATGGCCACCAGCAGGGCCATCAGCACCGGCCCGACGAAAAGACCCAGAAAACCCATGGTCTTGACGCCGCCGATCAGCCCGAAAAACGTCGGCAGGAAGGGCAGTTTGATCGGCCCGCCGACCAGTCTTGGCCGGAGCGTCTTGTCGACGACGAAAAGTTCGGACGTGCCCCAGACAAAGAGCAGGATGCCGGCCATGGCCGAGCCGCTGGAGACCAGATAAAGCGAGACCAGCGTGAAGGCCAGCGGCGCACCGCCGGGAATGAGAGCCATGATGCCCGTCAGGATTCCGAGCGTCACCGGCGATGGCACACCGGCCAGCCAGTAGGCGATGCCGAGCACGATGCCTTCGCCGATGGCGATGACGCCCATGCCGGTGACGGTCGAGCTGATGGTCAAGGGCACGATGCGCGAAATCCGCTCCCAGCGCATCGGGAAAATGCGCTCGCCCAGCCGGTCGATCTGCGCCACGAACCGCTCACCATCGCGATAGACGAAGAACAGCGAGATCAGCATGAACAAAAGCGTCAGGAAGGACTGGAAGGCCGAGGCGCCGACAACCAGCACGCCGCGATAGATATTGCCGATGTTGGAACCGCTGACCAGCTGCACGATTTCGCCAATGCCGCCGGGATGGGAGATGTAGTGGGTCCATTGCTCACCGAGCCATTTGCCAATGCCGGGAACACCGGCGACCCAGAGCGGCACCGGAGCGCCGCTGACATTCGCTTCGATCGCCCAGGCGACCGCACTGCGAAGCTCGTCAACGGCATAGACGGCGGCAATCGATATCGGCACGACGATGAACGTGACGACGAGAATGATGGCGATGGTGGCCGCCACCGTGCGCCGTCCGCCCATCGCCAGCAACAGCCGCCGGTAGATGGGCCAGCTCGCGAAACCAATGACAAGGGCAGCCAGCACCGGCACCAGGAAACCGTGAAAGAAATAGACGCCGGCGAGGAGAATGAAGACCAGCAACCAGCGGGCGGCCGAAATCGGCCCGAGCAGCGCCGAACGCGCATGCGCCGGCTGCCCGAAAAGGCGCGGCTCCGATGGCAGATTGTCTCGATCACGATTGCTCAGTTGCAAAAGCTCCCCTCCATGCCGGCCGACCTTACAACAAACCATCCGGCTTGCCAGCGCGTTTCTGCACAGGACACGGCAAGGTCCAATGCTGCGCTTTAAATATGCTCTCGAAAACCGTAATCACAGGAGATGACAGGAAGATTTTCAATGCAGAGATATCTTGCTTCGGAAATCACGATTTGAGACTGCGGCGCGCCGGCGCATTTTCGAGGAACACCGAGGTGAAGAAAATGCCGAAGCCCGCGACCGCCAGCATCGCGCCGACAAGCCCGGTCGAGGTCCAGCCATACCCTGCGGCAATCGCCACGCCGCCAAGCCAGGCGCCAATGGCATTGGCGATGTTGAAGGCGGAATGACTGAGGGCCGCAGCCAGGGTCTGCGCCTCGCCGGCCACGTCCATCAGCCGTGTCTGCACGCCGGGCACCACCGCAAAACCGCCGCCGATCAGGAAGATATTGATTGCCGCCATCAACGGGCTGCCCATGGTGAAATAGAACAGGATATAGGCAAGGAGATTAAAGCCGAGCGCCAGGCCGATGGCCGGCAACAGCGCCCAGTCGGCAAGCCGCGAGCCGACGATATTGCCGAGTATCATACCGGCCCCGAAAACCGACAGCATGATCGGCACGGCCGACAGCGAGACACCCGCCACTTCCGTCAGCGCCGGGGTGATATAGGTGAAGACGGTGAACATGCCGCCGCAGCCGACGGCGCAAATGCCGAGCGTCAACCAGACCTGGCTCTTGCCGAGCGCACCGAGTTCCTTCAGCGGCGTGGCTGCATGATTGGGCTTGTCCTTTGGAACGTAGAGCCATGTCAGCGCAACGGTCAGAAGGCTGATCGCGCCGACAATGCCAAAGGCCGCTCGCCAGCCCAGTGCCTGGCCGAACCATGCGGCAAGCGGCGTGCCGACAAGCGTGGCAACCGTCAGACCCATCATCACACGGCCAATGGCGCGAGCGCGCTGGTTTGGCGCCGCCATGCCCGCGGCGACCAGGGCTGCAACACCAAAATAGGCGCCGTGCGGCAGGCCGGCGAGGAAGCGCGCCAGAATCAGCAGGCCGAAACTGTCGGCCAGAGCGCTTGCCAGATTGCCCAAAGCAAACAGGGCCATCAGCACCAGAAGCACATTGCGCCTTGAGAACCGGGCGGCAAGCACGGCGATCAACGGCGCCCCGACCACGACCCCGATCGCATAGGCGCTGATCACAGATCCGGCGCTCGGAACCGTGACGGAAAAATCCCCTGCCACCTGCGGCAGGAGGCCCATGATGGCGAACTCGCCGGTTCCGATGCCGAATCCGCCAACAGCCAGCGCGAGCTCCGCAAGCGACATGCCACTCCCCTGGCGGGCGACCGGGATCGGCGAAACAACATCATCGGACATGGAAAACCTGTCTGGCCCGAACGGGCGATCAATCGCGGCACTATCAAACGGTGGCGCTGGCGCCATCTCAATGGTCTTTTCCGGACACCCCGCGTCGGGACGCCGTCAATATTGCACTGCAATATCGCGATTTGCCGCGAGAGGAAAGCCTTTGCCGCACCGGGCCGTGGCGAAATCTGGCTGTCCCGGCGCAGTTGGGGTGCCGGGCATGGTTCAGCGATCGATCGGATGCGGACAGAAACTGCAATATTGACGTTTACGTTAAGGTTATATAATTCGGAATTGGCTTGAAGGCCTGACGCAAAAGCATCATCTTTGGTGCAACCGTGAAACCTGGAGGGGTTTTGCAGTTCAAGAGCGCCGGCACAAGGGACCGGAAGGCATTAAGGGAGAGAGATCATGCCGGATACCGTGATGAATGCACCAGGCGCCGCTGCTGAAAAGCTCTGGCTGAAATCCTATGCGCCCGGCACCCCCGCTGAAATTGCGCCGCTGCCCTATCGGTCGATTGGCGACCTCTTCGACCTTTCCTGCGGCAAATACGCGACCCGCCCGGCCTTTACCTGCATGGGCAAATCGCTGACGTTCGGCGAACTCGACCAGTTGTCCGCCCGCATTGGCGCCTGGCTGCAATCGATCGGCCTGGTCAAGGGCGACCGCGTCGCGGTGATGATGCCCAACATCCTGCAGAACCCGGTCATCATCTTCGGCATCCTGCGGGCCGGCTTTACCGTCGTCAACGTCAACCCGCTCTACACCCCGCGCGAACTCGAGCACCAGTTGAAGGATGCCGGCGCCAAGGCGATCTTCGTGCTCGAAAACTTTGCCCATACGGTCGAGCAGGTCGTTGCCCGCACCGCTGTCAAGCATGTCGTCGTCACCACCATGGGTGACCTGCTCGGTCTCAAGGGCCTGATCGTCAATCTCGTCGTGCGCCGCGTCAAGAAGCTGGTGCCCGCCTGGTCGCTGGCCGGCCATGTGTCGTTCAAGGCCGTGCTCTCCGCCGGCGCGCAGACGACGATGGTCAAAACCAGCGTCGCGCCCTCCGACATCGCCTTCCTGCAATACACCGGTGGCACGACCGGCGTCTCGAAGGGGGCGGCACTCACCCATTCCAACCTTCTGTCGAACATGGCGCAGATCGAGCTCTGGCTGGAGACCGCCTTCGTCCGGCGCCCGCGCCCCGACGATCTGGTGTTCATCTGCGCCCTGCCGCTCTACCACATCTTCGCGCTGACGATTAATGCGCTGATGGGCCTGAGCACCGGCGGCCAGAACATCCTGATCCCCAACCCGCGTGACATTCCGGCTTTCGTCAAGGAACTCGGCAAGTACAGGTTCAACATCTTCCCCGGCCTCAACACGCTGTTCAACGCCTTGATGAACAATGCCGATTTCCAGAAGCTCGACTTCTCCTCGCTGCTGCTGACGCTCGGCGGCGGCATGGCCGTACAGCGACCCGTGGCGGAACGCTGGCAGGCAATGACCGGCTGCCCGATCGCCGAAGGGTATGGCCTGTCCGAGACCTCGCCGGTGGCAACCGCCAACCGCTTCGATACGACCGAATTCTCCGGAACGATCGGCATGCCGTTGCCGTCGACCGATATCGAGATCCGCGATGATGACGGCAACACCCTGCCCGTCGGCGAGATCGGCGAAATCTGCATCCGCGGACCGCAAGTCATGGCCGGCTATTGGCAGCGACCGGACGAAACCCTCAAGGCGATTTCCGCCGACGGCTTTTTCCGGTCAGGCGACATCGGCTTCATGAATGCCGATGGTTATACCAAGATCGTCGATCGCAAGAAGGACATGATCCTCGTCTCGGGCTTCAACGTCTTCCCCAACGAGATCGAGGAAGTGGCGATGACATTGGCCGGTGTGCTTGAATGCGCCGCCGTCGGCGTCGCCGACGAACATTCCGGCGAGGCGGTCAAACTCTTCGTCGTCAAGAAGGACCAGGCTCTGACCGAGGCCGACGTGAAGGCCCATTGCGCCGCCAACCTGACCAACTACAAGCGTCCGAAATTCGTTGAGTTCCGCGCCGATCTGCCGAAAACCAATGTCGGCAAGATCCTGCGCAAGGACCTGCGCGATAAGCCGGCCGGATAGTCCCGGCTGACAACCCGTCTTGTAAAACGACGGGAAAGCCATATTTTGGTGGAGTGGTGACTGGAGCGCGAACTCCAGCCACCGGTTTGCTTATCTGAAGAAATGGACCCGCATGGTGATCAACCAGCTCGTGCGGGTTTTTCTTAGGCTAAGCGTGATGCTCAATGGTCGAAAACCGCATAGCTCACCTCCACAGTCAGGGACGAGGCTGTCGGCCTGCTACAGTCCGGGAAGCCCCTCCGCCCGAATACGCCAGCTGGCGTGGCGTTGGTGCTTTCGCCCTGAATGCGGCAAGCCTGTTGTAAAAACCAGAAAATGCAATCTTTGCGGGCGCTTCGGTCGTGGCCTCCGAACACGGCGCGCGCGCTTTTTGCACCCTTGTGCCCTTGATTTGCGGCACCCAAACCGACTAGCTATCGCAGCCATCACGCATTGCCGGGAGCCCCATGATGA
The DNA here is from genome assembly GCF_001885585.1 of Pararhizobium antarcticum. Classification (GTDB taxonomy): domain Bacteria; phylum Pseudomonadota; class Alphaproteobacteria; order Rhizobiales; family Rhizobiaceae; genus Pararhizobium; species Pararhizobium antarcticum. The sequence goes on from NZ_LSRP01000113.1 coordinate 15,482, forward strand.
AAGCGCTTGTCGAACAGCTGAAATCCACCGTCGCCGAAACCAAGGCCACCGACATCCGGGCCGCTTTCGCCGCTGATCCGAAACGCTTTTCGAGATTCAGCACGACGTTCGAGGACATGCTGTTCGATTATTCGAAATGTGCGGTCAACGATCAGGTTCTCGCCGGTCTCGAAGCCATTGCCGAGGCCGGCAAGGTTGCCGAAAAGCGCGATGCGATGTTTGCCGGCGACGCAATCAACATCACCGAAGACCGCGCCGTGCTGCACACGGCTTTGCGCAACCGCTCCAACACGCCTGTTATCGTCGACGGCAAGGATGTGATGCCTGACGTTAACGCCGTGCTGGAGGCCATGGGCACGTTTTCCGACGGCATCCGTTCGGGTGCACTGAAGGGTGCGACCGGCAAGGCGATCACCGACGTTGTCAATATCGGGATCGGCGGATCGGATCTTGGCCCGGTCATGGCGACGCTGGCGCTCGCGCCGGAGCATGACGGCCCGCGGCTGCATTTCGTCTCCAACATCGATGCCGCCCATATTGCCGATACGCTGAAGCTGGTCGATGCCGAGACCACACTGTTCATCGTCGCCTCCAAGACCTTTACCACGATCGAGACCATGACCAATGCGGCAACCGCCCGCGCCTTCATTGCCGGTAAGCTCGGCGAGGATGCCGTCAAGCATCATTTCTGCGCGGTCTCGACCGCGCTCGACAAGGTGGCTGCCTTCGGCATCGGGAGCGACCGCATCTTCGGCTTCTGGGACTGGGTCGGCGGCCGTTATTCGATCTGGTCGGCCATTGGCCTGCCGCTGATGATCGCCATCGGCAAGGACAATTTCGGCCAGTTTCTTGCCGGCGCCCATGCCATGGACAATCATTTCCGCACGGCCCCTTTGCGCGAAAACATTCCGATGCTGCTTGGCCTTCTGGGCTTCTACCACCGCAATGTGCTGGGTTATGCCACCCGCGCCATCCTGCCCTATGACCAGCGGCTATCGCGTTTCCCGGCCTATCTGCAGCAGCTCGACATGGAATCGAACGGCAAGGGCGTGACGCTCGACGGCACACCGGTCGAGGGACAGTCCGGCCCGGTCGTCTGGGGCGAGCCCGGCACCAACGGCCAGCACGCCTTCTACCAGCTGATCCACCAGGGCACGAGCGTCATCCCGGCCGAATTCATGATCGCCGCCAACGGCCACGAGCCGAACCTGCGGCCGCTGCACCAGCTGCTCATGGCCAATTGCCTGGCGCAGTCGGAAGCGCTGATGAAGGGCCGCACGCTGGAGGAAGCCAAGGATCAGATGGCTGCCAAGGGGCTCGCCGCCGATTTCATCGAGAAGATCGCGCCGCACCGCGTCTTCGAAGGCAACCGCCCGTCGCTGACCATCGTCTACGACAAGATGACCCCGCATGCCTTTGGCCGGCTGATCGCGCTTTACGAACACCGCGTCTTCGTCGAGGGCGCGCTGTTCAACATCAACTCCTTCGACCAGTGGGGCGTCGAGCTCGGCAAGGAACTTGCAACCGGGCTGCTGCCGGTTGTCGAAGGCAAGCAGAGCGCCGACGGCCACGATTCGTCGACGGCCGGCCTGGTTGCGGCGCTTCTGGCGAAGGCTGCGGGGTAAGCCACCGGTTTCGGATAGTCTTTCGGAAGGTGATGCGAGCGTGGATCTCTCCCTCTTCGCCCCAGCGGGGAGAAGAGGGAGATCAAATCGTGTTGCGGGAAGCCTGAGCGATGGGTTGTTTTGCGCCATTTTTGACGATTGTTGCCACGAAGAAACTGAAAATTCTGCTTGAGCCGTACCCAACGTCATACCTTAAATAGGGTAAATGACTTCGCGGGAGGCTCCATGAAATTTACTGCAAACAAAGAAACGTCGTTGACTGCCGCACAATGCGCCAAGCGGATTGGCCTGACTGTCCGCGCACTTCGGCTATACGAGCAAGCCGGTCTTGTTCGCCCTGGTAGAACAGGAAAAAACTGGCGGGTCTACGGAACCAGTGAAGTTGCCCGCCTCAACGAAATCATTGCCCTGAAGCGGCTGGGTCTCAGCCTGCAGCACATCGCCCAACTGTTGGGCGGGCAAGCGACTGATCTCGACCGCATGCTCTCCATGCAAAACCTTGCCTTAAAGGAAAAACTCCAGCGCATTCAATACAGTCTCAGCATTGTTGAAAACCTGAGGACAAAAATAGCGGCAGGTGATCTGCTTTCAGTCGATGAACTTCTGACACTCGCAAGGGACACAAATATGGACAATACCTCGTCTGAAGCTATTGCTTGGCGTCGCTATGAGCAGGCAAGACCGCGAAAAGAGAAAAAGATCGACCCCGCTCTGTATGCTGAATATGAAGGTTATTACGCTTTAGATCAGCTTGCCTATATCATAACCAATCGAGACGGTAGGCTCTTCTCCCACCTTCCAGGTCAGCCCGAGCTTGAAATCTTTCCCGAGGATGTCGATCACTTTTTCTACAAAGCTGTCCAGGCGCAGCTCACCTTCAACCGCAACGTGGACGGAGAGATCGTCGGCCTTGTGCTTCACCAACACGGTTACGAGCACGACGCGCCTCGTGTCGAAGATGATCGCGGAATGGCTCTGGAAGATGCACTGGCCGATCGGATTCGGCAGAAGCGGCCAGTCGAGAACGGCCAAGCCTTATTGCGATTGGTCATCGAAGACTTGCTCGGCGAGCCAGATTACAAACTGCTAACGCCACCTCTCGCCAACTTGGCGTGGGAGCAATCTGAATCGGCTGGGCCATTTTTCAAGAGTTTGGGAGCTCTTAAAGACCTCGCTTTCGAGAAGGTGACAAAGGAAGGCTGGGACTTATACGATGTCAGCTTCGAGAACGGTCGCCTCTATTGGAGCTTCGTTTTGGACGATGCCGGGAGCTTTAGTGGCTTGTATTATCGATCACATCACGAAACTGACTGAGACTCTTGTTTCGCAAATTGTCGCACCATCGCTCCGACATGCATTGAAAACGAGCGCCGTTGATCGAAAGCCCCCCACTCACAACCCGATCTCATGTCCCCAGGGTGGGTTGGCGCCTGCCCGCGACACAGTGACCGCCGCCGCCTTTGCGCCCAGCAGCAGGGCATCGCGCACCGCGTCTTCGCTGAGTGTGGCAACGGCAGCCTTGGTCAGCAGACCGTTCATCTTGAGCGAGGCGAGGATGCCGGCGTCGAAGGTGTCGCCGGCGCCGACGGTGTCCACAACGGTGACTTTTTCACCTGACACCGAGACCTTGCCGCGCGCCGTGTAGCCGTCGGCGCCATCGGCGCCCTTGGTGATGACCACGAGTTTAGGGCCGCGGGTCAGCCATTTCGCGACCAATTCCTCATGGGTGCCTTCTTCGCCGAACCAGTCGAGGTCCTCGTCGGAGAACTTGAGGATGTCCGACATGGCGGCCATGCGCAGCATGCGGGCCTTGTGGGCGTCGGCATCCTTGATGAAACCGGGGCGGATATTGGGGTCGAAGGAAATCACCCGCTTTTCATGTTCGCGCGTCATCAGGGCTTCGTAAGTGGAGCCGCACGGTTCAGGGATCAGGCTGATGGCGCCGAAATGCAGTGCCTCGCAGTCCTCGCCCAGCGCCGGAAGGTGATCCTTTGTGATCATGCGGCCAGCACTGTTCTCGTCGAAGAAGGCGTAGGATGCCGAGCCGTCGACCAGCTTGACGAAGGCGACAGTGGTGTGCAGGGACAGGGTCGCGCATGGGGTAAAATCGACATTGCTGGATGTCAGCGTCTCGCGCAGCATATCGCCGAACATGTCGTCGGACAGGCCGGTGAAAAAGCCGGTCGGGATGCCAAGCCGTCCAAGCGCGATGGCGGTGTTGAAAATGGCGCCACCGGAATAGGGCGCAAAGGCCGCTTCGCCTGCCGTCGTCTGGCGCGGCAGCATGTCGATCAAGGCTTCTCCACAGCAGATGATCATGGCGGCATTCTCCCCTTCGAGACTCTATTTCAATCGATTTAAACGATTTCCGGCGACATTTCCAGCCCTGTTTTCGGGCCCCGTTCAGGAGCCTGCGAGGACACTGACGCCGCCATTTCGGCCGGACCATTCGAGCGGCGCATTGAGGAAGGCCTCGACTTCGGACAGCGTATTGTTGTCAAACAGCTGCTGCGCCCTGGCAACGGCCAGAACATCGCGCCAGGTGGCGATATTCATGAGCGTCACGCCCTTGTCCTTCATCTCGCTCCGCGCTTCCGGAAAGAAGTCGTAGTAGAACAGAGCGATGCCGTGATCGACGACGCCGCCGGCAGCCCTGATGGCATCAATGAACTTGAACATCGAGCCGCCGGCCGTCGTCAGGTCCTCGATCACGAGAACGCGGGCGCCATCTGCCATATGGCCTTCGATCTGGGCATTGCGGCCATGGCCCTTCGGCGCCTTGCGCACATAGATCATCGGCAAAGCAAGGCGCTCGGCCAGCATGGCAGCAAAGGGAATGCCCGCCGTCTCGCCACCGGCAATCACGTCGAACTGCTCGAAGCCGGCCTGACGCAGCACGGTGGCGGCGGCAAAATCCATGACGGTTGAGCGGATGCGCGGATAGGAAATCAGCTTGCGGCAATCGATATAGACCGGGCTCGCCATGCCCGAAGCCAGCTTGTAGGGTTTATCCGCGGAAAAATGCACCGCCTTGATTTCCCAGAGCATCTTCGCCGTCAATTCGGCCATGAGTGCGGGTTCTGGAAAAGCTACCTGGATCATTTCGGCTCCTGTCGCGTTATGGCATCCGAGAGCCGCCAATAGCAGCAAGAGGCCCTGCTGGCCAGCGCGGCAGACGCAAATTATGCAGGGCGCCCCGTCATCAAGACCTGGACCGCCGTGTAAACCTTAAAGGAATGTCTATGCCAACGATTATCGCCATTCAGCCGCTGGTCGCCCTCATTGCCGGGGTTCTGATCCTGGTGATGCCGCGACTGCTCAATTACGTCATCGCCATCTATCTGATCTTTATCGGCGTGACCGGCCTTTGGCCGGAGCTTCTGACCGGCGTGACGCCATAGGGCGGGGTTCGCCTTCGCTTAAACCACATCCCAGTGCAGCGGAAACATCGGGTCGAAGACGGTGACCGGACCGGCGCCGGTCTCGATCTTGTCCGGAAATTTCACAGCATCGATGCTGCGACGCAGCGTGATCGTTTCCGCGTTCACCGGCAGGCCGTACCAGGCCGGGCCGTTGAGCGCGGTGAAGGCCTCCAGCCTGTCCAGCGCGCCCTCCTGTTCGAACACATGGGCAAGGCAGCTCATGGTGTTGATCGAAGTATAAATTCCGGCGCAGCCGCAGCCGCATTCCTTCAGGGGGTCGACATGCGGGGCACTGTCCGTTCCCAGGAAGAACCTGACATCGCCGGATGTGGCGGCCGCGCGCAGCGCTAGCCGATGCAGCTCGCGCTTGGCAACCGGCAGGCAGTAATAATGCGGCTTGATGCCGCCGACGAGGATGGCGTTGCGGTTGATGATCAGGTGATGCGTGGTGATCGATCCGGCGAGATTGGCTTTCGATGCCTGGATATAGTCGATGCCCTCCTTGGTCGTCACATGCTCCATCGTCACCTTCAGCTCCGGCAGGCGGGCCCGCAGGGGATCGAGCACGGTCTCGATAAACACGGCCTCGCGATCGAAAATATCGACCTCCGGCGTCGTCACCTCGCCGTGCACGCAGAGCGGCAGGCCGATCCTTGCCATGCGCTCCAGCACCGGCATGGCATTTTCGAAATTGCGCACGCCGCCATGGGAATTGGTCGTCGCACCGGCCGGGTAGAGCTTGACGGCCTTGATCAGGCCGCTGCGGTGGCCCTCTTCGACATCGTCAGGATCGGTGCCTTCGGTGAGATAGAGCGTCATTAGCGGCTCGAAGCGATCGCCGGCAGGCAAGGCTGCCAGGATGCGGTCGCGATAGGCCTTCGCGTCCGTGGTCGTGACCACCGGCGGCACCAGGTTCGGCATGATGATAGCCCGGGCAAAGTGGCGGCTGGTATCGGCAATCACGCCTTCCAGCATGGCGCCGTCGCGCAAATGCAGGTGCCAGTCGTCTGGGCGGCGGATCGTGATCTCGGTGATCGGCTGTGGGCTCATGCTGATATCTCCAGGCGCTATCGTTTGCGCATGGTTGGAGCCTGCGCTGACCGGAGGTTTCGATAGCATCATTCGATATCCGGAAACAATGCAGGATCATGCCTTCGGATGCCAAACGCAGCGGGATTGCGATGGCCTCCGGTACCCTGCCTCTTCTCCCCAGCGGGGAGAAGTGCCGAGCCTATGCGAGGCGATGAGTGGGGTGGCGAAGCCGAAGCGCCGACACAGGTGGCTTCCGGCCCCGCATCGGGCTCTGTGCGCCTCCTGCTCCCCCAGCGGGGAGAAGAGGACAGGACGCCGGACCCTATGTGCCCTTGCCTTTGCCGCTCAGGGTTTTTCAAAACTTTCGATGGCGATATCGGCCGGCCGCGATCCCTCGATGATCCGCTTTCCGTTCGGCAGGTCGTTGCCGTAGAGCTTCCATTCGATCCCGGCCTCGTCGAGGCCGAAATGGACCCAGCGCTGGCGCAGACGCTGCTCCAGAACAGGATAGGGCGGGCCGACGAAGATCGTCAGGTCGAACAGCGGCGCCAGTTGCGACCAGGGGGCCTCGTCGAGCAGAAGGTAGTTGCCTTCTGCCAGGATGATGCGCGTCTCAGGCGCAATCGGCCGCGCCGAGGCGATGGCGATCTCGCGGGAGCGGTCGAAAACCGGAACGAGGACTTCCTCGTCACCCCGGCGCACGGCAGTGACGATATCGCGGAAACCGCGGACATCGAAGGTCTCAGGCGCGCCCTTGCGCTGCAACAGGCCACGCTCCTCGAGGATGCCGTTGTCCATGTGGAAACCGTCCATCGGCAGGACCACGGCGGTCTCGCCGCGCCGCGTCAGCTCTTCCTGAAGCGCGTCGGCCAAGGTCGATTTGCCGGCCCCGGGCGGGCCGGCGATGGCGATCATGAAGCGGCGGCAATCCGCCGCCTTTTCCAGAATGCCGTCGGCAAGGGCGGCAAGCGTCATCGTCATGCGGCCATGGCCTCGGGTGGCACCTTGGCGCCGGTCATGAAGGCGACAGCATCCGACATCGTATAATCCTTCGGATTGATGACGCAGAGGCGCTTGCCCAGCCGATGGATATGGATACGGTCGGCGACTTCAAAGACATGCGGCATGTTGTGCGAGATCAGCACGATCGGCATGCCGCGGTTGCGCACGTCGAGGATCAGCTCCAGAACCTTGCGGCTTTCCTTGACGCCGAGGGCCGCGGTCGGCTCATCGAGAATGATCATCTTGGAGCCAAAGGCCGCAGCGCGGGCCACGGCCACGCCCTGGCGCTGGCCACCGGAGAGGGTTTCCACCGCCTGGTTGATGTTCTGGATCGTCATCAGACCGAGTTCGGACAGTTTGTCGCGGGCGATCCTAGCCATTTTCGGCCGGTCGAGCATCCGGAAAATCGAACCCATCGGGCCCTCTTTGCGGATTTCGCGGCCGAGGAACATGTTGTCGGCGATCGACAGCGCCGGCGACAGAGCCAGATTCTGATACACGGTCTCGATGCCGGCCTCGCGCGCCTGCAAAGGCGAACGGAAGCTGACAACCTTGCCCTCGAGGCGGATCTCGCCCTCATCGGGCTGGACCGCACCGGAGATTGCCTTGATCAGGGACGATTTTCCGGCGCCATTGTCGCCGATCACGGCGAGGATCTCGCCGGGATAGAGGTCGAAATCGGACTGGTCGAGGGCGGTGACACGGCCATAGCGCTTGACGATGCCGCGTGCTGTGAGAATTGGTTCCATCAGCCTGCTACCTTTCTGATCCACTGGTCGACACCGACGGCGGAGATAATGAGAACACCGGTCAAGAGCACTTTCCATTGCGGGTCGGCGCCGAGCATGTTGAGGCCCATCGAGACCACGCCGACGATCAGGGCGCCGAACAGGGTTCCAAGGATCGAGCCCCGGCCGCCGAAGAGCGAAATGCCGCCGATGACCGCTGCCGTGATGGCCTGAAGATTGTAATCGGTCACAGCCCAGGACGGCGAGATCGAGCCGTTGCGGCCGATCGATACCCAGGCGGCGAGCGCCGCGATGGCGCCGGCGAGACCATAGACGCCGAGCAGGACCTTGTTGACGCGGATACCGGACAGTTCGGCGGCCTCAGGATCATCGCCGACGGCATAGACGTGGCGCCCCCAGGCCGTGTGGTTCAACGCATACCAGAGCGCGATAACAGTCACGACCATCATGACGACGCCAAGCGTGATGACGGCGGAGCCGAGCTTGAGGCTGATGCCGAAAAAGCCGAGCAGCGGCGCTGCGGTCTCGATATCGGCCCGACGGATCGTTGCATTGGCGGAATAGATGTAGTTCACGGCCATGATGATGTTCCAGGTGCCGAGCGTCACGATGAACGGCGGCAATTTCATTCTGGAAACAAGGAAGCCGTTGAGCAATCCGCACAGGGTCCCGGTGACGAAACCGGCAGCCACGGCAAGCGGCGCCGGCATGCCGTAGGTCACGGCGCAATTGCCCATGACGACGGCGGACAGCACCATGATGACGCCGATCGACAGGTCGATGCCGGCCGTCAGGATGACCAGTGTCTGGGCGGCACCGAGAATGCCGACGACGGCGATCTGCTGCAGGATCAGGGTCAGCGTGCTTGCCGTGAAGAAACGCTCCCCTTTCAGCACGCCGAAAACGATGATCGAGAAGATCAGCACGATGGCCGGAATGGCGGCCGGCGTCGAATGCAGAAAATGCTGGATCCGGCGTAGAAACGACCGATCCTCGAATGCGGCGACGGACTTGTCGCTCTGATCCAGTGTTTTTTCGAATTCCTGGATGCTTGACATCACAAACCCCTCCCAAAGAGCACCGGCTTGCAGTGCCGGTTGTTGAAAAGGGCGGCCCGAGAACCGCCCTTTCGTCGTTATTGTGTGGCTAAAGGATCAGGGTATCAACCCCAGCACTTTTCCGTGCCGGTCTTGACGTCGATCGATTCAACGCCGTCAACGGCCTTGTCGGTGACCAGGGCGACGCCCGTGTCGAAGAAGTCCTTGCCTTCGGTCGGCTGCGGCTTCGTGCCATCCTTGGCAAACTGGGCGATCGCTTCGATGCCGAGCGAGGCCATCAGCAGCGGATACTGCTGGGATGTCGCACCGATGACACCTTCGGCGACCGACTTGACGCCCGGGCAACCGCCGTCGACGGACACGATCAGCACGTCTTTTTCCTTGCCGACAGCCTTCAGCGCTTCATAGGCGCCAACAGCAGCCGGTTCGTTGATCGTGTGGATGACGTTGATGTCTGGATCCTTCTGGAGAAGGTTCTCCATGGCGGTGCGGCCACCTTCTTCATTGCCGTTGGTCACGTCGTTGCCAACGATGCGCGCATCGTCTTCATCGCCAATCACGGCGGCATCCTTCGTATCGATGCCAAAGCCCATCATGAAGCCCTGGTTGCGAAGAACGTCAACCGTCGGCTGTGACGGTGTCAGGTTGAGGAAGCCGATCTTGGCATCCTTGGCCTTGTCGCCAAGCGTTGCAGCAGCCCAGGCGCCGATCAGCTTGCCGGCCTGAAGGTTGTCCGTCGCAAACGTTGCGTCGGCAGAGCCGGGCGGATCGAGCGGGGTGTCAAGCGCGATGACCAGCAGGCCGGCATCCTGTGCCTTCTTGACCTGGTCAACGATGGCCTTCGTGTCGGATGCGGCAATCAGGATGCCCTTGGCGCCATCGGCGATGCAGGATTCGATGGCAGCAACCTGGCTGTCATGGTCGCCGTCAACCTTGCCGGCATAGGCCTTCAGCTCGATGCCGAGTTCGGCAGCCTTGGCCTGGGCGCCTTCCTTCATCTTGACGAAGAAGGGGTTGGTGTCGGTCTTGGTGATCAGGCATGCGGATACGCCCTGCGCCTGAGCCGGAGCAGCGAAAACGACGCCAAGCGCAAGCGCGCCGAGAGCGGCGGAAACAATAGTCTTCTTCATGAAATCCTCCCAAGGATTGAAAATCGTGCCGGCTATCCAGCACATCAGGCTTCACCACCAACTGCAGTCTCCTCTGCGATCCATGGCGCTTCCGGAGACAAAACAAACATCAAAATGAAAAGCTGTCAATAAATAAATCAAATTGAATTATTATTATTTTGTGCCATTCTCTGCCC
>NZ_LSRP01000114.1 GCF_001885585.1 Pararhizobium antarcticum
CATGAGACCCCCGCTCGGGCTACGCCCTCCCGGACGTCTCATGCGTGCGCCACAAGTGGCCTGGTTTTGCTCCGCCGCCTGGCCGGATTTTACTCCGGCGTTGACACCAAAGTCGCCAAACGGTCACCCAAATGATTTGTGATTTCAAATGCTTGTCGTCTAACCTATTGAAATAGAACGATTAGTGAAATTTTGGGTCCATAGGCTCATAACCTGAAGGTCGTTGGTTCAAATCCAACTCCCGCAACCAAATTACTGAAATAAAACAAACCCTTACCCTGTGGTATCTTTATACCACAGGGCGTTTTGCGTTTTACATCAACGCCACATCAACACCGGCACCGAAAAACGGCATTCGACCGCACTCGGGGGCATTCGCCGACATTGGGCGGCATTCGCGGGCATCAAGCGCTGGTGTTTTGAGCGTGGCGCGCGGCAATCCACTGGCTCAGTAACTTTATGTCAGACGCGCTGAAGCCCGTGGCCATGGCGTCTGAGACCCGTTCGATCATCAACCGATCATCAGGAGCCTTCGATTTCGCAGGCCAGGACGATATGAACTGGCCGCAGGCATAGCTGAAGCCTGTCGCCCAGTCGCGCATGGCCAGCTTGCTTGGCTTCGACATGGCGGCAGCAAACTGCGCCGGGTCGTTGGCCTGATCGACACACGCGTTCGCGCGCATCATGATGAGGTCGGCGAAGCGTTGGATCGTACCCGGTTCAAGGGCTGCCATCGCGCTGCCGAGGATCTCTGGCAACCACCGGTTCGGCGCGATCAGTTTCGGTGCAAGGGTAATTGACATCAGGAAGCCGTCTATCCAGTCCACTGTCACGGCAGAGCCTTTGACGAGGCGGGCCAATTCCCCCTTGCGTTCGGGCTCGGGTTCTTCTGCCTGATCCACGAACTCTTTGAGCGTGGCGTTCTGATTGACGTCCGGGTCGTCGAAAATCCAGGCTTCAATGGTCTGATCGTGGACATCGGCCATGACCGGTATCTTCTTCAGATCCCGACCTTCCAGCAGCGCCATGGCTGTGGCGGTAAAGCTTGGCGCATCCGAGTGACCGGCGGCCGCAAGAACATCTGCCCCCCGCCCAACCAGACGTGCCCAGAAGTCGCGCCGCGTTTCAAGCCACTTCCAGAGTGCCGTTTCAAGCGTACGCGGGCTGCGCTTGCCCTCTAGCACTTCATGCGCATGGTCGCTCTCCTCGAACCAGCTTCGCACGATTGCGTGGCGATTCCACCAGTCTTCGCTGGCATTGATCAGTTTGCCGCGCGCCTGTGTGGAAAGGCCGCCGATGCGTTCCGCGGCAGGCAAGGCAGCGATCAGAGCTTCTGTTGTCACGGCTTCCGGCCGCAGTTGTGAGAACCCGCACAACTCTACCATTTCGATGAGGCCCGGGACGGGCGGCAGATCGGCGGCAAGACCATCGGCCAGCGCGTGTGACAAGGTGCGTTCAAGCCAAGTGACCGGGACTTTCACCACGCCGGTCTCATCGGTGATGCGTTGAATCAGAGCTTTTTGTTCACGCGCCGAGCTGCACGGGATCGCATAGGCGTCCTTGATGCCGTAACCCTGTTTCAGCAGGAGCATTGCCGTTTTGCGGCTACCGCCGGATTGCAGCGCGATCATTATGCTCTGCGCGCCGCCGCCGTCGGGCAGCGTAGCGATGACGCTGTGGATGGTCCACGGCTTGACTGGTGTGCCGGTGGCAGTTCCCGATCGCATGGCAGCCTTCAGGGCCTGATCTACCGCAGCACGTGCGTCGTCATCGGGCATCCAGCTGCGCAGCATCACCATCTTGCCGGTCACGTCGGACGATAGCCCACCCGCAGAAGCCCGATCCGCGAGGGCTTTGGCGGCTGCGAGGCGGATTTCTGCTGCGGGATCAAGCAGCCAGAAACACGCCAGCCTGGTGTGGACAGGTTCGGGCCGTTCCACCGACCATGCGATGACATGCACGCGCATCTCGGCTGGCATCGCGGGAAACGTCTCGGTCAGCGCAGCGTGCAGCACTAGTGCATCACCGTCGGACTGCTCGATCAGATTGCGGAACAGGTTGTCCAAAATCTCATTTGCTTCGGCGCGGTCGTTCAGCGCTGGGGCGCTGTTCGCGGCATCGATGTCATCTGCGGTGAGTTCCAGCGCCTCTGGCGCTTTCAGCCCGTTCTGTGCCCAAGCGCGCGCAATCACCAGCCGATGGAACGACCTCAGCCGCCCTTGACCGGCAGCCAGTTCGACAGCATCCCCGATGGCCACCAGAAACGCCTCGCCCCGCTTCTTGCGGTTCTCCTGCGCCATGCGCGCCGCATCCAATACCGAACCCAGCATCTCTGTGAGCGGTTCAAGCTCCGGCGCGTCCTCGTCTGTCGCACAAAGGCGCGCGATCAGTTGCCCGCCCAGCGCGGGCCGGTGAAGCAGGGCAAAGCTTGCGCGATTAAGGATCTCGCGGCGGCCGTCGAAGTCATCGTGAAGCCGGGCGAGTTCCGCCAGTGTTGTTTCAAGCTGTCCCTGTGCCAAGCTGCCCCATCCTCTGAATCGCGCTCTTCCGTTCCTGAACACCCTATTCGCCCATCCCGGCATTGTCACCGACCTGAAACACGACTGCTATGATTGCCCTTTCTCCACTCGGCTACCCGTGCGCAGGCGAACAAATATTATGATCTTCACGCAAAATATCGCTGCTGACGCGGGTTGGACCGCAAGCTATGCTTGTCCATGACCTTCGCATTCTACGATCTCGAGACCACCGGCCTTTCGCCTGCCTTCGATCAGCCCCTGCAATTCGCCGCCATTCTGACGGATGTCGAGTTCAGGGAGATCGAGCGGGTCAATCTGCGTTGCCGGATCGCGCCGCATATCATCCCTTCGCCTTGGGCTTTGGCGGTAACCGGCGTGCGCCCCACGCAGTTGATGGACCGCACCCTGCCGACGCTCTTCGAGTTTACGCAAGAGATCGGTGCGTTGATTGATCGCTGGTCACCTGCGATCTGGACCGGGTTCAACAGCATCCGGTTTGACGAGGAGATGCTGCGCCAAGCCTTCTACCAGAACCTACAGCCGGACATCTTCGCCACTCAGTTCAACGGCAATACGCGTTTTGATCTGCTGACGGCCCTCTACGGCGTCTGGCATCGCCAACCCGATATCTTCGACTGGCCCGTCGATGAAACCGGGCGCGTGCGCTTCAAGCTTGATCTTATCGCGCCGCTGAATGGTTTTGCTGCACACAACGCGCATGACGCGCTCGGCGATGTCGAGGCGACCATCCACATCGCCCGCCAGATCGCCCAGCGCGCCCCGGCGCTTTGGGCAGAGTTGCTGGCCAATCGCGACAAGGCTCACGTGCAGGCACGGATTGAGGCGTTCCAGCCCATGGCGCTGGTCGAACGCTTCGGCGGTGGATCGCCGCGCGCAACGATCGGCTGCTTTTGCGGCTATTCGGCCAGCAACCCGAACCTGGCGGCATTCTTTGACCTAGAGGCGGGCGATCCTGCCGATTTCCTGACCGCCGATGATGCAGCGCTCTTCGCGGCCGTGGACGCCACGCCGAAGATGATCCGTTCCTTGTCGGTCAACAAGACGCCCGCGCTCCTCTCTCTCCCGACACCCACTGAACTGCAGTTGCGCCGTGCAGAGGTCATCGCCAATGCGTCGGAGTTCCGCGCGCGTGTCGCGCAGGCACTGGCTGCGCGGTTTCCCGAGGATCCTGCAGCCCCGGCGCCTCTGGTCGAAAAGCAGATATTCGGTGGCTTCTACAGTCATGCCGACAAAGCCCTGCTCGCGGATTTCCAGAGCGCGGACTGGCGGCAACGGCAGGACATCGTGGCGGCGCTCAGTGATTCCCGCCTGCGCCAGCTCGGCCACCGCCTGATGGCGTTTCATGCGCCGCAGCTCCTATCCCCCGAAGATCGGGCCCAATTCGAGGATTGGCTAAACGAGCGCTGGTCCGCGCCAGATGCGCCGGAGACAGAGTGGATGACCGCAGATAAGGCCCGGCGCGCCCTTGATGAAATACGTGGCAGCGACGGGCTGGATCATGCACTGATCGGCGAGATCGAAGTCTACCTTCAAAGCTTTGATATAAAAGCGAGCTAGCGTTCATCAACCGTTCCCCACTTGAATCATTTTATTGCGAGGGACTACTTTTTAGGTCTATATTCGCTGAAAGTGATCGGAAAGGAACTGCGTGCCGCACAAACACGTCAAACAGCTGAACTGGGGCGCGGAACGGCGCAACGCGTTCATCGAGTTTCGGGTGTTCTGGCATGGACGAATCAACCGCTCAGACCTGATGGAAACATTTGGCATTTCCCTTCAGCAGGCCTCGCTCGACCTGAGTGGCTATTCGGACAAGTGGAAGCGTAACCTCGTCTATGACAAGAGCCAGCGTGCCTATGTCCGCGGCAAGAATTTCACGCCGCATTTCAGCACGCCCAGCGCCGAAGATTATTTCGCCCAGTTGCGTGCCGTCGATCAGGGTCTGGTCTCACGTGAGCAGAGCTGGATCGGCGCGTTTCCCGGTTATGGTGCGACGCCAACCCCTGCACGCGGTGTTGCGCCAGAGACCCTGCGGGACGTGCTGGCCGCAATCCATGAACCCGCAGCCCTTCAAGTGAACTATCAGTCGATGTCACGACCAGAGCCCAGCGCGCGCTGGATCGAGCCGCATGCGCTGGCCTTCGACGGCTTTCGCTGGCATGCGCGCGCCTTTTGCCAGAACGACCAGGTGTTCAAGGATTTCCTGCTCTCGCGGATAGTCGAAATTGGCAAGCGGGGACCGGTCACCTCCGATCCACAGCAAGATGACGCTTGGCACAGCGAAGCGGTGCTTGAGATCGGGCCGCACCCTGACCTCTCGCCGACTCAGCGTCGTGCGATCGAGATGGATTACGGAATGGAAGAGGGCAGGGCGAAAATTCCCGTTCGTCGCGCACTTCTTTTCTATGCGTTAAAACGCCTCGGACTCGACACGGATCCGGCTGCGCGGCAACCGCAGGATCAGCAGATTTTGCTTTTGAACCGCTACGACATATTAGGCCCGATTGAACCTGCGGGGGAGAAGTAGATTTTCCATGAAAGCCTTTGAATTCGATCATAATCTCATCGACTCCTATGCACGTTTTTCGCGATCTTTCAGTAGCGTCAGAGCAGATGACATCGCGGGTGAGATCAATCGCCAATTTGATGAGGGGCGCTTCTGGCCAAATGCTCTTCTGTCTCTGAACCCCAGATTTCTCTCTGGCCCCACGGTTGACGACCTCGTGGCGTCTGGGGATCTGGACGAGGCAACCGGAAAGATTTTCCGGATCGGCGCCACGCCCATCAAATTTCACCGTCACCAAGCGCAGTCCATCGCCAAGGCACGCGCGGGCCAGAGTTTTGTTGTGACGACGGGAACGGGTTCAGGGAAATCCCTGTGTTTCTTTGTTCCTGTGGTCGATGCCATCGTACGCTCACGCAAGGCTGGGCGGCCGCGCAAGACACGCGCCATCATCGTCTACCCAATGAACGCGTTGGCAAACAGCCAGATCAAGGAAATCGAGAAGTTCATTTCCCAATCCGGGCTTCCAGAAGACTTGAAACCAGTGGTGCGGCGCTACACCGGTCAGGAGAGCCAGGAGGAGCGTCAACGGATTGCCGACAACCCACCCGACATCCTTCTCACAAACTTCATGATGGCTGAACTGCTGCTGACGCGTCAGGATGCGCTCGACACCAAGGTCATCGACAATGCCAGCGGTCTCGAGTTCATCGTGCTCGACGAGCTGCATACTTATCGCGGCCGCCAAGGTGCCGATGTGGCTATCCTAGTTAGACGCATCCGGAACCGCTGCGCGCCGATCAAAGCGCCGATTTGTATTGGCACCTCGGCCACTATGGCCAGTGAAGGCTCAGAAGCGGGTCGCGCCGCAGCCGTGGCCAATGTCGCAGCCCGCCTGTTCGGGGCATCAATCGGCGCTGACGCTGTGATCGACGAGTCCCTTCAGCGTGCGACGGATGACCGCCTGAAGCTCGAAGATATACAACCGCAGCTGGCGGCGGCCCTTGGCAACGACCTACCCAAGGAATTGACGGATGAGGCGCTGCGACGGCATCCCCTCGCTGTCTGGGCTGAGCTTGCGATCGGACTCGAAGATGGCCAGGAACTCAAGCGCAAGAAGCCCGTCCCGTTCGACGAAGCAGTAGAGATGCTTTCGCGGGATAGTGGCCTCGACAAGGAAACATGCCGACGTGGTTTCGAGCGATTTCTGACCCGCGTCAGCCTGCCGGAGACCGAGCGTGGTGGAGCTGGCTCGGGCGCGTTCCTCGCATTCAAGCTGCATCGCTTCATTTCCGGTGCCGGAGAGATTTTCACGACGTTGACCAGTCGCCCAAGGCGGGTCCTGTTCGAGGGCCAGCTGGAAGATCCCGATGCACCCGGCCATCGCCTTTATCCGACCCGGTTCTGCAGGGAATGCGGCCATGAAGTCCATGTCGTCACCAAGACCGAAGACGCCGATGGACTTCGCTTCCTGCCCAGAAACATTGACGACACGCCCATCGCAGACCCGGATGGAGATATTGCCGGCTACCTGACGCCAATTGGCGAGGGTGACCCAGACTTCGTTTTCACTGGCGACCCCGAAAGCTACCCGGAAGACTGGCGGGAAGAGCGAAACGGCATTGAACGTCTCCGCTCCAACCGTAAGGGACGATTGCCTGAGCAGGTGACTGTGCGGCCTGATGGGCGATACGGTTCAGACGGAACGCGTTTCTGGTTTATTCCTGGCAAATTCGGATTTTGCCCGTGCTGCCTTTACCAACCGAGCCCCGGCGCGCGGGAACGCAGCAAACTCGCGGGCCTTTCAGGCGAAGGCCGAAGCTCGGCAACTACACACCTCGTTTCAACCGCCCTTGAGTGGATGAACGGAGAAAGCAGTGGTGTTCCGGTAGAAAAGCGAAAGCTGCTTGGTTTTACCGACAACCGCCAGGACGCTGCCCTGCAGGCAGGGCACTTCAACGACTACCTGTTTGTCAGCCTGCTGCGAGGCGCCATCCTTCGTGCCGTACTCGATGCTGGCGAGGATGGCATGGCCGAAGACGAGTTTGGACTGCGTGTTGTGAAGGCGCTTGGCTTTATAGCCACCAACAAAGATGCCCGAACCCATTGGATGCTTGATCCGGAAGCCGGAGCGGTGGTTCGAGAGGATTCTCAGCGATCACTGGCCAAAGTCCTGGCCCACCGGGTCTGGACTGACCTCAGACGGGGATGGCGCTACACCAACCCCAGTCTGTCAGTCCTCAAGTTGATTGATGTCGACTTCGTCGGTCTGGATGATATTTCGGAAGACAGGGAAAGCCTGATGGCCATCCTTCCTGACCTCGGAAACCTTGACGCTTCCGCCTGCAAGAAATTGCTCAAGGAAATCCTTGGCGCGATGCTTGAAGGTTTGGCGGTCAGCACAGAGGCCCTTGACCTGACCGTTCTCGATACCGTTGGACAGAAGTCGCGGAACCTACTGAGGACACCTTGGGCCATCGATCAGAATGAAACGCCTCGGAGTAGGTCAACCCTGTTCTTGCAGGCTCCTGGGAAAGATCGTGTTGGGCTTCGGGAAGAGCAGACCATTATCCGTGCGGGGCACAACTCTCGGATCGGCCGGGCGATAAATCGCAAGAGCGTGATCGGAACGAAGCTCAACAAAGCCGACTACCTTGCCGTCATAACCGGCCTTCTTGAGTTGATGGCGCGAGAGGGACTGGTTTCGCTTGTCGAGATCGAGTCGGATTTGCTTGGATGGCGGTTGTCGCCGTCGGCTGTTCGTTTGGTGCCAGGAGAGGCAGTCCGTGTCGGGACGGCGCAGGGTAACCGATATTTCCACGATCTTTACTACGCCATAGCGACTGATCTGAAGAAGGGCCGAAGCACATATTGGGGGTTGGAAGGTCGCGAGCATACCGCTCAGGTTTCGCAAAGGCAGCGCGAGTGGCGCGAGTGGCGTTTCCGTTTTGAGGATGACGACCGCGCGAAGCTCAAAGAGAACGCCGCAGAGATCAAAGCATCTGGAGAGTCCGATCAGTTCTTGCCAGCATTGTTCTGTTCTCCGACTATGGAGCTTGGCGTCGACATTTCCGCGTTGAATGCCGTCTATCTGCGTAACGTACCGCCGACCCCAGCCAACTATGCGCAACGCGCAGGTCGTGCTGGTCGGTCTGGGCAGGCAGCGGTCATCGTCACCTATTGCGCCGCACAGTCGCCGCACGATCAGTATTTCTTCGAGCGTCGTAATGACATGGTGGCTGGCGTTGTTCGGCCCCCCGCGCTCGACATCACCAATGAGGAATTGGTTCGGTCACACTTGCATGCTGTTTGGCTGGCTGAGGCCAAGCTGGCTCTATCGCCGGACATTCCCGAAATCCTCGATCTGAAGCAGTCGAAATACCCACTCAAACAGGACGTTATCGACGTCATCAGCAAGCCAAGCCTGGTGACAGCAGCGCGTGTGCCGATGACGCAAGTGTTGGACCAGATCCTTGCATCAATGGATGGCAAGAAACCCGTGTGGATGGGCGATGCAGATGATTTCATTCTTGAGGTCGCCATGCGTGCACCGCAAGAGTTTGACCGTGCGTTTGACCGCTGGCGTGAACTTTACAATTCAGCTCGGACTCAGTTGATGGAGGCGAATAGCCGTTCCGAGATCACTGGCATTTCTGGTGCCGACCGGCGGAAGATCAAAGCCGCTCAGATGCAGGCAAGTGACCAGATAGCTATTCTCGAACAAGGCAAGGCCACAAACGGATCCGACTTCTATTCGTATCGTTACCTGGCAACTGAGGGCTTTCTGCCGGGGTACAACTTCCCGCGGCTTCCGCTCTATGCGTTTGTTCCCGGCGAAGGAAAGAGCGGTTCCTTCTTGCAGCGTGCCCGGTTCCTGGCAATCTCGGAATTCGGTCCGCGTAGCCTGATCTATCATGAGGGTCGGGCCTACCGGGTGATGAAGGCCAAGCTGCCGCCTGAAGCCCGCACCGGTGACGGCACCGAGCTCAACACAAACGACATCTTCATCTGCTCCAATTGTGGGGCTTGTCACGATGCAGAAGTCGAGCGCTGCCATGCATGCAACGCTCCAATGGCTGGTGAGGTCCCGGTTCAGCGAACCCTCCGGATCGATAATGTCGAGGCAGCGCCCACCGACCGGATCACCGCGAATGATGAAGAGCGCGTTCGCCAAGGATTTGATATCCAAACGGTTTTCTCATGGCCGAAGAAAGTCACCGAGGCTGATTTCCGTTGCGGCGAAACATCGATCCTCGCCCTCCAATATGCCAACAGCGCTGAGATCAGCCGGATCAACAAGGGCTTGAAACGGCGCAAGAACCAGACTGTCTTTGGCTTCAACATCGACCCTCGAAGCGGATACTGGGCGAAGTCGGACGACGAGGATCCAGATGTCGATGTGCCGCCGGATGTCGCACGGCCTGTCCGCATCGTGCCAATCGTGCGAGACCGCAAGAATGCGCTTCTGCTTCGCTTCCGCGAACCAGACGCATACGCCCCCAAAACAATCGCGACCGTCCAACATGCGCTATTGCGCGGAATTGCGGTCACTTTTCAGCTTGAAGAGGGCGAGATCCTTGGGGAACCGCTGCCCGCCCGAGACAACCGGCGCTCAATCCTAGCCTATGAAGCGACGGAAGGCGGCGCTGGTGTTCTGAACCGCTTGGTCGAAGACGCCCATGCTTTGGGCAAAGTGGCGCGGGAAGCTTTGTCCATCATGCATTTTGACAACGTCGACCAAGCGATCGCGGCGGGCGATGCGAAGTTACTGGTGGATCGAGACGGTGATGCTTGTGTCCGTGGC
This sequence comes from Pararhizobium antarcticum, assembly GCF_001885585.1. GTDB lineage: Bacteria > Pseudomonadota > Alphaproteobacteria > Rhizobiales > Rhizobiaceae > Pararhizobium > Pararhizobium antarcticum. The sequence goes on from NZ_LSRP01000114.1 coordinate 9,848, forward strand.
TGCTATCGTTGTCTTCTTTCCTACTTCAACCAGCCGGATCACGAGCTGATTGACCGCACCAGCGATGAAGCGAAACAGATGCTGATCGATCTTGCGCGGGGTGAGGTCATACTAGCCGCGAAACCGCTCCGCTCGGCGAGTGCCGAAGGATGGGATCCCGCCTTCAAGGATGCCGGGATACCGGCCCCGAATGGTGCTTCCGTCAGCTTTGCAGATCAGGAGATGAGCTTTGTGTGGCGCAACCATTTTGTTGCCGCTTGCACCGAAACTCTGTCTGAGGCCGCGCGCGAAATCGCTGACAGTAAGGGCTGGACGCTTTTTGAATTGCCCGAGACTTGCGCGGCCGGAGTGCCCGAAGCGCTGATTATGATGTTCAAGGATTGATCTAATGACAGTGACTTTTGCTCCCGGAGATCTTGTACGCGCTCGTGGGCGAGAATGGGTGGCATTGCCGTCCCCGCGCGAGGGGATTCTGGCGCTGCGCCCCCTGTCAGGGAGCGAGAACGACACGGTCATTCTTGACCCAGCGCTCGAAACTCTCCCGGTCTCCGCAGCACGCTTCGACATGCCTTCTGATGCTGCGCCAACCGTGCAATCCAAAGCAGCGCTCTTGGCAGATGCCCTTCGCCTCACCCTTCGACGAGGAGCGGGACCCTTCCGCTCGGCTGCGCAACTTGCTTTCGAGCCTAGAACCTATCAGCTCGTCCCACTGCTGATGGCGCTTCGTCTGCAGGTCCCCCGCCTTCTGATCGCCGATGATGTCGGGATCGGGAAGACGATTGAAGCAGGCCTGATCCTTCGAGAACTTATGGACCGGGGCGAAGTCGACGGTTTCTCAGTGCTTTGCCCACCGCACCTCGTCGAGCAATGGGTCGGGGAGTTGAAGCACCGCTTCGGGATCGACGCGGTCGCCGTGACATCAGGTAGCGCCGCGAGGCTTGAACGCGGTCTGCCGTTGGCGCAGACGCTATTCGATGCCTACCCCTATACCGTCGTAAGCCTTGACTACATCAAGGCCGAAAAGCGCCGCGAAGGATTTGCTCGCGCCTGCCCAGACTTCGTGATTGTTGACGAGGCCCATGCCTGTGTCGGCACCCACAAGGGAAAACAGCAGCGCTTTGAATTGCTTGCCGGGCTTGCCCGCGATCCAGAGCGGCGGCTGATCCTTCTCACCGCGACGCCCCATTCAGGGGACGAAGACGCTTTTGGTCGACTTCTTTCTCTGATCGAGCCGTCGTTCGGCGCGATGAATTTTGAGGATGCGCGCTATCGTGAACGTCTCGCGCGACATTTCGTTCAGCGCCAGCGCATCGATCTTGTTTCGGGAGCGTGGGACGAGAACCGCGCCTTCCCTAAACACGAAACAACCGAGTCTGCATACCGCTTGTCGCAGACGCACCTCGATTTCCAAGAGGCAGTGCTTGATTATTGCTTCGGTGTCGTCTCGCGCGCAGGTTCAGGACAGCGGGAACAACGTCTTGCCTTCTGGGGTACACTGGCCTTGATGCGGTGTGTTGGCTCATCGCCAGCTGCCGCGCTCAGCGCCCTGCGCAACCGCATGTCAAAAGAGAGCGATCGGCTTGAGCCCCAGATCTACGACGAAGACTCTGACGACGAAGACGCTGTGGATATCGAACCAGGGACCGGATTTGAGACCGATCCAGCACTCTTGGCGCTGATAAGGCAAGTGGAAGAACTGGTCCACGAGGCTGATCCCAAGCTCAAGGCACTGATTGATGCCTTGAACCCGTTGATCAAGAAGGGCGCGAACCCTGTCGTCTTCTGCCGGTATCTGGCCACGGCCGAACATGTTCGCAACGGCCTGCGCAAAGCATTTCCCAAGGTGGTCGTTGAAGCTGTGACCGGCGTTCTGACACCCGACGAGCGCCGCGATCGCGTGGCCGACATGGCGGCGGCCGACGATCAAAAGGAAAATCAGCGCATTTTGGTGGCTACTGACTGCTTGTCAGAAGGGATCAACCTTCAGCAGCTTTTCGACACCGTCATTCATTACGATCTGTCCTGGAACCCGACCAGGCATCAGCAGCGCGAGGGTCGGGTCGACCGCTTCGGTCAGCCGGCCGAGCTGGTCCGCTCAATCATGATGTTCTCACCCGACAGCGCAATCGACGGTGCCGTGCTCGAGGTGATCCTCCGCAAGGCCGAAGAAATCCGCAAGGCAACTGGTGTGACGGTGCCACTTCCCGACAATCGAGGGCCGGTGACGGATGCGCTTATGGCGTCAATGATGTTGCGCCGTGGTGGAACGCGTCAGTTGGCGCTCGACCTGCGCCTTGATGATGGCACCAAGGCCATGGACGCGCGCTGGCGGGATGCATCAGAAAATGAGAAAAAATCACGTGCTCGCTTTGCGCAGAATGCCATGAAGCCGCAGGAAGTGGCTCCAGAGTGGGAAAAGGTCCGCACCCTGCTGGGATCGCCCGACGATGCAAAGGTATTCGTTGAGAGGGCGATGTCACGTTTCGGCGTACCGCTCGAGCCGCGCAAGACCCTGTTGATTGCCCATGTCCACGCGCTGGAATCGGGTCTGAAGGAACGCCTCGCTCAACGGAAGCTGACCGGCTCGGTTCGCCTCGCTATGAACGAACCAGCACCGTCAGGCACAGCGTTGGTCACCAGAACACATCCGCTGACAGCCACACTGGCAGAGGCGCTGGTCGAAGCCTCCCTCGATCCGGAAACTCTCTCCGGCTTGGGGATAGGTCGGGTTGGTGCTTGGCCAACCACTGCCGTCCAGCAGGTAACCCGCGTCGCGCTCCTTCGCATTCGGTTCAAGTTGACGGTCCATGGAAGGAAAGAACGCCTGCTTCTTGCCGAGGAAGCAGCTCTTGTCGCGATGCAGGGCGGCGAAATCGTCGCAAGCAGCGAGGCCGCCCGCGTGCTGTTGAACACGCCCGCAGCCGCTGACCTGGCATCAACGGCCCGGGACCGGTTCGTCGTTAAAGCCAAGGAGGATCTGCCCTTCCAGCTCGACGGCCCATTGGCCGTGTTCGTCAGAACCCGTGCCGAAGAGCTCATGCAGGACCATGCCCGCCTGCGCGCGGCCGCCGGTTCGGCCTCGCGCGTCACTGTTGAGGCAGTTCTGCCACCCGACGTGATTGGTCTCTTCGTCCTGATCCCGAGCGAGGTCTGATCGTGGCACGCAAACCAATCATCGACATGTCGGCCTGGCCCTCGCTCAGCCTCGAAGGCAACCTGATCGCTCCTGCAATGGTCGCGGCTGCAGATCGTCGCGAAGCTTCAGAACAAACGGAGGCCGACTACCGCATCCGCAAGGGCCTGACGATCCGCGAGGAAATCTCGACTGCTTTCCGTGTCGGCCAGTCCCATTTCGACACCTTCGCCAAGATCGCAAACCCTTCGGCCGATGCAACCCGTCGCTACATCAAAGCTTTCCTGCAAGAAACCTTCGGCTTCGACGATCTCGACCCCGTCGATGGCGCTCTATCCTTTATCGCGGGAGATAGGGTGCCGATCGTTGTCGTGCCACCATCGGACGAAAAACTCGACCGGCGCAGCGCGACCCTCTCAACCGATCGTACGCGCTCGCCCGCCTTCGCACTTCAGGACCACCTGAACGAGCATGACGAGACGCTTTGGGGCCTCGTCACCAATGGCACGCTGATCCGCCTGATGCGTGACAACGCCTCATTGACCCGACCAGCTTATATCGAGGCCGACCTCTCCCAGATATTCATTAACGAAGACGCCGCTTCTTTCGCCGTTCTGTGGCTCCTGATCCACCGCACCCGCTTCGGTGTCGCGGGCGCTCCGGCCACCGACTGCGCGCTGGAACGCTGGCGCGACGCCGGGTCCAAGGAAGGCGAAGTCGCCCGCGACCGCTTGGCCGTCCAGGTCCAGCTCGCGCTCAAACTTCTCGGCTCCGGTTTCCTTGAGGCCAATCCCGACCTTGCCGCCAAGCTGAAATCGGGTGACGTCAACCTGACCGAGTGGTTTAACGAACTCCTCCGCCTCGTCTACCGCCTGATCTTCCTGATGGTGGCCGAGGATCGAAACCTTCTGCACCCCGAAAAGGCCAAGTCCGACGCCCGCAAGCTCTATGCCGAGGGCTACAGCCTCGCCACCTTGCGTGCCCAGTGTTACCGCGCCGCCTCGTGGGACAAGCACCACGACCGCTACGAAGGCGTCAAGATCGTCTTCCGTGCCCTCGCGCAGGGGCAAGAGGCGCTGGCCCTTCCGGCCCTCGGGGGGCTTTTCTCAACCGATAAGCTTCCCCATCTGGAAACCGCCCGCCTGCGCAACCGTGCGTTTATGGAGGCGCTCTACCGCCTTTCCTGGCTCGACCACAAGGCCGGCATGGTCCCCGTCAACTGGCGCGCGATGGAGACGGAAGAGCTGGGCTCGGTCTACGAATCCCTGCTCGAACTGCAACCGCAGCTGGGCGATGACGGAAAATCGCTGGTCTTCGCGTCCGAGGCGGCCGAGCAGAAGGGCAACCAGCGCAAGACCACCGGCTCTTACTACACGCCCGACAGCCTGGTTCAGGCGCTGCTCGACACCGCACTTGACCCCGTGCTCGACAAGACCGAGGCCGAGGCGGACGATCCCGCCAAGGCGCTGCTGAAACTGTCGGTCATCGACCCTGCCTGTGGCTCGGGCCACTTCCTGCTGGCCGCTGCCCGCCGTATCGCCACACGGCTGGCCCGCATCCGTGCCGATGGTACGCCCGCGCTTGCCGATTTCCGACATGCACTGCGCGATGTCGCGCGGTCCTGCCTGCACGGGGTGGACCGCAACCCGATGGCGGTGGAACTGACCAAGGTCGCGCTGTGGATCGAGACGGTGGACCCCGGCCTTCCCCTCGGTTTCTTCGACGCGCAAATCCGCTGCGGCGATGCGCTGCTGGGGGTGTACGACCTGAAGGTGCTGCAGGGGGGTATCCCCGATGCCGCCTACAAGCCGCTGACGGGTGACGACAAGGATACCGCAAAGTACTACCTGCAGGCCAACCGCGCCGCGACCTCGGGGCAAGGCGGGTTCGATTTCGGCACGGGGCAAGTCGCCATGCCCGAGATGAAGCCGCTGGCGCTGGATTTCTCGGGCTTCCGCGACCTGCCCGAGGATACCGTGGAGCAGATCGGGGCCAAAGCCGCGCGGTTCAAGGAATTGCGCAAGGGGCATGCCTTTGTGCGGGCAACGGCGGCGGCCAACCTTTATGTCGCGGCCTTCCTGCTGCCCAAGGTGGGTGGCGCACCGGCGGGGGCATCCGCCCGCACGGTGCCGACGACCGAGGAGCTGTGGATGGCCCTTAATCAGGGCAAGATCCGTCAGGCGATGCTGGACGCGCCCAAGGCCGCCCGCCGCGCCCGCGCCTTTCACTGGCCGCTGGAGTTTCCCGATGTGATGCAGCGCGGCGGGTTTGATGTCGTGCTGGGGAACCCGCCGTGGGAGCGGATCAAGCTGCAGGAGCAGGAGTTCTTTGCCGCCCGCAGCCCGGAGATTGCCAAAGCTGCAAACAAGGCCGCGCGTGAGAGGATGATCAAGGTCCTGTCGCGAGCGAACGAAGGATCATTGGAAAGGGCACTCTTTGACGAATTTGCAACGGAACGACGGAATTTGGACGCAGCAGCTCAATTTGCCAAAGCACCAAGTGAAGATGGTGGTCGTTTCCCTTTAACTGGGCAAGGTTATGTCAACACATACGCTCTTTTTTCGGAACTCGCGCTACAACTGCGGCATAAGAGTGGGTTCTTCGGTTTTGTGCTGCCGTCTGGGATACTTACTGATGCTCAACTCTCTGGGTTCTGCAGCTATGTTCTGAATGAAGAGATTTTCCGCGGTGCATTAACTTTCAGTAATGCTTCTTACTATTTTCCGTCAACTACAACTGAGATGTTTACACTTTACACGGTGGGGAGTTCGATGAGCCTTCCACGACTTGCATCCTTCATTGAGCATGTAGGTGATGCAAATAATCCAATTCGCAGCATGCTCGTAGAAATTGATTTTATCAGAAAGTTTAATGAGAATACTTTGGCTATGCCACTATTCAGAACTGAGGTGGAAGCGGGGATCGCCAAGAAATTATACGATACAACAAAGGCATTCGTTGGGGAGAAGGTAAACTCAACCCACAACGCTTGGGGTGCTTCTTTCCCCCGCTATTTTGACATGGCTAGTGATAGTAATCTCTTCTCAGAATCGTCTAATGGGGAAATGGTTCATAGAAACTCTACGTTGGGTGATATTACGTTGATCTCAAGTAGTGGATACCAATACCTGCCGCTCTATGAGGGCAAAATGATGGCCCAATTCGACCATCGCCATGGTAATTTTAACGGATTGAGTGAAAGACCAGGCCGGGGCGGAACGATTCCAAACCCGACGTCAGTAAGCAAATCGGACCCACTGTTCGAGGTGGCTTCTTGGTATTTTGTCGCTGAAGAACAAGTGACTGCTAAAGCTAATCAGTATGGCTGGTCACGTGAATGGGTTTTTGTATGGCGTTTTGGGACGAAGCCTTCCAATGAACGAACATTAATTGCAACTGTTCTTCCACGTTGTGCGACACCACACGTTCTACCGTCTATTGCTTTCGATTGTGAGCATTTCAAGGATGCGACCTGTGGCTTAGTTGCAAACATCAATTCCTTGTTGGTTGACTTCATTTGCAGAATGAAGATGTCAAGACAGGGATTAGATGCGTTTATAGTAAAGCAACTACCCATCCTCCCACCCGACTTCTACACTGGAGCCCGCCTCGCCTTCATCACTCCGAAGGTGCTGGAACTCACCTACACCTCACACAGCCTCGCCCCCTTTGCCCGTGATCTGGGCCATGACGGCCCGCCCTTCACCTGGGACGAGGACCGCCGCGCCCTCCTGCGCGCCGATCTTGACGCCTTCTACGCCCGCGCCTACGGCCTGACCCGCGACGAGCTGCGCTACATCCTCGACCCCGCCGACGTAAAAGGCCCCGACTACCCCTCGGAAACCTTCCGCGTGCTTAAAAACAAGGAAGTGGCAAAACACGGCGAATACCGCACCCGCCGCCTCGTCCTCGCCGCCTGGGACCGTATGGAAGCGAACGGCGAATTTGCGGCGATGGGGATGTAGGGGATGGGCGTCGTTGATCCAATCAAATACGCGCAATTCAAGCCGCTGTTTTGCGCATGTGTTCGGGAAATCTATCGTCCCGAAGATGATTGGTTAAGTGATACGGCCATCAAGATAGAACTCTTGGGATCGGACGGGCTTCCGGATAGCCCGGATGATTTTTTTATGCCCTACATCGATCTTTTCCTTCATGAAATTGGATATGGTCTCATCGACCCGTTTGTAAGTGTCTCTTCCGCGCCGGGCATGTTCAAACAACCGGACGTCCTATTTACCCAACCGGATCTGTTTGAAGGCCAGCCTCAGACTAATGACGCTACGGAACGAGCGTTGATCGACCAACTGATCGCAGCGACGAAACTCTATGCTAGCGGCGAAGCGATCAAGGAGCTGTTTGCCTTCACGATCCGACTGCGAGAGTTTGCCCCGTTCAACGCAATGCTTCTGCATATCCAAAAGCCGGGCCTGACCCACGCGGCAACAGCACAGGACTGGCACAAACGGTTCGGGCGGGTCCCGAAAAAGGGCACCCGGCCACTGTTGGTTTTGCGCACCAAGGGGCCGGTCGATTTCGTCTTCGACATCCTCGATACCGAGGGGCGCGATGTTCCAGTCGACGCCTTCGCCTTCCCGACCTTCGGCAACCTAACCGACAACCGCTTCACCGAGTTCATGCGAGCGGTGAAGAAGGAGCGGATCGATGTGGTCGCCCTTGACGCCGGGGATGGCCAAGCGGGCTGGATCCGGCTGCTGGCGGTATCAAAGGCCAAGACCGGCAAGAACCTTTATCAGCTCGCCTACAACCGCAATCATGATCCGGCGACACGGTTTGTGACGGTAGCGCACGAGCTGGCGCATCTCTATTTGGGGCACCTCGGGCTTGATGCCGGTCGTCGGGTGCCGGATCGGCGCGATACGCCGCATGCGTTGATGGAAGTCGAAGCAGAGATGGCCGCCTATCTGGTCGCAATGCGCAATGGGCTGAAACCCAGAAGCGAGAGCTATTTGGCCAACTACAAGGGCGCGTTCGGGGATTTGAACCTGTATGCGGTGACCCGGGCTGCGAATGCCATAGAAACGGCTATGGGAATTGCCGCCCAGAAGCTGTGGAACGCAAAGGCGTGACAGCATGATCGAGGCGCCTCAATCTTTCGTCGTCCGTGAGGAGTGTGAGAAAGCCGCTTGGCAGAACGGCTTCCGACGTCCCTTTGGCGGTCCACCCGGATGGGCGAGTTTCGCCTCGACAACTGTGCCGGGTTCCATTCACCTCGGTGCCGCTGGCCCGCAAGGGCCTTGGTACATGGCGCTCGACCATGATGGCGTAATCGCAGAGCTGAGCTTGCCTGTCGCGCCGATTGCTGGCCCCGGCCTTTCTTGCCACGTATTCGACCAATTGGGCGATCTCTATGCGGTCCTTGCCCGGGTCTATCAGCTTTCCGCCAGCCTGCCGGACGCGCCTCTGCGCAGCTTTACCGCCAAGGTCCGTGACCTGCCCCAAACGACCGAAGCCGAGCAGATGGTCGTCCAGCGCATCGGCCAGGATATCTTTCGCGAGGGGCTCATGGAATATTGGCAGGGCCGCTGCCCGCTGACGGGCATCACCGATCCGGCGCTGCTGCGCGCGTCGCATATCGTGCCATGGAAGGCCTGCAGCTGCGACGCCCAGCGCCTTGATGTGCATAACGGCCTGTTGCTTTCGGCGCTTTGGGATGCCGCGTTCGACCGGGGTCTTGTTACCTTCGCTGACGCCGGACACCCGGAGTTTTCTTCGGCCTTGAGTGAAGCTGCCCGTGTTGAACTACGCTGGCAGGCCTCGCTGTCGCTGACGCCGCGCCAGCGGGAAAATCTGGTTTGGCACCGTACACATATCTTCAACGGTTCTGCGTCGCGAGCTGCGAGTCAGAACCATTCAAACAATTCCGACCAATAAGGTGCCGCCCATGACAATCTTCACGACGACCAGCTATCCCGTAGGCGCCCTGATCGCCGATATTGACCTTGGCAAGGTTGGCCTTCCCGATCTTCAACGCCCGTTCGTTTGGAAAAACGTCAAGGTTCGCAACCTGTTTGACTCGCTCTACAAGGGGTATCCGGCTGGTTTTCTTTTATTTTGGGATACGGGGGCAGAAGGAGGGCTGAGGGGGATTGGAACGAAAAACACCAAGGCGGTCCCGAAGCTTGCGATCGTCGATGGACAGCAGCGGCTGACCTCCCTGTACGCCGTAGTGAAGGGCGAAGAGGTAACTCGCGCGAATTTCAAGAAAGAGCGCATCCGCATAGCTTTCAATCCGTTAACTGAGCGTTTCGCGGTTTGGGATGCCGCTATCGTGAAAGACAAATCCTACATTCCCGATATCTCGGAGCTTTGGCGTCCCGAAGCCAATGTCTTCTCGATTGCCAGCGATTTCCTCGAACATCTGTCTTCCGTGCGTGAGGTATCGGACGGGGACAAGAAGAAGATCCAGAATGCAATTGGCAAGTTGCATGGACTGACCAACCAGTATTCTTTCACTGCCCTCACGCTATCTGCGACGGTTGATGGTGCAACGGTTGCGGATGTGTTCGTGCGCATCAACGGCGAAGGGAAGCAGCTTAATCAATCTGACTTCATCATGACGCTGATGTCGGTCCATTGGGACGAAGGCCGTACAGAGCTTGAAGCTTTCGCGAACGCGGCGACCAAGCCACATGACGGCCAAGCATCCCCGTTCAACCATTTCATCAAGCCCGCGCCTGATCAAATGCTCAGGGCAACCATTGGCCTGGCGCTCAAGCGCGCAAGGCTCGAAAACGTCTACAATGCGTTGCGTGGGCGGGATGCCAAAACAGGCATCGACAACCCGGAGAAGCGCGACGAGCAGTTCCAGAAGATGCAATCGGGGCAGGCAGCTGCTCTGAACCTCGCAAACTGGCACCACTTTCTCAGCGCTCTGACGCTGGCCGGGTATCGTGGCGAGAAGATGATCAGCTCTGAGACCGCGATCATCTACAGCTATGTGCTCTATCTGGTCGGAATGGTGGACTACGGTATCGACAAGAAATCGATGCGGCAGGCCATCGCCGAGTTCTTCTTCATGGCAGCCTTGACTGGCCGCTATACCAACTCCCCAGAAACCCGTTTCGAGTCGGATCTGGCCCTTTTGCGGGATCTTCCAGATGGCGCAGCTTATCTCGCAAAGCTGCGGGAAATTTGCTCAACCACGCTCACGCCGGACTACTGGAGCATAACGCTGCCAAGCCAGCTGGCTACGTCGGCGTCGCAGAGCCCGTCGCTTTTTGCCTACAATGCCTCGCTGATCAAGCTCGATGCAGATGCGCTCTACAGCCCGGTAAAGATCGCCAGCCTTGTGGATCCTGCGATAAAAGGAACCAAGGTTGCGCTGGAAAGGCATCACTTGTTTCCGCGCGCCTACTTGGAAGGACAAGGGATCCAAGAACTGAAGAAAATCAACCAAATCGCGAACTTCGCTTCGATTGAGTGGCCCGAGAACATCAGTATCGGGAAACAACCCCCGTCCGCCTATGTGCCGCCTCTGGATGCGGCTCTGTCTGCCGAGAACCGAACTCAGCTCTACTTCTGGCATGCGCTACCGCATCTATGGTGGACGTTGCCCTACGAAGATTTCTTGGTGCAGCGGCGTGAGCGCATCGCCCGCGTCATTGAAGCCGCATGGAAACTTCTGACAGGGAATGCACCCAGTGCCGAAAAGACAGAAATCAGCGTGGCAGAGCTGATCAACTCCGGCGAAACCGATGCGGTGGAGTTCAAATCGACCTTGCGCGTTAACCTCCACACAAGTCAGCAGGACGATAAAATCCAGGTGTCTTCTCTGAAAACCATAGCAGGGTTTTTGAATGCCAAGGGCGGGACGTTGCTGATCGGGGTGGCCGATGATGGCGAAGTGCTTGGGCTTGAAGCTGACGGGTTTCCAGATGAAGACAAGATGGCGCTGCACTTGGTAAACCTGATCACTTCGAGGTTGGGCGACGTGTTTCGTCCGTACGTTCACCCGAGGTTCGAAGAGCAGGATGGAGTGCGCGTTCTGCTGGTGCGATGCGAACCTGGTCCGCGCGAGGCCTTCCTCAAAGACGGCCCATTTCAGCGTTTTTTCGTTCGTGGTGGCAATGCAACGGCCGAACTTCAGGGCAGTGCAATCACCGAATACGTCAAACAGCGTTTCGGGAAGGTCTCAGGCTAAATGATGGCATTCCCCATTTGCCGCAGCATCAGGCTCACGAGAAGTATCATACTAAATCTGTCGAAAGCAGCGGTCTCGCTCTCCATCGCCACTTGCGGTGAGGGTTCTTTGAAATTGTGGTCGCGCTGGGCTGCAATGCCTGGAACCTTGGCAACCGATTAGCGTCTGGCAGATGGTGTTGTGGGTTTTGGCGGAGCTGACAGTAACAGGATCCGAGGCTGGCAAGATGGCAATGGCCGCAGGTCAGATCAGCGGATGTCGAACCAGAGCATTGCGGTCTGCAGCAGGTGGTCATAGTCGCCCGACGTGGCCTCAGCCATAAAGGTGGCGATTGCGTCATCGGGCAGCTCGGCCTGCTGTGCGGCCTGGCGGCAACGGCCGAGAACGGCAAAGGCGTTGCCGTCACGGCCGGTTAGTTCGACAGCGATGTGGGGGTATTTTGGGGACATGGTTTGGTTTCCTCGCGGTAGTTAAAGCGACAACAGGCGTGACCGGCGTGCATAGTCCAGTCTGATTTCAGCGAGGTGGTCGGGGACCACGACACGCCCGCGCTTGCTCTCGGAGCACGGCGTAATCTGCGAGCCAGCCTATGATCAGAGCGCCTTCCGGCAGCTTGGCCACCTCGTCGGCCACGCGCGCTTGTTGCGGACGGCTATAGTCCACAACAGGCGGGCAGGCGCTGGGCGGGGTCTCAGAACCCACCATTGCGCAGGCGCTCAATAACATCGTCGCGGCCATGAGGGCGGCGGCTGGCGGCGTCCAGCATCTGGCGTTGGATTTCATGGGTTTTCTCCGATGTTGAATGGCGTTCGGCCAGCCGCCCAGCGCGTTCACCGGCGCGGCGTAGGTTCAGGAGGAACAATGCGATGGTGGTCGCCGCCAAAAACAAGCCCAGTGCTTTACGAGCCGGGTCGTCCGTGAGGATGGCGACGATCCAGCCCATTATCGCTGGCCCCGCTTCCAGTCGTCGATCCGGGCGTGGATGGCGACGGCGATGCCAATCAGCGCCACGGCAATGAACACCCAGCGCAGGGTGTCGAGGTAGGGCACCAGCGGCAGGATGGCGGATTGGGTTTCCGCCAGGACGTCTTGGGCCACTTCAACACCGGCCGCGCCGACGGTGGCGATGCCGGCGGCCCCGCCGCCTTTCAAGGTGCGGCTGTCGGCCAGCACCTCGCGGGCAGGAGCCAGCTCCGGCACGAAGGGCGTCGCGCGCGCCGGGAACGGTTCGCCCCAGCTGCGCGCGGGGCCAAGGTCGATGTGCATGAAGCCCGAGCGGCGATACGTACCAAAGCCCAGAAAGCCGACGGCGCGGGCGGCCTCGGCGAATGCGACCGGATCGTGGTTCGACATCGCGATATCAAACGCAGTGCCCAGCATGTGCTTGGAGGCCGGGGCCCCGCCCACCGCGCGGTTATGGCTGGGGCTGCGATAGCCCGAGCGGACGATCAGCGGTTTGCCGAGGCGGTTGCGCAGGGATTGAAGCTTGTCCATCGCCTCGGCATTGATCTTGATCGCGCCGGTGCCGCGGCAGGCGATCTCGGCCGGGGAAAAGCTGGGCCAGCGCCAGGCACTTTCAGGTACGACACGGAAATGGGCATAGGTCGTGGTCGGCATGAGTGGTCTCCAGAAATGCAAAACCCGCCTCTGGGGCGGGTCGGGTGACAGGTTTGGTGATGGGTTTGATCGTCGGTCAGTCGGCGCGGCCGCGCTGGAAGGCTTCGAACATCAGATCGCGCATGGCGCGAATGTCTGTCTCAATGCGCTCCAACCGGTCGGCGTCGCCCTTGCGATCTTCAGCGCGCTGCCGATCCACGCGGTGACGCTCGGCCATAAGTTCGCGGTCCAGTCGTGCCAGCATCGCGTCATTGGTGAACGCCCGGCGCGTGACGGCGGCCAGCAGGGCAATCGTGCCGCCAATCAGGGCAGTGATGGCGGCGGTGATGCCGTGGTCACGCAAGGCTGCGCCAACCTCCTGCAAGAGAGAGTTTTCTTCTGTCATTTTGATTGTCCTTCAGTAGTCGGTCTCGACGTAGACACCCGAGCAGTCGTAGGCGACGGCCGCCGCCGTTGCGCCGTTGTTCATGTAATTGCGCGGGCTCAAAAGCTGGCTGGCGGCGGGCATGTCGGTGGTGATGGTGAACTCGACGGCCGTGCCGCTGACTTCCTCGACCACACGGACGCCGATGTCGGATCCGTTCGGCGCGGCGGCGATATAGAGAGTGAGCACATTGGTCAGGCTGTTTACCGGGAAGCTCGCGCCCAAATCGGTTAGCGTCGGCGCGCCGGTGCCATCGTTGTGCACCAGCTGCCAGTTGGTATGGGTGCCGCGCTGGAAGCCGATGCCGATGCAGTTGACCGCAGCCGCCAATGTCAGCGTGGTAGCGAGCGCAGCAGTCGAGCCGTAAAGCCCGAAGAACCCCATGCCGGTCGCCTGCAGGGTCGTCAGAGACAGCCGGTTGACGTAGTTCAATCCGCCCAAACCATCGGCATTGCCGCGCCAGCAGACCCAGCCTGCAGATCGTTCTTCGGCCACCGCGTCGGCTGTTGCGGCACTGGTGACCCTCCAGCGCCGCATGCTGGTGGAAAGGTTGGTGGCGGCCAAAGTTGGCGTCGCAACCGTGCCGACGGCGGTACGCGGCATGCCATTGGTGTTGACGGTTGTGCTGGTTGAGGGTGCCCATGTCGCGATCCGGTTGACCCCGAAATGCGGCTGCAACGGAAAGAACCGGCCCGAGGGGCGCTGCACATCCAGCCATCCGGCCCCGGCGCGGTCGCGTGCGTAGACGGCGAGCTTGCCCGCAGGCGGCGGGTCCGGGGCGGCGGGCAGGCTGGGCATGTGCAGGGGTTCGGGCAGTTCAACCCGGCCGGAGTTGCGGTCGATCCTGATGGCGTCAAAAAAGGTCGATCCGTTCGGGCTGACCTTGAAGCTGAAGTCGTCATTGCCCAGCAACCCGATCAGCGCCCGCGCCGAAAACCCGGTCTTGAAGGCAAAGGCGGCGTCGTTTCCAGCGGCGTTCTTGTTGAATGTCGCCTCGATCCCCGCGCCTGCATTATTGAACAGCATAGCCGGGGCGTTGATCGACAGGCGGTTGTAGCTGTCAGCCGTTGCCCCGCCGAGGCCCAGCAGCTGGGCGGTCAGGTTGGCTTGCGGCATCCCGACCTGTGTCACGGCATTGGCGAAGGTGACGGTGGGCGTGTTCACCACCGTGGAGCCGCCAGCCCCTGCGGCGGCTGACCCGATGTTGACGACCGTGGTTGATCCGGATGCACCGCCGGTGCCGAGGTTCACCGTCTTGGTGACTCCGGTCGTCGTGGTCCCGGTTCCCATCCCATAGGTTGCTGTCGTGGTTGCCGTGCCAATGCTGGCCAAGGCTGCCGAAACGGTGACAGTGCCCGACGCCGTCAGGGAGCCGGAGAAGGTCTTGTTGCCGCTAAATGTGTCAACGCCGGAGTAAAAACCGGCCAGGCGGCGGAGTAAAACCAGGCCACTTGCGGCGCACGCATGAGACCTCCGGGAGGGCGTAGCCCGAGCGGGGGTCTCATGCGTGCGCGTCGATGTTCTGA